>NZ_JBIVQA010000001.1:0-593726 GCF_044754985.1 Sphingomonas sp. NPDC092440 | reverse complement strand
TATTCCTCCTTCGTCACCCCGGCCTTGCGCCGGGGTCCCGCTGCCTTGCTGACGGAAGAAGAAGCGGGATCCCGGCGCAAGGCCGGGATGACGGTAGAAAATCAGATACTTGTTTGGGTTCTCAACCTAGCGTCAAAACCCGATCAAGGCTTTGATTTATTTCGTTATCTCCGCGCAGGCGGAGATCCAGGGCCAAGGGCGGGTTGCGGGCAGTCGGGGCCTGGGCGCTCCGGAAGGGGGTTCACCTGGCAGCATCCTTGTCCAGCGCTACCCTGGATCCCCGCCTGCGCGGGGATGACGGGGTTGGCTGATTGAGGCGTGACCCCAGCTCTCAGTTCGTCGGGGCGCGTCGGCGATAGCTCAGCGCCTCAGCGACATGGATGCGACCGATGTCATCCGCGCCCGCCAGATCGGCAATCGTGCGTGACACTCGGATCACGCGGTGAAATCCGCGTGCCGACAAGCGCATCGCCTCGGCAGCTTGCGCCAGTAACTTCCGGGCATCCTCATCCAGAACCGCCACGCGCTCCAACAATTCGCCATCCGCTTCGGCATTGGTTCGCACGCTTGTCCCGATATAGCGCTCGCGCTGAACGTCACGCGCCGCCGCCACCCTCACGGCAACCTCCGCCGACCCCTCGACCGGCGGCGACAACACCAGATCGGCCGCGCTTACCGCCGCCACCTCAATGGAAATGTCGATCCGGTCGAGCAGCGGGCCCGAGACCCTGGCCTGATAGTCCGCCGCGCAGCGCGGCGCCCGCGCGCAGGCGAGCGCAGGGTCGCCCAGATGCCCGCAGCGGCACGGGTTCATCGCCGCGACCAGCTGGACGCGCGCCGGAAAGGTGACGTGCGCATTCGCCCGCGCCACGCTCACCACGCCGGCCTCGATCGGCTGGCGCAGCGAATCGAGCACCGCCCGCTGGAATTCGGGCAGCTCGTCGAGGAACAGCACGCCGAGATGCGCCAGGCTCACTTCGCCCGGCTTCACCCTGATCCCGCCGCCGGTGAGCGCCGCCATCGAGGCCGAATGGTGCGGGCTGCGAAAGGGCCGCGTCCGCGTCAGCCGGCCGCCCTGCAGCGTCCCCGCCACCGAGGCGACCATCGAAACTTCCAGCGCCTCGCCGGCGTCGAGCGGCGGCAGGATGCCGGGCAGGCAGGAAGCGAGCAGCGACTTGCCCGCCCCCGGCGGACCGCACATCAGCAGATTGTGCCCGCCGGCCGCCGCGATCTCGAGCGCGCGCCGCGCCGTCTCCTGCCCCTTCACCTGGGCGAGATCGGGGCCCGGCACGGGCGGATCGACGGTGCCGGCCATGGGCGCGGGCAGCAGCTGGCTGCCCTTGAAATGATTGAGCAGCGCGATGAGGTCGGGTGCGGCGATCACGTCCACGCGCCCGGCCCAGCTTGCCTCCGGCCCCTGGGCGGCGGGGCAGACCAGCCCCTTGCCCGCCTCGGCGGCGTGGAGCGCGGCGAGCAGCACGCCGGGGCTCGGCGCGATCCGCCCGTCCAGCGCCAGCTCGCCGACGACGACATAGCCGGACAGCGTTTCGGCATCGACCACGCCCATCGCCGCCAGCAGCGCCAGCGCCACCGCCAGGTCGAAATGCGAGCCTTCCTTGGGCAGGTCGGCAGGCGAGAGGTTGAGGATGATGTGCTTGGGCGGCAGCGCCAGCCCGATCGCGGCCATGGCGGCACGGACCCGCTCCCGGCTCTCCGCCACTGCCTTGTCGGGCAGGCCGACCACCACGAACTTGGGCAGCCCGGCGACGAGGTTGCACTGCACCTCCACCGCGCGCGCCTCTAGTCCCAGATAGGCAACCGTCGATACGCTCGCGACCAAGCCCGTTCCCCCCAACCGGAACCGGACGATAGCGGCGGCGGCGGCCGATGCGCGCCGGGATGCCCCCGGAACGGACCAATCGATCGGGGCATGGCGGCCGGGGCGTGACGGTCAGGGCGTGGCGGTCAGGGCGCAGCGGTCAGGAAGTTGCGCTTCACCGCGCCCAGCAACGGGCTGCTGCCGTCGGGCATATGGTCATAGTTGATCGCCCAGATGATCGTGCCGCCCAGGCCCGTCTGGCGGACATAGATGCCCTTGGCCGCGATCGACAGTTCGTCCTCATAGCTCAGAAAGCCCGCCGGATTGATCCCCGAGCCCGCCGGCGAGAAGCCGCCGGGATAGCTGCGATAGCCGACCTTGGAGAGCTCGTCCCAGGTGTAGGTGCCGCGGCTGAAATAGCCCATCCGCGCCAGCTCCGAATAGCGCAGCGGACGATCCTGCACCTCGAAGATCTCGTTGTGCGTGGTGTCCTGGCGCGGCCCGGTGATGCTCGGGCCGTAGAAGATGCCGTAGAAGCCGATGCCGATGCCGATCTTGCCGCGCGGCACGCCCGTCTTCACATAGGCCGCGATGCTGGTGTCGAGGTCGCGCGGCGTGTGCGGCTGGGCGCCGTAGATCGGGCTGCTGAACCAGGAATACCAGTCGGCCTGGTTCCAGGCGCTGCCGATGCCGTAGCTCATCAGATTATACTGATCGACCAGGTTGGCGATGTCCGCCTGCCACTGCTCGACCATGCCCGCGCGCGGGCCCTCCTGCGGCAGGTCGTTGATCGAGACCAGATAGCCCGGGAAGGTGATCAGGAAGTTCCGGCCGTTCTGGTAGCGCGGCCGCGTGTTCGCCTCGGCGCGCAGCTCCGTGATCAGCGCGATCGCGCGCCGCCGCGCCTCCGCGGCGCTGACGCCGAGGGGCGCGCTGCCCTCCAGCCTGTCCTCCCAGTCGACATCGATGCCGTCATAGTCGTGCGTGACCAGATAGTTGACCAGATTGCGAACGAAGGTGGCGCGGACATTGTTGGCCGCGGAGCGCAGGAAGCCGTCGCCATCGCCCTCGCCGCCGAGCATCAGCACGGCCTTCTTCCCCGCCGCATGCGCTTTCTTGACGAGATAGTCCTCGACGCTGTTCACGCCGTCGGGCGAGAGCCCCGGGTCGTGGCCGGTGCCGGCGCCCTTCACCACCTGGCCCGGCTGGCCGCCCAGCGTGCCGCTGCCCGGCGCCACGCGCGCGAACAGCAAATGGGTGAGCGTGCTCATGTCCACCGCCTCGGGCGGATAGATATAGTCCCAGAAATAGCCGAGATAATAGCCGGTCACCCAGGGCTTGTCGGTGACCGGAACCGTCACCGTCACCGCCGCCGTGGCGGAGCTGGCGGGATCCGCCACGCTCGTCGCCACGACGTGATAGGTGCCTGGAGCCGGCGGCGCGGCATAGATGCCGTCGGCCGACATCGCCCCGCCATTCGCTTCCCGCACCGACCAGGTGCAGCGCGTGTCGGTTGCCCCGGCGACGGTGCAGCCGAAATGGCGGGTCGCCTGGGTGGGCAGCGAGAAGGTCGCGGGCCCGACCTGCACCGTCACCGCGGATGTGGGGCTCGGCGTGGGGGTCGGCGAGGGAGACGGGCTCGGCGAAGGCGTGGGCGTGGGCACCGGCGTGACGACGCCGCCATCGCCGCCACCCCCGCCACAGGCGGCAAGGAACAGCATCGGGACGAGCAGGCAGGGAAAGCGGGTCATGGCCGCGCCTATGCCGGCGCACCCCCGGGCCGGGCGACGCGGGCGCGACCGGGGGCGACCGGCGGGCGACGAAACAAGGCTAAGCGGCGATGAACCACGGCCGGCGTGTCTTGCACAGGCAATACACGATCCCCACCTTGCCGCCATGGCAGCCGCACGCAGCCCGATCGTCCGCACCGCCCTGTTCGTCACCGGGATGCTGGTGATCGCCGTCTCGCCACTGGTCGGCATCCTCCCCGGCCCGGGCGGGATCTTCGTCTTCGCCGCGGGGCTGGTCCTGGTGCTGCGGAACTCGGCCTGGGCGCAAAGGGCATTCTGCCGCGCCAAGCGGCGCTGGCCGCGATTCGGCCATTATGCCGACATGGCGCTCCGCCGCCGCAGCGCCCGCCGGCGCCGTCAGCGCGGGAAGGAGGCGGAAATCGCACGCGCGGAGGCCGAACTGCCCGGTTTGCGGAACGGAACGCGTTGACTCCGCCGGACCATCCCACTATGGGCACCCGACACGCGGCCGCCCCTGTGGTGGCCCTTTTACGTTCTAGATACTTGAGGATGAGCGATGAAGCGGACCTTTCAGCCGAGCAACCTGGTGCGTGCGCGCCGGCACGGCTTCCGCAGCCGCATGGCGACCCCGGGCGGCCGCAACGTGATCCGTGCCCGCCGCGCCCGCGGCCGCAGCAAGCTGTCGGCGTAATCGCCGACGGTGCGGCGGTGGGCCTTACCCGGCTCACGCAGCGCAAGGACTATCTCGCGGCGAACGCGGGCAAGCGGGCTCCCATGCCCGGCTTTGTCCTGATCGTCCATGTGCGCAACGATGCCGATCCGGTCATGCGGGTCGGCATTACCGTATCCAAGAAGGTCGGCAACGCGGTGATCCGCAACCGGATGAAGCGCCGGTTCCGCGCACTCGTCCGCGAAGTGCTGCCCGAAGCCGGCCTGCCCGGCGCCGATCATGTGCTCATCGGCCGCAACGGCGGCATCGAGCGTCCGTTCGCCGAGCTGCGGGCCGAGCTGGTCAAGGCCCTGGGGAAGGTGCGGCGGTGAGCAACGCCCCAGCCGTCGGCCCCGCGAATACGGGGACCCAGCTCCGGGGGCGCGCCGCGCGGGAGAGGGGGTGGCGATGATCGCCAAACTCCTGATCCTGCTCGCCCGCGCCTGGCAGATCGGCCCGTCGGCAGTGCTTCCGCCCAGCTGCCGCTACCAGCCCAGCTGTTCGGCCTATGCAATCGAGGCGCTTCGCCGCTATGGGGCTGTCAAAGGCAGCTGGCTCGCCATCCGGCGGATCGCCCGCTGCCACCCATGGGGCGGGCACGGCTACGACCCAGTGCCATAAGTTTTTCCGGGGAATCGGTTACGTGAAGGACGATCAGAAGAATTTCCTGCTGTTCGCGGTGATCGCGGCGCTCCTGCTGTTCGCGTGGCCCGCCGTCATGCACTGGTTCTTCCCGCAGCAGCAGCAGCAGGCCCCCTCCACTCAGCCCAAGGCGATCCCGAACAGCGCCGATTCGCCCGCCGCGCTGCGCGACCGCGCCGTCGTGCTGGCCGAATCGCCGCGCGTCGCGATCGAAACGCCGTCGCTCAAGGGCTCGATCAACCTCAAGGGCGCACGGATCGACGATCTCGTCCTCGTCAAATATGACGAGACCACCGCGAAGAACTCGCCGCCGATCCACCTGCTCTCGCCCAATGGCGCGCAGGGCGCCTATTTCGCCGAGTTCGGCTGGTCGGGCTCGGGCGTGCAGGCGCCCAATGCGAATACCGTGTGGCAGGCGAGCGGCACCAAGCTGACGCCGACCACGCCGGTGACGCTGACGGCACGGACCGCCACCGGCCAGGTCTTCCGCATCGATCTCGCGGTCGACCAGGACTATATGTTCACGATCCGCCAGACGGTCGCGAATCTCGGCCAGGCGCCGGTCTCGGTCACGCCCTATGCCTCGGTCTCGCGCGCCGAGCGCTCGAAGGACGCCGGCCAATGGGCTGCCCGCGTCGGCCCGATCGCCGCGACTGCCGACAAGGCGCATTATCTGGGCTGGAGCGACGTGGAGACCACGGCGCAGAGCTACAGGACCAGCGGCGGCTGGGCAGGCTTTACCGATCACTACTGGCTGACCTCGCTGATCCCCGATCAGCGGGTGCCGGTCACGCTCGGCCAGCGCCAGAATCCGAGCAAGGCCTATCAGGCCGATTACCAGCTCGATCAGCCGCTCGCCATCGCGCCGGGCAAGCAGACCAGCTATTCCAGCCGCTTCTTCGCCGGCGCGAAGGAAGTGAAGCTGCTCGAGGCCTATCAGGACAAGCTGGGCATCAAGCTGTTCAGCTATGCGATCGACTGGGGCTGGTTCGGCGTGATCGAACAGCCGATCTTCTATTATCTCGACTGGCTGTTCCGCCTGGTCGGCAATTTCGGCGTGGCGATCATCCTGCTGACGATCACCATCCGCGGCCTGCTCTTCCCGATCGCGCACAAGCAGTTCGAATCGATGGCCCGCATGCGCGTCATCCAGCCGAAGATGAAAGCGCTGCAGGAACGCCACAAGGACGACAAGCAGCGCCAGCAGCAGGAGATCATGAAGCTCTACAAGGAAGAGAAGGTGAACCCGCTGGCGGGCTGTCTTCCGATCCTGCTGCAGATCCCGATCATGTTCGCGCTGTACAAGGTGCTGCTGCTGACGATCGAAATGCGTCACCAGGGCTTCGTGCTGTGGATCAAGGACCTTTCGGCGCCCGATCCCGCGATGATCCTCAACCTGTTCGGCTATCTCCACTTTACGCCGCCTTCGTTCCTGGCGATCGGCGTGGTGCCGGTGCTGCTCGGCGTGTCGATGTACTTCCAGATGAAGTTCAACCCGGCGCCGATGGACGAGATCCAGAAGCAGGTGTTCGCGATCATGCCGTGGATGCTGATGTTCCTGATGGCGCCGTTCGCGGTGGGCCTGCAGCTCTACTGGATCACCTCCAACGTGATCACCATCCTGCAGCAGCAGTGGCTCTATTCGCGCCATCCGGTGCTGAAGCAGCCAGCGAAGAAGGAAGCCCCGGCGAAGTGAGCGGGTTCGACGAAGATATGATCGAGGCCGCGCGAAAGACCTTCGCCGGCCCGGTCACGTTCCTGAAGTCCGCGCCGACGCTGGAGTTCCTGCCCGGCCAGGACGTGCCCGAAGTCGCGTTCGCCGGCCGCTCGAACGTGGGCAAGTCGTCGCTGCTCAACGCGCTGACCGGCCGCAACGCCCTGGCGCGCACTTCGAACACGCCCGGCCGCACCCAGGAACTGAACTTCTTCGACGTCGGCCAGCCGCTGCGCTTCCGCCTGGTCGACATGCCCGGCTATGGCTTCGCCAAGGCGCCCAAGGACATGGTCCGCAAGTGGCGCTATCTGGTGAACGACTATCTGCGCGGCCGCCAGGCGCTGAAGCGCGGGCTCGTGCTGATCGATGCACGCCACGGGATCAAGGAAGTCGACCGCGAGATCCTCGACATGCTCGACGGCGCCGCGGTGAGCTATCGCATCGTCCTCACCAAGGCGGACAAGATCAAGGCGACCGAGCTGACCGAAGTGCGCGAGCGCACCGAGGCCGAGGCCCGCAAGCGCCCCGCCGCGCATCCCGGCATCATCGCGACGTCGAGCGAGAAGGGCATGGGCATTCCCGAGCTGCGCGCCGCGGTGCTCGAAGCGATCGGATAGAGCGACGCTGGATGCGCGAGGGCGCGCTGCTCTTCTCCTATGGCACGCTCCAGCTGGCGAGCGTGCAGCTGCGCCAGTTCGGCCGGTTGCTGGAGGGCAGCGACGACATCCTCCACGGCTACAGGCAGACCGAGATCACGATCCGCGACCCGGACGTGCTGGCAGCCAGCGGCATCGAGGTGCATCTGGCGCTGGTTCCCGATGCCGATGCCCCGCCCATCCCCGGCAAGGTCTTCCGCCTTACGCCCGAAGAGCTGGCCGCGGCGGACATGTATGAGAGCGAGAACTATGTCCGCGTCGAGGCGCCGCTTGCCAGCGGCACCACGGCCTGGGTGTATGTGAAGGCCTGACCGGCTGCGCTTCCCCATCATTCCCGCACGCTGAGGATGACGGAAGCAATCTCGCAGACGCGCTCAAATCCCCAAGCTTGGGCGGATCGACATTCAGACTAAGGATGTGGCTGGCAGGCCGAAGCGCTTCGAACCAACCGCCTTCGTCACCCTGAACTTGTTTCAGGGTCCAACGTGCCACCAGCGATATCGTGGGTGGAGAATTGGATGCTGAAACAAGTTCAGCATGACGAAAGGGAGAGGCTCCGACAGGCAACTTCCGTCCCTCGCCACCGGGAGCGAAAGAGACAGAGCTGAATGTCGATACTGCCTGGAGGTGGCTTGGAAAGGCTGCAAGAGGCGCCCCTCCCCACCCTCGCAGGTGAATCTCAGAACAGCAGCGTCTTGCGGAACAGCGATCCGTCCGGCGCCTTCGCCTCCAGCTTGATGAACTGCTGCGTGCGCTTGGCATACCAGAAGCGCGACGGGTCCTTGCCGCTGTTATAGTCGCATTCGACGATCCAGCAGTCGATCGGCCGCCCGTCGGGGCCCGCCAGCTGCGCGTCCCCGGTCACGGTCCACAGATAGCGCGCCGGCGGCCCGCCGGCCGGGTGATAGAAGGGAATCGACACCTGATAGCCATGCGCCAGCGGCAGCGTGCCGAGCATCTCCATGTCGGTCTCGAAGTTGAACATGGGCTCCGGCAAGGCGACGCTGAAATCGGCACGGCTATTGTCCGCCACGCCCGGCAGGCCGGTGATCCGGTCGGGGGCGAACAGGAACCCCTCCACCGTCTTCCTGTCCTCCACCGTCGTGATGCGCAGATGGCTGGAGGGCCGCCACGTGCCGGGCTCGAACAGCGAATCGCGGGTGACCAGCGAAGGCTTCGCGCCCGTCCCGTCCCAGCGCTGCACGACGCGCAGCTTCTGCACCCCGTCGACCGTCTCGAACCGCACTTCCCGCCGCCAGATGTCGCGCGCGACATGGGCGCCGTCCTTCTCGGCCGAGCGGAGATAGCTGTGCACGCCCGGCTTGAGCAGGTCGAAGCGCGCCAGCCGGTCGCCGACGCTCAGCCTGGCCGGCGCCGCCGTGGCCATCGCCGCGACCGGCGCCACCGCCGCCGTCGCCGCCGCCGTCGCGAGCACGCCCCGCCGGCTGATCTTCACTCCGTCCATCCTCGCCTCTCACATTATCGTGCTAGATCACTAACACACCTCGTTCCCGCCGCAAGCGCCGCGCTTTGACCGGGCGGCGCAACCGATCCATGGTGCGGCCGGGAGGGACGCGATGACCGAAGGCAGGATGCAGGCAGGCGCACGGCTCGGCGGGCTCGACCTGTTCCGCGGGCTGACGGTGGCCTTCATGATCATCGTCAACACGCCGGGCAGCTGGGCGCATGTCTGGTGGCCGCTCGATCATGCCGAGTGGCACGGCTTCACCCCTACCGACCTCGTCTTCCCCGCCTTTCTCTGCGCGATGGGCGTGGCGCTGGGCCTGTCCTTCCCCCGCCGGGTCGATGCCCGGCTCTGGGGCCGCGTCGTCCGGCGCGCGCTGCTGCTGATCCTCATCGGCTGGGCGTGGCAGATGCTCGCGCGCCCCGGGCTGGCGGACTTCCGGGTGTTCGGCGTCCTCCCCCGCCTCGGCCTCTGCTACGGCCTTGCCGCCGCGCTGGCGATCCTTACCGCCCGGACGGGCGCCGACGGGCGCGCACGCCTCAGCGCCCCGGCGCTGGGCATCGCCAGCATCGTGCTGCTGCTCGGCTATTGGGCGCTGCTGGCCTTCGTGCCCGTCCCCGGGCACGGCGCGGGGGATCTCAGCCCGGCGGGCAACCTCGCCGGCTATGTCGACCGGATCGCGGTCACCACGCATCACATGTACCGGCTCGGCACCGATGCGGCGGGCAATATCGTCTATGATCCCGAGGGCCTGCTCTCCACCCTCCCCGCGCTGGTCAACGTCCTGCTCGGCGCGCTCGCCGCGCTGCTCTGGCAGGCGGCGCCCGCGCGCGCGGTGCCGCGCCTCCTGCTCGCCGGCATCGCGCTCGCCGCGCTCGGCCTCCTGCTCGCGCCCTGGCTTCCGCTCAACAAGAAGCTGTGGACCAGCAGCTTCGCGCTGCTCACCTCGGGCCTGTCGGCGATGCTGTTCGTCGGCTGCATCCTCGCCGCGCGCAGCGAGACGGTCCGCAAGGCGCTATGGCCGCTCGACGTGCTGGGGATGAACGCGATCCTCGGCTATCTCCTCTCGCTGCTGCTCTCGCTCGCCGCGATGCGCTCAGGCTTCCAGGCCTGGGCGTGGAAGGGCCTCGCCGCGCTCCTCCCCGGCAATCTCCTTCTCGCCTCCTTCCTCTTCGCGCTGGCGGCGCTGCTGCTCGTGCTGGCGCTGCTGATCCCGCTCCACCGCCGGGGCATCCATCTGCGCCTGTAAACACCATGGTAACCATGTTCGGCTAGTCGCTGGCCGGATGGGAGAGGTGAGCGGACACGCCCTCAGGCGGGCGATCTGGGACAGATGGGCGGCCCTCCCGCCGCCGCTGATGCGCGCGCACGCCATCGCCATCCAGCGCGGCTATCCGCTCTCCTATGCCGCCAGCGTCTTCGTCAGCATCGCGCTGGCCCTGATGATCCACGCCGGCAGCTTCTGGACCTGGCACATCGCCGCGCTGGCGCTGCACCTGGCGATCGGCACCGCGGTCCTCGTTCGCTGGCGCGACGGCAAGCGGCGCGACTGGCGAGTGGACAATCCCGCCGGAACCCTGCGCGCCATGGTGATCGAGGCCGCCGCTTCCTCGCTCGGCTGGTTCCTGTTCCTCCTGACGATCGGCCTGGGCGCGACCGACCAGGAGCTGATCGTCACCACCACCGCCCTTGCCGGCGTCGTCGCGATCGGCGCGCTGCGCTACGCCCCGCTGCCGCCCGCCAGCCTGGCATGGCTCGGCATCGCCGTGGCGATCTGCGCGCTCTACGCCGTCTTCGCCAACATCCCGGCCGGCGTGTTCGTGTTCCTCGCCGTCTTCGTCGCCCTGCTCGCCCGCACCGTGATGGGCCAGGCCGCCCTGGTCGGCGAGCAGTTCGCCCAGGGCGAGGCGCTGGCCCGCGCCGCCGGCGAGCGCGACCTGCTGCGCGCCGCCGCCCAGCGCGACGAGCTGCAACAGGTGGCCCATGCCGCCGAAGCGCGCCACCGCGCCCAGCTCGATGCCGAACGGGATCGCCGCGCCGAGATCGCCCGCATCGCCGACCGGTTCGAGCGCCAGTTCGTCGCCGCGATCAGCGAGCTCGCGGCCGCCGCCGAGCAGACCCGCGCCTCCGCCGGCAGCCTGGTCGGCACCGCCGCCGCCACGCGCGACGAGATCCGCGGCGTCGCCGATCGCGCCGTGCGCGCGGACACCGGCGCCGCCACCCTGCTCGAGGAATCGGCCAATCTCGGGCGCTCGCTCACCGCCGTCGAAGCCAGCCTCGATGCCCAGAGCGAGACCACCGCGCATCTCTACGGCCTGTCCCGCTCGGCCGATGCCCGCTTCGCCACGCTGGTGGAGCACAGCGCCAGCGTCGGCAGCATCGCCGACATGATCGCCGGGATCGCGGCACGGACCAACCTGCTCGCGCTCAACGCCAGCATCGAGGCCGCCCGTGCCGGCGAGGCCGGCCGCGGCTTCGCGATCGTCGCGCAGGAAGTGAAGAGCCTCGCCGCCCAGACGGCCCATGCCACCGGCGACATCCGCGCCCAGCTCACCCGGATGACCGGCGCGGTCCATGCCACCACCACCATCGTCGGCGAGATGCGCGACGGCTTCGACCGGATCGGCGAGGTCGGCGGCGCGGTGGGCCAGGCGATGCGGCACCAGGGCGAGGTAATCCGCTCGATCCAGGCCTATGCCGGCACCGCCGCGGCACTCACCGCCGATCTCCAGGCCGGCGCGGCGGGGGCCGAGAATGCCACCGACGAGGCGGCCCGCACCACCGCCGAGATGGATGCCGCCACCGACGAGCTGGTCAACCAGGCCCGCCGCCTGCTCGGCGAAATGCGCAGCTTCCTCGAGACGCTGCGGGCGGCCTAGGTTGAGAACCCAGACAAGTATCTGATCTTTCACCGTCACCCCGGCCTTGCGCCGGGGTCCCGCTATCTCGCCAGCGCAGGAAGAAGCGGGACCCCGGCGCAAGGCCGGGGTGACGAAGGAAGAATATGAATCCTCAACCTAGGCCAGCGCCGGCAGCCGCTCCTTTTCCGCCCGCGCCGCGAGGATCGCCACCGCCGCGACCAGCCCGAAGGCACCCGCCACCAGGAAGGCCGGCGTATAGGTCCCCGTCCAGGCGCGCACCGCACCCGCGCCGAACGCCGCGGTCGCCGCGCCGATCTGATGCCCCACCATCACCCAGCCGAACACGATCGGCGCATCGCGTTCGCCGAAATGGACATTGGCGAGCTTCACCGTGGGCGGCACGGTCGCGATCCAGTCGAGCCCGTAGAAGATCGCGAACAGGAGCAGGCTGGAGGCGCTGAAGTCGAGGAACGGCAGCGCCAGCAGCGAAAGCCCGCGCAACCCGTAATAGACGAACAGCAGCTTGCGGGGATCGTAGCGATCGGTCAGCCAGCCCGATGCCGTGGTGCCGATCAGGTCGAACAGCCCCATCAGGCTGAGCAACCCCGCCGCCTGCACCGGCGCGATGCCGTGATCGCCGCAAAAGGCGATCAGATGGGTGCCGACCAGCCCGTTGGTGGTGAGGCCGCAGACGAAGAAGGTCCCGAACAGCAGCCAGAAGGTCATGCTCTTCGAAGCGCGGAACAGCGCGGTGAAGGCCAGTGCCGGCGTCGCCGCCTGCTTGAGTGGCGGCGGCGGCGTGCTCGCCTCGGTCTCGCCGAAACGGCGCACGCCCAGCTGCTGCGGATGCTCGGGCACGAACAGCAGCACCAGCGGGATCACCGCGGCGCTGGCGATCGACACGGCCAGCGCCACCGGCCGCCACGCCCCGCCCTCGGCCAGCCAGGCGAGCATCGGCAGGAAGACGAGCGCGCCGGTCGCCGTGCTCGCGGTCAGCATGCCCATCACCAGGCCCTGGCGCGTCGCGAACCAGCGATTGACCACTGCCGCGCCCAGCACCGAGGCGACCGCGCCGCTGCCCACGCCCGAGAACACGCCCCAGCTCAGCACATATTGCCAGGGCTCGGACATCCACAGGCTCGCAAAGGTCGCCGCGGACATCAGCACCAGCCCGGCCAGCATCGTCCGCCGGATCCCCACCGTCAGCATCAGCGCGGCGGCGAATGGGCCGACCAGCCCATAGAGGAAGATGCCGATCGCCGCGGCGGCGGAGATGGTCGCGCGGTCCCAGCCGAAATGCTGCTCGAGCGGCAGCATCATCACGCCCGGCGCGGAACGCAGCCCGGCCGAGACCAGCAGCGCAACGAAAGTGATCGCCGCGACGATGCCGGCATAGCCGCGCGCGCCCACCGGCAGGCGGGAAAGCAGCGCGATCATGCCCGGCCTCCCGCACGCTCGAGGCTTTGGGTGAAACCTTCGATCCCGGCCTTGAGCTCCTGCCACAGCGCCGGGCCGGCCTCTGCCTCCACGCGCCGCTGCATCGCCGCCCAGTCGGGCTCGGCGGCGTGGAGCGCCTCCCTGCCCGCCGCGCTCAGCGATGCGCGCTTGCTGCGCCCGGCCCCGGCGGTCACGCTCACCCAGCCACGCTTCTCGATCGGCGCAAGCGCGCGGTAGAGCGAGCTGCGGTCCATCTCGAGCTGTTCCGCCAGCCGGCTCAGCGCCAGCGGCTCGCCCCGCGCGACATGCCGCAGGATCGCGAATTGCGCCGTGGTCATCCCGTGCCCGGCCAGCGCCGAATCATAGAGGCGGCCGGTAATGCGCGCGGCCTTGCGCAGCATCGTGCAGGCGCAGACGGAGGGGAGCGAATCATCATGCATATGCATCATGCGTATACATGATGCATATGCATGGTCCAGCCTCGGCTTACCGGAGGTGCATCCCGATCGGGGCATGGAGATCGGCGGGCGCCATGAGGTCGAAACCGTCGGGCAGGCACTCGGTGACCGTCATGGGCAGGATCCGGCCGACCTTCTCCGCGACCATCACCGCGAGCGCGATCCAACCCGATCTCAGCATGCCCTCCCCTTTTCGGCCAGCTTGGCGTGTCGTTCCATATTGGCAACCACGCGTCAACCCTCAGTCAAGCCATTGTATAAACGTGATATTTTAGCGCTTTCCTACATATGGCACCGCCGCATATGTTCCCTATATGTTCTACTCCACCTCCCTCTCGCCCCCATGCGCACCCGCAGGGAGGGTCAAGGGATTCAACATTTCGTGGCGGTTGCCAGCCCCCCTGCCCCGCCGCTATCCCGGGATTCATGAAGCTCTATATCGGCAACAAGGCCTATTCCTCCTGGTCGCTGCGCGGCTGGCTCGCCTGCAGGCAATCGGGCCTTCCCTTCGAGGAAGTGGTCGTGCCGCTGTACGACGAGGCATGGGAGAAGCGGCGCGAAGGCGACGAGTTCGCGCCTTCCTCGGGCAAGGTCCCGATCCTGTGGGACGGCGATGCCGTGGTGTGGGACAGCCTGGCGATCATCGAATATCTCAACGACAAGACCGGCAATACCGGCTTCTGGCCCCAGGATCCGGCGGCGCGCGCCATGGCCCGCTCGATGGCGGCCGAGATGCATTCCAGCTTCGCCGCCCTGCGCCGCAAGCACAGCATGAACGTGCGCAAGGTCTATCCGCCCAAGGCGCCCGATGCCGATGTGCTGGAGGATATCGGCCGGATCATGGAGCTCTGGGCCCAGGCCCGTGCCCGCTATGGCGGCGAGGGGCAGTTCCTGTTCGGCGCGTTCGGCGCGGTGGACATCATGTTCGCGCCGGTGGTGACGCGGCTCGTCACCTATTCGCTGCCCGTGGCACGCTTTGCGCCCGCCTATATGAACGCCGTGCTCCAGCATCCCTTCATGCAGGACTGGATCGCCGCGGCCCAGGAAGAGGATTGGGTGATCCAGCAGTTCGAGATGGATCCGGCCTAGAACCCGCTGCCGTCCTTCCGGCGGAACCCCTGCCCGGCCGGCAGATGCATGTCGATGTCGGGATAATGGCAGTCGCTCGCGGCGGGCCTGCCCACCGCGATGTAGACGCAGGGCGTATCGCCGCGGTTCTGGAGGACGTGTCCGTTGCCGTCGCCCTTGGGAAAGGCGGCGATGTCGCCCGGCCGCATCGGCGTCTCGCCGCTATCGTCGACCAGCACCGCCTCGCCCGCCAGCATCACCACGAACTCGTCCTCGCCGGCATGCCAGTGCCGCTGGGCGGACCAGGCCCCCGGCTCGAGCGTCACATGGCTGAAGCCGAAGTCGGTGATCCCGCTCGCCGGGGCGAGCCGGCGATACCAGCGCCCCTGCACCGGCCCGGCGAATTCGGGCGGATAGCCGGTCGCGTTGGTCTGCGGGATTGTATCGAGATCGAGCTTGGGCAATGCCACCTCCACCAATGCCGGAGACCATCTTGCCCGATCCCGTAGAACTCACCAAGGCGCTGATCGCCGCCGAGAGCATCACCCCGGCGCGCGGCGCCGTGTTCGACGTGCTGGAAGCGGCGCTGCTGCCGCTCGGCTTCAGGGTCGAGCGCTTCGTCGAGGGCGAGGCGCCCGAGGGGCCGGTCGAGAACCTGCTCGCGGTGCGGGGCGGCGCCGGCCGCCATTTCGCCTTTGCCGGCCATCTCGACGTGGTGCCGCCCGGCCAGGGCTGGGCAAGCGACGCCTTCACGCCCGAGATCCGGGGCGAGCTTCTCTACGGTCGCGGCGCCGTCGACATGAAGGGCGCCATCGCCGCCTTCGTCGCCGCGGCGGCGCGCGTGCCCGAGGGGATGGTCAGCCTGATCATCACCGGCGACGAGGAAGGCCCTGCCACCTATGGCACGCCTCGCCTCATCGAGCGGATGGCCGAGCGCGGCCTGATGCCGGACCTGTGCCTGGTCGGCGAGCCCACGTCGCAGCACCGCCTGGGCGACATGATCAAGATCGGCCGGCGCGGCTCGACGGTGATCGACATCGCGATCCCCGGCAGGCAGGGCCATGTCGCCTATCCTCACCTGGCCGACAACCCGGTCCCCCGGCTCGTCCGCGCCCTGGCCGAGATCGACGCCATCGAGCTGGACCAGGGCAATGCCTGGTTCCAGCCTTCGAACATCGAGATCATCGACATGGCCGTGGGCAATCCGGCGACCAACGTCATCCCCGGCCATGCCGGGGCGCGGATCAGCATCCGCTTCAACGACCGGCAGCACGGCCCGGACCTGATTGCCCGGATCGAGGAGATCGTGCAGCGCCATGCTCCGGCGGGGATCGTCAGGGGCCGCGTCTATGGCGAGGCGTTCCTCACCGAGCCCGGCGCGCTTTCGGCGCTGGTCGCCGGGGCGATCCAGGCGCGGCTGGGAGTGGTGCCGGAACTTTCGACCACCGGCGGCACCTCGGACGCGCGCTTCCTCTCGAAACTGTGTCCGGTGGTGGAGTTCGGCCTGCTCAACGCCACGATGCACAAGCTCGACGAGGCAGTGGCGCTGGCCGACCTGGCCGCGCTGACGGACGTCTATGAGGAGGTGCTGCGGCGGGTGATGCGATAAGTTCTCCCCGAGCAAGCTGGGGGAGGAACCAGCGCTTACCCCGCAACTCGCTGCGGCGCGATGCCCCGCGCCCATTCGAGGAAGGCGCTCTCTTCCATCGGGGTCGCCACGGCATAGCCCTGGAGCACGTCGCAGCCGATGACGCGCAGCACGGTGGCCTGGTCCTCGCTCTCGATCCCCTCGGCCACGGCTTCGCAGCCCAGGCCGTGGATCAGCCCGATCACCGCCTGGGCGATGATGCGCGCCTCGGCGCTCTCGGCGACCTGCTCGATCAGGCTGCGGTCGAGCTTGATGCGGTCGATGGGCAGCTTGCGGAGCCGGGCGATGTTCGAATAGCCGGTGCCGAAATCGTCGATGGCGATGGTGGCGCCGTCGGCCCGCAGCGTGGCGATCGCATCGAGCACTTCGCTCGAGCAGTGCATCGCCAGCGTCTCGGTGATCTCGAGCTCGAGCAGGCTGGCCGGGGCCCTGGCCGCCAGCATCGCCTCGCGCAGCTTGCGGAAGAAGCTGGCATGGTCGAGCTGGCGCGGGCTGATATTGACCGCGAGCCGCTGCTGGATGCCCAGCCGCCCCCAGCGCGAGATCGTCTCGGCGACGCTTTCCACCACCCATTCGCCGATCTCGACGATGAGGCCGGTCTCCTCGGCGCGCTGGATGAAGGTGCCGGGCATCTTGAGCCCGTCCGGATGGCGCCAGCGCAGCAGCGCCTCGGCGGCGACGATGCGGCCGTCGGCGGCGGAGACCTGGGGCTGGTAGACGAGCGTGAACTGGTCCTTGTCGACCGCTTCGCGCAAGTCGCTCTCCAGTCGGGCCCGCTCGGCGATCTCGGCGGCGAGGATCTCGGTGAAATGCTCGGCGCGGCCGCGGCCCATCGCCTTGGCATGGTACATGGCGGCATCGGCGGCGCGCATCAGGTCGTGCAGCGTGGTGCCGTGCTCGGGGCGCAGCGCGATGCCGATGGAAGCGCCGATCGACACTTCCTGGTCGGCAAGGTCGAACGGCTCGGAAAGGGCGTAGAGGATGCCGCGCCCGATCCGCTCGGCGTCGCGCACATGGCGCAGCGCCGGGAAGAACATGGTGAACTCGTCGCCGGCCAGGCGGCCGATCAGCGGCGGGCGGGCATCGGCCTCGGCGGCGAAGCGGTCCGCCACGGCGCGGAGGCGATTGGCCACCATGCCGAGCAGCGCATCGCCGGTGGCATGGCCCAGCGTGTCGTTGACGTGCTTGAAACGGTCGAGATCGATGAAATAGAGTACCGCGATATTGCCCGGCGCCAGGTCCGCGAGCATGCGCTCGGCGGTGCGGCGGAAATTGGTGCGGTTGGGCAGCGACGTCACCGGATCGAACATCGCCAGCCGCTGGACGCTCTCGAGATTGGCGTGGAGCTGGCGGAACAGCCCGTCCATCGCCCGCGCCAGCGTCGGCACCGATACGTGCACCTGAGGCGGGATGCCGCTCTGCAGATCGCCATTGGCGGCGCCCTGGAGACGGGCGATCGCGGCGTCGATGGCCTCGGCGGTGGAGGCGATGCTGCGCTCGGCCGATGCCCAGCACATCACGCCGCAGACGATGGCGGCGATCAGCGCGCGGCCCGCCGTCTCGACAGTGATCATGCCGGGCGTGGAGGCCGCGGCCAGCGCCAGGATGAACGCCACGGCACCGGCGCACATCGCAAAGGCTATCGCACGGCTCTTGAGCGAAAATCCTTCCACTGCGCTCGCTCTTCCCCCCAGCAACCCGTCGCCGGACCGGCAGATGCCGGCCGCGATCCCCGGACACATCGCAGAGAGAAGTTAAGATTTTTCTCGGGGCCGCCTGAGCACGATGTAGAGCGCACCGGCCCCGCCGTGGCGGGAATGCGCGGTCCTTACGGCAGCGATACGATCGGAATGGCGCGACGCGGCGAGCCAGTCGCCCACCGCCGCGCGGATCGCGCCGCGCGCATGCGGGCGCTCGGATTCCGGCTGGGGCGGCTTGCCGGTGACGAGCAGCAGCACCCGGTCGCTCCGCCCGATCGCCGCCTCCAGCCCGAAATCGAGCCGGTCATAGGCCGAGGCGAGGCTGTGGCCATGCAGGTCGACGGTCGAATCCGGCGCGACCAGCCCGCGCGCGAGGCGCCGGTCCCAGGAGGCGTCGAGCGTGTTGACGGCCTGCCCGCGCGGCGGCGCGGGCGGCGGCGCCGCCACCGCGCGTAGCGGCGGCACCCGTCCCTTGCGCTTGGCCGGCAGGGGCTGGGCCGCGGCCGGTGCGGGCTCCTCGACGGTCACGGCCGCCCGCGCGGCACGCTTCTCGAGCGGCGTCACGCTGGCGATCACGCGTTTCCACAGCGCCGCTTCCTCGGGCGCGAGGCGCCTCACCGCTGGCGTTGCGGGGCCGGCACCGTGGCGATCGGCCCGCCGCCCAGCCGGCTGAGCGTGCCCGCCGGCAGCAGCAGCCAGGCGGTGCCGCGCGCATTCATGCCGCCCGCGATCGCGCGCGCATCGTCGCCCGCGCCCCAGAAGGTGTCGACCCGGTTGGCCCCCTTGATCGCCCCGCCGGTATCCTGCGCGATCCACAGGCCGTTCGCCTCGGCACGGTCCATCGAGAGGAACACCGGCGCGCCGAGCGGGATGAACTTGGGATCGACCGCGGCGCTCACCTGCCCCGTGACCGGCAGCCCGAGCGAGCCATTGGGCCCGGCGCCCTTCAATTCCTGGAAGAACACATAGCTCTTGTTCTCCCACATGATGTCCCGCCCCTCCTCGGGGTGCTCGCGCAGATAGGCGATGATGCCCTGCATCGAGGCGCCGCCGGGCTTGAGCAGCCCACGGTCGCGCATCAGCGCGCCGATGCCGACATATTCGCGGCCGTTCTGGCCGGCGAAGCCGATGCGCATCAGCTGGCCGTCCGGCCCGCGCAGCCGCCCGGATCCCTGGATCTGGAGGAAGAACAGCTCGATCGGATCGGCCGCCCAGGCGATCTCCAGCCCGCGCCCGTCCAGCGCCCCCTGGTCGATCTCCCGGCGGTCATAATAGGGAATGAAGGCCTTGCCGGCGACGCGGCCGCGGATCCGCTTGCCCTTCATCTCGGCGGAGAACTGGCCGAGATCGACGTCGATGATGTCGTCGGGCTTAGCGTAGACCGGCACCTCATAGCCCGGGCGGCGATGGCGCGATCCGGCGATCTCGGGCTCGTAATAGCCGGTCGCCTGCGCCTTGCCGTCGGCGACCTGCACCGTCTCGAACCAGCGCGCGAAGAAGCCGCGCGCATCGCGTGCGTCCCAGGTCTTCGCGGCGTCGCACGAAGGCTGCCAGTCCCGCCCCTGGGTGAGCCCGCTCGCATCGGCGCGGCGCACCAGCGAGGGGCAGCTGAGCCGATAGGCGACCAGCGCGCGCGCCGCCCCGGCGTCGCTCAGCGGCAGCGAATCGAACGCGGGGCCGGCGAGGAGCCCGGCCGAAGCGGCGACGAGCGTGCCGGCCGGCGCGGCCGGCGCCGGAACGGCGGCGAGCGGCGTCGCGGGAATGGGCTGGCGCGCGGCGGGATTGCCGTGCGGCTCCGAGACACGGCCGGTCTCTCGCGGACGCTCCCGCGGCGCTTCGCGCGGCGGCGTATAGCCCGGCTCCACCGAATGCGGCACCACGCCGCCCGAGCAAGCGCCCAGCAGCGCCGCGAGCGCGACTCCCCCCCAGATCCGCATAATGGCCCCTCAGGCTTCGTCGGTCTCGACGAGCTTCCAGTTGGGATCGTCGCTGCGGAGGCTCCGCGCGAACGTCCAGATGTCGTGCGTCTCCACGGCATCGCTCAGCGAGCCGGCGATCACATTGCCATCGGCATCGCGCGTCACCGCCGCGATATCGGCGTCGAAGCGCACGGTGATGCGGGCGGCCTTGCCTTCCACCACCACGTCGGAGATCAGCGCGCGCTCGATCGCGACCAGGCGATTCTCCAGCACATGGCCGGCCGCCTTGCGATCGGCGATCGCCTGGGCGAAGCCGGCGCGGACATCGTCCTCCACCAGCCAGGCCAGCGTATCCTCATCGCCCTTCCAGAAGGCCTCGAGGATCATCTTGTAGGCACTCTTCGCACCGTCGAGGAACTGGGCGACGTCGAAGCTCGGATCGGCGGCGATCACGGCCTTGAGGCCCGCTTCCGCGCCCGTGCCGATCACCCGGGCGCCGGTCTCGCGCACCTCGGGAGTCTGGTCGATGGTGCGGGCCGCGGGCGGCACGGCCACGCGCTCCTCGCTCGGCTTCGGCAACGCCTGCTCATGGCCGGTGCGCTTGCCGAGCACGGCATAGAGTCGGAGCGCCAGGAAACCGGCCACCATTGCGAACAGGATTATCGTGTACACTAAGCCTCCAAACGCTTCGCCGCTAACATAGGCCCAAGCGCCGCCGGTTTCAAATCTCCGGTTCCGCGCGTCGAATCCGGGGGCAATTGAAACGCGTGCGCCCGCCTGCTAGGCGCGCAACCGATCCAACGCGCAAACAGCGTCAAACTATCCGGAAATAAAGAGGTACATCGAAATGGCCGAGAACGACACGATCGCCGAATTCGGCGAGCCCGCTGCCAATGGTGCCGATACCGCCCCGGCCGCCGGCCTGCTGTCGCAATATGTGAAGGATCTCTCGTTCGAGAATCCGAACGCGCCGGCCATCTTCCAGAACCCGACCGCGCCGGCCATCGACGTGCAGTTCAACATCGGCTCGGCCAAGATCGCCGACGAAGTCTATGAGGTCGTCCTCAAGATCGAAGTGCGCGCCACCGCCGAGAGCCAGGCCGCCTTCATCGTCGACCTGTCCTATGCCGGCCTGTTCGGCATCCGCAACGTGCCCGAGGGCGAGGCGCTCGACGGCTTCCTGCTCGGCGAGGCGCCGCGCCTGCTCTTCCCGTTCGCCCGCCGCGTGCTGGCCGATGCGGTGCGCGACGGCGGCTTCCCGCCGCTGATGCTCGAGCCGATCGATTTCGGCGGCATCTACATCCAGCAGCGCGCGATGAACGAATCGGGCCTGACCGGCGACGTGGCGGGCGAAGCCTGATCGGCCAGGCGGGGAGCTGGGTTCGATGTCCCATCATCGTCACCCCCGCGAAAGCGGGGGCCCGGCTCCTGCGCTATCCGCGAATGCCGCGGTGCTTCTCCGCGGCTTCTCGCCGGATCGGGCGGCCGCCGTCGGCAGGGTGACGGAGGCGGCATGAAGCTTGCCCGCAGCCTCGGCTCGGTCGGCGGCCTCACCCTGGCCAGCCGCGTCCTCGCGCTGGTGCGCGATTCGCTGCAGGCCCGCTATGTCGGCGCGAGCTTCGCGTCCGACGCGTTCACCATCGCCTTCCGCCTGCCCAACATGTTCCGCGCCCTGTTTGCCGAGGGCGCGTTCAATTCCGCGTTCATCCCGATGTTCAATCGGAAGGTGGGCGAGACCGGCGAGCTCTCGCAGGGACTCGATTTCGCCGAGCGCGCGCTCTCGGTGCTGTTCCTCGCGCTCGCGGTGATGACCGGAGTGATGCTGGCCGCCGCCTGGCCGCTCACCTGGCTGCTCTCCGGCGGCTTCCACGACGTCGCGCCCGATCGCTTCGCCTTCGCAGTGGAACTGAGCCGGATCACCATTCCCTATCTGATGCTGATCAGCCTGGCCTCGCTGCTGGGGGGCATCCTCAATTCGCTCGACAAATTCTGGGTCAATGCCGCGGCGCCGATCCTGCTCAACGTCGCGATGGTGGTGGCGCTCGCCGTGTTCAACGGCGATCCGTTCGAGACGGCGCGGGCGCAGGCGATCGCGGTGCCGATCGGTGGCGCGCTGCAGCTCGGCTGGCTGGCGCTGGCCTGCCGCCGTTCGGGCGTGTCGCTCAAGCCCCGCCTTCCCCGGCTCGATCCCGAGGTGAAGCGGCTGATGAAGCTGATCCTGCCCGCCGCCGCCGGCGCGGGCGCGTCGCAGATCAACCTGCTGATCTCCAGCGCGCTCGCCGGCGGCCTGCTCGCCGCGGGCTCGCTCTCCTACATCTATTATGCCGACCGGCTGAACCAGCTGCCGCTCGGCATGATCGGCATCGGCCTGGGCACCATCCTGCTTCCCACCATCTCGCGCCTGCTCGGCGCCGGCAGGGACGAGGAGGCGATGGAGACGCAGAATCGCGGCATCGAGCTCGCGCTGTTCCTCACTTTGCCCGCGATGGTCGCGCTGATCGTCGCCGCCGAGCCGATCGTGCGCGGCCTGTTCCAATATGGCCATTTCGGCCCGGAGGCGACGCGCGCCTGCGCGCTGGCGCTCGCGGGCTTCTCCGTCGGCCTGCCCGCCTATGTCCTCGTGAAGGTGCTCACCCCCGGCTATTACGCTCGCCACGACATGAAGACGCCGGTGCGCTACGCGATCGTCTCGGTCGGCGTGAACATTGCGCTGAATCTGGTGCTGATCCCGCTGATCGGCGCCAGCGGCCCGCCGCTCGCCACCGCGATCGCATCGAGCGTCAACACCTTCATGCTCTATCGCACGCTGCATCGGCGCGGCCATTTCACTGCCGACGCGCAGCTCAGGCGCCGCCTGCCCCGCCTGGCGATCGCGGCGGTGATCATGGGCGGGGCGCTGTTCGCGTTCGACCATCTGCTCGATCCCTGGCTCAACGGCCATATGGTCGAGCGTTACGGCGCGCTGGTGGTGCTCGTGGGGGCGGGCTGCATCGTCTATGGCATCGCCTGTTTCGTCACTCGCGCCTTCCTGGTCTCCGACATCAAGGCGCTGGTGCGGCGGCGCCGAACCTAGGGCGAGGCCCCAGGCAAGTATCTGATTTTACGACCCTCCCCGCGCAGGCGGGGATGACGAGATTGGTCGATTGAGTCGCGGCCCCAGGTTGAGGACTCATCTTCTCCTCGCGTCACCCCGGCCTTGAGCCGGGGTCCCGCTGCCTTGCCGACGGAAGAAGTGGGATCCCGGCTCAAGGCCGGGATGACGGTCTAAGGGATAGCGGGGATGCGCTGGCGCGCCGATCGCGGTGGCCGGCAGCGCGGTTCCCGGCGGATGCCGGCCCCTCATCATGGCATTGGACAGCGGCAAACCGGCCCTCTACAGCCCGCTTCCGTCCCTGACATCGCTGTGCGGCCGCGCCCCCGCCGTCTCGGACCCGCGGCCCGTCCAACGGCCGAACGGTCAGCCCGGGCGCGGAGTATCGAATCATGCGCGTCGTTTCCGGCATCCAGACCACCGGCAATCTTCACCTCGGCAACTATCTCGGGGCGATCAAGCAATGGGTGGCGATGCAGGACACCCAAGAGAAGAATGGCGGAGAATGCCTGTTCTTCCTCGCCGACCTCCATGCGCTGACGGGCAACATCTCGCCGCGGGAACTCGCCAACAGCACGATCGAAATGGCCGCGACGCTGATGGCGTCGGGCATCGACGATCGCGCGATCCTGTTCAACCAGGCGCGCGTTCCCGCGCATGCCGAGCTGTGCTGGATCCTGAACGGCACCGCGCGGATGGGCTGGCTCAACCGCATGACTCAGTGGAAGGACAAGGCGGGCAAGAACCGCGAGGGCGCCAGCGTCGGCCTGTTCGCCTATCCGGTGCTCCAGGCGGCGGACGTGCTCGTCTACAAGGCGACGCACGTGCCGGTGGGCGAGGACCAGAAGCAGCATCTCGAGCTCGCCCGCGACATCGCGGCCAAGTTCAACACCGATTTCGAGGTTGAGCTGTTTCCGCTGCCCGAGCCGTTCATCTCCAAGGCGGCCCCGCGGATCATGAGCCTGCGCGACGGCAGCGCGAAGATGTCCAAGTCGGACCCTTCGGACCTGTCGCGCATCAACCTGTCGGACGATGACGACACGATCGCGCAGAAGCTCCGCAAGGCAAAGACCGATCCCGAGCCGCTGCCCGATTCGTTCGACGCCCTGGCCGAGCGGCCCGAGGCGAAGAACCTGGTGACGATCTTCGCCGCGCTGGCGGATCGCGATCCCCAGTCGGTGGTGGCGGAGTTCGCCGGCCAGGGGTTCGGCGCGTTCAAGCCGGCGCTGGCGGACCTCGCCATCGCCGTGCTGGGGCCGGTGCGCGCGCGGCTGAACCAGCTGCTGGCGGACCGCGACGCGGTGGGTGCGCAGCTCGCCAGGGGCGCCGAGCGCGCCAGCAGGCTCGCCGAACCGACGCTCAAGGCGGCGCAGAAGGCGGTCGGGCTGCAGGTCTGACTCCGAATCCTTTGCCAATAACTGCTGACAGCCCTTCCCCGGACGCTATGCTCCAGGGAAGGGCCGGAACCGCACCATGCCCTTGGGGTTCCGCCAGGCGGGAGTGCGTGCAGATGCGTAAACTGGTTACCCTGTGGCTGCTCGGCAGCGCCCTGGCCGCGTGCAGCGGCGGCGGCTCGGGCGGGGATGGCGGCACGGTCGTCACGCCCACGCCGACGCCCCCATCGGGATCGACCCCTACCCCCACCACGCCGGCGCCCACGCCCAGCCCGACGGGCACCGAGCCGGCCACCGGCTCGGATTTCCTGACCTCGGTCGCGCTGCTCTACAGCACTCCGCCCAACATCGCCGCCTGCCAGGCCGGGACGCTCAAGCCCGAGGTCGGCGCGCGGGTGCTGGCGACGCTCAACGACATCCGCGCGCATCACAACCTGCCCGCGGTCACCTATGCGCCGGCCGACGAGCCCGCCTCCCAGCAATCCGCGCTGATGATGGCCGCCAACGGCCAGCTCAGCCACAATCCGCCGGCGAGCTGGAACTGCTACACCAGCGCCGGCGCGACTGCCGCCGGGCAGAGCAACATCTATCTGGGCACGGGCGGCCTGCGCTATTCGCAGGATGCGGACCTGCTGATCGGCTGGCTCACCGACACCAACAATGTGGTGGCGAACAATATCGGCCATCGCCGCTGGCTGCTCTATCCGTTCCTCTCGACCATCTCCTATGGCCGGGTCGCCGGCATCTGGCAGGGCAGCAACCGTGCGGACGGCGCCTCGATCAAGGTGATCAACAGCAGCCAGAACACCGCCGGTCCGCTGCCGGACTATGTCGCCTATCCGTTCCAGGAGTATCCGGCGCGCTATTTCGACACCGCGGCGCTGCTGTCGTTCGGCGTGATCGCCAACAAGAGCTCCAACTTCGGGGCGAACGCCGCGGTCAGCTTCGCCAACGCCACGATCGCCGTGCGCGCCCGGGGCGGCGCCGCGCTCACCGTGTCGAACGTGTCGTGGGACAATGAAGGCTATGGCCTGCCCAACAGCCTGCAATGGAAAGTCGCCGGGCTGGCCGCCAACACCATCTATGACGTGACGATCGGCAACGTCACCGTCAGCGGCGCCACGCGAAGCTACAGCTATTATTTCCGGCTGGTGCCCTGAGCGGCGCGAAACCACCATATCCGATCGAGCTCCGCTGGGCCGCGGCGGCGTTGCGCCCTAGCCTGGGCTTCCCACGCCAAAGGGAGGCACCCATGCGCAAGAAGATCGGTTTCTCGCTCTCGCTCGCCGCCGCGGCCGGATTCCAGGCCGTGCTGGCCCAGCCGCTCCAGGCCCGTCCGGGCGTCGCCGAATGCGACAATCCGCCATCGGTCACCTGCACCAGCTACCGCGCCCGCGGCTTCGCCAATTATGGCGACTGTGTGAGCTATTACAGCGATTATTGTCCCATGCTCGAAAGCGGCAATGGCGGCTGCGTCTATGATCCGCGGATCGGCCAGACCATCTGCTGGTAAAACGCACCGGGCAGGAACTGGGCGGGCATAGCCCGAGGGAAATCGTATCCCGGTTATGTCTAGACAAAAAGGCCGGACCCTTTTCCGGGGCCCGGCCTTTCTGTTGATCAGGGTGGAGGCGTGACCGATCTGCGTTGCCCCGCTCTCAGCTCCTCCACCCCGCCCGCCCCTGAAAGGGGCAGGAATACAGCTCCTTAGCCTTCCAGGGTCCGCATCAGGGTGCGCACCGCAGTATCGATCTCCACGTCCTTGCCACGCAGCTCCTCGATGCGCTTCACCGCATGGATCACGGTCGAATGGTCACGATTGCCGAACTTCCGCCCGATCTCGGGCAGCGAACGCGTGGTCAGGCGCTTGGCAAGATACATCGCGATCTGGCGCGGCCGGGCGATCGCGACGGCGCGGCGCTCGGAGATCAGGTCGATCTGCTTCACCTCGAAATGCGCCGAGACCGCGCGCTGGATCTCGTCGATCGTGATGCGGCGCTGGGCCGAACGCAGCACTTCGCCGAGCACATTGGTGGCGAAGTCGATCGTGATCACCTCGCCGTTCAGCTGCGCATAGGCGACGAGACGATTGAGCGCGCCCTCGAGCTCGCGGACATTGGTGGTGATCCGCGCGGCCAGCAGGTCCATCACTTCGTGCGGCATCGTCACCGCGGGCATGTCCTGCAGCTTGCGGCCGACGATCGCGCGGCGCAGCTCCAGCTCCGCCGGCTTGATGTCCGCCACCAGGCCCGAGGCCAGGCGGCCGGCCAGCCGCGGCTCGAAGCCTTCCAGCGCCTGCGGCGCGCGATCGGCAGCGATCACCAGCCGCTTGCCCGAGGACATGAACTCGTTGACGGTGTGGAAGAATTCCTGCTGCGTGGCGTCCTTGCCACCGATGAACTGCAGATCGTCGATCATCAGCAGGTCGACCGAGCGCAGCCGCGCCTTGAAGGCGTGCGTATCCTTGTTGCGGAGCGCCTGGACGAACTCGAACATGAAGCGCTCGGCGGTCACATAGATCGCGGTCGCTTCCGGGTTTGCGGCCAGGAAGGCATGGCCGATCGCGTGCATCAGGTGCGTCTTGCCCTGGCCCGTGCCGGCATGGAGGTAGAGCGGGCTGAATCGCGGCGCACCCGGCTCGGCCATTGCCTTGGCCGCATTGCACGCCACGCGATTCGTCGCGTCGATCACGAAGCGATCGAAAGTGAAGCGCACATCGAACTGCGGGCGCTCGGCCGGCGAGGCCGTCGCCGCCGCGACCGGGGCCGAATCGGCGGCGGCCGGCGCGGACGCTGTGCTCAGGACGCGCTTCGGCTCCTCCGCCAGCGTCTCGATCGACACGCTCCGCACCGCCGGGATCTGGCCGCGGAATTCGAGCAGCAGCCGCTCGGCATAGTGATTCTTCACCCACTGGGTCATGAACGCCGAGGGCAGGCCCAGACGCACGATCTCGGCATTGCTGCCTTCGATCAGGACGACCGGCTTGAGCCACTGGTCGAACAGGCGCTGTCCCGCCGAGCGACGCAGGTTCGCGCGCACATGCGACCAAGCCTTGGCAACCGCAGCTTCCATCCCGTCCCGTTCCAAGGCCTGAACCTGAGTCACCGTGACGTACCCCTCCTTCGCGGGAAGCAGCCGCTTCCCGTGCGCTAATTCGCTCCGACATGAGGCCCTTCGACACCGGACATCCCCGGTCCCTGTGCGACGGGCTTCGCAAAATGCCCTGGCGAGAACTCGCCTGGGAGGTCTGTTTTAGGAACCCCTGTCTGAGTCGATCAAGGGGGTCGGGTGTAAAGATACTGAAATAGTTTTGTTGACTCGCCGTAACTCGCGGAAAACCGTGGGGGCAACCTTACAAACTACTGAAAAGCTTGGCTTCTGCGAATTATTGCAAACCAAAGACACTGCGACTCGCGCGAATCTCAGGGTTCCATGGGCTAACCTTGATTCGTTCCGCAAACCCTTGTCAGACACGACAAAAACCCCGCGGAACCGGGGTCCCGCGGGGTTTTATTACGAAAAAATTACGATTACGCCAGCGCTTCGACGCGCTTGTTGAGACGTGCGAACTTGCGCGAGGCAGTGTTCTTGTGGAGCACGCCCTTGGCGACGCCGCGCGCCATCTCCGGCTGCGCAGCGGCGAGCGCGGCAGCGGCCGCGGCCTTGTCGCCGGCCTCGAGGGCCGACTCGACCTTCTTCACGAAGGTGCGGATACGGCTCACGCGCGTGCCGTTGATCTCCGCGCGGCGCGCATTGCGCCGGATACGCTTCTTCGCTTGCGGCGTATTCGCCATGCCGTCTCGTTCCTAGCTCGAAATGTTTAGGGCGCGGGGAACATGCCGCCACGCCCGGAAAGACGGGCCCCTTAGCGCTACCGGCGATTCGGGTCAACCATTACGACTGGCATTTCGGGCACCAGAAGGTGGAGCGCCCCGAATCCACCCGCCGCTCGACCAGGCCGCCGCAACCGCACGGCTCGCCTTCCCGGCCATAGACTCGCCACTCCCTGGCGAAATAGCCCAGCTCGCCATCGGGCCTGGCATAGTCGCGGATCGTGGAGCCGCCGGCGCGGATCGCGCCTTCCAGCACTTCGCGAATCGCGGCGGCCAGCTTCGCCAGCCGCGCCTTCGCGATCGAGCCGCCTTCGCGCATGGGCGCGATGCCGGCGATGTAGAGCGCCTCGCACACATAGATATTGCCCAGGCCCGCCACCGTGCGCTGATCGAGCAGCAGCGCCTTTACCGGCGCGATCCGGTCCTTGAACACCCGCGCCAGATGCGCTGCGTCGAAGTCCGGCCCCAGCGGCTCCGGCCCGAGCGCGGCGAAGGGCGGCCAGGCTGCCATCGCCGCCGTCGGCACAAGGTCGACCGAGCCGAATCGCCGCGGGTCGTTCAGCGCGAGCCGGTGATGCTGCGTCTCCAGCACCAGATGGTCGTGCTTGCCGATCTCCCCGGGATCGATCCGCCAGCGCCCGGACATGCCGAGATGGAAGATCAGCGTGTCGCCGCGATTCGTCTCGATCAGCCCATATTTGGCGCGCCGCCCCAGCCCGGTGACGGTCGCGCCGGTCAGCCGCTGGCCGAGCCCCTCGGGAAACGGCCGGCGCAGGTCGCCGCGGTGCAGCGTGACGCGCGTGATCGTCTCGCCCCTGAGCACGGGCTCCAGGCCGCGCACTGTGGTCTCTACTTCGGGGAGTTCAGGCATGAGGGTTCCCTAACCTACCCGCCCCCAATTCGTCATCCCCGCGAAGGCGGGGATCCAGGGTGGCAGAGCGCTTCCCTCGCGACTCTGGATCCCCGCCTTCGCGGGGACGACGAGTTTAAAGGCGATGACGAGCGCGGAAACGCTCGCTAGAGCCGCTCCCATGACCGACACCGTCTCCTTCGGCTACGAAGACGTGGCCCCCGAGGAAAAGACCCGCCGCGTCGGCGAGGTCTTCTCCAGCGTCGCTTCGAAATACGACCTGATGAACGACGCCATGTCGGGCGGCCTTCATCGCTTGTGGAAGGACAAGTTCGTCCGCCGCGTGAAGCCGCGCGCGGGCGAGCATATCCTCGACATGGCCGGCGGCACCGGCGACATCGCCTTCCGCATGGTCAAGTCCGGTGCGTCGATCACCGTGGCGGACATCAATCCGGAAATGCTCGCCGTCGGCGTCGAGCGCGCCGCCGAACGCGGGATCGCCAGCGGGCGCGAGCCCGACACCGGGAGCCTGGTGTGGAGCGAGGCCAATGCCGAGCAGCTGCAATGGCCCGACAAGTTCTTCGACGCCTATACCATCGCCTTCGGCATCCGGAACGTGACCGACATCCCCAAGGCGCTGCGCGAGGCACGCCGCGTGCTCAAGCGCGGCGGCCGGCTGTTCGTGCTCGAATTCTCGACCACCCAGTGGCCGGGCTTCTCCGAAGTCTATGACGCCTATTCGCACAAGCTGGTCCCCAAGCTCGGCCAGCTGCTCACGGGCGACGCGGACAGCTATCGCTATCTGGTCGAATCGATCCGCCGCTTCCCGCCCATGCCCGAGTTCGAGCGGATGATCCGCGAGGCCGGCTTCACCCAGACCAAGGTCGAGCCGCTGCTCGGCGGGCTGGTCGCGATCCATTCGGGCTGGAAGATTTGAACTCGGTGACGTCGGCCCATTTCCGTCATCCCGGCGAAAGCCGGGATCGCATGCGACGGCGCGAACGGCTTGCTGCCCGAGATCCCGGCTTCCGCCGGGATGCCGGCTTCCCCGCATGACCGCACCCGCCATCCATCTCTGGCGGCTGCTCAAATGGGGCCGCATCCTCGCGCGCCACGGCGCACTGCGCGGCATCGAGCAGGATCCGCACACGCCCCGGCCCGTCCGCCGGATCGCCCGGATCGCCCGCTTCGGCGCGCGCGTGCCCCAGGTGCCGCGCTATGCCGATGCCTTCCAGGCGATCGGCCCGGCGGCGATCAAGCTCGGCCAGACGCTCGCCACCCGCCCCGACCTGGTCGGCGACGAAGCCGCCCATGACCTGCTCCGCCTGCAGGACGCGCTGCCGCCCTTGTCCTTCCCGGTGATCCGCCAGCGGATCGAGAGCAGCTTCGGCCGCCCGCTCGAGACCTTTTTCGCCGCGTTCGACGAGACGCCGATCGGCGCCGCCTCGATCGCGCAGGTCCACCGCGCGATCACCACCGATGGCCGCCAGGTCGCGGTGAAGGTGCTGCGCCCGGGGATCGAGGCCGAGTTCGCCAAGGCGATCGACACCTATGAATGGGCGGCCGCCCAGGTCGAGAGCATGGGCGGCGAGGCGTCGCGCCTGCGCCCCCGCCTCGTCATCGAGACCTTCAAGCGCTGGACCGCGCGCGAGCTCGATCTGCGCCGCGAAGCCGCCTCCGCTTCGGAGCTGGCCGAGGGCATGCAGGCTGAGCCCGATTTCATGGTCCCGCAGATCGACTGGCAGCGCACCACCGGCAAGGTGCTGACGCTCGAATGGATCGACGGCATCAAGCTCTCGCATCGCGACCGGATCGTCGCCGCGGGGCACGATCCGAGCGTCCTGGCCGGCCGGCTGATCCGCGCCTTTCTGCGCCAGGCGATCGCCGAGGGCTTCTTCCATGCCGACATGCACCAGGGGAATCTCTTCGCGCTTCCCGACGGCCGCATCGCCGCGATCGACTTCGGCATCATGGGCCGGATCGACCGGCGCGCCCGGGTCTGGCTCGCCGAGATCCTCTACGGGCTGATCACCGGCAACTACAAGCGCGTCGCCGAGATCCATTTCGAAGCCGGCTATGTGCCCCCGCACCACAATGTCGCCGAGTTCGCCACGGCGCTGCGCGCGGTCGGCGAGCCGATGCGCGGCCTGCCGGTCAAGGACATGTCGATGGGCGCGATGCTCGACGGCCTGTTCTCGATCACGCGCGACTTCGACATGCAGACCCAGCCGCACCTCCTTCTCCTCCAGAAGACGATGGTGATGGTCGAGGGCGTGGCGCGCACGCTCGATCCCGACATCAACCTGTGGGACGTCTCGGCGCCGTTCGTGCGCGAATGGATCCGCACCGAGCTGGGCCCCGAGGCCAAGATCGCCGACCGCCTGGTCGAGGACATCCGTACCCTTGCCCGCCTGCCCGACCTGATCCGCAACATCGAGCGGCGCTTCCCCGCGCCGGGCGGCGCCCCGCCCGCGCCGCCGCTCAAGGAGATCGAGCGCATCCGCGTGGTCGGCGGCTGGCGCTATGCGGCGGTGGCCGTGCTTTCCGGCGCGGTGGGCGCCGCGATCATGATGTACCTGCTCTCGTGAAGCTGCCTGCGATCCGCTGGCTGGCCGAGCCGACGCGCTTCGCCGCGCTCGGCCGCGCCCGTGCCCGGATCGCGCTGGCGGTGCTCGGCCTGTTCCTGCTGCTCTCGCTGACCGCCCTGGTCACCGCCGGCCCGCCGCCGGTGAGCGGCGACCCCGCCAAGCGCGCCGACGACCAGAGCGACGTGGTGCTCTATGAGAGCATCGTCGCGGGCGTGCGCCATGGCGGCGGCTATTACGAAGTCGCCGCCGACGCGCTGCGCGCCGGCAATTATCCGCTGCGTCCCTTCGTCACGTTCCGCCTGCCGGGCCTGGCGATGGTCCAGGCGCATCTTCCCCGCCTGGCGACGATGGGCCTGCTCTATCTGCTCGTCGCATCGGTCTTCGCCGTCTGGGGCAGCAGGCTGCGCGCCGGGATGACACGCTGGCCGCCCGTGGCCATCGGCCTCGCCCTGCTCGCCGCCGGGCTGATGGCGTTCGTCCAGCCCGATCTCTGGGCGTTCCACGAGATCTGGGCAGGGCTGCTCGTCGCGCTTTCGCTTGGCATCCGCCGCCAGGGCCGCTGGATCGAGGCGGTGGGGATCGCACTGCTCGCCATGCTGATCCGCGAGACCGCCGCGCTGTTCGCGCTGGTCATGCTCGCCGCCGCCTGGCTGGAAGGCCAGAAGCGCGAGGCGATCGGCTGGGGCGCGGCGATCGCCTGCCTCGCCGTCGCGCTCGGCTTCCATGCCTGGGCGGTGGGCCAGGTCACCACCGCCGCCGACCCGGCCTCGCCCGGCTGGGCGGGGCTGCACGGCTATGGCTTCTTCGCCAAGGCGATGGCGCTGTCGACCGCGCTGCGACTCCTGCCGATGGCGCTCGCGGCACTGCTCGTCACGCTGTCGCTGTTCGGCTGGATCGGCTGGAGGGACCAGGCCGCAGGCCGCGTCGCCGGCACGCTCGCCGCCTTCGGACTGGCGATCGCGCTGTTCGCCCGGCCGGACACTTTCTATTGGGCGCTCATGGTCGCGCCGCTCTCGCTGATCGGACTCGCCTTCGCGCCCGACGGGCTGCGCGACCTGTTCCGCCAGGCGCTCGACAGGCGTAGGATCACCGTGACAAAGGTGGTGCGATGAGCAGCATGGCTTCAACCCGCGGCGGCAGCTGGGCGCAGGCATGGTTGGCGGGTGCCTTCGTGCCCTTCGCGATCAGCACGACGCTCTGCCTCGCGATAGACGCCTGGCGCGGGCTTGGTTCGGAGCAAGGCCTTGACTTTGCTGACTGGTCCCCGGGAATCCTGCCATTCGCGATGATCACCGCAATCATAGCTGCCATTGTGGCCTGGATCTTCGTGTTCCTGGTCCGTTTTGTCGAGAACAACGGCCCCAAGCCATTGAGCATCTGGCTGCTCCTCGGACTTGCCGCGGCTACCCCAATCGTCCTGTTGTTCGAGGGGTTTGTGGCGGTGGAGCCGTTTGACCGCATGACAATCACCGCCTGGAACTATGTGGTTCCAGCATTCTACCTCTATTTGGCGAGCGTACTCGGCGCCCTCACGGCATGGCGCATCCGCCGGGGAGCTTGGCGCGCATGACCAAGAAGATCCTCCTGATCGTCGGCGGCGGCATCGCGGCCTACAAGGCGTGCGAGCTGATCCGCCTGTGCCGCAAGGCCGGGATCGAAGTGAAATGCGTGCTCACCGCCGGCGGCCAGCATTTCGTCACGCCGATGACGCTCGCGGCGCTCAGCGAGAACCAGGTCCATACGACGCTCTGGGACCTCAAGGACGAGGCCGAGATGGGCCATATCCAGCTGAGCCGCGAGGCGGACCTGGTCGTGGTCGCGCCCGCCACCGCCGACCTGATGGCGAAGATGGCGGCCGGCATCGCCGATGATCTCGCCACCACCCTGCTGCTCGCCACCGACAAGCCAGTGCTCGCGGCCCCGGCGATGAACGTGCGGATGTGGCAGCACGCCGCCACCCGCCGCAACGTCGCCACCCTGCGCAGCGATGGCGTGACGGTGCTCGAGCCGGATGAAGGCCCGATGGCCTGTGGCGAGTACGGCCCCGGCCGCCTGCCCGAGCCCGCGGCGATCCTGGCCGCGATCCAGCGCCATTTCGGCGGCGGCACCGGCGGCAGGCTCGCCGGCAAGCACATCCTCGTCACCGCCGGCCCCACCCATGAGCCGATCGATCCGGTGCGCTACATCGCCAATCGTTCCTCGGGGAAGCAGGGCTATGCCATTGCCGGGGCGCTCGCCGCCCAGGGTGCGCGCGTCACGCTCGTCTCCGGGCCGGTCGCTCTCGCCACGCCGCCGGGCGTCTCCCGCATCGACGTCGAGACCGCGCAGGACATGGCCAATGCCGTCGCCCAGGCGCTGCCCGCCGATGCCGCAGTGATGGTCGCGGCGGTGGGCGACTGGCGTGCCGATGCCGCCGCCCAGAAGATCAAGAAGGAAGGCGGCGCCCCGCCCAGCCTCCAGCTCTCCGAGAACCCCGATATCCTCGCCATGCTCGCCGCCAGCCCGCGCCGACCGGCGCTGGTGGTGGGATTCGCCGCGGAAACGGAGCGTGTCGTCGAACATGCCACCGCGAAACGCACTCGCAAGGGCGCGGACTGGATTGTCGCCAACGATGTTTCGGGCGATGTGATGGGCGGTGAAGCCAATGCCATCCATCTCGTCACCGCCGACGGTGTCGAACACTGGGAAAGACTGCCCAAGGACGAAGTCGCCCGCCGGCTCGCGCAGCGTATCGCCGATGCGCTCTAGCCTCGCGCTGCTGCTGCTCGGCGGGGGCCTTGCCGCCTGCAGCACGCCCGCCGCCCGCCTGGATGCCCCGGCCGGCGCGCCGGTCACGGGCCTCTATTCCCAGAGCTTCGGCAATGTCCCGGCGCGCCAGGTGCGCACACTGATCGTCGTCCTGCACGGCGATGCGCCGGCCGCCAAGCCGGACTATCAATATGCCTTCGCCCGCGCCGCCGCCGATGCGGTGCCGAACAGCATCGCGGTCGCCCTGCTGCGCCCCGGCTATGAGGACCCGCAGGGCCATCGCTCCCCGGGCGAGCGCGGCCAGACGACCGGCGACAACTACACGCCCGATCGCATCGCGGCCGTGGCCGGGACGATCCGCCATCTCCAGCACCGCTACGGCCAGGCCCGCACCGTGCTGGTCGGCCATTCGGGCGGCGCGGCGATCGCGGCCGACCTCGCCGCCACCTGGCCGCATCTGGTCGACGGCGTCGTCCTCGTCTCCTGTCCCTGCGCCCTGCCCGAATGGCGCAAGCACATGAAGACGGTCGCGCCCACGCCGCTCTGGGACGCGCCGGTCGACAGCCTCGACCCGGTCAAGCTCGTCGGCGGCATACCGCCCAGCCTGCGCGCCGCGGTGCTGGTGGGCGCCGACGACAAGACCACGCCGCTCCGCTTCTCGCGCCTCTATGCCGAGGCGCTGTCGCTGCGCGGGATCGCCACCGATTTCCGCATCATCCCCGGCAAGGGCCATGAGCTGCTCGGCGATCCCGAGGTGATCTCCGCGCTCCAGCGCCTCGCCGCCGCCCTCCCAGGAAAGTCTTGATGTCCGCTCCGATCCGTATCGCGCTCCAACGCCTGCCGCATGGTGCGGGCCTGCCGCTCCCCGCCTATGCCACTGCAGGCGCCGCCGGCATGGACGTGGTCGCGGCCGAGGCGGTGGTGCTCGCCCCCGGCGCCCGCCATGCGGTGGCGACCGGCTTCGCGATGGCGATTCCGCCGGGCTATGAAGTGCAGGTGCGGCCGCGCTCCGGCCTCGCGCTCAAGCACGGCGTCACTTGCCTCAACACGCCCGGCACGATCGACAGCGACTATCGCGGCGAGGTCAAGGTGATCCTCGCCAATCTTGGCGACGCGCCGTTCCCCGTCGCGCGCGGAGACCGGATCGCGCAGCTCGTGCCCGCACCGGTCCAGCATGCGGCGCTCGAGGAAGTGGCGACGCTCGACGAAACGGCGCGGGGCATCGGGGGCTTCGGATCGACAGGCACGTGATCGGATCGCTTCTCCTCGCCACGGCGCTCCAGGCGGCGCCGATCGATTGGGCCGCGCTGCCGCCCCTGCCCTGGCGCACGCCTCCGGTGCTCACGCCGGACATGCAGGGCTTCGTCCAGCGCGAAGTGAAGCTGCGCAAATGCACCACGCCCAAGCCGGGCACGCTCGAAGTCTCGATCGCGGTGCTGGTCGACGAGAATGGCGCGATCCGCACCACCGTGCCGCGCGCGATCGCCTGTCCCTCGGTCGAGCAATATGCCGCGGCCCTCGCGGCGGGCTTCGCCCGGGCCAATCTGCTCCCGCGCCCCGGCGCGAGCGAGCAATGGTACAGCACGACCCTCACCTTCACCCTGCCGCAATGAACCTCTCCGACACGGAGCTGGAGCGCTATGCCCGCCACATCGTGCTGCGCGAGATCGGCGGCGGCGGGCAGCTGCGCCTGAAGGCCGCGCGGGTGCTGGTGGTCGGCGCGGGCGGGATCGGCTCGCCGGCGATCGAATATCTGGCGGCGGCCGGCATCGGCACGCTCTTCATCGTCGATGACGATCGCGTCGAGCTTTCGAACCTGCAACGCCAGACCCTGTTCGCCACGAAGGATCTCGGCAAGCGCAAAGTCGCCGCCGCCAAAGCGCGGGCGCATGCGCTCAACCCCCATATCGAGGTCTACGCGGTTCAGGACCGGATAGACCAGGGCAAGGCCGAGCAAGCCCGCGATTACGACGTGGTGATCGATGGCACCGACAATTTCACCACCCGCCTTGCCGTCGCCGATGCGTGCCTCCGCCACCGCGTCCCGCTCGTCTCCGCGGCCGTCTCCGAATTCGAAGGGCAGCTCGGCGTGTTCCGCGGCTGGGAGGCGGACAAGCCCTGCTATCGCTGCTTCGTCGGCCAGGATCCCGAGCGCCCCGGCATCAGCTGTGCCGAGCAGGGAGTGCTCGGCGCGCTCACCGGCGTGATGGGCAGCCTCGCCGCGCTGGAGGCGATCCGCGCCATCGCTCCCTTTGGCGAGGATCCGGCCGGCAAGCTGCTACTGGTCGATGCGCTCGCCTTTCGGTTCCGGACGCTTAGCTTGCCCAAGGACCCCGGCTGCCCGGCCTGTCGCGAATGCCGGGGCACCCAATCCTGATCCTCCCCCGTCGGCCACAATCCCCGCGCCCATGGATCGCCATTGAAGCGCCATCGGAACTGGGGCAATCGGAACCTCGATGAGGATGTTCTGGAGGGGGCCGCGATGTTGATGAACCTGGTTCTTGCCGCCTTGCTTGCGCCCGGCACGCTCGCCATCGAATCGGAATGGGCACCGATCGGCATCAATGGCGATGGCGACACGCTCTACCTTGTCGATCGCGCCAGTATCAAGGCTGGTCCCGAGACCATGTCGGGCATGTTTCGCGCGGTCAGCCAGACCAGCGCATTCGGCCTGCATCTCGACTTCGACTGTGCCGCCGGGCGATTTCGCTACCTGGATTACAGCAACCCCAATGGCGACCTGTCCGGTGCGTCAGGGTGGAGCCCGGTAAAACCGGGAACGCCCCTGCACCTGGCCTCGAAATATATATGCGCCGCCGGCAAGATCGATCTCGGCTTTGGCGATGCCACGTTCAAGGCCGAGAGACCCGAGCCCTTCGCGCGCAGGTTTCTCGAGCTCCGATCCAGGAAGAACTGATCCGCCTGCCGGCAACCGCGAGGTGTCGTCCCCGATGCGGGGAACTGGACTTCCCACCCCGCTTCGGGCACCTGCCGCCCCATGACCCGCGTCCTCGTCACCGGCTCGGCCGGCTTCATCGGCTTCCATACCGCGAGCAGGCTGCTCCAGCGCGGTGCGACCGTGCTCGGCGTCGACAATTTCAGCGACTATTATGATCCCGCGCTCAAGGAAGCGCGCAACGACATCCTGTCGAACCATCCCGATTTCCGCGTCGCCCGGGTCTCGATCGACGACATGGCGGCGTTCGGCGATGCCTGGGCCGAATTCCGGCCGGACGTGGTGATCCATCTCGCCGCGCAAGCCGGCGTGCGCTATTCGATCGACGCACCCGAGAGCTATGTCGCGGCCAATCTGATCGGCACGTTCAACGTGCTCGAGCTGGCCCGCCGCCACGCCACGAAGCACCTGCTCGCCGCCTCCACCAGCTCGGTCTATGGCGCGAACACCGACATGCCCTTCACCGAGACGCAGCGTACCGCCACGCCGCTCAGCTTCTACGCCGCCACCAAGGGCGCGACCGAGCTGATGGGGCACAGCTACGCGCATCTCTACAAGACGCCGATGACCTTCTTCCGCTTCTTCACGGTCTATGGCCCCTGGGGCCGGCCGGACATGGCGTTGTTCAAGTTCACGCGCGGCATCCTCGCCGGCGAGCCGATCGACATCTACAATAACGGCCAGATGGTCCGCGACTTCACCTATGTCGACGACCTGGCCGAAGCGATCGTCAAGCTCACCGAAGCCATCCCCGGCACCGTGCCGGTCGAGGGCGACAGCCTGTCCCCGGTCGCGCCCTTCCGTACCGTCAATATCGGCGCGGGCCGGCAGACCCAGCTGATGGACTATATCGGCGAGATCGAGCGCGCGCTGGGCAAGGAAGCCATCAAGAACTTCATGCCGATGCAGCAGGGCGACGTGCCGGCGACCGAAGCCAGCTCGGCCCTGCTCAAGGCGCTTACCGGCTATGCGCCCTCGACGCCGCCGAGCCAGGGCATTCCCGCCTTCGTCGATTGGTATCTGGCGCATTATCGAAACTGAAACCCCTGTTCCGGCATGAAGGCGCGCAAGCGTACTTCCACCGTTATGGGGTTTCCCGATGAGCATCGAATGGCCCGCGCACGGGCTCAAGCTTCAGGCGCGGATCGAAGGCGGCACGGCGATCATCGGCGTGATCGGCATGGGCTATGTCGGCCTGCCGCTCGCCATGGCCTTTGGTGAGGCCGGCTGCCCCGTCCTCGCCTTCGACGTCGACCAGGCCAAGATCGACGCGCTCGAGGCCGGCGAGAGCTATATCAAGCATATCGACGCCGCCCGGGTCGCACCGCTCGTCGCGAACGCGAAGCTGCGCGCCACCGCCGATCTTGGCCGGCTGGACGAAGCGGACGTGGTGCTGATCTGCGTCCCCACGCCGCTCACCCGCCATCTCGAGCCCGACCTGAAATATGTCGAGACCACCACCCGCGCGATCGCGAGGACGCTGCGCCGCGGCCAGCTCGTCATCCTCGAATCGACCACCTATCCCGGCACCACTGCCGAAGTGATGCAGCCGATCCTCGAGGAAACCGGCCTCGTCGCCGGCAAGGACTTCTTCCTCGCCTATTCGCCGGAGCGCGAGGACCCCGGCAACCCGACCTATTCGACCACCAAGATCCCGAAGGTGGTCGGCGCCGACGACGGCGTGTCCGCTGCGCTCGCGCTTTCGGTCTATCGCCACATCGTCCCCCAGGCGATCCAGGTCTCGTCCGCCGCCACGGCGGAGGCAGTGAAGATCACGGAGAACGTGTTCCGCGCCGTCAACATCGCGCTGGTCAACGAGCTCAAGCTCATCTTCACTGCGATGGACATCGACGTGTGGGAAGTGATCGACGCGGCGAAATCCAAGCCGTTCGGCTTCATGCCCTTCTATCCCGGCCCGGGCCTGGGCGGGCACTGCATCCCGATCGACCCCTTCTACCTCACCTGGAAGGCGCGCGAGTACAACCAGCACACCAAGTTCATCGAGCTGGCCGGACAGATCAACGCGGACATGCCGCAGCACGTCGTCCGCGTCCTCGCCGACACGATGGACGCCCGCTTCGGCCGGGGCCTGCGCGGCGCGCGGATCCTGGTGCTGGGCGTGGCCTACAAGAAGAATGTCGAGGATATCCGGGAGAGCCCGTCGCTCCGCCTGATGGAGATGATCGAGGCACGCGGCGCCACCGCCGACTTCCACGATCCCCATGTCGCCCAGATCGACAATACCCGCGAGCATCCGACGCTCAACTTCCGGCACGGCGTGGCGTGGAACGCGGCGGGGATCGCGAACTATGACGCGGTGCTGATCGCCACCGATCACGACGCGGTCGATTACGGCGCGCTGGTCGATGCGGCGAAGCTGGTGATCGACACGCGCAACGCCTGCGGCAAGGCGGGCATCGCCTCGGACAAGGTGGTCCGGGCTTGATCCCGGGCCGCCTGGCCGCGGCATAGGGCTTCACCCGCCGTCACCGCGGCGCGGACACGCGATCCTCGGCTCAGCCGGGGCAGCGGCTGGCCACGAACGCGCGGATTGCCGGCGCCATGTCCTCGCGTTCCAGCGCCACCGCGATATTGGCCTGGATGAAGCCTGCCTTGTCGCCGCAATCGTAGCGCACGCCGTCGAAGGTGACGCCGTGGAAACGCTGGCCGCCGACCATCTGCGCCATCGCATCCGTCAGCTGGATCTCGCCGCCGGCGCCCTTCTCCTGCTTCTCGAGCAGGCGCATCACCTCGGGCTGCAGGATATACCGGCCGATCACCGAGAGGTTGGAGGGCGCGGTGCCCGGGGCCGGCTTCTCGACCAGGCCCTTCACCTCCGTCAGCGCGCCATTCCGCGCGCCGGGCGTGATGATGCCGTAGCGATGAGTCTGGTCGTCGGGGACGATCTCGGCGCAGATCAGGTTGCCGCCCACCTGATTATACGCATCGACCATCTGCTTCAGGCAGCCGGGCCGGCCCATCATGAAGTCGTCGGCGAGCAGCACGGCGAAGGGCTCGTCCCCCACGATGTCGCGGGCGCACCATACGGCGTGCCCCAGGCCCATCGGCTCCTGCTGGCGGACATAGGCGACCGCGCCGGGCTTCAGCCGGGTCGCGTCGAGAAGCTCGAGCGACTTGCCGCGCGCCGACATGGTCGTCTCGAGCTCATAGGCGATGTCGAAATGATCCTCGATCGCGCTCTTGCCGCGACCGGTCACGAAGATCATCTGCTCGATGCCGGCCTCCAGCGCCTCGTCGACGGCATATTGGATCAGCGGGCGATCGACGACCGGCAGCATCTCCTTGGGCAGTGCCTTCGTGGCGGGCAGGAAGCGGGTACCCAGACCGCCCACGGGGAACACGGCCTTGCGCAGCGGCTTGATGGTCATTCGAGAAGCGCCTCTTCGGATCAATCGGGCGCCCATAACGACGGGTAAGCCGTTTCGCAATTATGTCCGAATCGATCCGATCAACGGCTGCGGATCAGGATGGACTGCCAATTGCCGTCAAGCGGCGCGCCACGCTCCGCCAGACTCGCCGGAATGATCGGGCGCGCGGAGATCCCCTCGACCTTGGCGGCCTCCGCCTCCAATGTGGCGACCCGGTCGCGCCAGGCCGGATGCGAGCGGCTGCGCAGGACACCGCCCGCCTTGCTCGGACCGAAACTCCGCCAGAACGCGATCGGCGCGCGAACCGGATAGTTCGCGTTGGCGAGCAGATATACCGAGAGCAGGTCGGCCTGCACCTCGGTCTGGCGGAAATACTTCACGTTGCCGCCAAATCCGGCCAGCAGGCCATAGGCGACGCCCCGCGCCTCCAGTCGCTCGCGGTGATGCAGGATGTTGTGCGCGAATTCGTGGGCGATCACCGCGGCGAGCTGGTCGTCCGGATAGTCGTCGAGGAAACCGGAGCCGATTTGCACCATCGTGCCGTCGGCGGACGCGCCGAAGCCACCATCCAGCTCCAGTTCGAAGCGCGACCTGCAGGCCGGCACCGACCGGAGCGTGAGACGGACGGGGGCACCGGCGCGCAGCACATCGACCGCGACGGGCTCGCCGATGGGGAGCGCGGCGATGGCCTGCTGCGCGGCCACCAGCCGGTCCGTCGTGCCCGGCCGCCCGGCGAGCCCTGCGATCTCGATCGATCCGATCCGTACAAGGGCATCATCACTCCGCAGGCCGGCCTTCTCGGCCGGGCCGCCCGCGACGACTCCCTCCACCGCCACCGGCGTCGGGAAGCCGAAATGCTTCCGTGCCGATTCGCGCCTGGCGGCGTCGAACTGGTCGAGCGTATGGAGCTGCATGCCGGTACCGGCCTCCAGCCGGTCGCAAAGCGGCGCGTTCGAAACCGCGAGCTTCCAGCCAATGCTCGCCACCCGCAGGTCCGCCGCGCGCACCGCCTCGAAGAGCGGGCCATCGTCCGCGCGCGCGGACGCTCCCCAAAGGACCAGCGGGGCACAGCTGACGGCCAGCAGGCCAAGACGGCGGGCACGCCGCCCGCGATCGCGGAACAGGAATCTCATGTTCCTTTCCTACGGTGCCGCGATGCCGATGCCAAATCTCCGCGACCTTCCCCCGACATCATCCATGCGAGCTACGGAAAGGAATGGGTTTTTTGCAGCGCACCCACGTCAAACGATCCACGAAGCAACAAAAACGTAACATGAAATTCTCTCTAGTCGTTGCGAAACAAGATCATTTCGCCAATGACGCTTCATTAACCCCTTGGCGATATTGGTGCGGCGCGTTAAGGACGGTTCCGCAACCACTCGGTGCGGGTCGCCCGGGGCACGTATCGATGAGTCTGGGCCAACCGGACCGGTGTTGCTAATGGATCACGTCGAGAACTTTCTCGCCGGGGCCAGGTTTGAGGTGTTGCGGCTGAATGGGTCCTGTGTCATAGGGCTGTTCGACGAGAGCACCAGAGCTCGAAAGAGGGAGAAAAGAGAGTGTTCACTAAGCTTCTTACGGCTGCTGCTATCGCGTCGATGGCAACCGCCCCTGTTCTGGCCGCTCCGACGAGCGCGTCCAAGCTGTCGCTGTCGGGCGTCCGCGCTTCGACCGCGAGCTCGAAGAAGAGCGAGCTGGCTCCGGCTGTCCTGATCGGCGTTCTCGCGACCGTCGCCATCATCGGCGGCGCCGTGATCCTCGCGAACAGCGACGACTCGCCCAAGAGCCCGTAGTCTCGGCTGCTCGATAGAGTTAGGAAGTGGCGGCCCCTGGCCGCCACTTTTTTATGTGCAGCGTACGCGCCGCCATTCCATTGACACCGCCGCGCCGCCGGGACCGGATTTCCGGCCTTCCGCGCGCCCGGCCATCTTCCTCGGATGGCGATGCGTACGCGGTGTGCTATGACCGCAAGGCAATGGTTTTCAAGCTACTTTCCCGAAAGAGCGCCCCGCCGCCCGCCCCGGCGGCAATACCCGTCGGCATGCGCATCTATGCCGTGGGCGACATTCATGGCTGCGACCTGCTCCTCGACCAGCTGCTCCAGCGCATCGACGCGGACAATGCCGCGCGCGGCCCCGCCACCTCACAGCTGATCTTCCTGGGCGATCTGGTCGATCGCGGCCCCGCCTCGGCCCAGGTCGTCGAGCGGCTGATCGCCCTTCGCGAGCAGCGCCCCGACACCCGCTTCCTGCTCGGCAACCACGAGGAGATCTTCCTGCGGGCGATCGAGAATGATGCCCGGATCCTGCCCCTGTTCTGCCGCATCGGCGGACGGGAGACGGGGCTCAGCTACGGCATTCCCGAGGACGTGTACAATGCCGCAGGCTATGCCGAGCTGGCCGCGCTGCTGCGCGAGGCCGTGCCCGAGCACCACATCGCCTTCCTCAAGAGCTTCGAGGACATGATCGTCATCGGCGACTATGCCTTTGTCCATGCGGGCGTGCGCCCCGGCCGCGCACTGGACCATCAGCGCACCAGCGACCTGCGCTGGATCCGCGACGAATTCCTCGACTTTCGCGGCCAGTTCGACAAACTTATCGTGCACGGGCACACCATCACGAGCGACGTAGAATCATTACCCAATCGCATCGGCCTCGATACCGGAGCCTATGCCAGCGGCATTCTTTCGGCCATGGGGTTCGAGCGTGACGAGCGCTGGGTCCTTCAGGCCGGCCCCGAAGCCTGACCAGAGACGTATCGGTCGACATTGACCGCCTGACAACGAAGCCAGCGGAAGGGTAGTCATGCAAAGCGCCTTCATCACCGACCTGCGGAAGAATTACCCGATCTGGGTCCTGTCGGCCTTTGTCGTCATTGCCTTCCTGACCGGTGGCGGCAGCCGCAGCGACATTGCCTCGCTGGTCTTCCTGCGCCCGGTCGCCGCCCTGTTCCTCATCGCCGGCCTGTGGGGCCTCACCCGCGAGCAGCTGAACGGCCACCGCTTCCTGTTCGCCTTCGCCGCCGCCTGCGTCCTGTGGCTCGCGCTGCAACTGGTGCCGCTGCCCCCCGCCCTCTGGCAGGCGCTGCCCGGCCGCGGGCTGGCCGCCGATATCGACAAGGCCGCCGGGATCTCCGCGTGGCGCCCGCTCAGCCTGGTGCCCTGGCGCACCTGGAACGCACTCTTCTCGCTGCTCGTACCGCTGACCGCACTGGTCTGGGCCGTACGCTGCAGGCCGCAATTGCAGCCCCGGCTGCTGCTGGTCATCATCGCGCTGGCGGGCGTGAGCGCGGTGCTGGGCATGCTCCAGTTCTCCGGGGCCCCGGGCAATGCCTTCTATCTCTACCGCATCACCAACGGCGCGAGCGCGCCCGGGCTGTTCGCCAACCGCAACCATCAGGCGGCGCTGCTGACCGCGCTGTTCCCCCTCCTCGCCGCCTTTGCCTGTGTGGGCGTCGCCGATCGCCGCACCGCGGCCATCCGCGGCGGCATCGCGCTCGGCATCGGCGCGATACTGGTGCCGCTGATCCTGCTCATCGGCTCGCGCGCCGGGGTGCTGCTGCTCGGCCTCGGCCTGGCCTGCGCCCTTTTCGTATATCGTTTCCCCAGGGCCGAGGCCGGGGACTCCCGCCGCGCGAAGCTGACGACCGTGCTCATCGCCGGCGGGGCGATCGCCCTTGTGGCGATCTCGATCCTGCTCTCGCGCGCCTCCGCCATCCAGCGCCTCGTCGATTCGAGCGGCCGCGACGACGAACGCTGGCTCGCCTGGCAATCGGTGCGCGAGCTGGTTCCGAGCTATTTCCCGTTCGGGTCGGGCGCCGGCTCCTTCGAGGACGTCTACCGGATAGTCGAGCAGAACGCGCTCCTCACCCGCACCTATTTCAACCATGCGCACAATGACTGGATCGAAGTGCTGGTGACCGACGGCCTGCCGGCCTTGCTCCTGCTGGTCGCCGCCGCCGCGGGCTGGACCATCGCCGTCTTCGGCATGCTGCGCAGGAGGCACCAGGCTTCCCGCTCCGAAGTGCTGGCGCAGGCCGGAGCCGCGGTGGTGGTGATGCTGGCGACCGCGAGCACGGTCGATTATCCGCTGCGCACGCCGTCGCTTGCCGTTCTGCTCGTAATCGCGGCAGTCTGGATGTCCAATGCGACGTCCCGATCGATTTCGGAGCCGGATGTAACGCATCGGCAACGCAAGCACCGTAGCCGGCCCGTTTAGGCAATTGTGCTGGCGCACAAATTAGACGTGGGCTAGAGACCCGAGAACTTTGCAGGGAAGATTATGGGCGGGCGTTTTTTACTGATGGTCCTCGCAGCGGCGTTGCTCGGGGGTTGTGTGGGCCGTACCCAGCTGACGGGTAGTGCGAAGCTGCAAGTCGTTGATGCATCGAGCATGCCGGCTCCCACGCGCAACGACTTGTTCGCCAGCGACCGGCCCTATCTGATCGGTCCGTTCGACAAGCTGAAGATCGACGTTTTCGGCATTCCCGAGCTGAGCACCAAGGAAGTTCAGACCGACGCCAGCGGCCGCATCTCCTTCCCGCTCGCCGGCACGATCGAAGCCGCGGGGCATACGCCGGGCGAGGTCGAGACCCTGCTCGAGCAGCGCCTGCGCGAGCGCTTCATTCGCGATCCCCAGGTCACCGTGAACCTCATGGAAACGGTGAGCCAGGTGATCACGGTCGACGGCCAGGTGCGCGAGCCCGGCCTCTATCCGGTGATCGGTCGCATGACCCTGATGCGCGCCGTCGCGACGGCCAAGGGCACCACCGAATTCGCCAAGCTCGACGACGTCGTGATCTTCCGCACCGTGAACGGGCAGAAGATGGCGGCCCTCTACAACCTCAAGGCGATCCGCCAGGGCGCCTATGACGATCCGGAAGTGTTCGCCAACGACGTGGTCGTCGTGGGCGATTCCCCGGCGCGCCGCCTCTTCAAGGACATCCTCACCTCCTCGTCTCTGCTGATCGGGCCGCTCGTGGTCCTGCTGCAGAACCTGTGAGCTTCCGAATTTAGGACCCGAAATGTTGACCTCCTCGTCTAACAACCAGTTCGGAAACGGCGGTACGCCCGCCGGCGAGCCTCAGCTCGCCGGCCAGGGCGCTCCGGCGCCGATCGAGGCGCCGGTTCTGCTGCAATATTGGCACGTCGTGCTGCGCTGGAAATGGGTGATTGCGGGTGTTCTCGTGGCCAGCCTGGTGGCTGGTGTGATCGTCACCCTGCTTTCGACCCCGCAGTTCCGGGCGACCTCGCGCATCGAGATCAGCCGCGAGCAGAAGAAGGTCACCAACGTTCAGGGCCTGGATTCCGAGGAGGAGGGCCGCGACCAGGAATTCTACCAGACCCAATATTCGCTGCTGCAGGCCCGCTCGCTGGCCGAGCGGGTGGAGCGCGAGCTCAAGCTCGGCACCAACAACGCGTTCTTCGCCAGCCATGGCGTCAATCCCGACAAGAACGCGCTGTTCAGCGAGGATACCAAGGTGCTCACGGCCAGCGAGCGGGCCCGCCGTTCGAAGATGGCGATCTCGCTTCTCCTCGATCACGTCGTGATTTCGCCGATCGCCCGATCGCGCCTGATCGACGTGAGCTATCGCAGCGCCTCGCCCGAGCTGGCGGCCGCGATCGCCAATGCCTGGGTGAACCAGTTCATCGCAGCCAACATGGATCGCCGCTTCGCTTCCACGGCCGACGCGCGCAAATATCTGGAGAACCGCCTCAACGATCTGCGCACCAAGCTGGAGCGTTCGGAGCGCGAAGTCGTGACCTATGCGAACGAGAAGGACATCGTCTCGCTCGGGCAGAACCAGAGCGGCGGCCGCACCACGGTCGAGCGCACGCTCGTCTCCCAGGATCTCGACGCGCTCAACTCCGCCCTGGCGGAAGCGACGAGCCAGCGGATCGCCGCGGAGAGCCGACTGCGCTCGAACAATGCGCGCGGTGCCGCCGACAATGCGCTGACGAATCCGGCGATCAACGGCCTGCGCCAGCGCCGCGCCGAGGTCGCCGCCGAATATTCGAAGGTGCTCGTCCAGTTCGAGCCGGAATATCCCGCCGCGAAGGCGCTGGCCAATCAGCTCCAGGTCCTCGACCAGAGCATCGCGCGCGAGGAGAGCCGCGTGCAGACCAACGTCTCGGCCAATTATGCCGAGGCCAAGGCGCGCGAGCTCGGCCTGCAGCAGCGCGTCGCCGAGCTGAAGGGGCGCCTGCAGAACCAGCAGAGCGACAGCATCCAGTATAATATCTACCAGCGCGAGGCGGACACCAACCGCCAGATCTATGAGGGCCTGCTCCAGCGCTACAAGGAGATCGGGGTCGCCGGCATCGGCACCAACAATGTGTCGGTGGTGGATGCGGCGCGCATTCCCGAATCGCCCGCCTCCCCACGCCTGTTCGTCAACCTGGCGGTTGCGCTCGTCCTCGGCCTGCTGGTTTCCGGCGTCGCGGTGTTCGCGCTCGACCAGATCGACGAGGGCCTGCGCGAGCCTGGTCAGGTGAACAGGCTGCTCCACCTCCCGCTCCTCGGCAGCGTCCCCGCCGTCGAAGGCGGCTCCACGCTCGATCTGCTGAGCGACGTGAAGTCCCATCTCGCCGAAGCCTATCTCAGTATCCGCTCGAATCTGGCCTTCTCGTCCGATCACGGCGTGCCGCGCTCGTTCATGGTCACGAGCACGCGCGCAGCGGAAGGCAAGAGCACGACCAGCTTCGCGCTCGCCTCGCTGCTGGCGCGGGTCGGCAAGCGGGTCGTCATCGTCGATGCCGATATGCGCTCCCCCTCGCTCAACGCGATGCTGGGCCTGCACAATGATCGCGGTCTCAGCAATTTCCTGGCGGGCGAGAATGACTGGCGCCCGATGGTGCAGGAGACGCGTTTCGCGAACCTCAGCATCATCACCGCCGGCCCGATGCCGCCGAGCGCCGCCGAGCTGCTTTCCAGCGACCGCGTGCTGCTGCTGATCAAGCAGCTCACCGAGCATTTCGAGCATGTCGTGATCGACGCACCGCCGATCCTGGGCCTGGCCGATGCGCCGCTGCTGTCCCGCGCGGTCGAGGGCTGCATCGTGGTGGCCGAAGCCGAGGGTGTGGCGATCCGCGGCGTGAAGGGCGCGATCGACCGCCTGCGCTCGGTCCATGCACATATCTACGGCGTCGTCCTGACCAAGCTGAAGCAGCGTCAGGCCGGCTATGGCTATGGCTACGGCTATGGCTATGGCTACGGGCCGGGCAGCGACACGCGCGACGCCGCATGAGCCGCCGGCCGTCGCGTTCCGCCAGGCGCCCTGCCCTGCCGCTCGGCCTATGGCTGCGGCTGGGCGGGTTCACGCTGGGCGGGGCCGTCCTCGCCTATGCGGCGTTCGCGAACGCCTATGGCTCGGTCACCCAGAGCCGCAATCCACTGGCGGCATTGCGATTCAACAAGTCGAACGCGGTCGCGCTGGCGGTGCATGCCGATCGGCTCGTGATGGGCAGCCCGTCGGCGGTCACCGAGGATCGCGGGGAAATCGCCGATCTCGCCGGTCGCTCGCTGGACGGCCAGGCGATCAACCCCCGGGCACTGCGGGTACTCGCCTTCACCGAGGAAGCGGCCGGCAACAAGGCCAAGGCCCGCAAATTGATCCTGCTGTCCGATCGCCTGTCCCGCCGCGACCTGCCGACCCAGCTTTGGCTGATCGAAGACAGCGCCGCACAGGGCGACGTGCCGGCGACCCTGGCGCGCTACGACGTGGCGCTGCGCACCGACGACAGCGCGGGCCCGGTCCTTTATCCGATCCTGGCCGGGGCGATCGACGATCCCGCGATCAGCGCCGGCCTGGCCAAATATGTGAAGCAGCGCGCGGACTGGCTGCCCGAATTCGCCGACTATATCGCGCATCAGCAGACCGACAATCTGCCGGCCTTTGCCGAGATCCTGATCCGCACCGGGCGGCTCAACAGCGCCTCGCTCGAGTCCGCGATACTGGCTCAGCTCGCCGAGAAGGGCAGTTTCGACGTTGTGCGGCGCTACTATGCGACGCTTCCCGGCGCCTCGGGCACGGTGCTGACCAGCACCGACTTCGATGCCGCCCATATCGATCCGCGCTTCGCGCCCATCACCTGGCGCGTCCAGACCGGAGGGGATAGCTCGGTGGGGTTCGAAGCATCGCAAGGCGGGAAGTTCCGCTTCCATGTCTCGACCTCGGCCAATGCGCGCGAGGAGGTGCTGCGCAAGCTCCTGCTGCTCGCACCGGGGCGCTACCAGTTCACGGCCCGCCAGACCAAGACCAGCTCGAGCGAAGGCTCCTCGGCGGTCTGGACGCTGACCTGCGCCGACGGCCCCGCGCGATCGACCAAGCTGTTCGAGACGGGGAACACCGGCACGGAGGTCGAGATCCCGGAGTCGTGCAAGGCCCAATATCTCGGACTGACCGTCAATGGCGGCACCGACAGCACCGGCACCGAGCTCATGGTCGACGAAGTGCGCTTCCGCCGGCTCTGAGGATAGAGCGGGCCCGGACGCCGCCGGGCCCGAAAACGCCGCCGATCAGAGCGCCCCGCAGAAATCCATCGCGCCCAGGGCCTTCAGGCGCTCGGTCACTGCCGGCGTGTTGAACTCGCGATGGTTCACCAGCACCGTGACGATGTCGGCCTGCTCCAGCGCCGTATCGAAATCCGCCAGCGCGATCCCGTCGCACTGGGTGACGTTCGGCTCGACGGCGACCAGATCCAGGCCCTTGGCAATCAGCGCATGCGCCACTTCGATCGCGGGAGATTCCCGCAGATCGTCGATATTGGGCTTGAACGCCAGGCCCAGGCAGGCGACGCGGGCGGGGCGGCCCAGCCGCGCCTTCTCCGCCTCCGCCCGTGCGGAGATCTGCTCGATGACCCAGTCGGTCTTGCCGGTGTTCACCAGGCGCGCGGTGCGGATCAGCTTCGACTGCTCCGGATTGCCCGCCACGATGAACCAGGGATCGACCGCGATGCAATGCCCCCCTACCCCGACGCCGGGCTGGAGGACGTTCACCCGCGGATGGCGATTGGCAAGGCCGATCAGCTGCCAGACATCGATGCCCAGCTTGGCGCAGAGCAGCGACAGCTCGTTGGCAAAGGCGATGTTGACGTCCCGGAAGCTGTTCTCGACCAGCTTGCACATCTCCGCCGTGCGCGCATCGGTCTCGAGCACGTCACCCGCGACGAAGCCTCGATAGAAGTCGCCGGCGATCTTCGCCGCTTCGGGGGTGAGCCCGCCGACGATCCGGGCATTCTCGGTCAGCTCGACCATGATGCGGCCGGGCAGCACCCGCTCGGGGCAATAGGCGATGTGGATCCGCGAGGTATCGACTCCCGCCTCGGCGATCACCGCGGCGATCTGCTCGGTGGTGCCGACCGGCGAGGTGGATTCGAGGATGAGGATGTTGCCCGGCTTGAGCAGCGGCGCGATCGCGCGGCCGGCGGCGAGCACATAGTCGAGATCCGGCTGGGGGTCACCCTCGCCCTGCTTGAAGGGCGTCGGCACGCAGATCATGTACGCATCGGCTTCCTGCGGCGTCTCGAACGCGCGCAGCTTGCCCGAGGCCGCGCCGGCGCGGACATAGGCATCGAGGTCCGGCTCGACGATATGGACCTCGCCGCGATTGACGGTCGCCACCACGTCCGGGCGGATATCGACGCCGTGCACCTGATACCCACGGCTCGCCAACAGCGCCGCGGTGGGCAGGCCGATATAACCGAGGCCCACCACGCAAACCGTAACATCAGCCATTGACTGCTCCCAACGCGGCCAGAATTCGCGCGCAGGCTTGGCCGTCCCCATATGGATTATGCGCGCGCGCCATCGCCACATAGCTCGCTTCATTGTCAAGGAGCTCGCTCACATTGGCGATGATCCGCTCGCGATTGGCGCCGACGAGACGGACCGTGCCCGCCGCGATCGCTTCCGGCCGCTCGGTCACGTCGCGCATCACCAGCACGGGCTTGCCGAGGCTCGGCCCCTCTTCCTGAATGCCGCCGCTGTCGGTCAGCAGGATGTGCGAATGCTTCAGCAGATAGACGAACGGTTCATAGGTGAGCGGCGGCACGAGGTGGAAATTGTCCAGGCCGGAGAGGATCGCGTTGACCGGCTGCTGCACATTGGGGTTGAGGTGCACCGGATAGACGAAATGGACGTCCGGATAGCGCGCCGCCAGCACCTTCAGCCCCTCGCAGATCTGGAGGAAGCCATCGCCGAAATTCTCGCGGCGGTGGCCGGTGATGACCACGAACCGCCGGCTACGCCAGTCGAAGGGCAGCAGGCCGTCCAGCTCGCGCTGGATCCGCCCCAGCCGCTCGGCATCGGAATCGATGCGGGCCAGCACCCAGTGCAGCGCGTCGATGACGGTGTTGCCGGTGACATGGACATTGGCCGGCGCCACGCCCTCGGCGAGCAGGTTGTCGCGGCTCCGCCCGGTGGGCGCGAAGTGCCAGCGCGCCAGCTTGCCGGCGATCTGGCGGTTGAATTCCTCGGGAAAGGGCGAGTGGATGTCGTGCGTGCGCAGCCCCGCCTCGACATGGCCGACCGGGATATTGCGATAGAAGCCCGCCATCGCCGAAGCGAGGGTGGTCGTCGTGTCGCCATGCACCAGCAGCGCGTCCGGCCGGTGCTCGGCGAGCACGTCGCGCATCCCGAGCAGCACCGAGGAGGTTACGTCGAACAGATCCTGGTTCGGCTTCATCACGTCGAGATCGATGTCCGGCACGATATCGAACACCGACAGGACCTGGTCGAGCATCTGGCGATGCTGCGCGGTGACGCAGACGCAGGTCTCGAACCGCTCCGGCGCCTGACGGAGCGCATGATAGAGCGGCGCCATCTTGATCGCTTCGGGCCGCGTGCCGAAGGTCAGCATGACCTTCATCGGCCGCGCCTGGTCTCTATTCTCCGACATCAGTCGAGGTCCCCCACTGGATTTCCACGTCGCTGCCGCCTTCCGACAGATGCACGGCAATGGCTTGCGTCGGCATGCTCCGGCCGAATTCGGGCGCATAGGCAGCCTGTTCGAGCCGCGCCTCGCCGCGCCGGGCGATGATGCGCACCATGGTGCCGTCCGGCGCACGGCACGCAAAGCCCCCCTCCCCGGCCGGCGACACGGCGATCCCGGGATGGAGGATGAACCGCGCAACCGCATCCTGCGCGCCGGGCGCCACCTTGTCGACGACCGTCAGGCGCCCATGGGAAAAGTCCCAGCGCCGGCGATGGATCGGCCGCCCGGGCAGGCGCGCATAGCCATCATGGCTGCATGCCACCGACACCGCATCCGCACGCGTCTCCATCTCCAGATCGAACGGCATGGCGCGGCGCGCGACCCGGAATCCGGCCCAGACTTCCGAGGAATTCTGGCCGCCCACCTCGACGGTCGAATGTGCCGCAGTGCTTCGCTCCCGCTCGCGCTCCGGCCCCAGGCCATAGCGCGAGGTACCGCCATTGACGATGAAGCGGCTTCCGCCGACCGAAAGCTCGAAGGACAGCGTGTCGGCATGCGCATGGCCGGGCAGATAGTCCGGGCCCACCGGCGCGACGTCGAGCAGGGCAACGGCTTCCCGGCCGTCCCCGAGGCGGACATAGCCGCTGTCGAGCCAGGTGATCGCCGAGAGCGGGTCGCCGTCCTCCCCGGCTTCGGCCAGGATGCCGAGCCGCGCGGCATAGCCCTCCAGCTCTACCAGGCTCGGCGCGATGCCGAGCGCGGCATCGTTGAACAGCGCGATCCCGCCATCGGGATGAGTCATGCCGCGCAACCACGGGATCATCCGGCCGGCGGCCTCGCGATAGACCGCCAGATCCTCCGCGGAGACCAGCCCCGGCGCCCGGCCCGCCAGATTTACCAGGTCCAGCACGTCCTCGAGGAAGATCGCATGGTACATCGGGCTGCGTTCGAAATTGCCGCCATCGGGCAGGATCTGCTCCGGCAACTCATCGCGGATGATGGCCTGGGCAGTGGCGCGCCAGCGTTCCGCCTCCGGCCCGTCGAACAGCGTGCCGGCAAATGCCAGCGCCTTGGCGTTGGCGAACAGGTGATTGCCCAGCAGGTGCCATTCGAGGCGCTGCTCCAGCCAGCGAGCCTGATGGGCCATGGTCTCGAGCATGCCGGCCGGCGGCGCATTCCCGGCGGCGAGCCATTTGCTCCAGTTCACCAGGCGCAGCGACAAGGGATAGGGCTCCCAGCCGGTGCCCTGGCCGATCGGGTTCTCCGCGATCCAGCGCGTGATCAGCTCGGGGCGCAATCCCGCCAGATCATCGAAATAATGGAGATTGTAGCGCCACAGCTTGTCCAGCGCCGGATCGTCCCAGCCTCCTGCGGGCGGCAGCGCGTGCACATGGTTGAGGAAGCGGAAGGTAGCGGGCCCGATCAGCGAGGCGGCGCGCGCCGGCCCCGGCTGCCAGGCCCCTGCCGGTTTCCGCAGGGGCGGCGCCGGCTGGGCCGCATCGATGCGCGCCGAGGTCAGCCGCAGCCGGACACGCCAGGCCAGCTGGCGCAGCTTGAGATGGCGGATCGTGCGCCAGTATCGCAATGGCGTGTCGAACATGCGCTGGCCTAGCTCGCCGCCGGCATGTCCAGCGGCTTCCGGAACGGCGCGTCCCCATTACCGACTCGGCTCAAGGGGAAAGCCCGGCCGACCCCGCCGGCCCTGCCGCTCATCGCGCCATCTCCGCGGCCAGGATGGCGTAGCGCGTGGTCTCGACGATCTCGGCAAAGGCGATCGGGCTTCCCTTTCCGTCCCGCACCGCCTCGACGAACGCAGCCACGCAGGCTTCCGCGCCCTTGTCCTGCCGGCGCAGGTTCATCTTGCGGAACCCGCTCCAGCCCCAGCCACGCAGCTTGCGGAAATTGTCCAGCTGCAGGATCCGCTTGGCGGCGAACACCTCCAGCCGCTCCTTGGGAAAGCCGGGATTGCCGTTGGCGAGATAGTGGATCGTGCCGATCGAGCCATCCGCCAGGCGCAGGGTGATCGCGACCTTGTCGTCCCGGATCGTCACGGCGGGGTTCATCCCGAACGAGGTGGCGTGGATCTCGACGATCTCCGAACCCGCAAGGTGGCGGATCAGGTCGATGAAATGGCAGGCCTCGCCGATGATACGGCCGCCGCCGACCAGCGGATCCTGTGTCCAGTGCTCCGCCGGAATCGCGCCCGCGTTCACCGTCATGACGAACGCCTTGGGCTCGCGCACGCCGTCGAGCAGCGCCTTCATCCGCACCACCTGCGGCGCGAAGCGGCGATTATAGCCGACCATGACGAGCTGGCCGGGCCGCTGCCCGGCCTCTTCCTCGATCTCGGCGAGCTCGTCGAGCGTGAGGCACAGGGGCTTCTCGCAGAACACATGCTTGCCCGCGCGCAACGCATCGAGCGTCAGCCGCGCATGGCTGTCGTGCCGCGTACCGATCACTACGGTGTCGCTCTGCGGATCGGCGATCATCGCCGCGGTGTCGCTGCTCGCCAGCGCGAAGCCGAACTTGCGGGCGAAGAAAGCCGCGCTCGAGCCGTTGGCGCTCGCCAGGGCGTGCGGAATGGCCCCCGCCTTGATGAAGGCGGGGATCAGGGTGCGGCTGGCATAATTGCCCGCGCCGAGCACCGTGAGGCTGCCCCGGCCGCCGGGCTGCGCCTGGGAAAGCTGGAGCGTGCGCGCCGTGCCCGCGCCCGGCTCCGCCGGCTCGGGATAGTCGAGCAGGATGCCGAGCGAGGGCTCGCTCGAGGCCAGCAGCGAATAGGCGTCCCCGGCATCGTCGATGGCGAAGCGATGGGTGATCAGCGGCGCTACGTCGATCTTGCCTGCGGCCATCAGGTCGAGGACCGCCTCGAAATTGCGCTGCTCGGTCCAGCGCACGAAGCCGATCGGATAATCCTGGCCCTGCTCCTCATAGGCCGGATCATAGCGGCCCGGACCATAGGAGCAGCTGACCTGGAAGCTCAGCTCCTTCTCGTAGAAATCGGCGCGCGAGAGATTGAGGCCGGTCACGCCGACCAGCACGATCCGCCCGCGCTTGCGGCACATCTGCGCCGCCTGCGAGACCGGGTCGCTGCTCTTCGTCGCCGCGGTGAGCAGCACCGCGTCCACGCCCCGCCCGCGCGAGAAGGCAGAGGCGGCGGAGAGCACGTCCTCCGCCGCGTGCACCGTTTCCGCGCCGAACTGGCGCGCGAGCGCCAGGCGTTCCGGATTGGTGTCGATGCCCAGCACCCGGCAACCCTGTGCCACCAGCATCTGGACGGTGAGCAGCCCGATCAGGCCGAGCCCGGTGACGACGACGCATTCGCCGAGCGTCGGCTGAACGAGGCGGATGCCCTGCAGGCCGATCGCGCCGAGCACGGTGAACACCGCCTGCTCGTCGCTGACCGCATCGGGGATCCGCACGGTGAGATTGGCCGGCACGGAGACCATCTCGGCATGCTGGCCATTGCTGACCACCCGGTCCCCCACCGCGAAGCCGCGCACGTCGGCGCCGTACTTCAGCACCGTGCCGACATTGCAATAGCCGAGGGTGATGGGCTGATCGAGCTTGCTGCGCACCGCCTCCAGCGTGGCGGCCAGCCCGTCGGACCGGACCTTCTGCAGCACCATCTTGACCTTGTCGGGCTGCTGGCGCGCCTTGGACAGCCAGTTGCCCTTGCCGAACTCCACCAGCATGCGCTCGGTGCCCGCCGAGACCAGCGTGACCGAGGTATCGATCAGCAGGCGCCCGCGTCCGACGCCCGGCATCGGCACGTCAACGACTTCGGTTTCACCGGTCTTCAGCGATTGCAGAATCTGTTTCATTGCCCGCTTTCCATTGCATTGGCAGACGGCGGCGCCAGGACGGCGCTCGCCCGCAGGGCCGGGTATCGATCGACCGCGGCCCGCTCCATATCGATCACCGCCTGCGCACCCACGGCGATGCTCGCCAGGGAATCGCCGGGCAGCCCCTTCGCCACCGCGTCCGCGATCGTCGCATACATGCTGTGATAGCTCTCGACCTTGTTCACGCGCAGCGTGCGCAGCACCCGCTCGGAATTCTCCGAGGCGTAGCGCGTGCCGTCGGTGATGCGCACGGTCGTGCGCCCGTGCCGCAGCTCGATATGATCGCGCACGCCAAGGCGCTCGCTGCCCCGCTCGGTGAGCGCCATCGAGAAGATGGCGCCGTTCTCCAGTTCCATCGAGCAGTTCATCGTGCCGTCCCGCGACGCGAAGACATTGATCGCGCGCGGCGGGCAATAGTCGTTGAGGAACAGGAAATGATCGATCCAGTGGCACCCGTTGGACAGGATCCGCGTGTGCGAATTCGGCCAGCGATACCAATGGAGCGGCGGCAGCGGCACTTCGTAGACGATGCAGTGATAGTCGATCGCGTCGCCCGGCGCGGCGGCTAGGTCCTGCCGCGCAAGACGAGTGAGCTTCGAGTAGCGCTTGTGATAGCCGGCGAACAACCGGCCCTGGGGATTGGCCTGCATCGCCGCGAGCACCGCATCGAGCTGCGCCTGATCCATCGCGATCGGCTTCTCGACCACGGCGGCGCCGCCATGCGCGATCGCGTGCACCGCGATCGGCGCATGCGAATGGTGATAGCCCGCGATGAAATAGGCGTCGAACCGATCGTCCGCCGCCGGTTCCGGCGCGGTCGACCATTCGATCTCCGCGCTGCGGATGCGCGGCAGCTGCAGCGGGTCGATTTCGGCAATCCTGTCCAGCCCCAGATGGCGCTGGATGCTGGGGACGACATGGACCTTGGCATAGTTGCCGAGCCCATAGAGCGCCGCCCGCCCCGCACGGGGCGCGGGCCGGGCCGCCGCCGGCTCGTCCGCCCGCGGCGTTTCGGTGGCGCCCGGCCAGTCGATGGCATCGCACAGCGCAGTCGCGGCGCGGCCGGCCGCGGCCCAGATCTCCGGCGCCACCGCCACGCCCGATGCCGGCGACCAGCCGATCAGCGGCAGCAATGCCTCGGGCACCGCGTCGCCGCGCCGGTCGGCATGGCGGATCGACGATCCCTCGGCGTTGCGGTCAACGGGAAACACCGCCGCCACGGGCAGGGACAGGAAATCGCTGCCGGCCGGATGGCTGGGCGCGACGAACACGCAGGCCCGCCGCCGTCCGCCTTCCTTGAACCAGCCCCGCCCCACCGACAGGAACTTGCGGTTGCGCAACTGCTCGGCGCGCCGGGAGCGGATCTTGCGCCACACCTCGAACGGGCCCAGCTCGCGCAGATAGTTGAACACCATCCGCCAGCTGCCCGGGCGCTCGAAATAGAGTCCCCTTACCGGCTGGAGCACCGCCCAGTGCGTGACCTGGACGCCGATCTCGCCATCACCGACATGATAGGGCAGGAAACCGTCGATCCACGCTCCCTCGGACCAGATCCGCATCACCGGTGACCCAGCTTGCGCAGGGTTCGGCGGCGGAAGCGCAGGAAGATCCACACCACCAGCGGATAGGCGACGATCGGGAGCGCAAAGAAATAGGAATAGAAGAAGCTCAGCGTGACGCTGACGAAGATGGGCGGATAGACCATGATCCCGAACAGGCTGCCCCGCTTCGCCGACTGATAGGCGAACGAGATCACCACCGTGATCAGCGCGAAGATCGCCAGCGCGAACCAGGGGCCGAAATCCGCCACCAGCGGCGAATAGAAAGTGGTGGCATTGAACGCTTCGTTCAGCAGCTCGATCGGATATTCGGTCTGTCCGAACAGCATGTTGCGCAGGAAGGTCGGGATCAGCGGCTGCAGCGTGTAATAGGGCACCATCGGCGGCTCGATATTCTGGCTGACCGCAAAGGCGAGGTTGTTGAAAGGCGAAGTGATGTAGATGAACGACCAGACGAAATGGCTCAGGAACGTGCCATTGTCCTGGAAGGCGCCGCCCAGGACCTCGCCGAAATTGCCCTGATAGCCCTCGGTACGATTGTTGCCGACCCATTCGAACGAGAGCAGCGCGACCCAGACGGCCCCGCCCCATTTCGCGATCTGCATCGGATAGACCGGGCGCAGCAGCACGATCACCGCGGCCCCGTGCAGCACCGCCGAGGTCACCGATCCGCGCGAAATCTCCGCGATCGACGAGAAGAAGGTGACGGCGAGGATGATATAGTCCTGCCGTTTGGCGCGCTTCTGGAGGTGCAGCATCACGCAGGAGGCGATGCAGAAGCAGCGCAGCATGTTCACCAGGCCCGACACGGTGGGCATGCCGAAGTCCAGATAGTTCCGGCTGTCGCCGATCAGCTTCCAGTAGATCGGAATGCCCTCCGAATAGACGATCGAGCCAAGGAAGCCGATCGCCCAGACGACGAACACGCGCCGCACGAACAGGGACAGGATGTCGAGATCGAGGTCCGACGGCACCGGAAAGCGCGGCGTGCCCGGCGCTATCGGCAGCAACAGGCGCGCCGCCGACGCCGAGAGGTAGAAGGCCGCCACCCCGCCAAAGGTCAGGACGTAGATCGCGACCGGAAACGCAACCGACAAATTGGTCTCGATCAGCGCCGAAAGCCCGAATGCGAGACACCAGGTAATCGCGAAGATCAGCTGAGGCTTGGAGAAATCCATGGTCGCCGCCTCATTTGTACCGCGCCACGCCCAGCAGGCGCGGCAGCAGCTTTCGCTTCAGATAATTGCCGTGGATCAGGCCCCACAGTCCGGGAACGAGCGCGGCAAGCGCCAGCGCGCCGTAGCGCAGGTCGGTCGCCGCATTGCCCGCCAGCAGGCGGAACGAGGCGAGCCGCTGGCCCAGCGACATGCGATAGCGCGCTTCGTAATAGTCCCCGCGCGCATAGGCTTCGCGGAACGCCGCCGGGTGGCGATCGGCAATGCCCGGATTCTCCCGCTGCACCTGGTCCAGCGTATAGCGCCGCTCTTCGTGCAGCCGCCCGATCGCCCGGTCGGTGAGCGAGCCCGGCGAGATGCGCCATACGCCCAGCACCTGCGGCACCGCGCAGGCAGTGCCGTGCGCCAGCAGGCGGATGAAGAGGTTATACTCCTCCGACGCGGTCACGCTCGGATCGAAGCCCAGCCCGTGCCGATCGAGCGTCTCGCGGCGCAGCAGCGGCGTGACCATGTTGATGTCGAACTGCAGCAGCTGCCGCTCGAACATGTCGCCGCTGGGGTAACGGGGCACGACCTCGCGGATCGGCCGAAGATCCGGCGTCACTTCGGAAACGCCGGCATAGCAGAGCACATGTTCGGTGCCCGACAGCGCCGCGAGCTGCGTCGAGAGCTTGTTCGGCAGCCACAGATCGTCGGTATCGAGGAAGCCGACCCAGGTTCCCCGCGCCTGCTGCATCGCGAGCTTGCGCGCGGCGCCGAGCGGCACATTCTCCTCCGCGCGGAAATAGCGCAGCCGGCTGTCATATTGCTGCGCGATCGCCCCGCTCGCATCGGTCGAGGCATTGTCCCAGAAGATAATCTCCCAGTCCTGGAAATCCTGGGCGTAGATGGAATCGATCGCTTCCTTCAGATAGCGCTCGCCATTGTAGCAATTCATGACGATCGAGACTTCAGGCATCCGGCGTACCCCGCAAAAAGCCCAGAACTTCCTCGATCACCCGATCCTGCTCCGCCTCGGCCAGCTCCACGTGCAGCGGCAGGGAGATCAGCTCGGCATAGGCGGCTTCGGCCACCGGTCGCGCCTCGCCATCGGCGAAGCGTGTCAGCAGGTGGTTCGGCTTGTAGTGGATCCCGCACTCGATCCCGTGCGCGCGCAGATGATCGGCCAGCGCGTCGCGATTGCCGGCGTTCACGCGCACCACGAAGATATGCGGCACGATCGCCTCGAAATCGAAATCGAGCAGCCGCACCGAGTTCGAGCCGGCAAAGGCCTGGCGATAGCGCCGGGCAAGCGCGCGGCGGCGCTCGGCGAAGCGCGGCAGCTTGGCCAGCTGGGCCCGCCCGACCGCGGCCATCAGGTTGCTCATATGATAGCGGAAGCCCTGCTCCGAGACGTCGAAGTCCCAGCTGCGCTGCCCCGAATAGCGCTTCTCGGTATCGCGTTCGACGCCAAGCAGGCGCGCGTCGCGCAGGCGCTGGGCGAGCGCCGGATCGCCGGTGACCACCGCGCCGCCCTCGCCGCAGGTGATGTTCTTGATGCCGTCGAAGCTGAAGCAGAGGATATCGCCGGTCGCGCCCACGGCAATGCCGTCGCGTTCGCAGCCGAAGCTTTGCGCCGCATCCTCGATCACGCGCAGGCCATGGCGCTCAGCAAAGGCGTAGACGGCCGCCATATCGCTCGAATCGCTGGCATAATGGACCGGCATGATCGCCTTGGTGTTCGCGGTGACTCGCCGTTCGGCGTCTTCCAGGTCGATGAAGATCCGGTCGGCCGTCACTTCGCAGGCGATGGGCGTGGCGCCGGTCGCGGTCACGGCCTGGAAGGACGCGACATAGGTGATGGTGGGCACCAGCACCTCGTCGCCCGGCCCCAGCCCCAGGCAGGAGACCGCCAGATGGAGCGCCGCGGTGCCGGTGGAGACGCAGATCACTTCATGCGGCGTGCCGAGCGCCGCCTGCAGCTCCGTCTCGAGCGCCTGCACCTCGGCGCCCATCCCCAGATATCCCAGGTCGAGGACGCGGCCGACGGCATCCTTCTCTTCTTGCCCGACGCTGGCGCGGGAAAGGCGTATCAAAGACATGCCGGTGCCTTACCAATCGAACCGGAAATGGTCGAGCGCGACGCTGTCCGCCTCGGCCGGGTCATGCTCGATATCGGCGATGTTGAGCAGCATGCTCGGCAATGCCGCCGCGCCCTGAAAGGCCATCCACAGCCCCGGCTGCACGGTGAGCCGCCCATAGTCCGAGGGGCCAAGCAGGATCGTTTCGAAATCCCTCTCGTCGTGCAGCACGAAGCGCACCTGCCCAACCGGCACGATCAGGTTGAGCGTCATCCGGTTGTGCCGCTTCCAGCCCTTGACGTCGCCGGGATTGACCATGGAGAAATAGGCTTCCCCGAACCCTGCGAAACCGGGCGAGGACGCCTTCATCGCGTGCAGGATGTCACCGCGCGGATTGTCGATCCGCCGCTCCGGGGTGACGCGGAAGCCGTCCATCAGGTGCGCGCCCAGATGCGCTTCCGGTCGGCCGCGAATTGCTCATAATCGGCAAGCTGCGCCATCGTCACCGCGAACATGTCGGCCTTTTCGCGATAGAAAGCGCCGTACCATTCGCCGATCAGGCGGATGGTTTCCTCATATTCCAGGTTCGATTCCCAGCGCAGGTGGAACAGCGCCTTGTCGCAGTTGAGCTTGAGAAGCCCCGCTTCGTGGAACGGGATGTCGTTGGTGATCCGATAGGCCTCGGAAGGATCGCGCCCGTCCCAGGCCTCGGCCAGCGCACCGAGAAGCTCCACCACCGTATGGTTCTGCTCCGCCCGCGGGCCGAAATTGAAGGCCTCCCCGTCCAGCCCCGGCTTGGCGACGAGCTGCTGGGCGAGCGTGAGATAGCCCGAGAGCGGCTCGAGCACGTGCTGCCAGGGCCGCGTGGCGGAGGGGCTGCGGATATCGACCGTCTCGCCGGCGCTCCAGGCGCGCATGCAGTCCGCGACGATCCGGTCCTTGGCCCAGTCGCCACCGCCGATCACGTTGCCGGCGCGCGCCACGCCGATGCGGACCGGCAGCCGGCCGTCCGAGAAATAGCTGTGATAATAGGATTTTACGACGAGCTCGGCCGCGCCCTTCGAGCCGCTATAGATGTCCTTGCCACCCAGCGCATCGTGCTCGCGATAGCCCCACACCCATTCGACATTGTCATAGCATTTGTCGCTGGTGATCATCACCGCCACACAGGGCCAGCTCGCCTGCCGCAACGCCTCGAGCACGTTCATCGTGCCGACGACGTTGGTCGTGAAGGTATCCACCGGATCGGCATAGGAAGTCGACACGATCGCCTGGGCGGCGAGGTGGAACACGAAATCGGGCCGTGTCTCGAGAATGGCACCGCGCACCGCGTCCAGATCGCGCACATCGACCAGGCGATGGTCGATCCGGCCATCCAGCCCCAGCTCCTCGAACATCGACGGCGCGGTGGGAATGTCGCGCGACAGGCCGATCACCTCGGCGCCGAGCTTGAGCAGCCATGCCGTCAGCCAGCTGCCCTTGAAGCCGGTATGCCCGGTGACGAGCACCCGCTTGCCGTTGAAAACATCATCGAACACTAGACGGCTCCCGTATCAGCCCCAGGTCTTCCAGGGGGCCTCGCCGGACGCCCAAAGCTGGTTTAGATCCTGCTTGTCGCGCAGCGTATCCATGCATTTCCAGAAACCCGGATGACGATAGGTCACCAGCTCGCCGTCGCGTGCCAGATTCTGCAGCGGCGCCTGCTCCAGCACCGTCGCATCGCCATCGGCGAGATAGTCGAAGATCCTGGGCTCGCAGACGAAGAAGCCGCCATTGATCCATGACCCGTCGCCCCGCGGCTTCTCGAGGAAGCGCGAGACCAGCCCGTCGTCGCTCGCCTCGAAAGTGCCGAAGCGGCCATCGGGCTGCACCGCGGTCATCGTGACCGCCTTGCCCTTGTCGCGGTGGCACTGCAGCAACGCCGAAAGGTCGATGTCGCTCACGCCGTCGCCATAGGTGAGCATGAAGGGCTCGTCGCCGACAAAGGACTGGGCCCGCTTGACCCGCCCGCCGGTCATCGTGTTCGCGCCGGTATCGAGCAGCGTGATCTTCCACGGCTCGCTGGCGCTGTTGTGCACGCTCACCTGATTGGTCGACAGGTCGATCGTCACATCGCTCTGGTGCAGGAAGTAGTTCGCGAAATACTCCTTGATGTAGTAACCCTTGTACCCAAGGAGCACGACGAAGTCGTTGAAGCCGTACCGCGAATAGAGCTTCATGATGTGCCAGAGGATCGGCCGGCCACCGATTTCCACCATTGGCTTCGGCTTGAGATCGGTCTCTTCACTCAGGCGCGTGCCGAAGCCGCCTGCCAACAGCAAAACTTTCATTTTCTGCCAAATCTCTTTCTGAGCCCTGTGAAGAGAGAATAGGCCAACCCACGATCCGTGAGCCCCGCAGCCTGCAGATCCCCCCAGCAGCATCGCGCCGAAACAACGTGGCTAATAAGGCCAGCCGCCACGACAGACAAGGCATGAAACCGCCGAAAATGCTGCAACGCAGCTTGGCCCACCCCGTCCGGATCGGCGGCCAGCTCGGCCAGGCGGCGGCCCATCGAGCCGGGTTCGCGAGGGGCTCCGGGGCGGTTTGCCATGTCGCCGAGCGCATAGCCCTGGCGCTCGTGCAGCCAGGTGAACCGGTAGTCCGGTGCGACGGGGCCATAGGCGATGTCGAGCAACAACGTGGGGATGGCGAGCTTGGCGCCCTCGAGCGCGGCGGTGCCCATCGCCAGCAGCAGATCGACTTCGGCGCGCAGGAAATGATCGAGCGCGTCGGGCGAAAGCTCGTCGACGAAGCGGATCTCGATATTGCGAAGCCCCGCCGCCGCTTCCCGCAATTGCGGCAGATACTCGCCGCTGCCGATCACCGTCACCAGCACGGGGCGCGCCAGCGCAGGCTGCGCTTCGTCAAGGGCGCGCAGCGCATGCTCGAGAATATGATATTTGAAATCGACGATGCGACCGACCCAGGCGACGTGCAGCCGCCGCGAGGGCGCCCGCTGCCCACGCGGCTCCACCTCCGGCGCCGGGATCGGCAGGAACCGGGGCTCCGGCACGGCAATGCCGAGCAGGTCCCGCGTCGTCACGAGATTGGGCTCGTCCATGAACACCAGCGAATCCCCGGCGAGCAGCGTGCGGACGAACCGGCGCATCCGCCCGGCAAAGCCGCGCAGCAGCGTGGCCAGCAACAGCTTCGCCAGCGCCGGGCTGCGCTGCATCCGGGTGCGGATGCCCGGCAGCGTGGGGACCAGGTTGAACGGATGGCAGTTCCAGAACAGCAGCCGCGTCGCCGGATCGGGGCGCAGGCCGGGAAAGATCGACCAGGGCGTCATCGACTGGAAGATCGCGATCGCATCGCCCGGAATCGCAAGCGCGCCGTCATCGGCATATTCCGCCAGGCGCGTGAGCCCGGGATCGCGATGCCGCGCCATATAGCCATCGGCATAGTCGACCAGGGTAACGTCGGCGAGCCCGGCGCGGGCCAGCGCCTCCCCCACCCGCAGGAACAGCAGCGAAACGCCACCGACGCCGTGATAGGGAAAGCAGAAATAGAGGCGCGGACGCTCAGCCATGATAGAGATAGGGCGCCAGTTCCCGCTCGATATAGGCGATCTCGTCGCGCCGGCTATATTGCTGCCAGATGCCGATGTTGCGCCCGCTCCGCTCCGGATCCAGCCTGGTGCGCGGCCGGACATGGCGTGCCGGATCGATGCCGAGGAAATCGAGCACCCTGCGCACCTGCGCATCATAGTCGCGCATGATCGTCTCGAACTGCAGCTTGAGGACGCGCGGATCGTCGCCGCCCAGCTGATCATGATAGAGCCGGAAGCGCGCGACGAACTTGGCAAGGTCGTCCGTCGCCAGGAACGACTTGTTCATGCCGTCATTGTCGAACGCGATCAGCGCCTTGTCGCCGCCGCTGACATTGTGGGCGTTGAGCCCCGACACATAGATGTCCCGCGGATCGCGCGTCACCACGATCTGCCGCGCGCCCGCGATCATGTCGAGCGCCGGCTGGGGGTGATAGGGCTCGAAACCATTGTTGAGCACCACGCCCGTCGCGTCCTCGGGCACGATGCCGGCGAACAGCGCGGTCAGGAAGGCGGTGGCACGCGCATCGAAGTCCTTGCCGTCGAGCAGATGAACCTCGCGGGTGATGTAGCGGCGCAGGCCGGCGCGGCGCAGCAGCTTGCGGGCGATGCGCTCCACCCGGCCGTCGCGCAGCGCTTCATAGGGCCATTCCGACCGGATCGCGCCGAGACGGAAGCTGTCGGCAAAGGCAAGCGCCAGGGGGACGAACCTGCCCTGGAAGCGCCGATCATAGCGCTGGCCGGTCGAATCGAGCGCGTCGCGCACCTCCCAGGGCTGAGGATCCACGCCCATCTTGCGGACGACGTCGCGGAACCGGAGCCAGGCATCGTGCGAGCGGATCGGCGACCAGTCCTCCAGCAGCGCATGGCGCAGGTCGAGCATGCCGCCCGGCACGCGCAGCAGATCGAACTCGAACCAATATTCCGGCACCCACAGCCCGTCGATCTCCCGCAGGAGGTCGACCACCGCGCTCTTGCCGGTATTGCCGACGCCGGACACGTCGATGAACTTGAGCGGCCGCTCCGCGATCATGTCACAGCTCCCAGATGCCGGTCAGTTCGCGGCCGGCACGTCGAGCATGCGCACCACCCGGGCCGGCACGCCCACCGCGAAGCCGTAGGGGGGCACGTCGGCGGTGACAACCGCCCCCGCCCCGATCATCGCATGGTCCCCGATCGTCACCGGGCCGATCAGGATCGCGCCCGAGCCGACATAGCAGCCGCTGCCGATGACGATGTCGCGGCCGCTCTCGGGCACATGATGCTGCTCCACGCCGGCGGCGCGCGCTTCGGAGATGTGCATGTGCTTGCCGGTCAGCACCTTCACATCCTCGCCGAACACGGTGTCGTGGCCGATGGTGATGCTGCCGCTGCGCGTGTTGAAATAGACGCTGCGCGGGATGGCGTGCCGCGCCACCTCGATCGGATCGGCCAGGATCAGCGGATGCTGGCCATGGACGCGCAGCGCCGGCTCCACGCGCAGGTCATAGGCCCGGGCGAGCCGCTGCACGAAGGGGCTAGTCCATCGAATTATGGCGCGTCCCAGTCCCAACCCTGCTCTCCATTCCGGGCATTCCGCCCGTCTTCCCTTCCCTGGACCCGGCGGGTACGCTCAGGAAAGCCAGCCCGGCTCGGGCAGGGCATGATCGTCCAGCCCCTCGATCGCCGCCATGCCCATCGCGAAGATCGCCTCGCGCGCGCTGCCGCCGATATGCGGAGTCGCCAGGAAATTGGGGAGATGCAGCAACTCGGTGTCCGTCGGCGGCTCGCTGGCGAAGACGTCGAACGCCGCGGAAGCGAGCGGTCCGTCGCGCAGCGCGTCCTTCAATGCCACCTCGTCGACGATACCGCCGCGGGCGCAGTTCACGAGCACGCTGCCCGGCTTCATCGCCGCGAGCTGGGCGCGCCCGATCATGCCATGCGTGCTCGCATCGTGCGGCACATGGAGCGTGATCACGTCGCTTCGCGCGATCAGCTCGTCCAGCGAGACCGCGCGCACACCCTCGGCAGCGTAGAATTCCGCATAGTCGACGATGTCATGGGCAATCACCGGGCAGCCGAACGGCTTGAGCAGCCGCACCACTTCCTTGCCGACATGGCCGCAGCCGACGATGCCGACCGTGCGCCCCGACAATTGCCCGCCGACATGCTGACGCCAGGTGCCGGAAAGCACCTCGCGGTGCGCAGCCGGCACATGGCGGAGCATCGCGATCGCGAAGGAGACGACCAGTTCCGCGACCGAGCGCTTGTTGACGCCGCCGGTCCAGCCGATCCGCTTGCCCAGCCGCGCCATCGCGTCGAGATCGATCATGTCGAGGCCGACGCCATATTTGCCGATCACTTCAAGATCGGGAAGCCGGGCGAGGATCGACTCGTCGATCTTCTCGAGCGCGGTGATCGCCTTGTTGTGCCCTTCGAGGAAGGCGACCAGGCCGTCGCCGGACAGGCTCTGCCCGGCATCGTTGAAGGTCACATTGGCATAGCGCGCCAGCAGCGCCTCGCGGAGCGCCGGATCGCGCGAGAAGGAACGCGAGCAGACCGCGACTTTGTCCTGGGTGTTCACGCCGCCAGAGCCTCCAGCGCGGTTGCGCACTGGGCGCGGAACGTCTCGTCGGGCGGCACCTGGACGCGCTCGATCCTGGCCTCCTCGCCGGTCGGCAGGATCACCACCAGCCGCGTCGAAGTATTCTTCTTGTCCTTCATCAGCGCGCCGAGCAGATCGTCATTGGCGATCGGGAAGCTGCCGAACTCGGCGAAGTTCTTCCGGAGCACCGGGAGCATGCGCCGGCGATTCTCCTCGGAGGTCAGCCCGCGCTGGACCGCGATGTGGTTCGCCATCGCCATGCCCATCGTCACCGCGATCCCGTGCGGCACGCCGAACCCGGTCGCCGCCTCGATCGCATGGCCGAAGCTGTGGCCATAGTTGAAGATGTTGCGGACGCCGCGATCCCACTCGTCGATCTCGATATAGCGCTGCTTGATGAGCAGGGCGCTGCGGATGAAGCGCGCCAGCACCGCGCGATCGGTGGTCAGCTGATCGAACTCCGCCGCCAGCCGATCGAAGCTCTCGGCGCCGTCGATCGCATGGACCTTGATGATCTCGCCGATGCCCGATCGCACATCGACCGGATCGAGCGTGTCGAGCAGGCCCGCATCGATCACGATCTTCGCCGGCGGGTTGAAGGTGCCCAGGATGTTCTTGGTCGCGCCGAGATTGACCGAGCTCTTCGAGCCGATGCACGAATCCGCCTGCGCCAGCAGCGTGGTCGGCACGAAATGCCAGGTGACGCCGCGCATCAGCGTGCTGGCGATGAAGCAGGTGATGTCCTGGATGATGCCGCCGCCGATCGCCAGCAGCACATGGTCGCGGCGGATCTTGTTCTCGACCAGCCGCTCGATCACCGGAATGATCCGCTCGATCGACTTGTTCTCCTCGGTCGCGTCGATCAGGATCGTGGTCGACAGCGACAGGATCGGGGCCAGCGCCTCGGGATAGAGCCGCGCCACCCTGGCATCGACCAGCGCATGCGTCTCGCCCGCCAGCAACTGCCCGGCATGGCTGCGCAGCGCCGCGTCGAAATGGACTTCGTACGGGCCCTTGTAGGACTGGATCGTCAAACTCTCAGGCACGCGCGAAACCTCCGTCGATGGCAATATTCTGCCCGGTGACATACTTGTTGGAAGGGCCGCCCAGCCACAGGACCAGCCCCGCGACGTCCTCGACAGATCCCATGCGCCGCGCCGGCACCATCGCGGTGAGCGCGGCGATGCCGTCCTCGCCCAGCACGCGGCGCGTCAGCTCGGTATCGGTGAAGCCCGGCGCGACGCAATTGGCGAGGATGCCGTCCGCGGCATGCTCGACCGCCAGTGCCAGGGTCAGTCCGTCGATCGCGAACTTGCTGGTGGAATAGGATGCCCGATATTCCTTGCCGATCTTTCCCCAGATCGACGACAGGCTGACGATCCGCCCCCAGCCCCGCGCCTTCATGCCCGGAATCGCCGCCTGGCAGAGCAGGAACGGCGCCACCACGTTGACCTGCTGGATGCGCAGGAAATCGGCGGGATCGATCTCGGCGAACGGCGCGATCTTGTTGATGCCGGCATTGTTGACGAGCACGTCCGGCGCGAGCCCGCGGACGGCCCCGGCGCAGGCGCGCGTCTGCTCCATGTCGGCGAAGTCGGCGACGAGATATTCGTGACAGGCATCGTCGCCCGCGCCATCGCCCGAGGTACGCGTGCCCACGACACGCGCGCCCTCGGCCCGAAAGGCGAGCGCGATCGCGCGGCCGATGCCGCGCGATGCGCCCGTCACCAATACGGTCTTACCCTCCAACGGGATGGCCGCCCCCTCTTCCGATCAGGCGGCGACGGCCTGCTGCTCGGCAGCGGCCGCCACGACGATGCGCATCAGATACGCGCCGACAAGATGGTCGAGGATCATGTGCGCGTCCTCGGCCGGGCCATATTCCTTCATGCCGGTGGGCACGTGCACGCCCTGATCGGCCGCGCCCTTCATCTTGCCGCCGTCGAAAGCGGTGATGGCGACGGTGCGCATGCCGGCCGACTTCGCATGCTCGAAGGCCTTGAGCAGGTTCGGCGAATTGCCCGAAGCGGAGATCGCGACGACGACGTCGCCCGGCTTGCCGAGCACCTGGAGCTGGCGCGAGAAGATATCCTCATAGCCGAAATCATTGCCGATCGCAGTGATGATCGCATTGTTGTCGGTCAGCGCGAGCGCGCGGAACGGCTTGTCATAGGAATTCGAGCCGATCGCGATGTCGTTGGCGAAATGCGAGGAGGTCGCCGCGCTGCCGCCATTGCCGATGAAGAACACGGTCGCACCGCGCTCGCGCGCGTCGAGCAGCGTCTCGATGAACGCACCGATCTCCGCCCGGTCGATATTGGCGAGCACGGTAGTGAGATACTCGAGATACGCACCAGCGAAAGCCACCGGATCCTTGGTGAAGATGCGATCGACGTTATTCATAACGAATACTCCTCAGGATTGGTGATCCCATAGCGGGCGCGCCACGCGGGGTCAGCATAATAGATTCTGTAAACCAGCTGCATCGTGCGGAAAGCGTCCTCGGAAGAGCCGCTCTCGATCGGCCCGTCTTCCAGGATGCTTCGCGCGAAAGCCGCGATTTCCTCGTCCCAGGACGGATCCCGGTTGTAGCGGGTCTGCTGCTCCTTCGGGTCCCCGTTATCAGATTCGGGATTTGCCGTCACTACCGTGAGGGTTTCGGCACCGTAACTCTTGGAGCCGGAAAGGATTCCGCCAAGGACGACGCTGCCCTTCTCCAGGTTCACGTCGAGATGGAAACGGTGGCGCCACTGCGTCGCCGACGAATTGAGCATGCCGACCACGCCGCCATCGGTGCGCATCAGCGCATAGGCATTGTCCTCGACGTCATAGCCCCAGGTGGCGTTGGAGATGTAGCTCTGCACCTGCGTGAACTCGCCGGCGAACAGCCGCATCAGGTCGACCATGTGCACGCCCTGATCGAGCAGCACCCCACCGCCCGCGACTTCACGCTTCGTGCGCCAGTCGGGCTGGTTGAAGGTGATCAGCTGCGACTTGCCGTACACGCCGCGCATGTTGATGATCCGGCCCAGCGCGCCCGACTGGATCAGCTTCAACGCATCCTGCACGCTCTCGTGATAGCGGTGGTTGAAGCCGTACATCAGCTTGAGCGCCGGGTTGGCGCGCTCGGCGGCGATCACGCGGCTGATATCGTCCAGGTCGCGGCCCGGCGGCTTCTCGCAGAAGACGTGCAGCCCGCGCTCCAGCCCGGCGATGGTCACTTCCGGAGCAATGTCGTTGGTGAGGCAGACGATGAGGACGTCCAGATCCTCCTCGAGCAGGGTGCGATAGTCGTGGAGCAGCTTCACGCCGTCCTTGACGCCGCCTTCCGGCGGCAGCACCCGGTCGCAGACCGCGACGACGCGCATGTCCGGATGCCGGTCGATGCAAGCATGGCGGCGCTTTCCGACCACGCCATAGCCGGCGATGCCAACTTTCAGTTCGGCCAACTCAATTCCCCCAATTTTCAGGCCGGCGCCCGATGACCCAGCAGTGCGAGCTCAGGCGGTTGTCCGCCAGGAAGCGCTGGAACGCCGCCGCGCGCCCATCGTCCGCGAGCAGCTCCGACAGGAAGCGCTGCCCGTCGAGGATGGTCGGATCCTTGGCCGCCGCATTGCGCACGATATCGACGTCGAGCTGCCCCGGCGTGGTCACCGCCACATCGGCCAGCCCCGCCCGCGCGAACAATCGCTCGAACCCCGCGACCGACAGGAAGTTGATATGGTGCGGCGGGAAGATCGCATTCGACTTCTCCCACAGCGTCTGGATGTCGAAGCCGTCGACTCCCAGCGTGCTCACGAAGACGAAACCACCCGGCCGCGCGAGGCTGGTCAGGGTGCGAAGGAAGTCGAGCGGCTGGTAGACATGCTCGAGCACCTCGAAACAGGCGACGAGATCGGCGACCCCGTCATAGCCGACGACATTCTCGGCGATCTCCTCGACCACCTCGAAGCCCTTGGCCCGGCACTCCGCGGCAAGATGCGCCGACGGCTCGACCGCGATGCAGCGCGCCGCCGGATGGCGCTTGCGCCATTCGTCGAGGAAGATGCCGAAACCGGCACCGACATCGACGATGCTCTCCACCGGCTGCCCCTGCACCTCGCAGATCGCGGCCAGCCGCTCGACGCGCGGGCGGAAGATCTTCTCGCGGCGCACTTCGGCGACCGCCGGAAAGAACACGTCCGACCAATAGTTGGAGGATTCGGAATCGCGGTAGAAGGCCTCGAACGCGCCGATCGAGGGACGCGGCGACTGATAGAGCGTGCCACAGTCCCTGCACTGCGAATAGGCGAAGCCGTTCTTCTCCAGCGCCGGCACCGCATCTTCGCTGCCGCAGCCGACGCACGGAATCGCCAGGCGCTCCTGCCCCGCCGGGAAGCAGCGATCGGCATCCTGGGCGCTCAGCTCGTAATAGCGGCGCGCCAGGGCCTCGGGGCGGATATCCTCTTCCCTCATTGCAGATAGCTGGCGAGCAGCGGGTCCTTCGCCAGCAGGTCCTCGGCGGTGTGCAGCTCGCCCTCGGTGTCCACGCCGAGCATGATCGCATCGGTGGGAACCATGCGGATCGAGCCGCCGGCTTCGAGCACCCGGTTCATGTCCACCGATTCCGCCTGCTCCAGCGGGCTCTCCGGCGTGGCATTGAACTTCAGCAGCACGTCGCGGCGGAAGGCGATCGCGCCGATCTGCATATAGCGCGGCGCACCCGCCCCGCCCTTCCAGGCCGAGGGAATCGCCTCGCGCGACATATAGAGCGCATCCATGTTGCGATCGACCGCGACCTTGACGTTGTTGACGTCGCGGAAGGTCTCGTCGTCGCGGATATGCGCCATGATGTTGACGATCTCGACCTTGGGATCGTCGAAATGGCGGATCATCGCTTCCACGTCATGCGGCTGAATCAGCGGCTCGTCGCCCTGGATCATGATGACCACGTCGATCGTCTCGCCGGTCTCGGCCTCGATCTTCTCCAGCGCCTCCGCCGTGCGGTCGGTCGCGCGATTATGGGTGTCGGCGGTCATCACCACCGCACCGCCGATCGACTGCACATAGTCGGCGATCACCTCGTCACAGGTGGCGACATAGGTGGCGGTGAGGCCGGGCGCCATGCGGGTGCGCAGATAGCAATGGCCGATCATCGGCATGCCGTGCAGCTTCGCGAGCGGCTTGCCGGGGAAGCGCGTTGCCCCCATCCGTGCCGGCAGGACGGCAATCACGTTCATTTGTCCAATTCCTCGATCAAGCTGGTTCCGAAGCGCGCGGCGACATCGAGCATGCGGATGTCGACGCTATAGGCGATGAAGCGGTGCCCGGCCGCATGCGCCTTGCGCAGCCCCTCCGCGCCGGGCTCGACGACGTGCAGGCCCGAAGTCTTGCCCAGCCGCGTGGCGGTGGCGGCGATGCGCGCCATGGCCGCCACGAAGTCGGGATGATCGAACTGGCCGGGCAGCCCCATCGAGGCGGAAAGATCATAGGGGCCGATGATGAACGCGTCGATTCCATCGACCGCGAGGATCTCCTCGAGCGCATCGACCGCGTCGATATGCTCGATCTGCGCGATCACGATCGGGCCGCCGCGCGCCTGCCAGTCCAGATAATCGCGGAAGGTGGCGCCATAGCCCTGCGCGCGCGCCAGGCCGACGCCGCGGATGCCGGCGGGCGCATAGCGCGTCGCCGCGACCGCCTTGCGCGCCTCCTCGGCGCTGGTGACCATCGGCACGACGATGCCGTGCGCGCCGGCGTCCATCACGCGCTTGATCTGGTCCGGATCGTTCGACGTGAGCCGCACCAGCGGCGAGACGCCGCACAGGTCGATCACGCGGATCATGTCGCCCGCGACATCGATCGAAGTGACGCTGTGCTCGAGGTCCACCACCAGCCAGTCGAACCCGGCAAGCGCAAGGATCTCGGCGATCGCGACGGAGGGGAGCGTGAGCCAGGAGCCGATCGCGGTTTCCCCGGCCGCAAGCTTGGCCTTCAGACGCTCATTCTTCATCGACGACCTCCTCGAAGCGGCCCGATGCCACAATGTTCCCGTCTTTCAAACGGTAAATCACGTCGCAATCGCGCACCGTCGTCATGCGGTGCGCAATGACGATCAGCGTCTTTTCGCCCCTTACACTCCGGATTACTTCAGTAACGTGACGCTCGGTTTCCGCGTCCAGCGCCGAAGTCGCCTCGTCGAGCACCAGGATCTGCCGATCCATGTAGAACGCCCGCGCCAGGCCGATGCGCTGGCGCTCGCCGCCGGACAGGCGGACGCCGCGTTCGCCCAGCGAAGTGTCGAGGCCCTGCGGCAGCTTGTCCACCAATTCGGCCAGCTGGGCCGAGCGCAGCGCTGCCATCACCCGGTCGCGATCGATCCGCTCGGGCGGCACGCCGAAGGCGACGTTGCGCGCCACCGAGCCGTCGACCAGGAACACGTTCTGGGGGATATAGGCGATCTGATCGACCCAGTTGTTCCAGCCATAGTCCTGGATCGGCGTGCCGTTCACCCGCATCGTGCCGCTGTCGAAGCTGTGCAGGCCGAGCAGGATGTCGACCAGCGTCGTCTTGCCCGCGCCCGACTTGCCGATCAGCCCGATCGACTGGCCCCGCGCCAGGGCGAGGCTGATCCCGTCGATCGCCGGACGATCGGCGCCGGCATAGCGATAGCTGATCTTCTCGATCTCGAGCCGCTCGAACGGCGCGGGCCGCTTCGCGCCCGCCGCCTCCGTCACGCCCCGGTCCGCCACGCCTTCGATGCCGCGCAGGTCGTCATAGAGTTCGTCCAGCGCATAGGCGCAATAGTGCATGCTCGCGAGCGAGGAGCTCACCTGCGAGATGCCGGGCAGGATGCGCAGGCCCGCCGCCGCGAACATCGCCAGCGTGGCCATCAGCGCCTCGCCGCTGGCGCCGCTCAGGATCACGAAGGTGGAGAACAGGATCACGAAGAGGACGATCACCGTTTCCATCAGATATTTGGGCAGGACCAGCAGCGCGTTGAAACGCTGCTGCGCCACCGCGTTGATGTCCGATGCGTCCGCGACTTCCTGATAGAAGGGCCCCTCCGCCCGCAGGACGCGGATCTCCTTGATGCCGCCAATGCCTTCGTTGACGCCCCGGATCACGCGCTCGTGGTTCACCGAGACGACGACGCCCGCCCGGTTCACGATGGGCCGCACATAAAGCACGTAGAGCCCAAGCGACGTGCCCAGCATGATGCCCAGGCCAAGCGTGGCGAACCAGTTCACCCAGAGCAGGAACAGCGTCAGCGTGAACACCATGATCCCGTCCGCCACCAGGCGAAGCGACGGGATCAGCAGGTCGTCCGACATCGTCTTGGTGTGCGCGGTGATCGTCTGGATGAAGGCCGAGCTGTTGCGGTTCAGATAGAAGCTGTACGGCATCCGCAGATAGGCGTTCATCAGCTTTTTCACGGTCTCCGCGCGGAAGCGGAAACTCAGGCCGAGCAGCCGCCACTGCACGAGATAGGCCGCCACGCCCTTCAGCGCCGTGAGCACCGCCAGGGTTCCGCCGATGGCCAGCAGCTGCGATTGCACGGTGTACAGGCCGAGCCGGTCGAAGAAATGCACCAGGGCCGGAACCCGCTGCAACGCGCCGGGATTGAGCAGCGCACCGACAAAGGGGCCGATCAGGCCGATGGTGATCGTGTCGAACAGCGACACGCCGATGAACAGCACCAGCGTGCGCGCCAGCCGCCCGCGATGATCGGCGAGGACATAGAGATATTTGCGGAGGAACGGCACGCCGGCACTCGGCCGCGTGCCCGCGCCGCCCTTCGTCATGGAGCCGGTTGCCATCTCAGCCGACCGTCAGCCCGTTGACGGCGGCGATCACCCGATCGACCTGCGCGTCGGCCATGCCGGGCCAGAGCGGCAGGCTGAGGACCTCGCGGCTCATCGCCTCGGCGATCGGATAGGAATTTCCCGCGAAGGACGCACCGGCATAGGCCTGCTGGTGGTGAGGCGGGATCGGGTAATGGATCAGCGTCTGCACGCCGCGCTCGGCGAGCTGCCGCTGGACCTGGTCGCGCGCGGCGCTGCGGACCACGAACAAGTGCCAGACATGCCCCTCGCGCGGGCCCGGCTCGGGCAGCGCCACCGCCGGATTGCGCATCTCGGCCAGATAGCGATCGACCACCCTGCGCCGCGCCTCGGTATCCGCGTCGAGCCGAGCGAGCCTGGCGGAAAGGACCGCGGCCTGGATCTCGTCCAGCCGGCTGTTCACCCCGAGATACTTGTTCTCGTATTTCCGGTGCGAACCATAGTTGCGCAGCGCCTGCAGCATCGAGGCGAGGTCGTCATCGTCCGTCGCGATCGCGCCGGCATCGCCCAATGCTCCCAGATTCTTGCCCGGATAGAAGCTGAACGCCGCGGCATCGCCCCAGGCGCCGCAGATCCGGCCGCCGATGCGCGCGCCGTGCGACTGGGCGCAATCCTCGAGCAGCAGCAGCCCGTGCTCCTGCGCGATCGCGCTCAGCGCCGGCATGTCGGCGACCCGGCCATAGAGATGGACCGGCAGGATCGCCCGGGTGCGCGGCGTGATCGCCTGGCGGACCCGCTCGGGATCGAGGTTGAAGCTCGCCGGATCGGGCTCGACCGGCACCGCGACCAGGCCGTTGCCGGTGATCGAGAGCGTCGTCGCGATATAGGTGTTGGACGGGACAATCACTTCGTCGCCCGGCTGGAGCCGGCCGAGCTCGATCCAGGCGCGCAGCGCGAGGTCCAGCGCATCGAGCCCGTTGGCGACGCCGATCACGTGCTTGACGCCGCAATAGTCGGCGAAGCGCTGCTCGAACGCCTTCACTTCGCTGCCAAGGATGAACCAGCCGGAATCGATCACCCGCTCGCAGGCCGCGAGCAGTTCGGGCCGCATCGCGGCGGTCACCGCCTTGAGGTCGAGGAAGGGAACCGTGATCTCAGTCGACATAGCGAATAACTCGTGCGGGATTGCCGATCACCACGGCGCGCGCGGGAACGTCGCGCGTCACGACCGAGCCGGCGCCGATCATGGCGCCCTCCCCGATCACCACGCCCGGAAGGATGGTCGCGTTGGCGCCGATCGAGGCGCCGCGCTCCACGGTGATGCCCTGGAACGCCTCGGGATATTGCTTCGAGCGCGGCAGGGGATCATTGGTGAAGGTCGCATTTGGGCCGACGAACACTTCGTCGGCGAGCCGGGTGCCGTCCCAGAGATATACTCCGGACTTGATCGTCACATTGTCGCCGATGACGACGTCGCGCTCGATGAAGCAGTTCGCGCAGATGTTGCAGCCCTTGCCGATCCGCGCGCCCGCCAGGATGGTGACGAACTGCCACACCCGGGTTCCCTCGCCGATCATGTCGGACTGGACATCGGCCAGACGGTGGATCTCAGCCACGGACCAGCGCCTCCCATGCGTCGCGCCGGCGAATATAGTCCGCCTCGTCATAGGGCAGGTCGGCGAGCACCAGCAGCACGCAATCCTCGCTGAAATCATGCATCTCGTGCCAGACCATCCGATCGATCAGGATGCCCTGCGCGGCGGTATCGAGGATGAAATCCTCGCTCCGGCCATCGGGCCAGGCCATCACGAACCGGCAGCTGCCGGCCACGCAGACCGCGAACTGGCGCGTGCGGTGATGGGCGTGGAAGCCGCGCGGCAGATCGGACTGCAGGCCGGTGACGAAATAGATGCGCTCCACTTCGAACGGCAGGTCGCGCGCCACCTCGATCACGCCCAGGGTGCCGCGCGGATCGGGAAAGGTGGAGATCGCCTTCAGGGGCGAGGCTTCGGTCACGAGAGCCGCTCTTCGTGCAGGATGTCGCCCAGATAGCGGCCATAGGGAGTCTTGGCCAGCCGCGCCGCGCATGCGCCCAGCTCCGCGTCGGACAGCCAGCCGTTGCGCCAGCCGATCTCTTCCAGGCAGGCCACCTTGAATCCCTGCCTTTCCTCGATCGTGTGGACGAACTGCCCCGCCTCCATCAGGCTGCGCTGCGTTCCGGTGTCGAGCCAGGCAAACCCGCGCCCGAGCAGCTCGACCGACAGGTCGCCGCGATCGAGATAGGCCTGGTTCACCGCAGTGATCTCAAGCTCGCCGCGCGCCGACGGCTTCACGGCCTTGGCGATCTCGACGACGTCGTTGTCGTAGAAGTAAAGCCCCGTGATCGCATAGTTCGAGCGCGGATGGGCGGGTTTCTCCTCCACCGACCGCACGCGCATCTCCTTGTCGAACTCGACCACGCCGAAGCGCTCGGGATCGGCGACCTTGTAGCCGAAGATCGTCGCGCCGGCGGCTTGCTCCGCCGCCCGCTGGAGCATCGGAGTGAAGCCGCGACCGAAGAAGATGTTGTCGCCGAGCACCAGGCTAACCGGGTCCGCGCCGATGAACTCCTCGCCGAGCAGGAATGCCTGGGCGAGCCCGTCCGGGCTGGGCTGGACGGCATAGGAGAAGCGCGCGCCGAACTGGCTGCCGTCGCCCAGCACGCGCTTGAACGCGGCCTGGTCCTCCGGCGTGGTGATGATCAGTATCTCGCGCATGCCGCCCAGCATCAGCACCGACAGCGGATAATAGATCATCGGCTTGTCATAGACCGGGAGCAGCTGCTTCGAGACGCCCAGCGTGAGGGGGTGCAGCCGGGTGCCGGATCCGCCCGCGAGGACGATGCCCTTCCGGCTCATCGGCCGATTTCCCCGATCCGGTTGAACGGCCCTGGCGACGGGATCCGGATCCATCGCGCCCTGTGAATCGCCACGCTCGCCCCCTACAACGCGAGGCCGCGATCGACAGGCCGCGCAAACGGCGTGCCGGCCTGGGCCCTGCGAAATTCCATGTTCGCCTGCGGCCTGCGTTAGAAGACCGATTCCGTATCCGCAAGCGCAAGCTTGGCGGTCCATGGCGGCTCTGCCACCGCTAGTCTCCCCGCGCGGTCGCCGCGATCGAGGCCGCCATTGCCCGGCTGATCTCGGTACGGCGATAGCGCGCGATGAACCCGGTCCTGTCAGGCACGGGCGGGCGGGCGGGCAGGCCGCGCACCGCGGCGACCAGGCCCGCCACGTCCTGCGGCGGGAACACCGCCGAGTCCGGAAGCTCGGTCCGGACGAAATCCGCGGCCACGCCGCCGAGCCCGGCGATGATCGGGCGCCCGATCGAGCCATATTCGAAGAGCTTCGAAGGCAGCACCTTGAGGAAGGCGTCATAGGCGTTGAGATGGACCAGCAGCGCGTCGGCGCGGTGATAGGCGTCGAGCAGCTCCGCGCGCGGCACCGGCGGATGGATGTGCACGTTGGTGAGGCCGAGCCGGGCACAGGCTTCCCGCAGCTGCGGCATGCGCCCGCCATCGCCATAGATCACGAAGTCCGCCTCGTCGCGAAGCTCGGCGGCCGCCAGCGGAAGGATGTGATGGATCCCCTGCCCCTCGCCGACATTGCCCGCGTACAGGATCCGCGGCCGGCCGGCATGCGAAGCGCCGTCCGCCGGCATCGGCTTCACTGCCTCGCTCGCCTCCAGGAACAGCGGATCGATGCCATTGGTGAACAGCTCGAACTTCTTGTCCGGATAGCGCTCGCGGAAATAGGGAAGAAAGCCCGGCGACACGAGGTTGATCACCGAGGCGCGCCGGATCGTATACCGCTCGCAGGCCCGCAGCACCGGCGACAGCAGCCGGAAGAGGCGCGGGTTGAGCACGTCCTTCATCGTGTCGACGAAGATGTCGCGTACGTCGAGATAGAGGGGCTTGCCCGCCCGCGCGGCCACGGTCGCGGCCAGCAGCGCCGTGAAGAGGCGGCTGGTGGTGGCGAACACCGCGTCGAACTCGGCCTTCCGGGCGTGGCGGCGGGCGCCGAACGCGAAGGGCAGGAACGTGCGGATCTGCGAGGCCATGCCCCCGCTGTGCGCGGGCACCGCGAACCGGCGGATGAGGAGATTGTCGTGGCGACGCTCCTCGGCCGGCGCCTCGACCGCGTGGCTCGCATAGCGATTGGGCTGGCTGGTCAGCACCTCGACCTCGGCATGCTGCGACAGCGCGTCCATCAGCGAAGTGGCGCGAAAAGCCCCCGCGGACAGGTCCGGCGGGAAATAGAAGCAGAAGGCCAGGATCTTCATTGCCGGTACGGACCCGCTTCAGGCCGCCGGCTGCACGGCATGCCCGAGGCGATCCCCCGAATAGGTGCCGCTCCGGATCGGCTCCCACCAGTCCCGGTTGGCCAGGAACCAGTCGACGGTCCTCGCCAGGCCGGTCTCGAAGCTCTCCTGCGCCTTCCAGCCCAGCTGCGTCTCGATCTTGCCCGGGTCGATGGCATAGCGCCGGTCATGGCCGGGACGGTCGCTGACGAAGCGGATCAGGGCGCGCCGCGACGGCACGCCCGGCAGCGGCACCCGCGCATCGAGCAGGTCGCAGATCGCCTCGACGACCGCCAGGTTCGTCCGCTCCTCGCGCCCGCCCACATTGTAGCTCTCGCCCACCCGGCCGCGCGAGACGACGAGATTGAGCGCCCGCGCATGATCGTCGACATACAGCCAGTCGCGGACATTCTCGCCGCGCCCATAGACCGGCAGCGGCTTGCCCTCGAGCGCATTGAGGATCGTCAGGGGAATCAGCTTCTCGGGAAAATGATAGGGCCCGTAATTGTTCGAGCAGTTCGAGAGCACCACCGGCAAGCCATAGGTCTCGTGCCAGGCGCGCACCAGATGGTCGGACGCCGCCTTGGTCGCCGAATAGGGCGACGAGGGCTGATAGGGCGTCTCCTCGGTGAACACGCCGGAATCGAAGGGCAGATCGCCGAACACCTCGTCGGTGGAGACATGGTGAAAGCGGAACGCCGCCCGCTTGTCCTCGGGCAGCTCGCGCCAATAGCCGAGCGCCGCGTTGAGCAGCCGGAAGGTTCCGACGACATTGGTCTCGACAAAGGCGCCCGGGCCATCGATCGAGCGGTCGACATGGCTCTCCGCGGCGAGATGCATCACCGCATCGACCTTCTCTTCGCGCAGGATCTGGCCGACCAGCGCCACATCGCCGATATCGCCCTGCACGAAGCGATAATTGTTGCGCCCTTCCCAGGCCCGCATCGTCGCGCCGCTGGCCGCATAGGTCAGCTTGTCGAGATTGACCACGCGCGTGCCGGCCTCGCCCAGCAAGTTCCGACAAACGGCCGAGCCGATGAAACCCGCCCCGCCAGTCACCAACAAGGTCCGCAAAATACTCTCCGTTAGACGCGCGGCGAAACGCTTATTTCGATCCGAAGCCGCTGAAGACGATACCAATGGTCCGAAGCGCGATCAGCGCATCGAGCCAGGCGGAGAAGTGCTTGATGTAATAGAAATCATAGTGAAGCTTCAGCCGCGCGTCCTCGAGCTCGGCGACATGCCCCTGGTTCACCTGGGCCCAGCCGGTGATGCCCGGGCGCACGATGTGGCGATAGGCGTAGAAGGGCAGCTCGCTCTCATACCATTCGGAGAGCGGGATCGCCTCCGGCCGGGGGCCGATGACACTCATATGGCCGCGCAGCACATTGAGGAACTGCGGCAGCTCGTCGATGCGGGTCCGCCGCAGGAACCGGCCGACCCGGGTGATGCGGTCGTCATCCTCACGGGTCATCGCCTGGCCACGCGCATCCCCGGCATCGCCCGCGGGCCGATGGCGCATCGTCCGGAACTTCAGCACGTCGAAATGGCGCCCGCGATAGCCCATGCGCTTCTGGCGGAAGAATATCGGGCCGGGCGTGTCGAGCCGGATCGCCAGGGCGACGAGCACGAGCGGCACGAGCAGCAGCGGCAGCACCAGCAGCGAGCAGGCGATGTCGATCAGGCGCTTGATCTTGCGGAAGGCCATGTTGGGCAGCAGCGAGCCGAAGCTGTTCTCCGACAGATGCTCGATCTGCACGCGCCCGGTGAGGGACTCGCGCAACTGCTTGGTGTGATAGACCGGGCGGCCGGAGATCGCCGCCTGCGCCAGCATCCGCTCCCATTCGGGATCATGGTCATGCCGCAGGTCGGCGACGATCGCGCCGTCCGAATCCCCCAGCGGCAGCACCGGCTCGCGCAGCACGACCCAGTCGATGCCCGGCGTGTCGTGCACGATCCCGGTATGGCCGAACGGCACCAGGTAGAAATGCCTGCGGCCGGACGACTGGGCGACATGGTTGGCAATGAACGAGAAGGCGATCGAGCCGAGGAAGCCCGTCGTCAGCATCAGGCCGCTATAGCTCAGGCGCAGCGCGAGCAGCACGGCGACAACCACGCCGAACGTCATCGCATAGGCCGGGATGATATAGGCGAAGCCGCGAGTGCCCGGGAACGCCGTCACGCGGCGATGGAGCAGCAGCGCGGTGACGGCGGCGCCGAAGGAGCAGAAGGCGCTGTACCAGATGCTGCTCTCGCCCCCGTCCCAGTCGCCCTTCCAGACCACCGACTGCCAGACGATGGCGAGGGCAATGGGAAGCAGCAGCGAGGTTACCGCGATGCCCAGACCCTGGAAGGTCAGCGAATCGAGGAAGCGGTGCTTCACTCGCACGGCTCTTTCACGCGACATCAGCATAATATTGGTTCCGTGGATCCCCATCACGCCCCAGCATCTATCGCATCCGCCGAAACTCTCGTCTGGCGGCCCGCCCGATTGCAGCTAGATAAGATACCATATGAAGTCCATCCCGCCGATGGACGGAACGGCCCGAAAATTTGCCGAGACGAAACCGCCCCTTGCGCCCTATCTACGCTCGCGCCCGGTTCCGGCCGGGCTGGTCTGCGGGAGTATGCAATGCCGAATGGGTTCAATCGCCGCGAAGCGCTGGGCACGCTCGGCGGGCTGGGTGCGCTCGGCGGGAGCGTGCTCCCGATGGGTGCCGCGGCCGCCGCGCAACCCCAATCGCAAGGCCTCCGGCCCGATGCGCATGGCGACATCACCCCGCAGGAGTTCGGGGCCACGCCCGACACGCCCGACGCCACCGCCCCGATCGAGGCGATGCTGCGCGCGATGCGCGAGAGCGGGCGGCTGCGCGCCAGCTGGCCCTATGGCAAGTACCGGGCCACCCAGCTGCGCTTCGACACCATGGGCGCGATCCACCGCTTCGACGGCGCGCTGCTCGTCGGCATCGCGCAGCAGCGCACCGCCAGCCTGGTCGACCTGCGCGGCGGGCACAGCTGGATCAACGGCCTGCGCCTCGCCGGCGGGTTCAGCCACAACTATGTCTGCGGCCTCCATCACTATGCCAACGACCTGCGACAGGTCTATCCCGGCTATCTCGACCTCACCGACCTCCAGGTCGAGGGATTCGACATCGGCGTGGCGGTCGGCGCGCTGCCCGATCAGCGCGCGATCGCCAACCAGCAGGCCAGGGTGCAGGACGGCGAGGCGATCGACGCGCCGCTGTCCGAGCTGGTCTACACCAATCCGCGCCTGACCAACTGCCCGCGCGGCTTCTACATGCGCCAGCCCAACGGCAAGGTCACGATCCTGGGCGGACGCATCCACAGCGAAAGCAGCATGTGGAAAGGGTACGACACCAGCCGGACCTTCGCGCTGGCGGTGGAAGACGCGGGATCCGAGCTGGCGATGATCGGCGGCACGCTGGAGCATGTCCAGGGCGCCACCGGCACGCTCGCCCGGGTGACCGATGGCCGGGTCGTGCTCGCCTCGGTGATCGTCGAGACCACGGTGCCGAGCTATGTCGACGGCACCGGCGTGCTCGTGATCGAGAACGCGCTCAACAACGGCATCAACTCGAACGAACGCGCCTATCTCGAGGTCGGCCCCGGCGCGACGGGCAGCTTCACCATTACGCACAGCCCGATCCGCTATCCGCCCGGGCGCGCCGTGCCGGCCGGCGCCGCGGCGGTAGTGACATCGGTCGCCGGTCCCGGCGGCGGCTTCAGGCCGCGACCCGACTTCGAATGCCTGTTCGACAATGTCGAGCTTTCCGACATCGCCTTCGCGTTCGGCGGCGCCAGATATCTGCCGATCGTCCGCGGCGTGCAGGCCAGCTTCCGCAACTGCACCATCACCTCGCTGGACCGGTTCGGCCGGCGCGCGCAGCTGCTCCGCCTCGACGATGGCCCCAACCTGCTGACCGGCGCCGTCGATCTGACCGGCGCCTCGATCCCGCCCTTCCCCGGCGCCACCGGCCAGTCGGGCGGCGGCTGGAGCTTTGCCGGAACCGGCGCCGGTGCCCGGTGCGGCGGGCAACCCGGCGAGCAGGTGCCCGGTGCCGGCGCCGGAGGCGGCATCGCGCTGCGCCTGGCCCCGTCCGCCGGCAGCGAGGCGCGGGCATCGAGCGGCCGGGCGCCGGTCAAGCCCGGCAGCGTCAACCTGTTGCGCGGCATGATCCGCACCGGCGCCGGCGCGGCCCGGATCGGGATCCGCGCCCGTTTCCAGACCTTTTCGGGCGCCCCGTCCAACGCGCCGGTGGCGGAGCTGTTCGCGGGGCCGCAATCGGAATTCGGGCCGGAATGGCAGCCGCTGATGCTGGCCTTCCTGCCGCCGAAGGACGCCTCGTTCGTGTCGCTGGAGCTGGTGGCCAGCGCGGGCGCCGAGCTGCTGCTGGCGAATCCGAGCCTGCGCTGACCCGGCAGGGCCGGAAACGAAAACGCCGGCGGAGCGATCCGCCGGCGTTTCGATGTTCGGTAGGGGAAAGGCTCAGCGCCCCTCGGGCCCGCCCGGCGGCGGACCGCCCTGCTGCTGCTGCTGCATCATCTGCTGCTGGAGCATCATCTGGCGCAGCTCGGCCGCCGGGATGATCTGCTTGATCTCGAGATCGAACTGCAGGAGCTTGCCGTAGAGCGGATGCTGGGAACCCGCCTTCTCATAAGCGAGATTGGCCGGGATCCAGACGCGCAGCTTCGAATCCTTGCTCATCATCTTGAGCGCTTCGTCGAAGCCGGGGATCGCGCCGCCCACCGGCAGCCGGATCTCGCCCGCCGGCTGGAAGATGGTGCCGTCGCGCAGCGTGCCGACGGTCCAGACGGAAACCCCGTCGCCTTCCTGCGCCTTCGGACCGGTGCCTTCCTTGAGCACCTGATACTGGAGCCCCGACTCGGTGGTCCGCACGCCGAGCTGCCCCTTGTTCCAGGCAAGGAACTGCGTGTCGTCGCCCTTGACGGCAACGGGCGCACGCGTGCCGGTCCAGGCCAGCGCCACCGCGACGGCGATCGCCAGCACCAGCCCGGCCCAGAGCCAGACCTTGTAGCTGCGCTTGACGGGCTGGAGCGGAACGGCGGTCACGGACATGCTATGAGCTCCAGGCACAGGTAGCCAGCTACCCGAAAGTCAGAAAAGTCACGACAGCATCGCACGCGGCCCGTGCAATGCCCTGTCGCGAAATCAACGGGCGCTGTCGCGCTCCATGCGCTTGCGCTCGAGCTTCCGCGCGCGGCGAACCGCGGCGGCACGCTCGCGGGCGCGCTTCTCGCTGGGCTTCTCGTAGTGACGGCGAAGCTTCATCTCGCGATAGACGCCCTCACGCTGCAGCTTCTTCTTGAGCGCGCGCAGCGCTTGGTCGACGTTGTTGTCGCGAACGATGATCTGCATAAACCCGTCAGTGCTCCGGTCTTCAATTCAATAGAAAAGGGTTCGCCGGAACGCGGGGTTGCGGCGTCGTGGCGGCCACCTAACAGCGCAATTCCGATTTTTCAAGCGCGAACAGGCTCCAGCCCCGTAATGATGCGGCGAGCCGCTCAGGCGGCCGGCTGGCCCTGGCAGAGCCCGAGCCGCTTGCCATAGACGCGCAGCCGGATCGCGGCATAGCCGGGCTGGCCCTTCTCGCCGCTCTTCTGGTCGACCGTCACGTCATAGGCCTGCTTGCCCATGGTGCCGGCATAGAGGAGCGTGGTCCTGGCGCCGTTCGCCTGGGTGCACTGGATCTCGACGTCGAGCCTGCCGCCCTTCTGCACGAAGCGCGGGAAAGTGCAGGTGCCGGCGACCTTTTCGAGATTCTCGATGTCGAGCGGCTTGAGGTCGCTCGCCGTCTGGCACTTCACGGCATGGCGCTCCTGCTTGCGCACCGCCGCCAGCTGGTCCGCCTTGTCCGGCCCGTCGGCGAACTCGGCGGAAATCACCTGCATGCCCGAATCCCAGGTGCCCGGCTGCATCAGCATCTTGGAGTGCGCGGCCTTGGACAGGCCCGCGACTTCCTTCATCGAGGCGTTGCGCACCTCGAACTCGCCCGTGGCGGCGGCTTCGCGCTCCGCGGCGGACTGGCAACCGGCAAGGGCGAGGGCGCCGACGAGCAGGATGGCACGCATTTTCCGAAAGATCCCTCTCCAAAATTCGCGGCGACACTCAGCCGATATCGCGGCCAAAGACAAGCGCGATTCCTGACGGCATAGTGACGCGATGACAGCAGCCGACACCGCCACGCCGCCGCCGCGACACCGCCTGCGCTCGATCCTGGGGGGATCGGCCGGCAATCTGGTCGAATGGTATGACTGGTATGCCTATTCGGCCTTCACGCTCTATTTCGCGCCGCACTTCTTCCCCAAGGGCGACCAGACCGCGCAGCTGCTCAATGCCGCGGCGGTGTTCGCGGTCGGCTTCCTGATGCGGCCCGTCGGCGGCTGGCTGATGGGCATTTACGGCGACCGCTATGGCCGCAAGGCCGGGCTTACCCTTTCGGTGACGCTGATGTGCGCCGGATCGCTGCTGATCGCGGTCACGCCCGGCTATGCGACGATCGGCGTCGCCGCGCCCGCGCTGCTGGTGCTCGCCCGGCTGATGCAGGGCATCTCGGTGGGCGGCGAATATGGCGCGAGCGCCACCTATCTCTCCGAAATGGCCGGCAAGCGGCATCGCGGCTTCTGGTCGAGCTTCCAGTACGTCACCCTGATCTCCGGCCAGTTGGTGGCGCTGCTGGTGCTGCTGGTGCTGCAATCCATGCTGAGCGAGGCCGCTCTCGACGCCTGGGGCTGGCGCATCCCCTTCCTGATCGGCGGGGTGCTGGCGGTGATCGTCTTCTGGCTGCGGCGCCGGCTGGCCGAAACGGAAAGCTTCGAGAAGCGTGGCGGCGGCCAGTCGAGCATCTTCGCGCTGTTCCGGCACCATCCGCGCGAGGCCGGGCTGGTGATGCTGCTCACCGCGGGCGGCACGCTCGCCTTCTACGCCTATTCGATCTACCTGCAGAAATTCCTGGTCAACACCTCCGGCTTCGACCGGGCCACCGCCGCGCAGATCAACGCCGCCGCCCTGTTCGGCTTCATGCTGATCCAGCCGCTGGCCGGCGCGCTGTCCGACCGGATCGGGCGCAAGCCGCTGATGATCGGCTTCGGCGTGCTCGGCGTGCTGCTCACCTGGCCGATCTTCACCACGCTGGAGAGCGTGCGCAGCCCCATGCTCGCCTTTCTGATCATGCTGGGGGCGCTGGCGATCGTGACCGGCTACACCTCGATCAACGCCGTGGTGAAGGCGGAGCTCTTCCCCGCGCATATCCGCACCCTGGGCGTCGCCCTGCCCTATGCCGTCGCCAATGCGCTGTTCGGCGGAACGGCGGAATATGTCGCCCTGTGGTTCAAGGACGCGGGCTGGGAGCGCGGCTTCTACTGGTACGTCACTGCGATGATCGGCGTGTCGCTGGCCACCTATCTGGGCATGCGCGACACCGCGAAACATTCGCGGATCCTCGAGGATTGATGGTTATTGCTAATCATTAGCATGATCTTGCCGCCCTTGTCGTGTCGCCATCCCCGCGCAGGCGGGGTCCAGGGGTGATGGAGCGCTCCCCCAGGCGACCCGGGATCGCGCCTGCGCGGGACGGCGGGGCAGGAACCGGGACGACAGGGTAGGGATCGGGCGCGAGAGGCGCCCCGACCCTTGCGGCGCTCCCCTTCCCGCTCTCCATATGTTTCGGCGCATTGCAGCCCTGCAATACCAGCGTTAGGCTCGCCCCCGATCACCAGTGGATGCTGCAAGACGCATTAGCCTTGGACCTCGAGACCCGCCTGCTGATCGTCGACGACGATCCCGGTATCCGCGAGCTGACCGCGGCTTTCCTGTCGCAGCATGGCTATGTGGTCGACACGGCTTCGGGCGCGACCGAGATGCGCGCGCTCGCGACCCGGCACGATTATGCGCTGATCGTCCTCGACGTGATGATGCCGGGCGAGGACGGGCTCGCCATCCTGCGCTCGATGGACCGCGAGACCGGCCCCGCGGTGATCCTCCATTCCGTGATCGGCGAGGATATCGACCGGATCGTCGGGCTGGAGATGGGCGCGGACGACTATGTGCCCAAGCCGGCCAATCCGCGCGAACTGCTGGCGCGGATCCGCTCGGTGCTGCGCCGCAGCCATGGCGACCGGGCCGCGCCGGCGGCGGTGCCCACCCGCGCCTTTCTGCGCTTCGCCGGCTGGCGGCTGGACCCGGTGGCGCGCCAGCTCTGGGATCCGGACGACGTGATCATCAACCTGTCCGACGGCGAGTTCCGGCTGCTGCTCGCCCTGGTCGAGCGGCCCCGCCGGGTGCTCACCCGCGACATGCTGCTCGACTTCTCGCGCGGCCCCAATGCCGAGCATTTCGACCGCGCGATCGACGTGCAGATGAGCCGCCTGCGCAAGAAGCTCGCGCGCCCGGGCTCCGAGGACCTGATCCGCACCATCCGCAACGAAGGCTATATGTTCGTCGCCGAAGTCACGGCCAAGTGATCCCGTGACCCGGCGTTCGATCACGGTTCCCATCGTCCTGCTCGTCATCGCCGCCGCCCTGATCGCGACGACGACGCAGTTCACGATCATGTTCAACGGCCCGCCGCCCGGGCCGGGGCCGCTGCCGCTGGCCCGCGTCGCCGAGGCGCTGCGCACCGGCATCGTGCCGCCCACCGCCCGCGCCCGGATGACGGTGACCCGGACCAACGAGGACAAGTTCGGCCGCCAGGACGAGCGCCCCTCCCCCGCGCGCGACGCGGCGATCGCCCGGCTGATGGAGGTGCCGGCCGAACGCATCCACGGGCTCTACCAGCTCCCGGCGCGCGATCCCGAGCAGGACATGCGCGGCAGCTTCACCGTGGCGATGGAAAACGGGAATGGCTGGATCGTCGCATCCAGCGTGTACCGCCCGACCTTCACCCGCTGGCACCTCGCCCGGCTGCTGGGAATGCTCGGGACGCTGCTGGTGCTTTCCCTCCTTGCCTGGGCCGTGGCGCGCCGCATCTCGCGGCCGATCCGCGACCTGGCGGGCGCGGCGACCCGGGTGCGACTGGGCGCGCGCCAGCCGATCCCGCAAAGGGGGCCGCGCGAAGTGCACGAACTCGCCCTCGCGCTCGATTCGATGCAGGAGCGGATCCTGCTCGAGGCCGAGAACCGCAGCGCGATGCTGGGCGCGATCGCCCATGACCTGGGCACGCCCCTGTCGAGGATCGCCTTCTGGGTCGAGCAGCTTCCCGACGCGGCGAGGCTGCGCGCCGAGGCGGACATCGAGGAGATGCGCGCGATGCTGAAGGCCGCGCTGGCCTTCACGCGCGACGGGCGGGACGGCGCGTCGCATGCAAGGCTCGACCTGGGCAGCCTGATCGAGAGCCTGGTCGACGACCTTGCCGCGGCGGGCAAGCCGGTCAGCGTCGAGGCGGGGCCGCGCGCGGTGGTGCGCGGCAATTCGGCGGCGCTGCGGCGGCTGTTCGCCAACCTCATCGAGAATGCGGTGCGCTATGGCGAGCGCGCGCGGCTGCACTGGAGCCTGGGCGAAGGCACGGTGGACGTGCTGGTGGAGGACGACGGACCCGGCTTCGACCTGGCGCGTGCCGAGGCGCTGTTCGCACCCTTCGTGCGCGGCGAGACCTCGCGCAGCCGCGAGACCGGCGGCACGGGGCTGGGGCTCGCCATCGTCCGCTCGGTCGCCGAGGCGCATGGCGGCACCGTGACGCTGGAGAATCGCCTGGGCGGAATCGGCGGGCGGGTACGCGTGCGGCTGCCGACCTGAGCCTCCGCCGGCGGGCGGCGGTACCGGCGCGCCAACTCGATCGACAAAGGCGTTTATCCCCTCGGGACAAGGAGTGCCCGATAGCCGTCATCCCCGCGCAGGCGGGGATGACGGGCGTAGTTTCAAGCGCTTGTTTGGGTTCTCACCCTGGATTGGGAACTCATATTCCTCCTTCGTCACCCCGGCCTTGCGCCGGGGTCCCGCTATCTCGGCCGTGCAGGAAGCAGCGCAATCCCGGCGCAAGGCCGGGATGACGGTAGAAAATCAGATACTTGCTTGGGTTCTCAACCTAAAGGATCACGCCCCCGCCGCCGCGGATCGCGAGCACGCGGCCGATCGAATCGAACAGCGCGTCCATCGCCACCGGCTTGAACAGCACATCGTCGGCCCCGATCGCGAGGCAGCGCTCGCGCAGGTCCACCGCGGTATCGGCGGTGACGACGATGATCGGCAATTCCCCCTTCGCGTCGCCCCGCGCGCGAATGCGGCGGATCGTCTCGAAGCCGTCCATGCCGGGCATGCGCAGGTCGACGAGCACGACGTCGAACGATTCCGCGTCGAGCATCGCCAGGCCCTCTTCGGCCCAGCTCGCCTCCGCCATCGTCGCCCCCGCGACGTCGAGCATGTCCTTCACGACCCGACGGTTCATCGGATCGTCCTCGATGAAGAGGATATTCATGCCCGTCCGCCCGTGGCGACCGGTTTCCCCGAGATGCGCGCGACCGTTTTTTTCATGTCCGGTGTGCTATCGCCCTAAGCCGCCCGAGATACAAGCGGGTCCCCCTCCCTCTTGCCGGAATTTTCTTCCGCTGACGGAATGATAGCATCGATCAGGCCGACGCCGGTAATGGGTTTTTCGATTATCTTTCCACTACTTGCCGCAATCAGCTCAGCAGCGGTCTCCGCATCGGGCTTGAGCCAGAGGACGGCATGCGCCACGTCCTGGGCCGCCGCGCGCAGCGTGGCGAGCGCCCGGGCAGGGCCATCCGCCTCGGCCTTGAGCGTCCCCTCATCGGCAAGGAGATGGCTGACACCGCCGGCCTCGAGCATCGGCAGGGCCTCGGCCACCGAGCCGGCGAAGCGCAGCCGGGCGACGCGCGGCTCCAACAGGGTGCGCAGCATCGAGCGGGCGATGGGATTCCGGTCGAGCACGACCAGGTCGAGCCCCGCCGCGCTTTCGTCCGCCACGGCCGCCGCGGGCGCCTCGGCGGGGACGAGCGGCAGGTCGAGGATGAAGCGCGAGCCCTTGCGGTCCTCGCTCTCCACCATGATGTCGCCGCCCAGCGCACGGGCGAGGTTGCGGCAGATGGCAAGGCCCAGGCCGGTGCCCCCGAACCGGCGCGTGGTGCTGGTGTCGACCTGGCGGAAGCTCTCGAAGATCTCCTCGAACTTCTCGCGGGGGATGCCGATGCCGGTATCCTCCACGGCCAGCCTGAGCCGCCGGGCATCGCCTTCGCCCTCGGCCACCGCGCGCAGCGTGACGCTGCCCTTCTCGGTGAACTTGATCGCGTTGGAGAGCAGGTTGAACACCATCTGGCGCAGGCGGGTGGCGTCGCTGACGATCCAGTGCGGCGCATGGCTGAGCTCGAGCCGGAAGCCGAGCCCCTTGCCGCGTGCCTGCTCCTCCCAGAGGCGCGTGACGTCCCTCAGCGTGGCAGGCAGGTCCATGGGCGCCGCCTCGACGCTCAGATTGCCCGTCTCCATCTTGGCGACGTCGAGAATGTCGTCGACCAGCGCGCGCATGGTGATGCCGGCGCCATGGACGATGCCGATCCGCTCGCGGGTCTGCGCCTCGAGCTTCGCATCCGAGAGCATGACCTGGGTCATGCCCAGGATGCCGTTCAGCGGGGTGCGGATCTCATGGCTGGTGGTCGCGAGGAACTCGGTCTTGGCCTTGAGCGCCTTTTCCAGCGCCACATTGGTCTCGCCCAGCACGATGTTGGCGGCGCGCACCTTGTTGCGGCTGCGGCGAACCGTGACGAGGCCCCAGCCGAGCGCGGCCATGACGATCACCGTCGCCGCGCCGATCAGCAGGAACAGCGTCTGGAGATAGCGGGCCCGCCCCTCGGCTTCCCGGGTCTGGAGCAGCAGGATCTGGTTCTGCTGCTTCGCCCAGTCGAACTTCGCCGCCATCAGCGCCGCGCCGGCGGTCGCGGCCACCTTGGTGGATTCATCGTCGAGGCGCTTCATTGCCTGAAGGTGCACCAGCGCCTCTCGCGCATTCTCCGCCTTGCTGAATATCTGATAGGCGTAGAAATGGTCGCTGCGGAATTCGACCGTGGTCTTGCCCAGGTCCATGCCGTCGAACGTGCCGTGGATGAACCGCAGCGCTTCCCCGATATTCCCCCGCTCGGAAGCCAGGGCGGCCGCGGTGGCGAGCAGGTGCCGCCGCAGCACATCGGCATCGGCGCCGCGGATGAGCTCGAACCCGCGCGTGATCGTGCGGTTGGCGTCGTCATAGCGCTTCAGCGCCACCTGGCTGCGCGCGAGGTTGCTGAGCAGGCGCGCCTCGAGCAGCGGCTTGTTCATGCCGCGCGCGACGACGATCGCCGCCTCATATTCCTTGCTCGCCTCCGCATCCCGGCCGAGCTTGGCGAGCACATTGCCGCGGCTGTTGTGGAGCGAGAGCGAAAGCACCGGATCGTCGGTGAACAGCACGGCGGCCTGGTGGAAATACTCCTCGGCGCGCGCATCGTCATTGGCGACGCTGTAGAGCCCGCCGATGTTCTGCAGCGCGATCGCCTGGCTGCGCGGCTCCTTCACCTCGCCGAAGATGCGGAAGGCGTTCTGATAGCTCTCCAGCGCCTGCACCGCCTGGTCGCGCGCCATGAAGAAGGCACCCTGCGACATCATCAGGTCGCCGCGCAGCTTGATCGGCTCCGGTATCGAGCGGATCAGGTTCAGCCCGTCGGTCAGCAGCGGCGCGGCCTTGGCCGGCTCCTCGTTGCGGATATGCGCCTCGGCGGCCAGCCAGCGCGCGGTGGCCAGCGCCAGCATCCGCCGCCGCTCGTCCCGCAGGCCGAGCGCCAGCCCGTCGATCGCGGCGGCGTGGCGGAGCGCCTCCGCCTGGTCGGACATCATGCTTTCCTTGGCGGCCCGGATCTGGGCCTCGATCGCCGGCGGGAAATCGGAACGGGGTTGCGCCTGGGCAAGCGCCGGCGCGGCCGCGAGCAGCGCGGCAAGGGCAAGGACGGAACGCAGCAGCGCGCGCATCACGCGCGCTTCCAGAAGCTCTCGGGCCGGACGAAGGATGCCGGATGGCCGTTCGCATTGTCGAGATGGCCATCGTCCGCAAGGAACTTGCGGAACGCATCGAGCCCGAGCGGGCGCGAGATCAGGAAGCCCTGCACCATGTCGCAGCCCATCACGCTGAGCAGCGCGAGCGCGGACGGCGTCTCCACCCCCTCGGCGGTGACTTCCATCTCGAGCGCATGGGCGAGATCGATCGTCGAGCGCACGATCAGCGGATCGCGGTTGCTGCTGGTGAGCTGCATCACGAACATCTTGTCGATCTTGAGCTCGCGCGCGGGCAGCTTCTTCAGATAGGCGAGCGAGGAGAGCCCGGCGCCGTAATCGTCGATCGCGAGCGTTACGCCGCTGTCGGCGAAGAACTGGAGGTGGCGGATCGCGCTCTCCGGATCGCGGATCACCGCGGTCTCGGTGATCTCGAAGCCGAGCTTCGCATCGGTGTTCGCCAGCATCTCGCACACTTCGTTGACGAAGCCGGGGTCGGCGAGGAGCTGGCCCGAGATGTTGACGAAGAGCAGCATGTCGAAGCCGTCGGCGCGCAGCTTGCGCTGGTCCTCGATCACCTGGCGCAGCGTCCAGAGCGTGAGTGTCGAGATCTCGCCCGCCTGCTCCGCGACCGAGATGAAATCGCCCGGCAGGATCAGGCCGCGCGTGGGATGCTGCCAGCGGACCAGCGCCTCGGCGCTGGCGATCTCCTGCCGGCGGACATGAACCTTGGGCTGATATTGCAGGAACATCTCGCCATTGGCGATCGCGCGCGGCAACTCGCGCATCAGAGTGAGCTTGTCGAAGGCCAGGTCCGCGCGCGACAGGTCGAGCATCACCACCCGGCCGTCCGCCCGCGCCTGCTCGAGCGCGGATTCGGCGGCTTCGGCAAGCAGCACCTCGTCATCCTCGACCGAGGGCGCGGCGGCGACGCCGAAATGCATCTGGAGATGATGCGGCTCGCCATCGAGGTCGAGCGTGCGCTGGAAACCCTTGCGGATCCGATCGATATCGTCGGCGGCGGCCTCGGGCGTTTCGCGCTCGAAGCAGATCTCGATCACCGAGCGGCCGGCGGCGGCAATGCGGACGTCCGGCACCAGGCTGGAGATTCGCCGCGCCACGTCCAGCACCAGCGAATCGGCGCGGGCGCGGCCCAGATGGCGGCGCAGCGACGCGAAATTCCCGATCTCGCACAGGCCCAGAACGCTCCAGAAGCGCCCCTCGACATGGCGATCGTTACTTGCCCGGTGCAGTTCGCGCTTGCCGCCCCGCCCACGGGCACCGGCATCCGCACCCCCGGCGCGCGCGCTGTGCACCTGCACGAATTCCCTCGCGATTCCCGCGCGTTCCGCGGTGATCGCGACGGCGCTCGTGGAAGCACCGACCAAGGTCGCCAAGGGCTCTCTGCGTGCCGACATGCCCGCCATGCCTAGGCCCCGACCCTTGAAGGAACGGTTAAATCACGCGTTCGAAGCACTTTTTGCGAAGCCAACTCCGCAGAAATCCGGATTGATTCATTGTTAAGAAGCCTTTAACCATCTGAATCGCGCACAAGTGCGCACCGATGGGAGACTATGAATGTTCGCGTTTTTCAGCCTGATGTTCCGTGACGGCGGCGGTAACGAAATCCGCCCGTTCTGAGGAACGTTCATCCGGGCCGGCAGTGGAGCGACCTCAGTTGAGGCCGTGCTGACCGGCCCGGACGACAACTGAAAGGGCGGCCGCGAGCCGCCTTTTTTATTGCCTGTCTCCTTGCCCGCATTTTTCTTGCCGGCCGCGCCGGAGAGCGTCGCCGCCCGCCCCCTTGCCCCCGGCGCTGGCGTCGCTATCTGCGCAACAGACTTTCTTCCCAAGGGGATCCACGTTGCGCATAGCGATGATCGGCACGGGCTATGTCGGCCTGGTTTCCGGTGCCTGTTTCTCGGACTTCGGCCATGAAGTGGTCTGTGTCGACAAGGACGCGCGCAAGATCGAGCTGCTCGATCAGGGCGTGATGCCGATCTACGAGCCGGGCCTCGATGCGCTGGTCGCCTCGAACGTGAAGGCCGGGCGCCTCTCCTTCACCACCGACCTGGCCGAAGGCGTCCGGGGCGCCGACGCGGTGTTCATCGCGGTCGGCACGCCGAGCCGCCGCGGCGACGGCCATGCCGACCTCAGCTATGTCTTCGCCGCCGCGCGCGAAATCGCCGAGAACCTGACCGGGCCGGCGGTGATCGTCACCAAGTCGACCGTGCCGGTCGGCACCGGCGACGAAGTGGAGCGGATCATGCGCGAAGTGGCTTCGGGCACCGGCGCGAAGGTCGTCTCCAACCCCGAATTCCTGCGCGAAGGCGCGGCGATCGAGGATTTCAAGCGGCCCGACCGCGTCGTCGTCGGCACCGACGACGAGGAAGCCCGCGAAGTGATGCGCGCGATCTACCGCCCGCTCTCGCTCAACCAGAGCGCGCCGATCCTGTTCACCAGCCGCCGCACCAGCGAGCTGACCAAATATGCGGCCAACGCGTTCCTGGCGGTGAAGATCACCTTCATCAACGAGATCGCCGACCTGTGCGAGGAAGTGGGCGCCGACGTGCAGGAAGTGGCGCGCGGCATCGGGCTCGACAACCGGATCGGCAGCAAGTTCCTCCACGCCGGCCCCGGCTATGGCGGCTCCTGCTTCCCCAAGGACACGCTGGCGCTGCTCAAGACGGCGGGCGACAACGAGACTCCGCTGCGCATCGTCGAGGCCACCGTGCAGGTGAACGACGCGCGCAAGCGCGCCATGGGCCGCAAGGTGATCAAGGCGATGGGCGGCGACGTGCGCGGCAAGACCGTCGGCATATTGGGCCTCACCTTCAAGCCCAACACCGACGACATGCGCGACGCGCCCAGCCTGTCGATCGTCGCGGCGCTGCAGGATGCCGGCGCCACGGTGAAGGCCTATGACCCCGAAGGCTTCGAACAGGCGCGCCCGCTGCTGCCGAACGTCGAGTTCAGCGAGAGCGCCTATGCCGCGGCGGACGGCGCGGACGCGCTGGTGATCGTGACGGAATGGGATGCGTTCCGCGCGCTCGATCTCGGCCGGATCAAGACGATGCTCAAGACGCCGCTGCTCGTCGACCTGCGCAACATCTATCCGCCCGCGGAGGCGGCGCGTGCCGGCCTCAAGCTAGTCGGCGTCGGCAAGCCGAAGCACGACTGATCCCGGCCCTGAGGGGGAGGAAGCGATGAAGGCCAGCCTGCTGCAGATGACGAGCGGGATCGATCCGGCCGCCAACGCCCGTACCGTCACCGATGGTATCGCGCGGGCGGCGGCGGAGGGCAGCGCGATGCTGTTCACGCCCGAAATGTCCGGCCTGCTCGACGGCGATCGCGAACGCGCGCGCGCCCATGTGGTGGCCGAGGCGGAGGACCCGGTCCTCGCCGCGACGCGCGAGGCGGCGGCGAAGCACGGCGTCTGGGTGCATCTCGGCTCGCTGGCCCTGAAGGGTGAAGGCGAGAAGTTCCTGAACCGCGGCTTCGTCATCGACGGCACCGGCGCGATCCGGGCGCATTACGACAAGCTGCATCTGTTCGACGTCGATCTCGCCACCGGCGAGAGCTGGCGGGAGTCCAACACCTATTGCCGGGGCGAACGCGCGATCGTGGCCGACACGCCGATCGGCCGGCTGGGCCTCGCCATCTGCTACGACATGCGCTTCCCGGACCTGTTCCGCGCGCTCAGCGATGCCGGCGCCACCGTCCTCGCCGTCCCCGCCGCCTTCACCCGTCCCACCGGCCAGGCGCATTGGCACGTGCTGCTGCGCGCCCGCGCGATCGAGGCCGGCGCCTATGTGATCGCCGCGGCGCAGACCGGCCTGCACGCCGATGGCCGCGCCACCTATGGCCATTCGCTGGCGATCGATCCCTGGGGCGAAGTGCTGCTCGACATGGGCGAGGCGGCCGGCCTCGGCTCGGTCGAGATCGACCCGGCCCGTGTCGAGGATATCCGTTCCCGCGTGCCGGTGCTGCGCCACCGCCGCCCCATCCCTCCCGTCGAGACCTTTGCATGAGCACCAAGACCGAAAGCAACAAGGTGTCGGCGCCGATCGAGGATCGCGCCCAGCTGATCGAGTATTTCGCCCGGGGCGAAAAGCCGAAGGAACGCTGGCGCATCGGCACCGAGCACGAGAAGTTCGTGTTCGCGACCAGGGACTTCCATGCTCCCAGCTATGACGAGCAGGGCGGCATCCGCGACCTGCTGGGCGAGCTGACCCAGTTCGGCTGGAAGCCGGTGCTGGAAGGCGGCAACGTCATCGCGCTCTCGGGGCCGGACGGCACGGTGAGCCTGGAGCCGGCCGGCCAGCTGGAGCTCTCGGGCGCGCCGCTCGAGAATCTCCACGAGACCTGCGGCGAGACCGGACGGCACCTGGAGCAGGTGAAGCAGGTCGGCGACAAGCTCGGCCTCAACTTCCTCGGCCTGGGCATGTGGCCCGACAAGACGCGCGCCGAGCTGCCGATCATGCCCAAGGGCCGCTATGGCATCATGCTTCGGCACATGCCGCGGGTGGGCAATCTCGGCCTCGACATGATGCTGCGCACCTGCACGATCCAGGTGAACCTGGACTATGCCTCCGAAGCGGACATGGTGCAGAAGTTCCGTGTCGGCCTGGCGCTGCAGCCGCTGGCGACGGCATTGTTCGCCAACTCGCCCTTCACCGAGGGCAAGCCCAACGGCTATCTGAGCTATCGCAGCCATATCTGGTCGGACACCGATCCGGCGCGGACGGGCATGCTGCCCTTCGTGTTCGAACAGGGCTTCGGCTATGAACGCTACGCCGAATATGCGCTCGATGTGCCGATGTACTTCGTCTACCGCGACGGCAAATATATCGACGCGGCCGGGCAGAGCTTCCGCGACTTCCTGAAGGGCGAGCTGCCCGCCTATCCCGGCCACAAGCCAACGATGGACGATTGGGCGGATCATCTCTCCACCGCCTTCCCCGAGGTCCGCCTCAAGACCTTCCTCGAGATGCGCGGCGCCGATGGCGGGCGCTGGGGGCGGATCTGCGCCCTCCCTGCGTTCTGGGTCGGCCTGCTCTACGACCAGGGTGCGCTCGATGCGGCATGGGAGCTGGTGAAGGGCTGGTCGATGGAAGCGCGCGAGACGCTGCGCAGCTCGGTGCCGAAGCTGGCGCTCGACGCGCCGCTGCCCGGTGGCGGCAAGCTGAGGGACATTGCCGGCGAAGTGCTCGACATCGCCGCCGCCGGCCTCAACGCCCGCGCCCGGCTCAACGCCTCGGGCGACAATGAATCCGGCTTCCTCGATCCGCTGCGCGAAGTGGTGCGTACCGGCAAGGTGCCGGCGCAGGTGCTGCTCGACCGCTTCGAGGGCGACTGGCAGGGCGATATCCGCCGCGTCTATGAGGAAGCGCGTTTCTAGGAGCATCGCTCAATCAACGAGCACCGTCATCCCTGCGCCGGCGGGGATGACGGGCGTGGTTTCAAGGGCTTGTTCGGGTTTTCAACCTAGCGATCGCGCTCAGCCCCGCAACGCGCGCTCCACCTCCTGGAGCCGGCCGTCGATCGCGGCCACTTCGTCGTCGTCGCCCTTGCGGATCGCGGCGACGATCAGGTCCACCAGCTGCTGCGCGGCGGAGCCGCCGAAGCGCAGCACCAGCTCCTCGCCGGAAAGCATCGCCACGTCGCGCAGCGTCACCCGGCCGGCCGGGACGGCATCCTGTTCGAGATCGGGGTCCTTGCGCTTCGCATTCGCTGGCATGGTCGTTCGTCTCACTGGTCTCGGGCGAAGCCTGCGCCCCGCGGACAGGAGGGAAAACTCGTAAATTTACGTGTTTCCGGCGAGCCGCGGAGGGTCTCCCATCACGCTTGCCCCCGGGCTGACCGAGGGCCACACAGGAACCGTGACGTCTGGGAAACGTTCTCCGACGGAACACGATAGGATTGTGGTTGGAGGGTTATGACATCTGGGGAAAGCGCCGAGCCCCGCCCCGACGAAGACTTTGAACTGCGCCTGAGGGCCCTTGAGGTAGGGCTATGGGACTATGACATCGATGCCGATCTGCTCGTCTGCGACGCGCGCTGGTATCAGATCACCGGGCTGCAGCCCAACATGGTGCGCAGCCTTGCCGATTTCCGGCCCTTCATTCACCCCGAAGACGAAGAACTGGCCACCACCATAGACCTGGCCATGGTCGTGGAGCTGATCGCGCGCGACCTGCGCTATCATGTCGATTTCCGCTTGATCCGGCCCGACGGGCAGACGCGCTGGATCCGCTCGGTCGCCTGCCTGCTGCTCGATCCCGGATCCGGCCATCACAAGGCGGTGGGATGCATCACCGACAATACCGACTTCGCGCTGGTCGCCGCCGCCCGCGCCTTCACGCGCCCCGCGACACGCAGCGATCCGGACATTCCCGATCCCGCCGCGGCGATCGGGGCCGCCGGCGCGGCGCTGAGCGAGCGCGAGATCGAATGTCTGCGCTGGGTGAGCCTGGGCAAGACCGCCTGGGAAACCGCGACGATCATGGGCCGCAGCCAGCGGACGGTGGAGTTCCATCTGGTCAACGCCACGCGCAAGCTCTCCGCGTCCAACAAGATCCAAGCGGCGGTGATCGCGGTGCGCAAGGGCCTGATCTGACCGATAACGGCCATATCCGCGGATTATGGCCCTCCGGGCGGTTCGGCATGGCACAATGCGCCCCGGCTGCTGTAGGGAGCGACCCATGGCCTATTTCCTCGGGATAGATGCGGGCGGCAGCCATTGCCGCAGCCGGCTGGCGGACGAGCGTGGAATCATCCTCGGCACCGGCGAGAGCGGCCCGGCCAATACGCGGATCGGTATCGAGCGGCTCCACGCGGTGCTGCGCGACGTCGCCGGCCAGGCGATCGCGGCGGCGGGGCTCGGCGAGGCCGAGGTTTCGACGATCCGGGCCGGCATGGGCATAGCGGGGATATCGCGCCCCGGAATGCGCGAGCAGCTTGCCGCCCTTCCCTTCCCCTTCGCGGCGATCGAATTCGTCACCGATGCGGCGATCGCCAATCTCGGCGCGCATGCTGGAGTCGAGGGCGCGACGCTGATCATCGGCACAGGCAGCGTCGCCGAGGTGCGGGTGGGCACCACCAGCTTCACGATCGGCGGCTATGGCTTCCCGATCTCGGACGAGGGCAGCGGCGCCGCGCTGGGCCTCAGCGCGATGCGCCATGCGCTCCGCGCGCTCGACGGGCGCAGCGAAGTGACGCCGCTCAGCCATGCCGTCACCGCCGGCTTCGGGCACGACACCGCCCGCGCGGTCGCCTGGATGGATGCCGCGACGCCGAAGGACTATGCCGCCTTCGCGCCGCTGGTGATGGACTATGCCGAGAACAACGACGCGATCGCCCGTTCGATCGTGGAGGATGCGGCGCAGCATATCGAGCGATTCATCGAGACGATCTTCGCGCGCGGCGCCGTTCGCTGCGCGCTCGCCGGGGGCCTCGCGATGCGGATAAGGCCCTGGCTGCGCGCGCGCACCGTGGCGCGGCTCGTCGACGCGGTCTCCGATCCGCTCGACGGGGCGTTGCTGCTCGCCGGCCTGCCCGCCACTGCCCTCCCGACCCGGAAACCCGATGCCGACTGAAGCCGCAGACCCCCGTTACCGCGAGATCGACCGCTGGCCCACTCAGGCGGCGGTGGACGCGATGCTCGAGTCCCAGCTCGCGGCGATCGCGGCGCTGAAGAGCCAGACCGGCGCGATGGCGGCGGCGATCGACGCGGCCGCCGAGCGGCTGCGGCGCGGCGGCCGCATCGCCTATGCCGGGGCGGGCACCTCGGGCCGGATCGGCGTGCAGGACGGCGTGGAGCTCACGCCCACCTTCAACTGGCCGGTCGAGCGCCTCGCCTTCCTGATCGCGGGCGGGCCGGCGGCGCTGACGCGGACCCAGGAGGGCGCGGAGGACAGCCGCGAGGCCGCGCTGGCAGCCGTCGCCGCCGAGGAGATCGGCGCGAACGACGTGCTGATCGGCGTCGCGGCAAGCGGCCGCACGCCCTATGTGGTGGCCGCGCTCGAGGCGGCGCGCGGCACCGGCGCGCTGACCATCGCTCTCGCCAACAATGCCGGCACCCCGGTCCTGGCCGCGGCGGAGCATGCCATCCTCGCCGATACCGGCAGCGAAGTGGTGGCGGGCTCCACCCGGATGAAGGCGGGCACCGCGCAGAAAGTCACGCTGAATCTCCTCTCCACCGGGATCATGTTGCGCCTGGGGCTCGTTCATGAGGGGCTGATGGTCAACATGCAGGTCTCGAACGCCAAGCTGCGCGCCCGTGCGATCCGCATGGTCGGCACGCTGGCGGGCGTGGACGGCGCCGCGGCCGAGGCGGCGCTCGATGCGGGCGGGCGCGACATCAAGCGCGCGGTGCTGATCGCGCGCGGCCTGGCCCCGGCGGAGGCCGAGGTGCGGCTGGAGGCGGCACGGGGCAGCCTGGGCGCGGTGCTGGACGTGCTGCCGTGAGAGCGCTCGTCAACGGGCGCATGCTGCTGGCCGAGGGCTGGCGCGACGATGCCTGCCTGGTGATCGAGGGCGACCGGATCGCGGCGATCCTCCCCGCACCGCCCGCCGGTGCGGAAACCGTCGACCTGGGCGGAGCGACGCTGCTCCCCGGCTTCGTCGATGTGCAGGTGAATGGCGGCGGCGGCCGGCTGTTCAACGACGATCCGAGCGTGGAGACGATCCGGGTGATCGCCGAGACGCACCGGCGCTTCGGCACCACCGGCCTGCTGCCCACCCTGATCAGCGACGACCTGTCCGTGGTGGAGGCAGGCATCCGCGCGGTGGACGCCGCGATCGCCGCCGGCGTCCCCGGCGTGCTCGGCATCCATATCGAGGGGCCGTTCCTCAACCCGGTGCGCCGGGGCATCCATAGCGAGAGCAAGATCCAGCCGCTGCGCGACGAATTCCTCGCGCTGCTGGAATCGGGCAGGCGCGGCAAGACACTGGTGACGCTGGCACCCGAAGTCGCGACTCCCGAGCAGATCGCCCGGCTGGCCGCGGCGGGCGTGATCGTCTCCGCCGGGCATTCGGATGCCCGCTACGAGACGGTGCGCGACGCGATCGACAATGGGCTGACCGGCTTCACCCATGTCTTCAACGCCATGTCCCCCCTGCTCAACCGCGCGCCGGGCATGGTGGGCGCGGCGCTCGAGGATGCGGACGTCTATGCCGGGATCATCGCCGACGGCCATCACCTGCATCCGGCGACGCTCCGCGTGGCGCTGCGGGCAAAGGGGCCCGAGCGGCTGATGCTGGTGACCGACGCGATGCCGAGCGTCGGGAGCGACGAAACGGTGTTCCTGATCCATGGCCGCGAGATTCACCGCGACGGCGACCGGCTGCTCGGGGCCGACAACACGCTGGCGGGCTCGACGCTCACCATGGCGGGCGCGGTCAAGGGAATGATGGCGCAGGGCCGGGTCGGGCTGGACGTCGCCGCCCGCATGGCTGCGGCGACTCCCGCCGCATTCCTGGGGCTGGGCGGGCAGCTGGGCCGGATCGCCCCCGGATTCCGGGCGGACCTGCTGCTGGTGGACGCGGAGCTGACGGTGCTGGAGAGCTGGATTTCCGGCGAGGCCGTCCGGTATCCCGCCCTAAACATAAACTAGATCGCGCGTTCCCGGGCGGCTTCCTAAATCGCCCGCCATGCTGCATTCCGGGAACATGACGGAGACACAGGCGATCGGCGTGACCCGGGGGATTTCACCCGCGCGCCTGACGCATCTCCAGCGGCTCGAGGCCGAGAGCATCCACATCCTGCGCGAAGTCGTCGCCGAGGCGGAGCGTCCGGTGATGCTCTATTCGATCGGCAAGGACAGCGCGGTGATGCTGCACCTCGCGCGCAAGGCATTCTACCCGGCGCCCCCGCCCTTCCCGCTCCTCCATGTCGACACGACCTGGAAGTTCCGCGCGATGTACGATCTGCGCGACAAGGCGGCCCGCGACGCGGGAATGGAACTGATCGTCCACAAGAACCCCGAGGCCGAGGCGCAGGGAATCAACCCGTTCGATCATGGCGGCCGCCATACCGACATGTGGAAGACCGAGGGGCTGAAGCAGGCGCTCGACCAATATGGCTTCGATGCGGCGTTCGGCGGCGCGCGGCGCGACGAGGAGAAGAGCCGCGCCAAGGAGCGCGTGTTCAGCTTCCGCACCGCGACGCATCGCTGGGATCCCAAGAACCAGCGGCCCGAGCTGTGGCACCTCTACAATGCCCGCAAGCACAAGGGCGAGAGCATCCGCGTCTTCCCGCTCTCCAACTGGACCGAGCTCGACATCTGGCAATATATCCTCGCCGAGGGGATCGAGATCGTCCCGCTCTATTTCGCCGCGCCGCGGCCGACCGTGGAGCGCGACGGGCTGATCCTGATGGTCGACGACGATCGTTTCCGGCTGGACCCGGGCGAGGTGCCGGTCACCCGTTCGGTGCGTTTCCGCACCCTCGGCTGCTACCCGCTGACCGGCGCGGTGGAGAGCGAGGCGGATACGTTGGAGGCAGTGATCCGGGAGATGCTGCTGACCACGACCTCGGAGCGCCAGGGCCGCGCGATCGACCATGACCAGGCGGCGAGCATGGAGAAGAAGAAGCAGGAGGGGTATTTTTGACGCACCACGGAATGCGAAGCGTTCCGAAGCGTCAACCCCGGCGCAGGCCGGGGTCTCGTGCCGCACGCCGTTCGCTCACGATCGCAGGAGATCCCGGCTTTCGCCGGGATGACGGAAGAAACCAATGACGAGCTACCGCCCCGACGCGCTCATCGCGTCCGACATCTCCGCCTATCTCCGGCTGCACCAGAACAAGTCGCTGCTGCGCTTCATCACCTGCGGCAGCGTGGACGACGGCAAGTCCACGCTGATCGGGCGGCTGCTCTATGATTCGAAGATGATCTTCGAGGACCAGCTCGCCAGCCTCGAGGCCGACAGCAAGCGGCTGGGCACGCAGGGGCAGGAGATCGATTTCGCGCTGCTGGTCGACGGCCTCGCCGCCGAGCGCGAGCAGGGCATCACCATCGACGTCGCCTATCGCTTCTTCGCGACCGAGAAGCGCAAGTTCATCGTCGCCGACACGCCCGGCCACGAGCAATATACCCGTAACATGGTGACCGGCGCGTCGACCGCCGATCTCGCCGTGATCCTGATCGACGCGCGCAAGGGCGTGCTCACCCAGACGCGCCGCCATTCCTATCTCTGCCACCTGCTCGGCATCCGCCACATCGTGCTGGCGGTGAACAAGATGGACCTGATCGGCTATGATCAGGCCGCCTATGACGCGATCGTCGAGGACTATCGCGGATTTGCCGACAGTATCGGCATCGCCGGCTTCACCCCGATCCCGATCTCGGGCTTCAAGGGCGACAACATCACCGGCCCGAGCGCGAATACGCCCTGGCATGCGGGGCCGGCGCTGCTCGAGCACCTGGAGAGCGTCCAGATCGATGCCGATGCGGACGCCGCGCGGCCCTTCCGCCTGCCCGTGCAATGGGTGAACCGTCCCAATCTCGATTTCCGGGGGTTCGCCGGCATGATCGCGGCGGGCAGCATAAGCCCTGGCGACAAGGTGCGCATCCTGCCCTCGGGCCAGGCCACCAGCGTCGCGCGGATCGTCGCGTTCGGCGGCGATCGGGCCGGGGCGGTGGCGGGCGAGAGCGTGACCATCACGCTGGCCGACGAAGTCGACTGCTCGCGCGGCGACGTGATCGCCGCCGCCGATGCGCCGCCCCAGGTGGCCGACCAGTTCCAGGCCACCATCGTATGGATGGACCAGGCCGAGATGCTCCCCGGCCGCGCCTATTGGCTCAAGCTCGGCACCCAGATGGTCAGCGCCACCGTCCAGCCGCCGCGCCATGCCGTGTGCGTCAACACCATGGCCGAGCTGAGCGTGAAGACGCTGGGGCTCAACGATATCGGCGTGGCCGAAGTCTATACCGATCGCGGCATCGTCTTCGAGCCCTATGTCGAGAGCAAGGACCTGGGCGGCTTCATCCTGATCGACAAGGCGACCAACGCCACCGTGGCCGCGGGCATGCTCAACTTCGCGCTGCGCCGCGCGCAGAACGTGCATTGGCAGGCAGTGGAGATCAACCGCGAGGCCCATGCCCGGCAGAAGCACCAGGCGCCGCGGCTGCTCTGGTTCACCGGGCTCTCCGGCTCCGGCAAGTCGACCATCGCCAACATGGTGGAGAAGCGCCTCCACGCGCTCGGCAAGCACAGCTTCCTGCTCGACGGCGACAATATCCGCCACGGGCTCAACCGGGATCTGGGCTTCACCGATGCCGACCGGATCGAGAATATCCGCCGCGTCGGCGAAGTCGCCCGGCTGATGACCGATGCGGGGCTGATCGTGCTCACCGCCTTCATCTCGCCCTTCCGCGCCGAGCGCGAGCTGGTCCGCAAGCTGCTGCCCGAGGGCGAGTTCTTCGAGATCTTCGTCGACACGCCGCTGGAAGTTGCCGAGGCGCGCGACGTGAAGGGCCTCTACAAGAAGGCGCGCGCCGGCCAGATTGCCAATTTCACCGGCATCTCCAGCCCTTATGAGGCGCCGCAGAATCCGGAGATCCGGGTGGACACGACCAAGGAGACGCCCGAAGCCGCCGCCGAACGGATCGTGGAGGCGGTCATGGGTACCTGGAGTCCAGTGATTTGACCGACGCGGAACTGGCCCGGGCGATCGCGGACGAAGCGGGCACGCTGCTGCTGCGCATTCAGGACGAATGCGCGGGCGGGGATCGCGGCGACCGCGAGGCCAATATCCTGATCCTCGACCGGCTGCGCGCGGCAAGGCCCGACGACGCGATCCTTTCCGAGGAATCCGCCGACGATCCGGCCAGGCTGTCGGCACGGCGCGTATGGATCGTCGATCCGCTCGACGGCACGCGCGAGTTCGCCGAGCGGCGCGAGGATTGGGCGGTGCATGTCGCCCTGGCCGTGGATGGCCGGGCGGCGGTGGGCGCCGTCGCCCTGCCTCGGCTCGGCTGCACGCTTTCCAGCGACTGCCCGCCCGCGCTGCCCGAAGGCGAATTGCCGCCGCGCATGCTGGTGAGCCGCAGCCGGCCGAGCCAGCTCTGCGCCGGCGTAGGCGAGCGGATCGGCGCGGTGCATATCGGCATGGGCTCGGCCGGCGCCAAGGCAATGGCGGTGGTGCGCGGAGCGGCCGAGATCTACCTCCATTCGGGCGGCCAGCATCAGTGGGACAATTGCGCCCCGGTGGCGGTGGCGCTCGCCGCGGGGCTCCACGCCTCGCGGATCGACGGTTCGCCGATCGTCTACAACCAGGCCAGCACGAGCATCCCCGACCTGCTGATCTGCCGCCGCGAATGGGCGCCGATCGTGCTCGAGGCGGTGCGAGACTGCGGCCAATAGCGGCATCCCGGCGAAAGCCGGGATGCCGGAATATGTGAGATTCGCCCCGTAAGTGACTCCCCGTGATTCCCCGCGACTCGCGGAGTCACCGCGAGTCGCGCGTAGACGGCGAATCCGGGACATGGTAAACGCTCCGTTTGGGAGGGAGCGTAATTTGACCGCCGATATCTGGTTCCTGCTGGCGATCGGCTTCAGCTTCGCGGGCTATGCGAGCTATCTGATCGGGCTGCGTCGCGAGCTGGTGGAGCCGAACCGCGCGTCATGGCTGATCTGGAGCGCGGCGACTTCGCTCGAGGCGCTGACCTATGCCGCGGTGAACCCGGGCGCGCCGCAGGGCTGGGTGTTCGCGCTTTCCTCGATCGCGTGCATCCTGGTGACGATCGGCATCTGGCGGCGCTCGTCCTGGGCCCCGCCCTCGCCCACCGAGACCTTCTGCATCGCGGCCAGCCTGGGCGCGCTGATGCTGTGGCTCGTCTTTCGCGAGGCTTTCTGGGCGCACATGCTGGTGGTGCTCGCCGTCCCGGTGAGCTTCTGGCCGACCTGGGCAAGCGTATGGACCGATCGCAACCGCGAGCGCTCGCCGGCCTGGGGCCTGTGGACCTTCGGCGATCTCGCCACGCTGCTTGTCGCGGTACGCGCGACCGAGCCGGGGGTGGCCGAGCTCGCCTATGTCATCGTCGAGTTCCTCTGCCATGCCAGCATATGGTTCCTGATCGGCCTGGCGACGATCAACCCGCTGCGCGCCTTCGGCACCCGCCGCGGCGGGCTGCGCTGGCTCGATCGCTACCGGCCTTCGAACAACCTGTTCAAGGTGGGCGAGAACCATCTGGGCAAGGCCGTGTTCGCCGCGAGCGCCTTTGCCGAGGGCGACGTGCTGATCGAGTTCACCGGCCGCCGTTTCCGCGCCGACCAGATCCCCAGCCTGATGCGCGGCCGAGGCGACCGCTTCGTGCAGGTGACGCCGGACCATTATATGGGCCCGTCCGGCCGGATCGACGATCTGGTCAATCACAGCTGCAATCCCAATGCCGGCCTGCGTTTCACCGATACCGGCGTGTTCCTGGTCGCGGTGCGCGCGATCCAGCCGGGCGAGGAAATCGCCTGGGACTATTCGACGACGCTACGGGAATCGAACTGGCACATGATCTGCCAGTGCCGTGCGCCCGAATGCCGCCGGGTGATCGGCAATTTCGACAGCCTCGACCCGGACCGGCAGGAATGGTTCCGGGCCCGCAACCTGGTCGCGCCCTATCTGCGGCGCAAGGACGCGGTGGCGGGGACACGGAAGGCCGCGGGGCGATAGCTAAACTCCTTCTCCCCTTGTGGGAGAAGGAAGGGGCCCGCTCGCGAAGCGAGTGGGAAGGATGAGGGGGAGTGAGTCTCAAGCCCCCTCACCCTTCCGCCGACTTCGTCGGCTCCCTCCCTCTCCCACAAGGGGAGAGGGAAAGTGGAATTACGCCGCAATCCCGTTCGGCTGCACCAGCCGCGCCGTGCCCAGCGTCAGAATCGCCTTGGCCCCGGTTCCCTTGCCGTCGCTCACCAGGTCGAGCTTGCCTTCCATCGTCAGCATCGAATTGGCGCACCAGTGGAGCCCCAGGCCGCCCGATTTGTGTGCGCGGGTGGAGAAGCCGCGCTGGAAGAGCGTCGGTGCCGTAGCGGGGTCGAATCCCTCGCCATCGTCGCGGATATGGATCTCGGTGCTGTCGCCCTTGTCCCGGATCGTCACCGAGATCGAGCCGCTGCCGCGCCCGGTCGCGGCGATGGCCTCGGCGGCATTGGCGAAGAGATTGCCGACGACCTGGCTGAGGATCACGCGATTGGCCATCACCCAGTGCGGCTTGGACGGGAAGCTGAAGGCAATCGAATTCTCGCCCGAATAGCGTGCGATGGTGGCGTTCTGGGCAACGATATCGGTGATGTCGCAGGCATCGAGCGGCGGGCGCTCGTGCGCGGCTTCCTGCTGCTGGCCGATGATCTCCAGCACATGGTGCAGCGCCTCGCGGCCGATCGCGATCTGCGCGCGGCGATCGGCGCGTTCCTGCTCGACGCTCTCGATCGCGGCGGCCAGGAAGGCGACGAGCTTCTGCCGGCGCACCGCAGGCAGATCCTCGCTCGCCAGCTCGCCGAACGCGCGATCGAGCAGTGCCCGGTCCAGCGGCGCGCCGCTGCCCAGCCCCTGGCTGAGCACGGTGCTGATCGGGTTCAGCGCATTGCGGACATTATGCATCACCGCGACGGCGCTTTCGCTGCGCCCCAGGGTGAAGCTCTGCACCTCGAGCTGCTCGCGCAGGTCCTTGAGCTGCCGGAGCATCGAATTGAAGCTGGTGACGAGGCTGCCGATCTCGTCGTCGCGCGGCCTGTCGGTCAGCAGGCCGAGCGTGCCCGAGGCGCGGACCACGCCCATGTGGCGCTCGACACGCTTCAGCGGCGCGAGGACGAGGCGCGCGATCATCCGGCGCAGCACCAGCAGCACGATCGCCAGCAGGATCGACGATCCGACCACGGCGAGCACGAGCATCCGGGTGCCAAGCGTCGAGAGATCGCGCGGTACGCTATAGGTGGCCGTGGCGACCGGGCGGCCGTCCGGCCCCGGAATCGGCACGGCGATACGGGTCCGGGTAGCGCCGGGGGTCTTGGTGACCGCGGCGACGGGATGGTCGAGGGCGAGAGCGGCCTTGAGCTGGAGCAGGGTGCTGAGCTGCGCCGCAGTGACGGCGCGGGCCATCAGCACATAGCCGCGCGGCGCGCCGCTGCCATCGCTCCTGCGCACCTGCGCGATGCCGATCGCCGCCAGCGTGTCTCCCAGGCGAATGAAGAAGCCGGCCGAGCTCTGTCCATGCAGCATCCGCGCGAAATCGAACCGGGCGATGGCCTCGGCAAGGCGCGCGCGCATCGCGGGCACATCGGCCTGCTTCTCGAGGTCGAGCCAGCGCGCGATCACGATTTCGCGATCGGGCCGGACATAGGCCATGCCGTTGACGTCGAGATTGACCATGGCCAGCGTGGAGAAGCTCTCGTCCTCGAACGCCTTGGTCGGATGCGCCATATAGTCGTAGGACGAGTTCCAGTCGCCATAATCGCGCACGGAGCTTTCGACCTTGGCCGAAACGTCGTGAACGACCGCCTGGGTGCGCGCCACATGCGCGTCGACTGCGTCGCGTTCGAGCCGGTTGAAGCTCGGCGTGATGACGGTGGCGAGCATCAGCGTCAGCGCGGCGGCGCCGATGACGCCGACGCCGGTGAGGATCAGGACCAGTTTCGCGCCGAGCGAGGCCGGCGCTTTGAGGCGCCTTGCGCGGGGCATCAGCCGTGCGTCCCGTTGCCCAGCTCGACCTCGACGGGCTCCGCGTCGCCGATATATCCCTTCCGCGCGAGCGCCAGCGCGTCCTCGGCGTCCATTGGGCGCGCGAGATAATAGCCCTGGAGATGGCTGCAGCCGGCGACGCGAAGCGACTGGAGCTGCGCCTCGGTCTCGACGCCCTCGGCGACCACTTCCATGCCCAGTGCCCGGCCGAGATGGATGATCGAATGGACGATCGCCGCGCTCTCGCGCTCGCGGCCCATGCCGTCGACGAAGCTGCGGTCGATCTTCAGGCAGTCCAGCGCGAAGCGGCGGATATTGTAGAGGCTGGAATAGCCGGTGCCGAAATCGTCGAGCGCGATGCGGAAGCCCATCTGGCGGAGCTTGAACAGCGTATCGGCGGCGCGCTCGACATCGTCGAAGATCGCAGTCTCGGTGATCTCGATCTGGAAGCGGCCGGGCTCGACGCCGGCATTGGCCACCCGCTCCATCACATGGCCGACGAAATTGTGGCGGCGGAACTGGCGCGGCGAGAAGTTCACCGAGACATATTGGCCCGGCCAGGTCTTGAGCGTCTCCACCGCCTGGTCGATCACCCAGTCGCCCAGCTCATGGATCAGGTTCGATTCCTCGGCGATCGGGATGAACATGCCGGGCGAGACCATGCCATATTCCGGGCTGCACCAGCGGATCAGCGCCTCGAAGCCGGTGATCTCCAGCTCGTCGCGACCGACGATCGGCTGGAAGACCAGCTTCAGCTCGCCCTTGGCGATCGCTTCGGAGAGCCCGCCCTCGATCTGGCGGCGGAAGCGGATCGATTCATCCATCACCTCGTCAAACAGGCGAACGATGCCGCGGCCGTTATGCTTGGCCTCGTTGAGCGCGAGATCGGCGCGGCGCATCACGTCGATCGGGTCGTGGATCGTGCGCGGCTGGACGACCATCAGGCCGACCGAGGCACCGCCCTGGACCGAATGGCCGAATACCTTGAAGCTGATCGACACGGCCTTGAGCATGCGCTCGGCGATCATCGTCGCCTCGTCCTCGCCGGTGACCGGGTAGAGCATCGCGAACTCGTCGCCGCCCAGGCGCGCGACGAAGCCGTTGGCGGGCACCTGCTGGCGCAGGATCTCGCAGACCATGCGGATCAGTTCGTCGCCGGCGAGATGGCCGAGCGTGTCGTTGACGATCTTGAACCGGTCGAGGTCCATCATCGCCATGGCGAAGCATTGCTCGCCCTTCACTGCCTTGCCGAGCATGTGGAGGAAGGCGAGCCGGTTGGGTGCGTCGGTGAGCGAATCATGGTTCGCCATGTGCACGGCACGCGATTCATTGGCGGCAAGCTCGAGCTTCTGCTCCTCGAGCAGGGCGATCGCATTGCGCAGCTTGGCGTCCGCTTCCCAGCGATGAGCGAGCGCGGTGGCGGTCTGGATCACCTCTTCGGCCTGGAAGGGCTTGGCGATGTAGAAGATCTTGTCGGCCGGGCCCGCGGCGCGGCTGATGTCGAGGGGCGAGAAATCCGAATAGCCGGTGACGATGACGAGATTGATGTCGGGATCGAGCGCGCGGATGCGGCGCGCGGTTTCCTTGCCGTCGATCCCCGGGGGCATGCGCACATCGATGAAGGCGACCGAAAAACGCTTGCCGGTCTCCAGCGAATCCTTGATCGCTTCCACCGCGTCGAGACCCTGGTTGAAATGCGCGCACTGGAAATCGATCGTGTCGTCGGCCGGCTCGGGCACGGCATCGTCGTCGCCGAACAGTTCGGCCGCCATCGCGTTCAGGGCGCTGGCATTGCCGCCTTTGCGGGGCCCGAACACCTGACGATATGATTCGTGCATCGCCGGTTCGTCGTCCACGATCAGAATGCGCACGTTCGAAATCCCCTCGCTCATTCCCAAACGAGGTAAGCGGACAGCGTTAAGGAGGGGTAAAATCCGGCCACCGCACAGAGGGAAAACCGCCGGCCAGGGTTAAGAACGGCGCGCGGTTTACCCGCCGGTCCGCGCGCGATAGCTAGTCCTCCACGATAGGAGGATGCATGACCGACCCGCTGGCCGCCCGATCTTTGCTGTTCGCGCCGGGCGATTCCGAGCGCAAGCTCGCCAAGGCAGGCGCGAGCGAAGCCGATCTGGTGCTGCTCGACCTCGAGGATGCGGTGGCCGAGGCCAACAAGCCCGCCGCCCGCGCGCTGGTCGCGGAGCATCTGAAGACCGCCGCCCGCGCGCAGCCGCAATGGGTGCGGATCAACCCGCTCGACACGCCGCATGCGCTGCTCGACCTCGCCGCGATCGTGCCCGGCGCACCCGATGGGATCATGCTGCCCAAGGCGACCCGCGCCGAGGCGGAGCTGCTCCATCACTATCTCACCGCGCTGGAGGCCGCGCACGGCCTGCCCCCGGGCGGGATCCGCACGATCGTGGTGGCGACGGAAACCGCCCCGGCCATCTTCGGCCTGGGCGATTATGCGGGCTGCCCGCGCCTCGCCGCGCTCACCTGGGGCGCCGAGGACAGCGCCACCGCGCTGGGCGCCACCCATAATCGCGACGAGACCGGCGAGTATGATTTCCCCTACCAGGTCTTCCGCGCCCTCGCCCTGGCCGGGGCCGCCGCCGCGGCCGTGACGCCGATCGAGACGATCCATGGCGATTTCCGCGATCTCGACGGGCTGGAAAAGGTTGCAACCAAGGCGCGCCGTGCGGGTTTCCGCGGGATGCTTGCCATCCATCCCGATCAGGTGCCGGTGATCAACCGCGCCTTCTCGCCCTCCCCCGCGGAGATCGAGCGCGCCGAACGGATCGTCGCGGCCTTCGCGGCGTCGCCGGGCGCGGGCACGATCGGCCTGGACGGCGAGATGCTCGACATGCCGCACCTGAAGCGCGCACGGGCGGTGCTGGCGATGCGCCGGTAGCAAATGTTGATTTACCTTGGCGCAAGGCTAGGAAATTGCTGATGCTTTCCATCGAGCCCCGATGACCGACGCGCCGGCCGAGCCGCTTCCGGTGGGCGAGGACGAGTTCCGCATGATCGCGGACAGCGCCCCCGTCGCCGTATGGGTGACTCGGCTGGATCGCAGGCGCAGCTTCGTCAATCGCGCCTATGTCGCGTTCCTCGGCGTCTCCTATGATGAGGCGCTCGATTTCGACTGGCGGCGGATCATCCACCCGGACGACGCCGCGCACGTCCTTGCACAATCGGTCGCCGGCGAGGCGAGCCTCGGCACCTTCGAGCTCGAGGGGCGCTATCGCAACGTCCATGGCGCGTGGCGCTGGCTCCACTCCACCTCGCAGCCGCGCTGGGATGCGCAGGGGCGCCATATCGGCTTTATCGGCGTCGCGCATGACGTGACCGAGGCCAAGACCGCCGAACTCGCGCTGCGCGAGCGCGAGGCGCAGCTTTCCGCGTTCATCAGCCAGACCACCGCCGGCTTTGCCCAGGTGGACATCGAGGGCCGCTTCACGCTGGTCAACGATCGCTTCTGCGAGATCGCCGGCTGGAGCCGCGAAGCGCTGATGGGCGGCATGACGATGCAGCAGATCACGCATCCGGACGACCTCGCCCGCAACCTGCCGCTGTTCGAGAAGGTGGTGCGGGACGGCACGCCCTATACCCATGAGAAACGCTATGTCCGCCAGGACGGCGGCGTGGTCTGGGTGAACAATTCGGTCGCGGTGATCCGCCGGCCGACCGGCGAGCCGTTCGGCGTGCTTTCGGTGACGCTGGACGTCACCCAGCGGCGCGCCGACGAGGACGCGCTGCGCAAGAGCGAGGAGCGGTTGCGCCTCGCTACCGAGGCGGCCGGCATGGCCACCTGGGAGCTGGATCTGGAGACGATGGAGGGCGCCTGGTCGCCCAACCGCTTCGACCTGCTCGGCATGCGGCGCCGGCCCGACGCGCGCGGCAGCTTCGACGAATGGATCGCCCGCGTGCATCCCGACGACCGGATCATGGTGCGCGACGCCGCGTTGCGCTGTTTCGCCGAGGGCGAGCCCTATGCGATCACCTATCGCATCCTGCGCGCCGGGGACGGTGCCGAGCGCTGGCTGCAGAGCCATGGCAGCCGGATCGACTATGACGACGGCCGGCCGAGCCGCTTCGTCGGCGTCTCGTTCGACGTCACCGATCGCAAGCGCGCCGAGCAGAAGCTGCGCGAGAGCGAGACGCGCTTCCGCACGATCTTCGAACAGGCCAACGACTTCCTGATCACCACTACGCTCGACAATCGGGTGACCTCAGTGAACCCGGCGGTGGTGGAGGCGATCGGCTATCGCGAGGACGAGATCCTTGGCCGCTCGATCCGCGACTTCATGGACGCGGACCAGTTCGCGATCAGCATGGACGCGTTCAACCGCAAGCTGCAGCATGGCGGCTCGACCCGGCTGACGCTGAAGCTGCGCGCCCGTGACGGACGCGAGCTGATCTGGGAAGTCAATTCGCGGCTCAACCTCGACGCCCAGGGCCGCCCGGTGGCGCTGCACGCCATCGGGCGCGACATGACCGAGGCGAAGCGCGCCGAGGCGCATCTCCGCCTGCTGGTCGACGAGCTCAACCACCGCGTGAAGAACACGCTGGCGATCGTCCAGGGCATCGCCCAGCAGAGCTTCAAGGACGACGTGCCGCCGCACCAGGCCCGTGCCGCATTCGAAGGCCGGCTGGCCGCACTTTCCGAGGCGCACAATCTGCTGACGCGCGAGCATTGGGGGCCGGTCTCGCTGCGCCGGATCATCGAGGATGCCCTGCGCCCGCATGGCGAGCCGAGCCGCTTCGCGCTCGATGGGCCGGACCTGCCGATCCAGCCCAAGACGGCGATCAGCCTCGCGCTGGCCATCCATGAACTGGCGACCAATGCCGTGAAGCATGGCGCCCTCTCACGGTCGGAGGGGCGGATCACGATTCACTGGCGGCGCGAGGAAGGGGACGGCACTCCGGCCAGGCTCGGGCTGCGCTGGGAGGAAGCGGGCGGCCCGCCGGTCGTGGCGCCGGTACGGCGCGGCTTCGGCACCCGGATGATCGAGCGCGGCCTCGCCGCCGAGCTCGGCGGCACGGTGCACATCGAGTTCCGCCCCGGCGGCCTGGTCTGCGTCGTCGACGCGCCGCTGCCCGAAGGTGCCGCGTGAGCGGGCTGCTGGGGCTGCGCGTGCTCGTCGTCGAGGACGAGCCGGTGGTCGCCATGTATCTCGAGGATCTGCTCGAGGCGCTGGGGTGCGAGACCATCGGCCCCGCGAGCAGGCTGGCCGACGGGATGGCGCTCGCCGAAGCTGGCGGCTTCGACGTCGCGATCCTCGACATCAACCTTGGCGGCGAGCGCAGCACGCCGATTGCAGCGGCATTGCGCGCACGCGGCGTGCCCTTCGCCTTCGCCAGCGGCTATGGCGCACCACCGGAGGGGTTCGGCACGAACGTGCCGATGATCGAGAAACCCTATCGCGAAGCCCAGCTGGCCGACGCGCTCGCCCGGTTGCGGGCCTAGGGTCACGCCTCGATCAGCAAACCCCGTCATCCGCACGAAAGCGGGGACCCATCCCGTCTGTTCTCTGCAAACAGGCGGGTGAAGCTTGCCGCACCTCCGGGAGCCGGGTCCCCGCCTTCGCGGCGGATGACGGTGCCCGTCGATGAAGTCCTGCCCCTGAGCCGGGACGCAGGGAACGTCTCCCGCGTCCCGGCATCCTTGGGCAGCGATCGGCGAACATGCCCGGGGCGACGCCGGCCGGCCCGGGCTCCTTTCCCTACCAGCGCTTCGACAGGCGGAGCTGCAACGTGCCGGCCTTCTCGCCCTGGGCCGCGCGCAACCCGGTCTCGAAGTCGAACGACCAGCCGCTCGAGAGGATATCGAAGCGGGTGCCGAAGCTCAGCTGGAGCTGTTCGCGCCGCCAGCCATTGCCCGCCAGCGCATAGATCGCGGCACCCGGGATGTCGGCATAGTCGAGCCACTGCGCATCGACATTGGCAAACTCGTGGTTCCACTCCACGCGCAGGCGGGGCGTGATCGAACCGAAGTCCGTCTTCTGGCGATATTGCAGGCGGCCGCCGATCGTGCCGGTGATGGAGCGGACCTGACGGGCATCGAAGCGCAGATTGTAGCGCCCGGCGCCGCTCTCCGCATAGGCATCGAGATCCGCGTCCATATACTCGCCGCGGCCATAGATCGACCATTGCAGCGGCCCTTCCGCCCGATCGATCCCGAGCGAGATCGCCGCGATGGTGTAGCTTCCGTCGCGGCTGCCGCGCGCCGTCGCATTCACCGCCTGGGCAATGCGCCGGGTGGTGAAGTCGAGCTGGCCGCGGCCGATCATGCCGTCGATGAAGGTGCCGCTGGCGGGCTGGACGCTCGCATAGGCAGCATAGATCGTGCTCGTGCCGCGCACCTGGGCCGCAGTGCCGATCCGGCTCAGATCATTGCCATAGCCGCCGCCCAGGCCGACCAGCACGCTCTCGGAGAGCTTGATGTCGGCACCGGCGCTGAGCCCCGCGGTGGTGGCGGTGATCTTGCTGCGATCGGTGCGCCTGTCGCGCGTGCCGATGTCGATCGCGCCGCCCGCCCAGATGGCGAGCGAACCGATCCGGCGGTTGCCGTCCTCGTCCACGGCGCCCTTGCCAGGTGCGGCGCGCTCGTCGCCATCCGCGCCACCGACACCGCCACCGCCCGTGCCGGCCATCGTCCGGCCGGAGCCCAGCTGATCGCCGCGCGAGAGCGGCGATTGCGGATTATTGACGACCCGGCCGATCGCCGGATCCTCACCCGAGACGCGCATCCGCTCGGTGATTGCCAGGCCCCAATTCTTGTCGTCGGGGCGCTGCATCGGCGCCGAACCGTCGCGCGAAGCCAGCGTCACGCCCATCGCAAGGCCGGCGCTGCCGCCGCCATTATGGAGCTGCTCGGCGCGCCGCATGAAATTGGACACCTGCGCCCGGGCGAAGCGGCGGGTCGTCTCGGCCTGTGCGTCGCTGATCGCGGCGATATCCGGATCGTTGCGCGGATCCGGACGCGCCTGGACAGTGAGCGTGACCGTCGACGGAGCCGAGGCGCCGAAGACGTTGCTCAACGTATAGGCGACCACGATCTGCCCGCCGAAGCGATTGTTCGGCGTCACGTCGAGGCGGTACGCGCCGTTGCCGGCCGCCACGATCGCGGTGGTGGCCGAATTGGCCGGCGATATGCTCACCACGTTCGCACCGGTGAACGGCCCGCGCGCTGCCCCGTCGGTGAGCATCACCGACACCATCTGGCCGTCGCCCGCCGTCGCGGTCTTGGGTGCCGCGACCGGCACCTGGCCGACCACGGTGATCGTCACCGTGCCCGGTGCCGAGGCGCCACCCGGACCGACCGCCACATAGGTGAAGCTGTCGGTGCCGGCGAAATTGGCGGCCGGCGTGTAGGTCGCGATATAGGGCGAGGTCGGCGCCGCCGCGACCGGGGTCAGGCTGGGCCCGGCACCGCCGCTCAGCGTGACCGTGCCGTGCGCCGGCTGGCTGGCGAGCTGGATCGAGTCATAGACGCCCGTCACCAGCGCGGAGAGGTTGATCTGGACACTGGTCCCCGCCGTCGTGGTGCTGCCCGCGACTGTGGAGGCCCCCGGCCCGGCATTCGGCGGCGGCGGAGTCGCCACCGTCAGGCTCACTGTCGCCGCGGCGGAGGTGCCGCCGGGACCGGTGACGGTATAGGTGAAGCTGTCCGCGCCGAAATAGCCGCTGGTGGGCGTATAGGTGACCACATCGCCATTGACCGTGGTCGTGCCATGCGCCGGCGCCGTGACGACCGTGAGCATGCTGTGCACACCGGTAACCGAGGGTGCCAGGTCGATGGGCGTGCCGCTGCTGTTATAGCCGATAGCCACCCCGCTCTTGTTGGCGGCGGTCGGCGCGGCGGGCGTCGCCACAGTCAGGCTCACCGTCGCCGGCGCCGAGGTGCCGCCCGGACCAGTTGCCGTGAAGGTGAAGCTGTCCGCGCCGTAATAGGTCGCCGGGTTCGGCGTATAGGTCACCACATCGCCCGCGATCGTCACCGTGCCATGCGCCGGTGCCGTGCCGATCGCGATGCTCGAATGGACGCCCGTGACCGAAGCCGACAAGTCGATCGCCGTGCCCGTGCTCGCATAGGGCACCGCCACGCCGCTCTTGTTGGCGACGGTCGGTGCCGGCGGCGTCGCCACCGTCAGGCTCACCGTCGCCGGGGCCGAGGTGCCGCCGGGGCCGGTCGCCGTATAGGTGAAGCTGTCCGCGCCGTAATAGGTCGCCGGGTTCGGCGTATAGGTCACCACGTCACCCGCGATCGTCACCGTGCCGTGCGCCGGCGCCGTGCCGATCGCGATGCTCGAATGGACGCCCGTGACCGAAGCCGACAAGTCGATCGCCGTGCCGGTACTCGCATAGGGCACCGCCACGCCGCTCTTGTTCGCCGCGACCGGCGCGGCGGGCGTCGCCACCGTCAGGCTCACCGTCGCCGGGGCCGAAGTGCCGCCGGGGCCGGTCGCCGTATAGGTGAAGCTGTCCGCGCCGTAATAGGTCGCCGGGTTCGGCGTATAGGTCACCACATCGCCCGCGACGCTCACCGTGCCGTGTGCCGGACCGGTCGCAACCGCGATGCTCGAATGGACGCCCGTGACCGAGGCCGACAGGTCGATCGCCGTGCCGGTGCTCGCATAGGGCACCGCCACGCCGCTCTTGTTCGCCGCGACCGGCGCGGCGGGCGTCGCCACCGTCAGAGTCACCGTCGCCGGGGCCGAAGTGCCGCCGGGGCCGGTCGCCGTGAAGGTGAAGCTGTCCGCGCCGTAATAGGTCGCCGCCGGCGTATAGGTCACCACATCGCCTGCGATGGTCACGGTGCCATGCGCCGGTGCCGTGCCGATCGCGATGCTCGAATGGACGCCCGTGACCGAGGCCGACAAGTCGATCGCCGTGCCGGTGCTCGCATAGGGCACCGCCACGCCGTTCTTGTCCGTCACGGTCGGTGCCGCCGGCGTCGCCACCGTGAGGCTCACCGTCGCCGGGGCCGAGGTGCCGCCGGGGCCGGTCGCCGTATAGGTGAAGCTGTCGGCGCCATAATAGGTCGCCGGGTTCGGCGTATAGGTCACCACGTCACCCGCGATCGTCACCGTGCCATGCGCCGGCGCCGTGCCGATCGCGATGCTCGAATGGACGCCCGTGACCGAAGCCGACAAGTCGATCGCCGTGCCGGTGCTCGCATAGGGCACGCCGACGCCGCTCTTGTTCGCCGCGACCGGTGCCGGCGGCGTCGCCACCGCCAGGGTCACCGTCGCCAGCGCCGAAGTGCCGCCCGGGCCGGTCGCCGTATAGGTGAAGCTGTCCGCGCCATAATAGTTGGTGGTCGGCGTATAGGTCACCACGGCACCCGCGATGGTCACCGTGCCGTGCTGCGGCCCGGTGGCGACCGCGATCGTCGAATAGACGCCGCTGATCGACGGCGCGAGATCGATGGCCGTGCCGGTGCTGTTATAGGGAATCGGGGCATTCTTGTCGGCGACCGTCGGTGCCGTCGGAGTTGCCACCGTCAGGCTCACCGTCGCGACGTTCGAAGTGCCGCCGGCGCCGGTCGCCGTATAGGTGAAGCTGTCCGTGCCGAAATAGCCGGCCGTCGGCGTATAGGTCACCACGTCGCCCGCAATGCTGGTCGTGCCGTGCGAAGCCGCCGTGCCGATCGCGATGCTGCTGTGCGGACCGCCGGTGATCGAGCCGGACAGGTCGATCGGCGTGCCGGTGCTGCCATAGGGTATCACGACGCCCGGCTTGTTCGCCGCGATCGGCTTGTCGATGAAGGTATAGGCCACGGAATTCGTGCTGGTCTGGCCGTTGACGGTGACCGTCAGGTTGACCGCGCCCGAGCCGGTCCCCGGCGTGGTGACGGTGAGCGAGGTCGGGCTTGCCGCGGTTACCGTGCCGTTGCCCGCCGAACCGAAGGTCACGGTGTTGTTGCCCGGCGTGGTGCTGAAGCCGGTGCCGCTGACGGTCACCACCTGGCTGACCGGGCCCGAAGGCGGCGAGACGCCGGTCACCGTCGGGACGACGGCGATGCTTGCGCTATTGGTCGCGCCGGTGGTCGGATAGCCGCTGGGCGTGAATGCCGCGAGCACAAAGCCCGAGGCCGAACCCGGGGTGATGCCGGTGTAGCTGAGCGTGACCGTGCAGGTGCCCGGTGCGACGGAGAAGGGGTTGAACTGGTAGTTGGCGCCCGAATCCGCTCCGCTGGCGCCACAGCTCCCGCCCGGCGCACCGCTCACGCGGCTGAGCAGCGCGGTGCCGCCGAGCAGCGGCGAGATGCTCGGCGTGGCCGAGCTGTTGGGATTGGTGAGCGTGATCGTCAGCGTTCCCGTCGATCCGACGCCAAGCGAGGCCGAGGAGAAGCTGAGCGAGGCAGTGACTGCGCCCGCCGCGCCGACGGTGAAGCTCTGCTGCACCTGCGCCGCCGGGTTCCAGTTGGTATCGCCCGCCTGGTCGGCGTTGATCGTGCAGGTGCCCGTGCCGACCATCGACACGGTGTTGCCGCTGACCGTGCAGACCGCCGGCGTCGCCGAGCTGAAGGCCACGACGAGCGACCCGTTCGTCGTCGCGCTCACGGCATAGGTCGCGCCGCCCACGGTTGCGCCGGTCGGCGCGGTCGAGGCGAAGGTGATCGCCTGGTTGCCCTTGGCGATCATGACCGTGACGATCGAGCCGATCGTGGTGACCGGCGTGCCCTGGCCGTCGGTCACCTTGATCTGGTAGCTGAACGATCCCGCGACCGTCGGGCTGCCGCTGACGGTGCCGTCGGAGCCGAGCGTCGTGCCCGGCACGAAGGCGCCCGCATTCAGGCTGTAGGTATAGGGCGTGAGGCCGCCCGAGGCCGTATTGGCCTGGCTGTAGCTCCCGCCGACGATCAGGCCCGAAGCGGAGCCGGTGGCGAGCACCAGATTGGCCGGAGTCACGGTGAAGCTGTGCGAAACGTCGCTCGCCGCGGTCCAGTTGGTGTCGCCCGCCTGGCTCGCCGTGATCGAGCATGAGCCGGTCTGGAGGAGCGTGAGCGTGGTGCCCGAGACGGTGCAGACGCTCGTGGTGGTCGAGGCGAAGGCGACCGTCAGGCCCGAGGTCGCGGTGGCCGTCAGCGTCAGCGGCGAAGCCGAGAGCGAGGCATTGGGCAGCGCCGCAAAGCTGATCGTCTGCCCACCCGAGACCACGCTGATGCTGTAGGACTGCATCCTGGTATAGGGGCCGCCGCTGCCGACCGACGAGCCGTCGGTGACCGTGACGTCGAAATTGGACGGGCCGGTGGCAGTCGGGGTGCCGGTGAGGGCGCCGGCCGGGCTCAGCGTCAGGCCCGTCGGCAATGCGCCGCCGGTGACGGCGAAGGTGTAGCCCGGCGTGCCGCCGCCGCCGGTGAAGCTCTGCGAATAGCCGGTGCCGACCGTGGCGCCCGGCAGCGCGCCGGCCGCCGGGGACAAGGTGACCGTGGGCGCCGCGATGCTCAGCGTGAGCGAGCCGGTCGCCTGGGTGAAGGGCCCGGTGCCAAGCGAGCTGTCCGTCACATTGGCGGTGAAGGTGAAGTTGCCGCTCGCCGCCGGCGTGCCGGTGACGGTGCAATCGCTGTTGAGCTGCGTGCCCAGCGGCAGTGCCCCCGACGCCAGGGTCGTCGAGCAGCTATACGTCGCCCTGCCGCCGCTCGTGTTGATCTGCACGCCCGACAGCGCGGCGCCGCGCGTGCCGCTGCCGGCAAGGGTCGATGCCAGCGTCGGATTGCTCACCGGCACCGTGACCGTCGCCGGGGCCGACGTGCCGCCCAGATTGGTCGCGGTGAAGGTGAAGCTGTCATTGCCCCGGAACCCGGAGGGCGCGTCATAGGTGACGAGCCCCGCGGCATTGACCGAGACCGAGCCGCCCTGGGCCGTGGTCGCCGAACCCACCGCGAAACTGGTCGGGCTGTTCGTCGCATGGCCGGCAATGCTGAAGGTCAGCCCGGTGCCGTTATAGGCGACTGCGGACGCCGTGAACGAGCTGGCGACCGGCGCGGCAACATAGGTGTATTGATCGGCCGCGCTGGTCGCGCTGGTGCCGCCCGGCGTGGCGACCGTGAGGTCAAAGGTGCCGGCCGGGCTCGCGGGCGAGGTCGCGGTGATCTGGGTGTTGCTGTTGATCGTATAGGTCGCGATCGACGCGCCGAACTTCACCGCCCCCGTCGGGTCGGCCGCCAAGAAGCCGGTGCCGGTGATCGTCACCGTGGTGCCGCCGCTGGTCGGGCCGGCGGTCGGCGAGATCGACGTGACCGTCGGCGCCGCCACATAGGTGAACTGATCCGCGGCACTGATTGCGCTGGTGCCGCCGGGCGTGGTGACGGTGACGTCGTAGGTGCTCGCGGCATTTGCCGGCGACGTCGCGGTGATCTGGGTGTTGCTGTTGATCGTATAGGTCGCGATGGCGGCGCCGAACTTCACCGCTCCCGTCGATGCCGCCGCGGCGAAGCCGGTGCCGGTGATCGTCACCGTGGTGCCGCCCCCGGTCGGGCCGGCTATGGGCGAGACTGCGTTAACCGTCGGCGCGGCGACATAAGTGTAGCGGTCCGCCGCGCTGGTCGTGCTGGTGCCGCCCGGCGTGGTGACGGTGACGTCCACCGTGCCCACGCTGCCGGCGGGCGCGGTCGCGGTGATCTGCGTGTTGCTGTCGATCGTATAGGTCGCGGGGTTCGCGCCGAACATCACCGCGCCGGTGCTGTTCGCGATGGAGAAGCCGGTGCCGGTGATCGTCACCGTGGTGCCGCCGCCGGTCGGGCCCGCGGTCGGCGAGACCGCGGTGACGGTGGGCGGCGGCGGGTTGACGGTCAGCGCGAAGGTCTTGGACGACGTGCCGATGCCGCCCGTATAGCTCGCCGTCACCGTATAGGTCGTCGCCGCCGAAGTGGCGGTGGGCGTGCCGGTGATGGCGCCGGTGCTGGTGTTGAAGTTCAGGCCGGTCGGAAGTGCCGGGGAGACCGCGTAGCTGCGGGCGCCGGAGCCATAGGCGGCCGTGACCGGCGTGACGCTGACGCCGCTACCAACCGTCGCCGTTATCGAAGCGACGGCCTGGGTCGTCGCGATCTCGCAATACATGCGGAAATCGACCGAGCCCGCCCCCGTCGTCGAGACCTGGGTCACGACGAAGAAGCGGGTATGGTCCGCAATCACCGAATAGGAACCGTTGCCGGCGACGGTGGCGCCGTTGACGAGCGTAACGAAGCCGCCGGTGGACGGCGCGCGCCGCACGGTGGCGCGGGCATTGCTCAGGTTGGCATAGGCATAGAGGACCGTGTCGCCGCTGACGAAATTGGCGGCGCCGGCGGTGAAGGGATTGGGCGCGCTCAGCGAGGGATTGGGGTCCGTGTTGAAGTCACCGGTCAGCGTGGTGCCCGTGACCGACGACAGCACGTTCGCGTCGAGATAGTCGCACCCGGCCGAAGCCCAGCCCGTGCCGGGAACGCTCGCCGCCAGCGCCGCCAGCGCAAGAGCGCCCGTGCGCGCGCCGCGCCGAACACCGGCAGAGAGGGAAGCGAGATCGGGAAGCCGCTCCTTCAGCGCCGCCAGCAGGGACCGCGCAGAAGGCCGCGGCACCAGGTGCCCACGCGCGCGGTTGCGCACCATGTTCCCCACATGGGCCGCCATTGGCGTGAAAAGCTGCTTCATATCCCCCCGACCCCGGCGTGCACGCGCCGGCCTTCTATCCCACACGTTCTTGCAATCAATTCATGGACGAAACGACCGGCATCCCCACCGGCCGCGGCACCCCATTTACGCGTGACAACTCGGTAAATTAAGACTGAACCGTAAAAATTTCGCCATGTTATGCATGTAAATTCAGAAACATGCAATCTTAAGCCCGCGTCTCGACTTGGGATGGTCCAGTAGCCGAATCGTTAATCATTACACCAATTTGGTTCCAGAAATGATTTTGGTCCGTTTTGGCAAGCAGGACGCGACGCCCCTCCATTTTTGAGTTACCGTCCGGGCCGCTTCAAATTGGGAGGGGCAAAATGTCGGAACCATTCATCGGTCAAATCATGCAGGTCGGCTTCAACTTCGCGCCGCGCGGCTGGGCGCCGTGCCAGGGCCAGATCATGTCGATCCAGCAGAATACCGCATTGTTCTCGCTGCTGGGCACCGTCTATGGCGGCAATGGCCAGAGCACCTTCGGCCTCCCCGACTCGCGGGGCCGCGTCTTTATCGGCCAGGGCAACGGCCCGGGGCTCACCCCGATCACCCTGGGTGAGATCGGCGGCGTGAACAGCGAGGTGCTCAGCATCCTGCAGATGCCGATCCACAACCACCTCGCCACCTTCACGCCCACCGGCGGCGGCACGGTTTCCGGCACGCTCCAGGCGATGACCGGCGCCATCGGCTCGGAGACCGCAATACCGGCCGCCGGCTCGTTCCTCGGCGTCGCCAATGATTCCTCGGGCAGCATCACGCCGACCTTCTATGTGCCGGCCGGCCAGTCGGGCACGACGCCGGTCAACCTGGGCGGCCTGAACATCACCGGCGGCGGTGGCGGCACCGGCACGGTAACCGTCGCCAACAGCGGCGGCAGCCAGCCCGTCCCGGTCATGCAGCCCTATCTGGGCATCCAGACCAACATCGCGCTCGAGGGCGTCTTCCCGTCGCGGAACTGAGCCGGAACCCGGGAAAGGCCCGGCCGCGCCGCGCGAGCGGCGGCGCGGCCGGGTTCTTCGCCAGCTGGGCCTCGGCCCAGCCCGTAGGTCAGGAAAACACCGCCTGATAATGGCGGGCGGTGGCCGAGGGAACCAGCTGACTGATCAGGATTTCGTGGGGGCCGCCCTTGCCGCAATCCATCTCGAACGAGGCGTCCATCAGATAGACGTCGAGCGGCGCTTCGAAGAATAGCGAGAAGGGCTCGCGCGTGTCGATGCCGATCAGCACCGGCCTGCGCTCGATGCGGACCAGCGTGATCTCCACCGGATTGGGCAGGGTGCTGAGACGGACCTTGCGACCGACCCAGGGCTCGAAATCTTCCGGTGTCAGCACTCTCATATGATGTTCTTCCCCTCCCGCCGAACGGACGATCGCTCCGGCTCCGAAAGGGGCATCCTGCCGGGTCCGCGGCAGCGCGTGAAGCCGGTCCGCGCCATTTCGGGGCAAAAGCCGATATCATGCTAGAGCCGATGGCATGCTAGCACCCTTCCCCACTCCGCGACCGCTGCCCGAGCTGCCGGAGGCGCTGCGCATGCTGGACGTGGCGCTGCCGCCCGCGCGCGCGGGCGACATGCCGCTGCTCGCCGATCTGCATGCCGCCGCGCGCATGGCCGAGCTGCTCCTCGCGCCCTGGTCACCTGCGCAGAAGCGCAGCTTTCTCGACGAGCAGTTCGCGCTCCAGCACACGCATTTCGTGAAGCACCATCGCAAGGGCGATTTCCGGCTGGTGACCCGCCAGGATGCGCCGATCGGCCGCTTCTACTTCGATCGCAGCGGCCCGGAATGGGTACTGATCGACATCCTGCTCGACGCAAGGGTCCAGGCCGGCGGGATCGGCAGCGCGCTGATCGGCTGGCTGCAAGGAGCCGCGCGCGACGCGGGCGCCGCCGGCCTGCGCCTGAGCGTCGCCCGCACGAATCCGCGCGCCCATGCGCTCTACCGGCGGCTGGGCTTTGCCGATGCCGGCGAAGTCGCCGGCACCCATGTCGCCATGTCCTGGCGGCCCTGAAGCCGCCTATTCGACAGTGACCGACTTCGCCAGGTTGCGCGGCTGATCGACATCCGTGCCCTTGGCCACCGCCACATGATAGGCGAGCAGCTGCACCGGCACCGCATAGACGAGCGGCGCGATCAACGGGTGGACCTTGGGCATGGTGATCGTCGCGACCGTGCCCTCGCCCGCCGCTTCGATGCCGTCATAGTCCGAGATCAGGATCACCTTGCCGCCGCGCGCCTGCACTTCCTGCATGTTCGACACGGTCTTCTCGAAGAGCGGACCCGAGGGGGCGATCACGATCACCGGCACGGCATCGTCGATCAGCGCGATCGGGCCGTGCTTCATCTCGCCGGCGGCATAGCCCTCGGCATGGATATAGCTGATTTCCTTGAGCTTCAGCGCACCCTCGAGCGCCAGCGGATAATCGGTGCCGCGCCCCAGATAGAGCACGTCGCGCGCCGCCGCGACGATGCCGGCCATCGCCTGGATCGCCTCGTCATAGGCGAGCGCGCCGTTGAGCGCGGCCGGCGCTTCGGCGAGGTGCTTGACGATCGCCTTCTCCTCGGCCTCGGTGAGCTTGCCCTTCGCCTTCGCCAGATTGGCAGCGAGCGCGGCGAGCACCGCGAGCTGGCAGGTAAAGGCCTTGGTCGAGGCGACGCCGATCTCCGGCCCGGCATGCGTCGGCAGCAGCAGATCCGCCTCGCGCGCCATCGAGCTGGTGGGGACATTGACCACCGCGGCGATCGTCTGGCCCTCGGCGCGGGCATGGCGCAGCGCCGCGAGCGTGTCCGCCGTCTCGCCCGACTGGCTGATCACGATCATCAGCCCGCCCTCTTCCATCACCGGCGCGCGGTAACGGAACTCGCTCGCCACATCGAGGTCGACCGGCACGCGGGCGAACTGCTCGAACCAGTATTTGGCAACCATGCCGGCATAGAAGCTGGTGCCGCAGGCGACGATGGTGACGCGCTTGATCGCCGACAGGTCGAAATCGGGGATCGGCAGCGTGACCCGCTCTTCCATCCGCTGAAGATAGGCGCGCAGCGTCTGGGCGACGACGATCGGCTGCTCGTAGATCTCCTTGAGCATATAATGCCGGTGGTTGCCCTTGGAGACGAGATCGCCGGTGACGCCGGAGATGGTGATCGGCCGCTCGACGGGATTATTGTCCCGATCGAAGATCTGAGCGCCGTCATGGGTGATGACGACCCAGTCGCCCTCGTCGAGATAGGCGATGCGCTGGGTGAGCGGCGCGAGCGCCAGCGCGTCCGAGCCGAGATAGGTCTCGCCGTCGCCATAGCCGACGACCAGCGGCGAGCCGAGACGCGCGCCGATCAGCAGGTCCGGATGCTGGCGGAACAGGATGGCGAGCGCGAAAGCGCCGTGGAGGCGCGGCAGCACTTCGGCGACGGCCTCGGCGGGCGCCATGCCGGCCTCGACCTTCTCGCTGACAAGGTGCGCGACGACTTCGGTGTCGGTCTCGCTCTCGAACTTGCGGCCGCGGGCGATCAGCTCATCGCGCAGCGGCTTGAAATTCTCGATGATGCCGTTGTGGACTAGCGCCAGCTCGCCGGTCGCGTGCGGGTGGGCGTTGTTCGTGGTCGGGCCACCATGCGTCGCCCAGCGGGTATGCGCGATGCCGGTGGTGCCGGGCAGCGGATTGGCCGCGAGCTCCTTGCCGAGATTGACCAGCTTGCCCGAGGCGCGGCGCCGCTCGATCCGGCCGTCCACGTCCGTGGCGATGCCGGCCGAGTCGTATCCGCGATATTCGAGGCGCTTGAGACCGTCGAACAGCCGCTCCGCGACTTCCTCCTTGCCGACGATTCCGACGATTCCGCACATGCTCTGGGTGTTCCTGCTCTGGGCCCGGCAATCAGCCGAGGATTTCGATCTGGGCGACGCTCTCGACCGCGATGCGCGTCTGGAAATGCGAGCCGACCGGCACGCGGCGGGCAATGCCCTTCACGCGCACGCGCTTGCCGGTGAGCACGTCCTCGGGATAGCCGCCGAGCTTCTGCTTCAGCGCGGCGATCGCCGCCGAATGCAGCTCGATGGTGAGGTTGCCCGGGTCGCGATAATTGGCCGCCGAGTTCAGATAGACGCTGAAGCCGCCCGCGCCGGCCGAGGCGACGACGAACTCGAACACCCCCTCGACCTCCCCGGTCTTCGAGGCCGCGACGGCCTCGATCGCCTGGCCGGGGCTCATCGGTGCGGCGGTCTGCGCGACGGCGGGCGCGGCGACGGTCAATGCAAGCATCGAGAACAGGGTTCGCATACGCATCACTTCTTCGCTGCCTCCTTCTTCGCCTTCATCGCCTCGCGGAATTTCCGCGCCCAGCCCGGCTTCACCTGCTGCTCGGCCCGGGTGATCCCCAGCGCATCGCCTTCGACGTCGCGGGTCACCACCGAACCGGCCCCCACGATCGCGCCGTCGCCGATGGTGACGGGCGCGACCAGGGCGCTGTTGCTACCTACAAAGGCGCCGTTTCCGATCACTGTCCGGTACTTTAAAAATCCGTCATAATTGCAGGTGATGGTGCCGGCGCCGATATTCGCCCCGGCCCCCACCGTGGCATCGCCGATATAGCTCAGATGGTTCGCCTTGGCGCCAGGGCCGAGCACTGCCTGCTTGATCTCGACGAAATTGCCGACCTTGGCACCCTGCTCGATCCGCGCGCCGGGGCGCAGGCGGGCATAGGGCCCGATATCGGCGCCGGACAGGATCTCGGCGCCCTCGACATGGGTGAAGGCATGGATGGTGACGCGGTCCGCCACCGCGACGCCGGGGCCGAACACCACGTGCGGCTCGATCGTGACGTCACGGCCGACCCGGGTGTCATGTGCGAACCACACCGTCTCCGGCGCGACCAGCGTGGCCCCCTCGATCATGGCGCGGGCGCGGCGGCGCTGCTGCCATTCCTGTTCGAGGAGGGCGAGCTCGCCGCGGCTGTTCACTCCCGCCACCTCGATCGCGTCGGTCTCGATGCCGACCGAGAACCGGCCGTCCTGGCGGGCCAGCTCCACCAGGTCGGTGAGGTAATATTCGCCCGCCGCATTGTCGTTGCCCAACCGGGCGAGCAGGCGGAACAGATCGGACGAGCGCACCGCCATCAGGCCGGAATTGCACAGCGTCACCGCCCGTTCCTCGGGCGTGGCATCCTTATACTCGACGATCTTGTCGAGCCGGCCGTCGGGGCCGACGATCACCCGGCCATAGGCGCCGGGATCGGCGGGCCGGAAGCCGAGCACCACCACGCTGGGGCCGCCATCGCCGTGGAGCGCCTCGATCATCCGGCGCATCGTCTCGGTCGTGACGAGCGGCACGTCGCCATAGAGGATCAGCACGTCGCCCCGGAAGCCGGCCAGCGCACCCTCCGCCATGCGCACGGCGTGGCCGGTGCCGAGCTGCTCGGCCTGTTCCGCGGTCTCGACGCCGAGCGGATGGACCGCCGCCTCGACCTGCTCGCGGCCCGCGCCGACCACCACCACCTCGCGCTCCACGCCCAGCGCCTTCACGCTGTCGATCAGGTGGAGCAGCATCGGCCGCCCGGCAATGGGATGGAGCACCTTGTGGGTGTCCGACTTCATCCGCGTGCCCTTGCCGGCCGCGAGGATGATTGCTGCGATCGGTGCGGTCATTTGTCCTCCGTGGACCCGTCCCCTGCCACGTTACACTTGCCAATTCCATAGCCCCGCTGGCAGGCAGCACCACGATGGCTGATTTCCCCTTCGACATCGTCGGCTTCGACCTGGACGGCACTCTGATCGACACCAGCATGGACCTGCTGGGCGCCACCAACCATGCGCTTGGCCTGGCCGGGCGGCCGCTGCTCGACAAGGCCGCGGTGATGACGATGGTGGGGCGCGGCGGCAAGCACATGCTGGAGCAGGCGCTGGACGCATCCGGCGGCCATGACGAGGCCCAGATGGCCTGGCTCCTCCCGGCGCTGCTCGACTGGTATCGCGACCATCTCACCGACCATTCGCGCCCCTTCCCGGGCATGATCGAGGCGCTGGACACGCTGGCGGCCCGGGGCGTGACGCTGGCGATCGTGACCAACAAGCGCGAGGATCTGGCGGCGAAGCTGATCGGAGAGCTGGGGCTGCGCGCGCGGTTCGCCACGATCATCGGCGGCGACACGATGGGCAGCGGCAACGCCAAGCCCTCCGCCCTGCCCATCCGCGAGATGATCCGGCGCTGCGGCGGCGGGCGCGCGGCATTCGTGGGCGATTCGATCTTCGACACGCTGGCCGCGAGGAATGCCGGGGTCCCGAGCATCGCCGTCAGCTTCGGCTTCCTCTCCCAGCCGGTGGAGGAACTCGGCGCCGATGCGGTGATCGACAGCTATGCCGAGCTGATGCCGACGCTGGAGCGGCTGGGGGTAGAACTACCGGCCTAGGGCCGCGAGGGCCCGATCAGCGCGCCCCGTCGCACCCGCCCGCGCGGGGATGATGAAAAGGACGTGGCGCAGATCAGTCCCGCTCCTTCAGCTGGTGGAGCAGGATGGCATTGCCTTCGCTGTCGGCGATCACCCGCATGCGGCAGACGGGCGAGTGGATCAGGTCGCTCTTGAAGGTGACGCCCTTCGCTTCCAGCTCCGCGCAGAGCGCATCGAGATCCTCGACCTCGAAGGCGATCGTGCCGCCGGCATCGGATGCCGGCCTGTCGCCGGTGACGTTGGTCAGCGCGAGGCACCCGCCACCCGGCAGGTCGAATTCGATCCACGGAATCCCTTCCGGTGCCCGGCTGGGAGGCAGGCCGAGCGTCTCCTCGTAGAAGCCGCGCGCCCGCGCGAGGTCGACGACCGGATACATGGTGAACGCGACCTTGCGGAACATGGCAATCCTTCCTGCTCGAATGCCAGCAGGATAGCCGCGAGCGCCCTGCAAGGCAAGAATTCGTTCCTGTTTTGTTTCAATGCCTTCAGCCGACCGGCCGATAGCCCTTGCGATATTTGGTCCAGAGATGCCGGGCCAGCAACAGGGGCGGCATGCGCAGCCAATGGCTGCGGACATAGAAGACCAGCCGGGTGAGCCTGCGGGTCTGGCGGCCCCAGCCGTCCCGGGCCGTGAGGCGGCGGAGATAGAGGCGATCGAGAGCGCCCAGGCCCCGCCATTCCGGGGGCACCTCGGTGCCGTACAGGGCATGCGTCAGGCGGGCGGCACGGGCCAGCGCACGGGCCAGGCCGTGGTGGCGGGCGCGCTCCGGCAGGCCGGCGGGCGCTTCGGACACGAACATGCAGTGGATGTCCCACAAATTGCGCATCCCGCCGGCGAGATCGCCGTCCGCCAGGAGGTGCGCGGCGGCGTGGAGCAGGCGATCCGGGCCGGAAAGGACGGACAGGCCGTTGCCGAGCGGCTCGCTGGCGGCCAGCAGCGCCTCGGCGTCGGGGGTAATCCTGGCCGTCAGGGGCAGGATCGTGTGGTGGACGTCGATCATCCGGTCGCGCTCGCGGTGAATGAGCGGGGGCAACTCGTGCATCCAGCGGCGATAATAGGCATCGTCATAGGGATCGGGCTTCACCCATTCCCAGCCGGCGGCGAGCAGGGCGGCCTCGGCCTCGCCGATCCGGCCGCGGGGGACCAATATGTCCAGATCGCCGATGTTGCGCCCCACCGAGGGCGAGAGCCCGGCAGCGGCGAAGGCGGTGCCCTTGAGGAGCACCACCGGCATGCCGAGCGGCGCCAGCGCCCGCCGGGCCATCTCCGCCTCCCATAGCGCCGCCAGGCGGACCTGCCCGGCCGAGGCGATCGCATCGTCGACCAGGCGCTGGACCCCGGCCGGAAGCGCCAGGCCGTTCAGCCGGTGCGCGAGCGTGCCCGCCATCTGCTCGGCGCGGGCCACGGCGAAAAGCTCGGCCCATTCCCGCGCGGAGAAGCCGAGCGCGGCACCGGGATCGCGCAGCACATGGGCCAGGCGCCAGCCCGGGCTCATGCCAGCGCCTCGACCAGGGCGGTGCCGCTTGCGGTGTCCGGATAGTCTATCGCCCGCGCCGGAATGGCCTGCACGAGCCGGGTGAGCGCCTCGAAACCGCGCTCGGCGAGGTGGACATAGTTGGTCGACGCCTGGGTCAGCCGGACGAACGCCTCGCTGGGCGGCACCGGTCGTTCGGCGGCCGCGAAGCCGAAGCGCGGGAAGAGGAGCAGGGCCGGCTCGGCGGGCACGGCCATCGCGGCGATCGCGCGGGCATCGGGGACGAGATGGCGGATATCGCCCTTGGGCGTGCCGGCGAGCAGCGGCCCGAACCGTCCCTCGGGCAACGCGGCACGGGCGACCGCGATCGCCTGGTTCTTGAGGCTGATCAGCCGGGGAAAGCCATGGGCCAGGCCGGTGGCGGGGTCGATCAGCACGAACTCGTCGCCCATCAGCCGCCAGCCGCGCGCCATCAGGAGCGCCGCGAGCGTGGATTTGCCCGCGCCCGAGATGCCGGTCATCAGCACCGCCCTACCGTTCCGCTCGACCGCGGACGCGTGCAGCAGCAGGAAGCGGCGCTGGGCGAGCGCCATCTGGAGGTTCATCCCCATTTCGGCGGCGAGCAGCCCCTGGGCCAGCGGCAGCGGCGCAGCGTCCGGAATGCTGTAGTCGCCGCCGATATGGACCGCCGGGCGGAGGAGTTTCCGCCAGGGCCGCGCGGCGAAGAGATGGACGTTGAAGTCGGGAATGTCGGGCCGAGGATAGTCGCGGTACAGATCCTCCAGCTGCGCGATCGGCGCCCGCCAGTCGCTGCCGATGCGGAAGCCGGCGGGGCCGATGGCGAGGCGGGTGGCGTGCCTCACAGCCGCTCCACCAGGCCTGCCTGGACCAGTTCGTCGAGGCGCACGGCCAGCGCGGCGGGATCGGCATCGAGCAAGTCGTAGCGCTCGGCCAGGCGGGTGAGCAGCTGGTCAACGGTGAGTTCGTCGGCGGCGAGCGCCTCGAGCATCTCGGGAACGGGCGCGTCGACGACATGGGTGATGCCGGAAGCCCGGTGGTAGATCAGCGTGAGCGCGTCCAGGGGGACGATGCGCAGGGTCTCCGGCGGCGCGGCGCGATAGGCCGTCATTTTGTTTCACGCGAAGGCGCGAAGGCGCGACGAAGGAAGGGGGGGGTCGCGCAGAGGCGCAGAGAGCGCAGAGGTGCCTCGCGCCGCGCCAGCGGTGCCCTCCATTGCGACGTTTCCAGAATTCCTGCCGCTGCCGCGGTGCTAGGGCTAGCCGTGAGCAAAACCCCTCTGCGCTCTCCGCGTCGCTGCGCGAACATGAGCCTCAGCCGCGCGGCATCTGCAGCGAGGCGAAGCAGGTGAAGCCGCTGGTGCCCGACTGGAGGCGGCGGATATAGTTGGTGTAGGCGCGGCTCTGTTCGTAGGTGGTGCCGGGCAGCGTGCCGCCGTTCAGCGCGCGCTTGACGTCCTCGGCCTTGAACGGCGTGCCGGCCGCCGGAAAGGCGCCTGGAGTGCCGGCGGGAACGAGCTTGCCATCGGCGGCGACATATTGGCCCGCGCGGCCGGGATCCGGAACCGGGATCTCGCAATGCATCACCGAGGCGCTGGTCTGCGCCAGCGCCGGCCGGATCGAGACGATCGCCGATGCGCTCGCGGCGCCCAGCATCAGCGCGCGGCGACTAGCCTTGGGACCCGGATCTTCGTCTGCCATGGCGCATTGTCCTGCGCCCCGCCCTCTTTCGCAATCGTAAATTGTGGGACAGGCGCGCCGCCGCTTTCGCGGAAGCGCCCTCAGTTGCGGGATGACGAACGCGCGCGCCGCCCCTAGTAAGGCGCTGAATGCCCTATTCTCCTGGTATAAAGGCGCTCGTGGCGCTCGGCATCGCCGCCGCGGGCGCGCTCGCGGGGCTGCTGCTCAACGGCGACGTGCAGGTAAGCCTCGTCATGCTGGTATGCGGCGTCGCCGCCGTGCTGGTGGCGGCGGCCGGCGGCGACCCGATGGGCCCGCTCGACACCGCGCCCGCGGCTGCCGAGGGCCCGGGCATCGCGGAGGTGCTCGACGCGATCGCCGAGCCGGTGCTGCTGATCGCCGACCGGCGCGTGATCGCGGCCAATCCGCCCGCGCGCACCCTGCTTGGCCAGCACATCCTGGGCGAGGACGTGCGCATCGCCATCCGCCATCCGGCCGCCGCCGAACGGCTGATGAACCCGAACGACCATGACTCCTCGGCCCCAATCCACCTGGTCGGCCTGGGCACGCGCGACCAGCGCTGGGAGATGCGGGTGACCGCGCTGGGCGACGGCCGCCGCATCGTCCACCTGATCGACCGCACCGGCAGCTATGCGAGCGAGCGCATCCGCGTCGACTTCGTCGCCAATGCCAGCCACGAGCTGCGCACGCCCCTCGCCTCGCTGCTCGGCTATGTCGAGACGCTGGAGGACGGCGCGAGCGAGGAGCCCGGCATCCGCAAGCGCTTCCTGAAGATCATGCACGACGAGGCGCGCCGCATGCAGCGACTGATCGACGACCTGATCTCGCTCAGCCGGATCGAGGCGGAGAAATATCGCGCGCCGGACAATCCGGTGGCGATGGACGAGCTGATCGACGAAGTGTGCCTGGAGCTCTCCGGCGCGCCGCGCGCGGCGGACGTGGTCACCGAGATCGCCGAGACCGAGCCGGTGCGCGGCGACGCCTCGCAGCTCAGCCAGCTGCTCCACAACGTGATCGGCAACGCGATGAAATATGGCCGCGAGGGCACGCCGATCCTGGTCAGCCTCACGCCCGAGGGCGATTCGATGGTGCGGCTGACCGTGACCGACCAGGGCGAGGGCATCGCGCCCGAGCATCTGCCGCGCCTGACCGAGCGCTTCTACCGTGTCGATTCGGGACGCAGCCGCACGCTGGGCGGCACCGGGCTGGGGCTCGCCATCGTCAAGCATATTGTCGAGCGGCACCGCGGGCGGTTCGACATTGCCAGCACCGTGGGCAAGGGCTCGACGGTGACCGTGCTGCTCCCCGTCCACCGATTGTCATGAACCTGTCACGCTAGGGGCCGAAGGGCCCCGATGGGGGCGGCCGTCCGGGCGCGTGCCCCGTGATTCTTAAATCCCAGGGACAGGAGACGGCGATGCTTGGCAGACTTGTGCTTTTCGCGCTTTCCGCAGTGGCTCTCTCGGCTTGCGACAGCGGGACCACCCGCCCGATCCGCGCCGTGGGCAGCTCGACCGTCTTTCCCTTCACCACCGCGGTGGCCGAAGCCTTTGTCAACCAGGACAAGCGCCGCGCGGCCCCGGTGATCGAATCGATCGGCTCGGGCGCGGGCTTCCGCGCCTTTTGCGAAGGCGTGGGATCGCAATATCCCGACATCGCCAACGCATCGCGCCGGATGAAGCGCACCGAATACGACACCTGCCAGAAGAACAATGTCGGCGAGATTCTGGAAGTGCAGATCGGGCTGGACGGCGTGGTGCTGGCCGAGAGCAATGCCGGCCCCCGGCTGAAGCTCAGCCGCAAGGACCTGTATCTCGCGCTGGCGGCCAACCCGATGGGCAAGCCCAATACCGCCAAGACCTGGAAGGACGTCAATCCGGCGCTGCCGGCGATCCCGATCTATGTGATGGGCCCGCCCTCGACCAGCGGCACGCGCGACGCCTTCACCGAGCTGATGCTCGAGCCGGGTTGCCTGGAGGCCTATCCCGAGGCCAAGGCGCTCAAGGAAGGGCACGACCCGGCCAAGTTCCAGGACGCATGCCTGCGCATCCGCGACGACGGCCCCTATGTCGACAAGGGTGAGAACGACAATCTGATCGTCCAGGGCCTGAGCCAGAATCCCAATGCGCTGGGCATCTTCGGCTATTCCTATCTCGAGGAGAATATCGACCGGCTGCACGGCACGCCGATCGAGGGCGTGGAGCCGACCAACAACGAGATCGTCACCGGCAAATATCCGGGCGGCCGCCCGCTCTACATCTATGTGAAGCAGCGCCACATCAAGGCGGTGCGCGGGATGCAGGACTTCCTGAACCTCTATGCCACGATGTGGAAGCCGAAGGGCGAGCTGACCAAGCGCGGGCTGATCGCGGCACCGAGCGAGGTGCAGGAGCATTCGGCCGAGATCATCGAGAAGGGGATTGCGCTCGACCCCTCCCAGCTGCACTGAAACGAGGACATCATCGCTTTCCTTCCTGAATCCCGTACCGAGCTGACGTCCTGGTGAATGTCTTCGCGCTCCTGTTCGTGGTGGTCGGCCTTGGCCTGATCGGCTGGCTGACCGCGCGCGCGCGCGCCGTGCGGTTCGATCGCGGCGGACAGAAGCGGTTGCATTCGCTGCCCTCGCAGCATGGCTGGTACGTGGCGATGTGGACGGTGCTGCCCGCGCTGCTGTTCGTCGCGGCATGGACGGCGCTAAGCCCCGCGCTGATCAAGGACCAGGTGCTCAAGGCGCCGGCAGCCAGCCAGCTCTCGGATTTCGCGTTCGAGCGCGACACGATCCTGGGCGAGGCGCGCGACGTGGCGCTGGGCCGGGCCGACTCGACCTTCGATCCCACCGCCGATGCGCTGGTGGCGCCGATGCGCGAGGCGATCGCCTTTTATGGCTGGACCGGCACGGCGATCGCCATCCTGCTGGCCTTTGCCGGGGGCGCCTTCGCCTTCAGCCGGATCAGCCCGGCCTTTCGCGCCCGCACCAAGGTGGAGCGCGGGCTGATGCTGATCCTGCTCGTCGCCTCGCTGATCGCGATCCTGACGACGATCGGCATCTTCCTGTCGCTGTTCTGGGAATCGATCCGCTTCTTCGCGATGGTGCCGCCGCAGGACTTCCTGCTCGGCACGCATTGGAGCCCGCAGCTGATCGATCCGAACAACCCGGGCAAGTCGCTGGGCGCGGTGCCGCTGTTCTGGGGCACCTTCTTCATCGGCGCGGTGATCGCGATGCTGGTGGCCATCCCCTTCGGGCTGATGAGCGCGATCTACCTGACCCAATATGCCGCGCCGCGCGTGCGCCGCTGGATGAAGCCGATGCTCGAGATCCTCGCCGGCGTGCCGACGGTGGTCTATGGCTATTTCGCCGCGCTGACCGTGGCGCCGGCGGTGCGCGACCTGGCGGTGCATCTGGGCATGCCCTTCGCCTCGGCCGAGAGCGCGCTGGCCGCCGGCCTGGTGATGGGCGTGATGATCATCCCCTTCGTCTCCTCGCTGGCGGACGATTCGATCGCCGCCGTGCCCACCGCGATGCGCGACGGCAGCCTGGCGATGGGCGCGACCAATTCCGAGACGATCTCGCGCGTGCTGCTCCCCGCGGCGCTGCCCGGCGTGGTGGCGGGCGTGCTGCTGGCCGTTTCCCGCGCGATCGGCGAGACGATGATCGTGGTGATGGCCGCTTCGGGCGCGGCCAACATCACGCTCAACCCGTTCGAGAGCGCCACCACCGTCACCAAGCAGATCGTCGACCTGCTGACCGGCGAGAGCGAGTTCGACAGCCCCAAGACGCTGGCCGCCTTCGCGCTGGGCCTGACGCTGTTCGTGATCACCCTGCTGCTCAACATCGTCGCGCTGCGCGTCGTGAAGAAGTATCGCGAAGCCTATGAATAAGCGCGTCGCCCCTGCCCTGCCGCCCGAGCGGACGCCGACCGACTGGAAGGGCGCGGCGATGCAGAAGCGCATCCGCCGCCGCTATGCCGCCGAGCGGCGCTTCCGCCTGTTCGGGATGCTGGCGGTGATCCTGTCCGCCGCGTTCCTGGCCTTCCTGATCCTCACCATGGCGGCGAACGGCGCGCGCGGCTTCACCCGCAGCGAAGTGGCGCTCGACCTCGACTTCCCGAAGATGGGGATGATGGTCGACCGCGCGCATCTTTCCACGCCGGGCGCCGACCTGGCGCTGTCGGGTGCCGGACTGCAGGACAAGGTGGAGATCGCGGCGGAGAGCGGCGGCGACCATTCGCTCGCCGCCAACAGCGCCTGGATCACGGTGCGCGATGCGATCAAGGCCGATCCCTCGATCCTGAGCGGCAGGAAGACCATCTGGGTGCCCGCCTCGACCGCGCTCGAAATGGGCGCGCGCGGCGAAGGCACGGCGGCGGCGAAGGCCGATGCGAGCCGGCTGCGGAGCGCCGGCAAGCTGCGCACCGGCTTCAACTGGGGCTTCTTCACCGCAAGCAATTCGAACGATCCCGTGGCGGTGGGCATCTGGGGCGCGCTCAAGGGCTCGCTGCTCACCATGCTGGTGACTTTCCTGATCGCCTTCCCGGTGGGCGTGCTGGCGGCGATCTATCTCGAGGAATATGCGCCGAAGAACCGCTGGACCGACCTGATCGAAGTCTCGATCAACAACCTGGCGGCGGTGCCCTCGATCATCTTCGGCCTGCTCGGGCTCGCGGTGTTCCTGGGCACCTGGCAGATCGGCGGGCACAGCTTCGGCCCGCTGCTGCCGCGCTCGGCGGCGGTGGTCGGCGGGCTGACGCTCGCGCTGATGATCATGCCCGTCATCGTCATCGCCAGCCGCAATGCGATCAAGGGCGTGCCCCCGTCGATCCGCGACGCCGCGCTCGGCATCGGCGCGAGCCGGATCCAGGTGGTGTTCCACCATGTCCTCCCGCTCGCCATGCCCGGCATCCTGACCGGCACGATCATCGGCATGGCCCGCGCGCTGGGCGAGACCGCGCCGCTGCTGCTGATCGGCATGCGCGCCTTCATCGTGACTGCCCCCCAGGGCTTCACCGATCCCGCCACCGTGCTGCCTGTCCAGATCTTCCTGTGGTCGGACGAAGTGAGCCGCGGCTTCGTGGAGAAGACCAGCGCGGCGATCATGGTGCTGCTGGTGTTCCTGCTCGCCATGAACGGGCTCGCCATCTATCTTCGCAACAAGTTCGAGACCCGCTGGTAATGACCGACGCCACTCCCCTTCCCACTGCAACGGCGACCGGGCACAAGATGTCGGCGCGAGGCGTGAACGTCTTCTACGGCGACAAGCAGGCGATCCGCGACGTCTCGATCGATGTCGACATGGACCATGTGACGGCGTTCATCGGCCCGTCGGGCTGCGGCAAGTCGACTTTCCTGCGCACGCTCAACCGGATGAACGACACCATCGCCTCGGCCAGGGTGACCGGCGACATCACGCTGGACGGCGAGGACATCTATTCCTCGGCAATGGACGTGGTGCAGCTGCGCGCCCGGGTGGGCATGGTGTTCCAGAAGCCCAATCCCTTCCCCAAGTCGATCTACGAGAATGTCGCCTATGGCCCGCGCATCCACGGCCTGGCCGCCTCCAAGGTCGCGCTGGACGGGATCGTCGAAGGATCGCTGCGCCGCGCCGGCCTGTGGGACGAAGTGAAGGACCGGCTCTCGGACAGCGGCACGGCGCTCTCGGGCGGCCAGCAGCAGCGGCTGTGCATCGCCCGCGCCATCGCGGTCGACCCCGAAGTGATCCTGATGGACGAGCCCTGCTCGGCGCTCGATCCGATCGCCACTGCCAAGATCGAGGAGCTGATCCACGAGCTGCGCGGGCGCTATGCGATCGTGATCGTCACGCACAACATGCAGCAGGCGGCGCGCGTCAGCCAGAAGACCGCCTTCTTCCATCTCGGCCAGCTGGTCGAGTATGGCGACACCGACAACATCTTCACCGCGCCGAAGCAGGAGCGGACGAAGGATTACATTACCGGCCGTTACGGCTAGGAGTAGGCCCATGGCGAGCAGCCACGAACATACGGTCAAGGCGTTCGATCAGGACATCGGACAGCTGCGCGCGCTCATCTCGCAGATGGGCGGCCTGGCCGAGCAGGCGATCGAGGACGCGATGCTGGCGCTCCAGCGGGGCGACACCGCGCTCGCCAATGAAGTGCGCCAGAAGGACAAGCAGATCGATGCGATCGAGGCCGAGCTGGAAAAGCTCGTCGTCCGCGTCATCGCGCTGCGGGCGCCGATGGCGGACGATCTGCGCGAGATCATCGCCGCGCTGAAGATCGCCGCCGTGATCGAGCGGATCGGCGACTATGCCAAGAACATCGCCAAGCGCGTGCCGATGATCCATGGCGAGACTGGCGAGGAGCGGATCGACGTCGTCTCGATCCTGCCCGCAATGGGGCAGCTGGCGGCGGACATGGTGCACGACGTGCTCGACGCCTATTCGGCGCGCGATGCCCAGGCGGCGGTTCGAATCTGCGCGCGCGACAATGCGCTCGACGATTTCTACGATTCGATCTTCCGCACGCTGGTGACCTATATGGTCGAGAATTCGAGGACGATCAGCCAGGTGGCGCACCTGCTGTTCGTGGCGAAGAATCTGGAGAGGATCGGCGATCACGCCACCAACGTGGCCGAAATGGTCTATTTCGCAGCGACAGGCGATTACATGGCCGAGCGCGAGACCGGCGAGGCCCAAGCGAACTGAGCGGGGAAACGGGGAATATATGGCCCGAGTGAAGATGCTTCTCGTCGAGGACGACGCCGCGATCGCGGAACTGGTCGCCTATCACTTCAAGCGCGAAGACTATGAGGTGAAGCACACGCCCGACGGGGAAGAGGCGCTGCTGCTCGCCAAGGAGGCGACGCCGGACATCGTGCTGCTCGACTGGATGGTCGAGGGGCTGAGCGGGATCGAAGTGTGCCGGCGCCTGCGCCGCATGCCGGAGACGGCGAACGTGCCGATCATCATGCTCACCGCGCGCGGCGAGGAGGAGGATCGCGTGCGCGGGCTGGAGACCGGGGCGGACGATTACGTCACCAAGCCCTTCTCTCCGCGCGAACTCGTCGCCCGGGTGGGCGCGGTGCTGCGGCGCGTGCGCCCGGCCCTGGCCGGCGAGGCGCTGACCTATTCGGACATCGAGATGGACACGGTGGGCCACAAGGTCCGCCGCTCGGGCGAAGTGGTGCAGCTGGGGCCGACCGAGTTTCGCCTGCTGAAGCATTTCCTCGAGCATCCGGGCTGGGTCTTCTCGCGCGAGCGGCTGCTCGATGCGGTATGGGGGCATGACAGCGACATCGAGAGCCGCACGGTGGACGTCCATATCCGCCGGCTGCGCAAGGCGATCAACAAGGGCAACCGGCCGGACATCATCCGCACCGTGCGCTCCGCCGGATATGCGCTCGACGCGGGGAATTGAGCCAGAGCCCGATCAGCAAACGCCGTCATCCCCGCGCAGGCGGGGACCCATCTCCCGGACCATCCCCAATCACCGCGGGTGTATTCCCGGCCAACGCACGAGATGGGTCCTCGCTTTCGCAGGAATGACGGGGTGCGGGAAGGCCGCCAGCCAACCCGTCGTCACCCTGGCCTTGTGCAGGGGTCCATCGCGTCGCAATTTCTGCCCGTGCGTCTCCTGCCCGATGCTCGCCTCCCAATGGATCCCGGGGGCAAGGCCGGGGTGACAGTTGGTGGTTGGAATCCACCTGCCACCCCACCCTTCAGCTCCCCGGGCCGGCGCGCAGGCGGGATGGCAATGCCTTCCGGAAGGGCGCTTCGTCACTCCCTCACGGCCCCCCCTCCGCACATGACCACAATTTAACGAAACCAACCGCGTTTCCTCGCGTTGCAGGCACGGGCGTAACGATCTCGCCCGGTTTCAGGAGACGCATCCCATGAAACTTCTTGCCCTGGCCGCCGCGCTGACCTTCGTTGCTGGCGCCGCGCACGCGCAGACTTCGGCCCAGAAGGCCGATTCCCCCACCAACAACGATGCCAGCAAGCTGGGCGGCTATGCCCCGGCCGGGCCGCTGTTCAGCACCGGCTCCACGCCGCCGCCGGGAGCCCAGGTGGTCTTCGTGCCCAGCACGCAGACGCCGACCCAGGCCTTCCCGCCGCCGGCACCCAAGGCGGTGTATCCGATGTGCAAGCGCGGCCAGTTCGACGGGTGCCGTCAGCGCCAATAGCGCCGACCGCCCCTTTTTACGGGACCGAATGTGCCGGGCGCGCAACGTTGCGCCCGGCACATGCGTTTTTGCCAGGAAGGCGGGGGCGACAGAGAGGAAGTTTCGATGAAGTTCATGCTCCTGGCATCGGCCCTGGCGATGAGCGGCACCGCCATCGCGCAGGACATGCCCCAGACCGCTCCGCAAACCACGCCTGCGCCGCCTGCACCGCCGAGCGACGCGCCACCGCCACCACCGCCCGCCGATCCCGCCATGCCGGCCGATCCCGCAACACCGCCGCCGCCGTCCACCAGTCCGCCGCCCGCCGCCCCGGATGCGCCCGCGGCTCCGGACGCGGCGATGGCCCCCACCCCGCCCGCGCCGCCGCCCCTTCCGGCAGCGGCTCCGGCGCCACCGCCGCCCGAGGCGGCCGCACCGATGCCTTCGGATCCGAAGAGCTATCCGCGCTGCTCCAAGACCATCAAGGATCATTGCCGCCAGTCGCGGTGAGAGGGGGGCGGCCGCAGCGACCGCCCCTTCCCGTCACCCCGGCGCAAGCCGGGATGATGGCTGCTGTTGCGGGATGACAGTTATTGTTGCCGCCTGACGGTTGTGGCTAAGGTCCCTCCAGCATCGGGAGAGACCAATGACCATCGACTTCAAAGACCGCGTCGCCATCGTCACCGGCGCGGGGGGCGGCCTGGGCCGCGCCTATGCGCTCGAACTGGCGAAGCGCGGGGCGAAGCTGGTGATCAACGACCTGGGCGGCACCCGCGACGGCACCGGCCATTCGGATGCGGCGCTCAAGGTGGTCGAGGAAATCGAGGCGCTGGGCGGCGAGGCGATGTCGAACGGCGGCAGCGTGACCGATTACGATCATATGGTCGCGATGGTCGAGACGGCCAAGGCCAGATGGGGCCGGATCGACATCCTGATCAACAATGCCGGCGTGCTGCGCGACAAGAGCTTCGTCAACATGGAGCCCGCCGATTTCCGCTTCGTTGTCGACGTCCATCTGATCGGCTCGGCCAATTGCACCAAGGCGGTGTGGCAGACGATGCGCGACCAGAATTACGGCCGCATCCTGATGACCGCCTCCTCCACCGGCCTGTTCGGCAATTTCGGCCAGGCGAATTACGGCGCGGCCAAGCTCGGCCTGGCCGGGCTGACCAAGACGCTCTATCTCGAGGGCGCCAAATACGGGATCAAGGTCAACACGATCGCGCCGGTGGCGGGCACGCGGATGACCGAGGACCTGTTCCCCGAGGAAGCCTTCAAGGCCTTCGCTCCCGAGAATGTCGCCCCCGCCGCGCTCTTCCTCGTCTCCGAGGACGCGCCGACCAACCAGATCGTCGGCGCGGGCGGCGGCGTGGTCCAGGCCGCCTATGTGACGTTGACCCAGGGTGCGAAGCTCGAGGCGCTGACGCCCGAGGCAGTGCAGGCGCAATGGGCGCAGATCACCGACCGGACCGGCGAGATCGTGCCGGGCTCGGGGGCGGAGCAGACCATGCTGATCCTGGGGAAGCTGCAGAAATGAACATGCGGGCCGCGCTCGCCGGGGCGCTCCTGGCGATCGCGCCGAATGCCGCACCCGCACGGGACATGCGCGCGGGCGAGGCAATGCCGGCTTCGATCCTGTTCCTCGACCTGCACGGTGCCGCGCCCTTCCAATTCTGGATCGACGACAGGCTGGTCTTCGATGGAAAATTTCCCGCGGACAGCCCATCCACCGGCCTTACCGCCAGGCTCCACCGGGACATTGCCATGGGATCGCACCGTTTCCGGCTGCGCGCGGGCACGCTCGACGTGACGCGGAAGCTCGACATCGACGGCACACATTACATTGTGGTGGTCAGCAAAGTGCCTGGCCGCGAGATCGAAGTGACCGACCAGGTGATGCTCGACTGATAACCGCCTCACCGTATTGCATCACTAATACACATATGGTAGAACCTCCCCACAGGAGGAAACTGCCATGTACAGCGAAAGCGATCTGGCCAGTGCCGTGGAAGCGGGGGCGCTTTCCCCCGCCGCCGCCAATGCGCTGCGCAACTATGTCGCCGAGCGCCGATCGGCGCCCTCGGTGGACGAAGAGCATTTCAAGCTGCTCACCGGCTTCAACGACATCTTCGTGGCGATCGCCGCCGCGCTGATCCTGGTCGCCGCGGCGCGCATCGGCGCCTATTTCGGGGTGATGCTGATCGGCGCGGGACCGGAGGAGCGCGTCGTCGGCGGCAATATGATCGGCGGGGGCTTCGCCGTCGCCGCGACGAGCTGGATGCTCGCCGAATATTTCACCGCGCGCCGCCGCATGGCGCTCCCCTCGATCCTGCTGCTGCTCGGCTTCACCGGCGGCGTCGCGGCGGGCCTCTCGGGCATCTTCGCCGCCAATATCCCCTGGATCGAGGAGCAGATGCACCTCGCCAGCGACCTGCAGAAGCAGCAGCTGGCCGGCAGCGTCGCCGCGGTGGTGGGCCTGCTCACCGCTGCCGCCACCTGGATCCACTGGAAGCGCTTCATGGTGCCGATCACCGTGGCAGCCGGCGCGCTGGCGCTGGTCGGGGTCGGCGTCTCGCTGGTGCTCGCCTTCGCGCCCCAGGCCAAGGACTGGGTGAACGAGATGCTGCTCGTCGCGGGCGTGGCGATGTTCTTCTTCGCGATGCGCTGGGACATGAGCGACCTGGAGCGCCGCACCCGCCGCTCGGACGTGGCCTTCTGGCTGCACCTTGCCGCCGCGCCGCTGATCGCGCACCCGGTGTTCCACATGCTCGGCGTGTTCGATGGCGAGGTGACCGGGCCGACCGCGGCGATCGTGATCGCGCTCTATCTGGTCTTCGCCTTCGTGGCGCTGGCGGTCGATCGCCGTGCGCTGCTCGTCTCCAGCCTGATCTATGTCCTCTGGGCAATGTATGCGCTGTTCCAGGCGACCGGCGCGGTCGAGCTGGCGGCGGCGCTCACCGCGCTGGTGATCGGATCGGCGCTGCTGCTGCTCTCGGCCTTCTGGCAGCCGGTGCGCCGCCGGGTCGTCGGTCTGCTCGGCGGGCTCGAGGAGCGGCTGCCGCCCACCCAGATCGTGACGGCCTGATCCTGACATAGGCCTTCGCGCGGAGAGCAAGGTCCCCAGCCCGGCTTTCCAAACCCTGCCCCTCCCGCGCTCCGGCGCGGGAGGGTTTTTCCGTCTAGGGCTGCTCGATCGCCGCCCCGGGCCGGGCGCTGATCGCAGTGCCGATCGAAGAGACGACGATCAGGAAGACCGCGAGCCACTGGGTGCCGGTGAGCACTTCGCCCAGCAGCAGCAGCCCCATCAGCGCGCCCACCGCCGGCTCGGCGCTGAGCAGGGTACCGAAGCTGTTGGCCGGCAGCCGCGGCAGCGCGATCATCTCGAGCGCATAGGGGATGGCGCTGGAGACGATGCCGACGAGCAGGCCGAGCACCAGCGCCTCGGGCCGCAGCAGCGCCGCACCGGCATGCGCCACGCCGATGGGGAGAGCGAGGAGCGCCGCGATCAACATGCCCCCGGCCGCGGCGGCGGGGCCGTGTGCCTGGCCGGCATGGCGGCCGGTGAGGATATAGCCCGCCCAGCAGGCGCCGGCGATCAGCGCGAGCACGACGCCGCGCCAGTCGAGATGCGCCGCGCCCTTCCAGATCGGCAGGAGCAGCAGCAGGCCGAATACCGCGATCCCGATCCACAGAAAATCGATCCGGCGGCGCGAAGTAAGCACCGCGACCGCCAACGGGCCGGTGAACTCGATCGCGATGGCGATGCCGAGCGGAATATAGGCCAGGGCCTTGTAGAAGCTGAGGTTCATCACCCCGAGCACCAGGCCGTAGCCCAGCAGCGAGCGCCAGCCGGCATCGAGCCGCAATCGCCACGGCCGGAAGATCGCCGAGAGGATCACGGCAGCGACGACTAGGCGCAACGCGGTGGCCCCTTCCGCGCCGACCAGCGGGAAGAGTTGCTTGGCGAAGGTCGCGCCGATGGTCACCGAGAACATCGACAGGAACAGTGTGCCGACGCCGAGCGCATCGAGGCGCGAGGAAATAGGCCGCAGGGCGGCGACACTGCTCATCGGACGATACTCGAACTGGATGTGGAAGGAACGCCCCGAGAGATAGGGATTTCCGTCGATAAGAGCGGTTTATTTTTGCGGTTATGCGATAAACTTTATCGCTCTATGCTGCCGCGATGACGAAGATTGAATCGCTCGATTCGTTCGACCTCAAGCTGCTCGAACTGCTTCAGGTCGATGTCCAGCAGCCGGTGGCGATACTGGCGGAGAAGGTCGGCCTCTCCGCCCCCGCCTGCTATCGCCGCATCCGCCGGCTGCGCGAGAGCGGCGTGATCGAGCGCGAGATCGCCGTGGTGCGGCCCAGGACGCTGGGCTGGCCGCTGTCGATGATCGTGCTGGTGACGCTGGAGCGTGAGAACGCCAACACGGTGGCCGAGATGTTCGAGATCTTCCGCGCCGAGCCCGAAGTGATGGAGGCCTGGAACGTCACCGGCGACCATGACTTCGCAGTGCGGGTCATCGCGCGCGACATGGAAAGCTATGACGACCTGGTCCGCCGGCTGTTCTCGGCCGACGAGCGCGTGCGGACCTTCGAGACTCTGGTGGTGATCCGCGAGACCGGAGGAATGAGTCCGGTCCCGGCGGCCTGGGAGCGCTGATCCGGGCGATCGCCGAAAGCGCGCGGCGTCAGGCGCCGCTGACCCCGGCCTTCGCCATCACTTCGGCCCCGGTCATCCGTTCGCGCTCGCCGGCGAAGTCGTAATAGTCCGGCTTCTCGTCGATGAAGATCTCCTCGGCCAGGTCATGGCCTTGCAGGTCGCCGAACAGGCCAGCCTGGAAGGAATAGCCCGATTGGGGCCTGTAGAAATAGAACAGATGCGTGCCGCAGGTCCGGCAGAAGCCGCGCTCCGCCCAATCGGAGGACGAATAGCGCACGATGTGCTCGGCGCCCTCGATCTCGGGATCGGGCACCAGCCTGAGCGACAAGGCGGGGCCGCCGCCCCAGCGCCGGCACATCCCGCAATGGCAGGCACCGATATGCGGTTCGGACGGCGCGACCCGCACCTGCACCGCGCCGCACAGGCATTGGCCTTCGAGCTTCACGCTATCCGTCACGACAATCCCCTTTCGATTGGCCTGAGGACATAGCGCGGCGCGAAAGGCCCGGCCATCCCGCAAGTGGGCGTCTGCGACATCCTTATCCGTCACCCCGGCCCAGTACCGGGTGAGAGCCCAAACAAGCCCTCGAAGCTACCTCCGCCATCCCCGCGCGGGCGGGGATCCAGGGTAGCATGGGATAGTCGAAGCAATCATGTCCGCGGTCACCGGAGGCGGCAAGGCGAGCTTCGCGACCCATGCTCCTGGCCCTGCCCTGGATCCCCGCCTGCGCGGGGATGACGGAGGAAAAGTGGGGATAACGGTGGAGAACGCGGGAGACGGTGGAGAATATTGGGCCCCCGGCCTCCAGCTCTTCACTCCTCGACCAGCTTCATCAGCCGCCGCTCGACCGGGGCGAGCACCGGGCCCAGTTCGTGCCCGCGCTTGAGGATCATGCCGCTCTCGTTGACCAGCGCCCACATGCCCTGGCGGCTGCGCAGCGCCGGGCGCTTCTCGATCCGGTATTCCGGGCGCTCGGCGGCGCGGCGGAAGGCGGCGAAGATCGCGGCATCGGCATCGAAGTTCATCGCATAGTCGCGCCAATGCCCGGCGGCGACCATGCGGCCGTAGAGATCGAGGATGCGCGTGAGTTCCGGGCGCTCGAAGCCGACCTGGCCGGGACGTCCGATGGGGAGCGGGGTTACGGTACCCATCTAGGCGCTGTCGCGCTGCTCCCCTTGCTCGCGGCGCTCGGCCAGCACGGCATCGAGCCGCTTGCGCATCGCTTCCAGCTCGCAGCGCATGATCTCGAGCTTCTGGGTCTGCGGATCGAACAGCTCGCTGCAGGGCGTGCCATAGGGCACGAAGTCCTTCTGCCACTTCTGCGCCTCGACCAGCGTGGGCTTGGCCGGAATGCCGACCATCACCGCGCCCTCGGGCACGTCCCGCGTGACCACGGCATTCGCGCCGATCCGGGCACGCTCGCCCACGATGATCGGCCCCAGCACCTGGGCGCCGGAGCCCAGGATCGCGCCGTCCCGGATGGTCGGGTGGCGCTTGCCGCCCACGCCATTGTCCGGGCTGGTGCCGCCCAGGGTGACGCACTGGTAGATGGTGACGTCGTCGCCGATCTCCGCCGTCTCGCCGATCACGACGAAGCCATGGTCGATGAAGAAGTTGCGGCCGATCTTCGCGCCGGGATGGATGTCGATCGCAGTGACGAAGCGCGACCAGTGGTTGACGACGCGGGCGAGGAAGAACAGGCGGTTGCGGAACAGCGCGTGCGCGATCCGGTGATAGGCGAGTGCCCACACGCCCGGATAGAGCAGGATCTCGGCATGGCTGCGCGGCGCGGGATCGCGGGCGCGGATGGAATCTAAATACGCCTTAAGACGCTGGAACATGGCCGGTTCCCCTTTGCCGCGTCCATTTAGTGCATGATCCCTCCGATTTCCAGAACGGCCCATCCCAGGCTTTGCCGCGCTAAACACTATGTATCTTGTTGGAACGCGTCGCGGCCGCCATCCATTCCGTCCCGGCCCAAACTTCAAGGTGCGAATGATCTTTGGAATCGACCTTTCCGCCCTGCTGCCATTCATTGCCGTGGGCTTCGCCGCCCAGATGGTGGACGGCGCGCTGGGGATGGCGTTCGGGGTGATCAACTCCACGCTGCTGGTGAGCGTGATGGGCGTTCCGCCCGCCCAGGCATCGGCGATGGTGCACACTGTCGAGACCTTCACCACCGCCGCTTCGGGCGCCAGCCATATCTGGCACAAGAACGTGAACTGGAAGCTGTTCGGCCGGCTGCTGATCCCCGGCGTGATCGGCGGCGTGCTGGGCGCCTATGTGCTGAGCAACATCGACGCGTCGATCGCCCGCCCCTTCGTCATGACCTATCTCGCCTCGATCGGCGTCTACCTGCTCTACCGCGCCTGGCGCGGCAAGGTGGAGCCGCGCGAGCCCAAGATCATCGAGCCGCTGGGCCTGGCCGGCGGCTTTCTCGACGCGGCCGGCGGCGGCGGCTGGGGGCCGGTGGTGACGAGCAACCTGCTCGTCCAGGGCGCCAGCCCGCGCACCACGATCGGCACGGTGAACACGGTGGAGTTCTTCCTCACCGCCACCGTCTCGGCTGCGTTCATCGCGACGCTGGGCTGGGCCGCGTTCTCGCTGCATACCGTGGGCATCCTGATCGGCGGACTGATCGCCGCCCCGTTCGGCGGGCTCTTGGCGAAACGGGTTCCGACCCGCGCGCTGATGACGCTGGTGGGCACGCTGCTGACCATCACCAGCGCCTATTCGGTGTACGTCGCGCTGACGCGTTGAGGGCCGTGCTTGCGGGCCCCATTCATGCACCTTATCCTGTGGGCATGAATTCACGCACGCAGATCTCGCCGAGTGGGGATGTCGCCATCCCGAAGGACGTGCGTGAACGACTGGCCTGGCAGGCAGGCACACCGCTGGAACTGATCGAAACGGCCGACGGAATAACGCTGCGGCGGCGTCCGGTTGGCCGCGCCTTTCCCCCCAAGACCCTACCAGATCTGCATGCACTTCCGCCCGTGGCTCCCGCGCAACCGATCGAAGCGATCAGCCGGCTCTCGGACGACGATCTGCGCCGACTGATCCGGTGAGGGCGCTTGATACCAACTTGCTCGTCCGATTGATCGCGCGCGACGATCCGGAGCAGGTGGGTATCGCCGAAAAGATACTGCCTTACGGGCGAGGTACTGATCCTGCCGACCGTACTACTCGAAACCGAATGGGTACTCCGAGCCCGCTACGGCATGCCACGCGATGGCATCGCGACAGGGTTCGCCGCCCTGTGCGGGCAAAATGGCGTCACCGTCGCTTCGGAGAGCGCGGTAGCGGCCGCCGTTTCGGCATATCGATCCAAGGGTGACTTCGCTGACCTGCTTCATTTCGCTCTTGCCACCGAATTGGGTGCCGATAGCTTCGTGACGTTCGATCGCGGCTTGATCCGGCCGATGGAAGATGGAGCGGCGCTCGAGACTCTTTGAGCAGCCCGCCTGAGCATCATTCCACGATCCAGTCGATCAATCCATAAAGCTTGATCGATTTATCCGATCATCGCGAATGGGCTTTCCAATTTCACATTGCGACGCAACAACCCTATCTGCCGCATTGCAACAACAACCCCGTTCTGGAGGAATACCAAGCAATGGCTCTCATCGGCAGCACCATCAAGCCGTTCACCGCCCAGGCCTATAAGGAAGGCAAGTTCGTGACCGTCACGGACGCGGACGCGAAGGGCAAGTGGGCGGTGTTCTTCTTCTACCCGGCCGATTTCACCTTCGTGTGCCCGACCGAGCTCGAGGACCTGGCGGACATCTATCCGCAGCTCCAGAAGATGGGCGTCGAGGTGTATTCGGTGTCGACCGACACCCATTTCAGCCACAAGGCCTGGCACGACACCTCGCCCGCGATCGGCAAGATCAACTATTACATGCTGGGCGACCAGAACCACGTCCTGTCGACCAATTTCGACGTGCTCCGTGAGGGCCAGGGCCTGGCCGATCGCGGCACCTTCGTCGTCGATCCGGAAGGCGTGATCCAGCTGGTCGAGATCACCAGCGAGGGCGTCGGCCGCAACGCGACCGAGCTGCTCCGCAAGATCAAGGCCGCGCAGTACATCGCCGCCCATCCGGGCGAAGTCTGCCCCGCCAAGTGGGAAGAGGGCGCCGAGACGCTGGCGCCGTCGCTCGACCTGGTCGGCAAGATCTGATCCCCCAGGCGCTCGCCAGCCCCCTTGCGGGCGCCACCATGCGGCCCGGGACGAACACCATCCCTCGTCCCGGGCCGTTTTGTATCCGAATTCAGTGGAGTTTCCGCCATGCTCGACGCCAACCTGACCCAGCAGCTCAAGGGCTATCTCGCGAACATCCGTGAACCCATCGAGCTGGTCGCCTCGCTGGGCGAGGATGCCAAGTCGCGCGAGCTGGCGGAACTGCTGAACGAGATCGCCGCGCTTTCGGACAAAGTGACGGTGGCCCGGACCGGCGACGATGCGCGCAAGCCCAGCTTCCTGATCCGCCGCACCGGCACCGATATCGCGGTGGCCTTTGCCGGCATCCCGATGGGGCATGAATTCACGTCGCTGGTGCTCGCCCTGCTCCAGGTGGGCGGCCATCCGAGCAAGGCGGCGCAGGAGCTGATCGAGCAGGTGCGGAACCTGGACGGCGACTTCGCCTTCGAGACCTATTTCTCGCTCTCCTGCCAGAATTGCCCGGACGTGGTGCAGGCGCTCAACCTGATGGCGGTACTCAACCCGGGCATCACCCATGTCTCGATCGACGGCGGGCTGTTCCCGGCCGAGGTCGAGGCGCGCAAGGTGATGGCGGTGCCCAGCGTGTTCCTGAACGGCGAGCCTTTCGCCAGCGGCCGGATGGAGCTGGAGCAGATCGTCGCGAAGATCGACACGGGCGCCGCCAGGCGCACCGCGGCGAAGATCGCGGCGAAGGAGCCGTTCGAGGTGCTGGTGGTCGGCGGCGGCCCCGCCGGCGCGGCGGCGGCAATCTATGCGGCGCGCAAGGGCATCCGCACCGGCATCGCCGCCGAGCGCTTCGGCGGCCAGGTGCTCGACACCATGTCGATCGAGAATTTCATCTCGGTGCCGCACACCGAAGGGCCCAAGCTCGCCGCGCATCTGGAGCAGCACGTCAAGGACTATGACGTCGACATCATGAACCACCAGCGCGCCGCGAAGCTGGTGCCGGCGCGCCAGGAAGGCGGGCTGCACGAAGTGGTGCTGGAAAGCGGCGCGAGCCTGCATGCCCGTACCGTGATCCTCTCCACCGGTGCGCGCTGGCGGACGATGGGCGTGCCCGGCGAGGAGGAATATCGCAACAAGGGCGTGACCTATTGCCCGCACTGCGACGGCCCGCTGTTCAAGGGCAAGCGCGTGGCGGTGATCGGCGGCGGCAATTCGGGCGTGGAGGCGGCGATCGACCTGGCCGGACTGGTCGCGCATGTGACGCTGATCGAATATGACAGCCAGCTGCGCGCCGACGCGGTGCTGCAGCGCAAGCTCGGCAGCCTGCCGAACGTGAAGGTGATCACCTCGGCGCTGACCACCGCGGTGGAAGGCGACGGGAGCAAGCTCACCAGCCTGACCTACAAGGATCGCAGCCACGGCACCGAGCACCGGATCGAGCTCGAGGGCATCTTCGTGCAGATCGGCCTGGTGCCGAATACCGAGTGGCTGAAGGACAGCATCGCGCTGTCGAACCGCGGCGAGATCGAGATCGATGCGCGCGGTGAGACTTCGCAGCCGGGCATCTTCGCGGCGGGCGACTGCACCACCGTGCCCTACAAGCAGATCGTGATCGCGATGGGCGCAGGCTCGACGGCAGCGCTCTCCGCGTTCGATTACATGATCCGCCTGCCGGACGAGCTGAGCGAGGCGGCGTAGCCGCGCAATTCCTCCCCCAGCTTGCTGGGGGAGGAATTGGATTTATCGCCATCGCCACTATATAAGGCGCCAATCATCGATACAGGCGATCAATGGCGCAGACCACCTATCTCCCGACGCTCAAGCAGCTCCAATATCTCGTCGCGCTCAAGGATCATGGCCATTTCGGCCGCGCGGCCGAGAGCTGCTACGTCACCCAGTCGACGCTCTCCGCCGGCATCCGCGAGCTGGAGACGCTGATCGGCGTGGTGCTGGTCGAGCGGACGCGGCGCGTGGTGCGCTTCACGCCCCTGGGCGAGCGCATCGTCGAGAAGGCGCGGCGGGTTCTGCGCGAGGCGGACGAACTCGGCGACCTGGCCCGTGCTGCGGGGCGGCCGCTCTCCGGCGAGATGCGGATGAGCGTGATCCCCACCATCGCCCCGTTCCTGCTGCCGCGCATCCTGCCCAAGCTGCGCCGCGACTATCCCGATCTGAAGCTCTATCTGCGCGAGGAGACCAGCGGCCAGGCCTGTGAAGGGCTGCACCATGGCCGGACCGACTGCGTGCTGCTCGCCTTGCCCTATGCGTGCGGGGACGTGGAGACGGCGTCGCTGTTCGACGACCGGCTGTTCGTTGCCTTTCCCGATGGCGAGATGGATCCGAGCGCCTCGATCCGCCCGGCCGAGATCGACGAGACGCGGCTGCTGATGCTCGAGGACGGGCACTGCCTGAAGGAACATGCGCTGGCTGCTTGCAACCGCCCGGAACTGCGCGCCGAGGCGACCATGCTCGGCACCTCGCTTCACACCATGGTGCAGATGGTCGACAATGGGCTGGGCGTGACGATGCTGCCCGAGATGGCGGTGGATTCCGGCATCCTCGACCATACTCAGGTCACGGCGCGGCCGCTCGAGGCGGAGAATGCGTCGCGGCGGATTGCGCTGGTGTGGCGCAGGGCGTCGCCCCGCGAGCGCGACTTCCGGCTGCTGGCGGACGTGCTGGCCGAGGCGCGGCCCTGAACGACCGCCTATTCCACGATCACCCGCACCGGGAAATATTCCCAGCAGGATAGCGCGAGCGTCGAGCTGATGCTCCAATAGTGGAAGAACAGATTCTCGGTGCTGCCGATATTCGTCGATGGCGGATTCCTAGCGTGTCTGTCGCTATCCGGATCGTAGAAATAATAGCGATCGATCTGCCGGTCATATTTCCAACGGCCGGCCTTGGTCTTGTCGGACAGGCGCTCGACCAGTGCGGTACCCACCCGCTGCGGAAGCTTCCTTTGTACCGTGAACGCCTCGCCGCGCAGGATGCGGAATTCCTTTTCGTCGGGACGGAGGATGTCCTTCAGATCGGCGCGTCGTGCGCGGATCGGCGGCACGGCGTCGCAGGCGCGCTTTAACTCCTCTTGCGAGGGATGCGAGCCGATCCCGGTGCAGCCAGTCACGGCCCCCAGAAACAGCGCGACGGCCAGGCAGGCGCCCGTCGGCCACGCAAGAGGTGGATATCGGCCCATTGCCGTTCTCCTCAGCTTTCCCAGCGCATCGCCGCTTGCGCATCGCTTTGGCGCGGTTCGACCCAGCCGGCTTCCTCCCCCCGCCATTCGCGCTTCCAGAAGGGCGCGTCGGTCTTGAGCCGGTCGATCAGGAACGCGCAGGCCTCCAGCGCTTCGCGGCGATGCGCGGCAGCGGTGCCGATGAAGACGATGCGCTCACCCACTTCCATCCGGCCGACACGGTGGAGGATGGTCACGCCGAGCAGGTTCCAGCGGTCCATCGCCGCCTCGGCCAGGGTGCAGAGTGCGTCCTCGGTCATGCCGGGATAATGTTCGAGCTCCAGCGCCGTCACCCCGTCATCGCCGCGGACGACGCCGGTGAAGCTCGCCACCCCGCCCGCGCCGCGTTCCTCGAGCGCCGCCAGCTCCAGCGCCAGCTCGATCGGCGCGGGATCGATCGAGACGCGGATCATCCGCCCGTCACCGGCGGGAAGAGCGCGACTTCCCGCGCATCGCCGAGCGGCGCGTCGAACGGAACGAAGCGCTGGTCGATCGCGGCGCGGAGCCGCGCGGGATCGGCAAAGGCGGCAGCGTGGCCAGGGCTGCGGGCGGCGAGCCAGCGGACCAAGTCCGCAACGTCGCGCACCGTCTCGGGTGGATCGACGCGCTCCTGCCCTACCCCCACCGCCTCGCGGACCCAGGCGAAGTAGAGCAGGTCCATCAGCTGTCCATGTGCCGCAGGCCGACGCGCAGATAGTCCCAGCCGGTGATCAGCGTGAGCGCGGCGGCGAGCCAGAAGGCGGCGAGCGCAGTGTCCCACAGCCAGGCGAAGGGCAGCGCCCCGGCAAGGATCAGCCCGCCCAGCGCGACGAGCTGGAGCGTGGTCTTCCACTTGGCGAGGCGCGAGACGGGCAGCGAGACCTGGATGCCGCCCAGGAACTCGCGCAGGCCCGACACGGCGATCTCGCGCACCAGGATCACCAGCGCGGGGATCAGGTGGAGATCGGTGATCACGCCGCGCCCGGCGAGGATCAGCAGCACCGCGGCGACCATGATCTTGTCGGCGATCGGATCGAGAAACACGCCGAGCTTGGAGACCGTCCCCTGCGCCCGGGCGAGATAGCCGTCGAAATAGTCGGTGATGCCCATCAGGCAGTAGAGCGCGAAGGCGACGCCATAGCCCAGCCGCCATTCGGGCCACCAGAGGAACGCCGCGAGGAGCGGAACCGCGAGGATGCGCGAGAGCGTCAGGATATTGGGCAGCGTCAGCATCGGGCATGCTGTACCACCCCACTTACCCTTCCGTCATCCCCGCCCCTTTCGTCTTCCCGCCCCCTCCGTCATCCCGGCGAAAGCCGGGATGACGGAGGGGGGTTATTTCAGCAGCTTGAAGCGGATCGCCTGTCCGCCCCCCGGCGCAAGATCGAGATCGAGCGTGTCGGCGCTGCTCACCATCCGCTTCTCGATCGCATAGGCGACAGGATTCTTCACATAGTCGGCATCGGAGGCGTCACGGTAGACCTGCGCCTCGTATTTCCGGCCCGGCGCGAGGAAATCGAGCTTCACGGGCAGCTTGCGCGCCATCTCGTCGGTGATCGCGCCGAGATACCAGTCGCCGCCGCCGCGCGGCTGGCGGGCGACCACGACATAGTCGCCGATCTCCGACGCCAGCGTCCGCGTCGTCTCCCAGTCGGTCGGCACGTCGAGGATGAACTGGAAGGCGTCGCGATGCTTCTCGTAATTCTCGGGCAGGTCCGCCGCCATGTGGATCGGCGAATAGAGCACGACATATTCGGCCAGCTGCGCCGCGAGCGTCGACTGGTTGCGCTCGGTGAGCAGCGTCTTGCCATGCTCGAGATCGAAGATGCCCGGGGTGAAGTCCATCGGCCCGCCGAGCATGCGGGTGAAGGGGAGGATCGTCAGATGCTCGGGCGGGTTGGTCGGGCGGCCCCAGGCGTTGAACTCCTGGCCACGCGCGCCTTCGCGGCTCACCCAGTTCGGCCAGGTGCGGCGCAGGCCCGTGTCCTTGACCGGCTCATGCGTGTCCATCGCGATATGGCGCTTCGCCGCGGCCTCGATCACCTTGAGGTGATGCCGGACCATGAACTGGCCGGCGAACCACTCCTTGCCGCCTTCGCGATCGAGGATATCGCCCGAATGGCGGACATAGCCGGTCTTCACCGCCGGCACCCCGACCCTGGCGTAGAGATCGAGCGCGTCGTCGAGCTGGTCCTCATAGTTCACCACCGCGCCGGCGGTCTCGTGATGGCCGATCAGGTGGACGCCCTTCGACTTCGCATATGCCGACAGCATCGGCAGGTCGAAATCGGGATAGGATTTGGTGAAGCTGAACTTTTCGCCGTTATCGATCCATTCGCCGTCCCAGCCCTGGTTCCAGCCTTCGACCAGCACGCCGTCGAACCCGTATTTCGCGGCGAAATCGATATAGCGCTTCACATTGTCGTTGTTGGCGCCGTGGGTCGGCCCGCTGCCCCAGGTGGTGCGGTTGAGATGCATCTCCCACCAGACGCCGACATATTTGCCGGGCTTGAACCATTTGCCGATGTCCGGGAGCTTGCTCGGCTCGTTGAGGTTCAGCTCGATTCGACTGTCCGCCAGCGCGCCCGGCGTGGTGCCGATCAGCAGGGTGCGCCAGGGCGTGGTGAAGGGCCCGGTCTTCTTCGCGCCGACGCCGTCGGGCCAGGGCATCAGCCAGGCGGTGAGGCCGCCGGCGCCATCGCCCTGGAGCAGCATGCTCGGGAAATCGACCAGCGCGGCTTCGTGGAACGACAGATAGAGCCCGTTGTCGCCCTTCAGCGTCAGCGGCGTCTCGGCCAGCGTGATCCGGCGCGCGTCGGTCTGGGTATAGAGATATTCGTCGCGCTCCTGGCCCAGGCCCTGATACCACCAGGCCTGGTACGCGCCCTTGGTCCTGAACTGGGTGCGATCCGCCATGACACTCACCTGCCGGCCATCGGGGATGCCGGCATAGGAATAGCGAAAGCCGATACCGTCGTCGAAGATGCGGAAGGTGACCTGCATCGCCCTGTTCAGCGCGGTGTCGCCAGCGATCGTCACGGCGAGCTCGCTATGATGGTCGCGGATCAGGCGCTGCTCGCCCCAGGGCTGCTCCCAGCTCGTGTCCGCGGCGGCGCGGCGGGCATCGGTGATCGCGGTATAGCGCGCCTGGGGCTCGCCGGCGAAGCTGAGGCCGAGGTTCGAAGAAGCGATGACGAGCTGGTCGCCGCGCCTGACTTCGTAGCGCGCCGCCCCATCTTCGACCGAAACACAGACTTCGAGCACCTTGCCCGGCGACTGGGCACATTCGCGGCTCCCGGCAAAGGCAGTGCCGGGCAGCGCGAGCGCAAGGAGCGTGACGAGGGTACGAGAGGTCATCCGGTTTCTTTCCTGTGGGGAGGTCATGACTTGAGGAATGCGGCGCGCAGGCGCTGGCGGAGCGCGGCGCGTTCGCTCGCGCGCATCTCGCCCAGCGGCCCGCGCTGGGAGGGCGGGATATGCGCGGCGCCGTCCTCGGCGAAGACATGGGTTTCGAACATCGCCCGCCAATAGCCGCGCTCGGCGGGCGGCAGCCGGCAATAGGCCAGCAGCGCGGCGAGAAAGACGTCGTGCGGCTGCTCGACGCCCATGGCATCGTCGCCCCACCAATAGTTCACCATCGCGTTGAACGGGCTCAGCGAGGTGACGTGGTGCCACCAGTAGCGCGGCAGGAAGAGCGCATCGCCGGGATCGAGAAACGCGACCCGCGCCGTGGCCAGCGCATCGGCGAAGCGCGGGAAGCGGGCGAGGTCGGGCGCCTCCGGATCGACCAGCGAGAGCGGTGGCGGATTGTCGAGCGGACCTACATAGAGATTGGCCAGCTGATCGGGCGGGAAGAGCAGGAAGCGCCGCCGCCCGGCAAGCACGCAGGCAAGGTTGTGGTCGCGATCATTGTGCGTCCGGGTATGGACCGGGCCGCCGACCCACAGGCGCGGCGCGACGTCCGCCGGGAGCAGCGGCATCGGGTTCTGCGCGACGAAATCGGGCATCTGCACCGCCAGCGGCAGCATCTGGACCGCGACATGGGGCGCGCTGTCCTCGCCGGCGAGGCGCAGGATCCGGTCGAGCGCATCGCTCAGCCGGGCGCTGCGGCGGGTGAAGTTGAACTCGCGCAGGTCCGTGCCATAGCCGAACTTGCCCAGGGTGCGCGCGGGCGCCTCCATCACCGGCACCGGCGCGCCGCGATCGAGCCCCTTGAGATAAGCGGGCAGCTGCCCCGCCTGCCCGGCGGCCAGCGCCGGCCAATGCGCGAACAGGCCTTTCAGGACAACGGGCACCCCAGCGGCGATCAGGTCGGCCAGCCCCGCGGCCGGCGGCGCGGCGCGGGCCGAGACGCGCGGCAGGCCGTCGATCAGGCCCGGCTCGGCGGCGGCGCGGAGCGGCTCAGCCATGGGCAAGCCCGGCGAGATATTCCTCCTGGGTCGGCTGGCGCAGCACCTGCTCGCGCACGAAGCCGAGCATGCGGCGGAACTGGGCCTTCATTTCCTCCGGCGGCACCTGGTCGATCGCGGGCGGCCAGCTTTCGGGCTGCACGCCATGGCCAAGGAAGAGCGCCCGCCAGCTGTCGGGCGGCAGATTCTCCTCCTCGAACGGCGCGAGCTCGGCCCGGGCCCGGAACAGCCCCACGGCGTGGGCAAGATCGGGCGAGACCGTGCCGGCGCGCGCGGCATCCCAAAAGGGGCCGGCATAGCGGGCGAGCGCATAATGCGCGGACTGGAAATCGCGGATGCGGTCCAGCGCCGCGGTGGCCACGCGATTATATTCGTCGCGCTCGGCGGCGAAGCCGGTACGGGCGGGGAAGTTGGCGAGCAGCTGCACCAGCCCGGCCTGAAAGCCGAGCAGGTCGACGCCGTGCACCGGATCGAAGCTGGCGCCGAGCGTGACGACATTGCCGCGCCAGGGCAGGATCGGGCGGCCCGGAACAACCGGCCGAACCACGGCATCCGCAAGGGGCAGGCCCGATGCCGCAGCGGCAGCTGCGAATGCCTCCGCATCGTCGCCATGGGCACTCGACCAGCCATGGGTGACGAAGGTCGCCGGCCGGCCGGGATGCAACGCCGTCCATCCGGCGGGGCCGGCGCGGCACTCGGCATAGACCGGGATGTTCGCGAAGGGCGGCGCCGCGGCGGCGAGCACGCGATCCACGGGGAAATAGTCCCGCCAGCTCAGGAAATTGTCACCCTGCGGCAGCGCGCCGCCGGCATCGACGAGGAGATCGGCCGTCAGCCGGCGCCCTCCGTCCAGATCGAGCGCCGCAACTGCCCCCTCCCCCGGCACGACCACGGCCGAGACGGCCGGATGGACGACCACGCCGTGGCGCACCGCTACCTCGCGCAGCATCCGGGCATAGGGAATGGCCGGCAGGTGATAGCCATAGTCGCAGCGGCCGTAGATCTCGCTCTCTTCGTCGGGCAGCATCAGCCGGCCCTGGCGCGCGGCGGCGGCGGTGAGCGAGAAATCGTCCAGGGGCACGCCCAGGCCATGGGCCCGCGCCTTCACCCAATAGGCGAAGAAGTCGCGCCCGCCGATCTGGGTGCCAGCCGAGCCATAGGCATGAAGGAAGGGCACACTTGTTCCCCGGCGAAAGCCGGGGCCCAGGCTCGACGTCGCCTCGGTCGCGCTTGCCCTCTCCTCCAAACCACTTGCAACTGGGCCCCGGCCTTCGCCGGGGATCTGGTTGGGTTCAATCCGGCGAGGTTCAAGCTCAACGAAGTTCCGCCCCAGAGCCAGACTGCCGCCCGTCACCTGGAGCAGCATGGCCTCGTCGATGCGGAGCTGGTTGTGCAGCGCCTCCAGCGCCGGGAACGTCGCATGGGCGTCCGCCGGCGCGAGCGCGCTGGGCAGCTCCACTGCCTCCACCCGCACGCCCGAAGCGCCGAGCCCGCGCGCCAGCGCGGCTGCGGCGAGCCAGAGCGGGGCGTCGCGGCCCATGACGATCGCGGTAAAGGGCCGGCTCATGCCACCACCGCCTTGTCGTCCGCGGAACCGCGCGGGGCGGAGCAATAGCCATGGATGAACTCGGCATGCGCCGGCAGGGCGGCGGCGTTGGTGGCGATGCGCTCCCGCAGATCCGCCAGGCGCTCGGCCACTTCGTCGAGCGGCGCGCGGTCGGCCAGCCGGTCATGGGCCTGGGGCAGTATCCCCTGCCCCATCAGCACCGCCAGCCAGCTGTCGCGCGAGAACAGGCCGAGCTTGTAGTCCGGCGCGCGGCCACTCGACCGGAACAGCGCGATCTTGTGCGCCAGGCTATCCGGCAGCGCCATGTTGCGCACATGATCCCAGAGCGGCTCGCCGTGGCGCGCATTGGCCGTGTAGTGCAGCACCAGGAAATCGCGGGTGCGGTCGTAATGGATCGCGAACAGCCGGTTGAACTCGGCCGCCAGCCGCGGATCGGGTGGGCCGCCGCCGGGCGCGGGCATCAGATTGGCAAGGTCGGTGACCGCGGCCTGGATCAGGAAGATGCTGGTCGACTCCAGCGGCTCGAGAAAGCCCGACGACAATCCGATCGCGACGACATTCCCTTCCCAGCCCCGCGCCCGGCGGCCGGCCTGGAAGCGGAGCAGCCGGGGATCGGCGAGCGGCGCGCCGTCGATCGCGCCCAGGACCGTCTCATGCGCCTGCTCCTCCGAGCAGAAGCTGCTCGAGAAGACATAGCCGTTGCCGATCCGGTGCTGGAGCGGGATGCGCCAGGTCCAGCCGCCGGCCTGGGCGGTGGAGCGGGTGAAGGGCGTGATGCCCGCGACGCTGGCGCAGGGCACGGCCATGGCGCGGTCGCAGGGGAGCCAAGCGCTCCAGTCGTGCCAGGCGACGCCCATGCTCTGCCCGAGCAGCAGCGAGCGGAAGCCCGAGCAGTCGATGAACAGGTCGCCCGTGATCGCGGCGCCGGACTGGAGCGCGACGCTCTCGACCAGGCCGCTTTCGGGGTTGCGGGCGACGTCGACGATCCTGCCCTCGATCCGCCGCACGCCGCGCCGGGTCGCCCAGCCGCGCAGATATTCGGCATAGAGGCCGGCATCGAAATGATAGGCATAGGAGAAGGTCGAGCGGATCGAGCGCGGGTCCTCGTTGGGCAGGTCGAACACGCCTTCGCGGCACATCGCCACGGCGAAGCTATGGTCGAACCAGTCGCCGACATCATGGCCGGCGGCCCGGGCACGCAGCCAATGGTGCTGGAAGTCGACGCCGCCCCAGCGCTCGCCGAAGCGGCCGAAGGGGTGGACATAGCGGCCGCCGGGCCTGTCCCAGCCGACGAACTCGATGCCGAGCTTGAAGCTGCCCTGGGTGGCGCGCATGAACTCGGCCTCGTCGAGCCCGAGCATCGCGTTGAACTCGCGGATATGCGGCAGCGTGGCCTCGCCCACGCCGACCGTGCCGATTTCGTCGGACTCGATCAGCGTCAGCGCATAATCGGTCTGCGGCAGCAGGCGCGCGAGACCGGCCGCGCACATCCAGCCCGCGGTCCCGCCGCCGACGATGACGACGCGCAGCGGCGCCGGGGATGGATTCGACCTGGGCTGCATGGCACCCGCTCGTGAAATGGAAAAACTGGCGCCGCCGGGAATGAAGGGTACCGGCGGCGCCGAGGGGAGTTAGAATTTGAACCGGGCGCCGAACTGGAAGCGCCGGTCGACGCGGCTCCAGTTCGCGTCGCGGAACACCGGCTTGGCGTTGGGCGTGGCGCTCGAGTCGCCGAAGATCTGCTGCTGGAACACCGTGGTGGTGCCGAGCAGGTTCGATCCTTCGATCGACAATTCGACCCATTTGGCCAGCGAGACGCGCAGCGACCCGTCGAGGAAGCCCGCCGCCTTCTGGAACACCGGCAGGCCGATGCAGCAGTCGAGATTGTTGGTAAGGAAGCGCGAGCGCCAGTTATAGGCGAGACGCATCGCCACCGGGCCCTTTTCGTACAGCGCCACGGCGTTGAACGTGTGCTTGGAGATGCCCGCCAGCTGGTGCGAGTCGATCACCACGCCGCGGCCGCCGGAGACGTCGAGGCCCGCGCCGAAGCCGCCCGTGCCGCCCGAGTCGAGCGCGCCCTGCGTCACCAGGTTGGAATTGCTGATGCCCGACTGGTCGACAAAGGTATAGTTGAGCTGGGTGCCGAAGCCGCTCAGCACGCCGGGCAGGAAGTCGAAGAAGGTCTGGAACGCGACTTCGACGCCCTTCAGCTCGCCGCCGCCGGCGCCGTTGCGCGGCCCGCGCATCAGCACCGTCTGGGTGGAGCCGTTGTTGGTGAAGCTACGCAGGAACTCGCCATAGGCGATCGTGCCGTTCAGCTTCTTGTAGAAGCCGTCGATCGTGAACGAGCTGCTGCGGCCGAAATAATGCTCAAAGGTGAGGTCGAACTGGTCGGCCGTGATCGGCTTCAGCGCCGGGAAGCCCGATTCCGCGCGGAACACGAAGTTGTAGCCGGTCACCGTGCCCGCCCCGTTCTTCACCAGATAGGGCGAGTCCGGCCTGCCGTTGAGGTCCGGCCCCAGGATCGAGACGAAGTTGCGCAACAGGCCGAAGTCCGGGCGCGACATGCCCCGCGAATAGCCGAAGCGCACGAACGTCTTGTCGTCCAGGCCGAGGCGGAGGTTGAAGCTCGGCAGCCAGTTGTCATAGCTCGCCGTGTAGCTGTTGGGGCTGCCGCCACCGCTGGCAAAGGCCGCCACCGCCGGCGTGACGAAGCACATCGGGTTGACCACCCAGCCCGTGGGCAGCGGGCCGCCGCAGGGGACATAATTGTTGAAGGTGGTGGTGAGCGGATAGCCGACGCTGCCGTCCGACGCGATCTCGGTGCGCACGAAGCGCAGGCCGATATTGCCGCGAACGTTGAGCCCGCCGATGTTCATGCCGTCCCCGCCGAAGCGGAGCATCGCATAGGCGGCCTTGGTCTTCTCCTTGACGTGCATCACCTCGGACGGGAGGTAGCAGCCCTCGATCGTGGCATCGGCGCGGTCGCAGATCGGCTGCCAGCTCATCGGCGAATTCGTGGTCGCGCCGCTGACGCCCTGCACCAGCCGGGTCCGATCCATCAGCGTGGCGCGGTTCATATAGACCAGCGCCGGATTGTCGTAGACGCTGCCATTGTAGAAGCCGTCGCCAAGAGTGACCGACTCCCACATGCCCGCGCCATAGCCCTTGAAGGCCGGGTGACCCGCGTTGCAGCTCGGATAGGCACCGCCGGTGGTGTTGTCGATGTTGAAACCCGGGCCGTTGCAGTTCCACGAAGCGGCGACCGGGCTCCAGTTGAAGGTGGAATAGCGGACCGTCTGGCTGCGATCGGCATAGCGCACGCCGACCTTCAGCGAGTCGAGCCAGCTGCCCTCGTCGAAATCATAGGCGATATCGCCGCGGAACGCAGTTTCCTTGGCGTCATTATGCTCCATGTGCGCCTGGATGAACGGCATCCAGTAATTGTGCGGGTTGGAGAGGCCGCCAGTGGCATAGTTGACGTTCGAGCCAGGCAGCAGCTTCACCTGCGGGGTGCCGTCGCTGTTCGTGCTGTACTGCATGTTGGCCATCGAGCCGACCGCGACGAGGATGTCGTCATTGGTCGTGTTCGCCCAGATGTGCTGCACGTCGAGATTGATGTGCAGCTTCTCGGTCGGGTCCCAGCTGATGTTGCCCGACAGGTCCTGGGTTCGCTCGCGGTGATCGAAGTTGCGGGCCTCGTTCTGGAAATAGAGGCCGTCCTGCAGCGTCGTGCAGACCGAAGGCGCGGCGCAATTGTTGACGAAGGGCAGGCCCGGCACGGCCGAGCCGGTGTTGATCGCTTCCTGGGTGCTGTCCCAGCTCCCGCGCCAGCTGCCATGCGCCTGGGTGAGCGTGCCCGAGCGGAGCATGCCGTCCGGCCCGAAGATGAAGGCCGAAGTGCCTGGCGCGGCGCCGAGGAACGAGCCGGTGCGCGGAAAGAAGGACGGCTTGCCATAGGCGTCGCCCTGGAAGATCACATGGCTGGCCCGCTCGAGCCAGGCATTGTGATATTCGCTGTCATTGTACTGCGCGGTCATCCGGAAATTGCCGGCATTGTTCTCATATTGCGCCGCCGCCGAGATGCCGCGGCGGACGCGATCATAGTCGACCTGCGAATAGCGGATGCCGTCGGGGATATAGGCCCAGCCCGAGCCGCCGAACGGGTTCGAGGCGCAGGCGACCGAGCCGTCGGAATTGACGATGCCGCCGCCCGACGCATTGGTCGAGCCGGTGGTGCAGAAGGTGTCGATCTTGTCCATGATCACGCTTTCCGTGCGCGTGATGACATGGCTGCGGGCGAAGTCGGCGAGCAGGCCGAAGCGGCCGATCGCAGTGTCCCAGGTGTTCGAGATCAGGCCCGAGAACTCGCCGGTCCACTCCTTGGAGCGGCTGCCATAGGTCGCCTTGGCATTGCCGGCGACGACGAGGCCCTTCTGGTCGAACGGCAGGCGGGTCCGCAGGTTGACCGTGCCGGCCAGGCCGCCCTCGATCATCTCCGCCGTCTGGTTCTTATAGGCGTCGACGCCCGACATCAGCTCGGGCGACACGTCGTTGAAGTTGAGGCCGCGATAGCTGTCGGCCGAGAAGCTGTCGCGCCCGTTGAATTCGGTGCGCACGAAGGTGAGGCCGCGGATCAGCACGCCGGTGGGCTCGCCCGAGGGGTGCGTGGAGTCGTCGGTCGATTGCAGGCGCGAGGTAGTGATGCCCGGCACGCGCTGAAGCGCGCCCGACACCGAAGTGTCCGGGAAGGCGCCGATATCGGTCGCAGTGATCGAATCGACCACCGTGTCCGAATCGCGCTTGATCGTCTGCGCGGTCTCGAGCGCCTTGCGGACGCCGACGACGACGATCGCGGGCGAATTATCGTCTTCCTTGGCCGTTTCGGGTGCGCTGGCCGGTGCCTGGGCGGTTTGCGCCTGGGCGATGCCGGCAAGCCCCATCAGGGCCATGGCGGCAAGCGAGGCGCTGCCCCGCAAGATGGTGGTCTGCTTCATCTTTCCTCCCTCCGTCGCTCCTTTGCGGAGCTGTTGCACGCACGACGCCCCGGAGCCCCCGCCCCGTGGCGCCGCGTCAATTCCCTTGTCGGTGCGTGGAAATGCGATCGCGCGAAATGCGCGCGCGGCAACGCCCGGCGCTGCTGCGCGTGATCGCAAGCCGGCTATGCCGCGCTTCCCCCAAGACACCCTCCTTATGTGCCGGCGACGCTCCAAGGCGCCGCCATCCACTACGAGCCGCCCGCTCCGAAGGCATGAAACGCCGACGGCCTTGCCGGGAAGCTCTTTGCGTAACTTTGCGTAAATTGAGCATAACCGCAAGAGGGAAATTATCGAACAGCGAACTAAGGTTATATAATTATAAAATAACACTTTACCTGGTTATATCGCCAAAATAGATCCAAATTCCTCGCCCGCCCACGAGTCGCGCAATGCAATTTTGCCTTGCAATCAATGCAAGTTTTGCACAATCTGGCAATGCAATGCAAAGCAGAGCAATCTCGTGCGCGGCCCCGCCGGCGCTATTGCCGGGTGCCGGTATCGGCGCCGGAAGGGAGCGCGAGCGCGAAGCCGGCTGCGATCAGCAGCGCAGCGGCGGCGAGGACCAGCGCATATTCGGCCTGGCCGTGGAAGACGCGGCCGACCAGTGGGCCGAGCATCGTCGAGGCGACGAGCTGCGGGATCACCAGGAACATGTTGTGGATGCCCATGTACACGCCGGCCTTGCCCGGCGGGACGCTGCCGGCGAGCATGGCATAGGGCATGGACAGGATCGCCGCCCAGGCGAGCCCCACGCCGATCGTCGGCAGCCAGAGCGCCACCGGATCCGCGACGAGCAGGAAGCCGAGCAGCCCCGCCGCGCCGAACACCAGGCACAAGGCATGCGTCGCGCGGCGGCCGAGCCGCTCGCCGATCCCGGGCAGCAGCAGCGCGCCCAGCGCCGCGACGCCGTTATAGCCGGCGAAGAGCACCCCCACCCAGTCGGCGGCGGCGTTGTAGCCCGGCGAAGCGGGGTCCGCGGTGCCATAATGGCGCAGCGCCAGCGCGGGCACGGTATAGATCCACATCGCAAACAGCCCGTACCAGGTGAAGAACTGGACGATGGCAAGCCGCTTGAGGAGCAGCGGCATCGAGCGGATGTCCTCGACGATCTCGAGCATGCCGATCGAGCTGCGGCCGAGCCGGCGCAGGCGGACCACCACTGCCTGGAGCAGTCCGAACAGGAAGCAGATGCCGGCAACGACATAGATCTCGCGCTTCCAGCCGGCGAGCGCGGCGGCGCCGGCGATGCCGAGGCCCGCGAGCATCCAGGCCATGCCATGGCGGACCAGCGAGGCGGCGCGTTCGGGCGACAGGGCGTGTGGCGGCATCGCCGCTTCGGGCAGCCGCGCCGGCGCGGGGCATTCGCGAGTGGTGGCGATCGTCCAGCCCACAGCCGCCAGCAAGCAGAATCCTCCGATATAGAAGGCCGTGCGCACCGCTTGCGGGAGCATGCCCGGCTCGGGCCGGCCGCTCAACCCCGCCCAATGGACGAGCATCCAGGGCAAGGCCGAGGCGAACACCGCGCCGATGCCGATGAAGAACACCTGCATCGCGAAGCCGGCGGTGCGCTGGCTCTCGGGCACCCGATCCGCCACCAGCGCCCGGAACGGCTCCATCGCGATGTTGATCGAGGCGGTGAGCACCCACAGCATCAGGCTGGCGACCCAGAGGCTGGCAGCATTGGGCATCAAGAACAGGGCGAGCGCCGTGCACAATGCCCCCGCCAGGATATAGGGCCGCCGCCGGCCGAGCGGCCCCCGGGTGCGGTCGCTCAGATGGCCGATGATCGGTTGGACGAGCAGCCCCGTCGCGGGGCCGGCGATCCACAGGATGGCGAGATCGTCGAGCTCGGCGCCCAGCGTCTGGAAGATGCGGCTGGTATTGACGTTCTGCAGGCCCCAGACGATCTGGATGCCGAGCAGACCGAAGCACATGTTCCAGATCTGCAGCAGGCGGAGCCGCCCGCCCGCGGGCCCGGCACCGGACACGGCGTCACGCGCCTGGCTCGGCCGGCCTGCTTGCAAACTGATCCCCCCGATGCATTAACTCGGCCGTTTTCGGCTCTTCTCCAGCTTGGGCACAATGGGCAGCAGTAGCAACAACAATACGACGCTGCAGGATCTCGCGCAGCTGGCCGGCGTATCGATCTCGACCGTCTCGCGGGCGCTCAACGATCACCCGCTGATCAGCGCGCGGACCAAGCAGAAGATCTGGGCGCTGGCGCGTGACCATGACTATCCTTTCCGGCCCTATATGCCGGCGGCGCCGGTAGGAGCCGAGGGGACGATCGTGATCGTCACGCCCTTCATGCGCGGCCGGCCGCTGCCGCTCTCGCACCCCTTCTTCCTCGAGCTGCTCGCCAGCATCGGCGAGGCGGCGCGCGCGCGCGATTGCGATTTCACGGTGAGCCACACCACGCCGGCAAACTATGAGGACCTCGTCGCCACCACCACGACGAGCCGGGCGAGCGGGGTGATCTTCCTCGGCCAGTCCATGCTGCACGACGCGTTCAACCAGCTGACCGAATCCAACGCCAATTTCGTGGTGTGGGGCGCGCAGATGGCCGGGCAGCTCTATTGCTCGATCGGCTCGGACAACCAGATCGGCGGGCGCCGCGCGACCGCGCACCTCGCCCGGCTGGGGCGCAAGGCCATCCTGTTCCTGGGCGGCACCGATCCGGAATCGATGCAGCGCAAGCGCGGCTACAACGAGGCACTCAAGGAAGCCGGGCTGGAAATGGACCCCAAGCTGGTGGTGCCGGTGGATTTCGAGCTGGAATCCGCCGATGCGGCGATCAGCCGGCTGTTGCGGCGCCACGTCCATTTCGACGGGATCGTCGCCTCGTCGGACCTCATCGCACTCGGCGCGATCCGCGCCCTGCGCCGGGCGGGCGTATCGGTGCCCAGCGACGTATCGGTGGTTGGCTATGACGACATGCTGCTCGCCCGGCTCTCCACGCCCGCGCTCAGCACCATCCGCCAGGACACGTTCGAGGCCGGCCGCCAGCTGGTCTCGCGCATCCTCGACCCCTCCCCCGATCCCAGCGCCGAGCGGCTGCCGACGGACCTGATCGTGCGGGAGTCGTGCGGGGCCTAATCTCGGCCGTCATCCATGCTTTCGCCGGGAGGGCGGCTATTGCCTTGCCGCCATGCATGCCGCTCGGCTATGCCCACGCGTCAATCGGCGGGAAAACCCGCGTTCAGAGGTGAAGGTCAGCTTATGCACGGTGCGCTCGGTTTGATGCGGGAGCGCCGATTCCTGCCGCTGTTCGTCACCCAGTTCCTCGGCGCGTTCAACGACAATCTGTTCAAGAACGCGATGATCTTCTTCGCGACCTACCAGATCTTCAACTCGGTGGAGGACGAGACCCGGTTCAGCGCGATCGCGACCGGCATCTTCATCCTGCCCTATTTCCTCTTCTCCGCGCTCGCCGGCCAGCTCGCCGATACGTACGACAAGGCGAAGATCATGCGGATCATCAAGGCCGCCGAGGTCGGCATCATGCTGGTCGGCGCCGCGGGCATCTTCCTCAAGCATCTCGAGCTGATGCTCGTCGCGCTGCTCGGCATGGGCATCCACTCGGCCTTTTTCGGCCCGATCAAATACGCGATCCTGCCCCAGCACCTGGAAGAAGACGAAGTGCTGGGCGGCACCGGCATGGTCGAGGCCGGCACCTATATCGCGATCCTGTGCGGCACGATCGCCGGCGGCGTGATCAGCGCGAAGGCCGCCGCCTTCGCGGTGATCGGCGTCGCGGCGGTCGGCTGGTTCGCCTCGCTGCGCATTCCCTCGGCACCGCCGATGACCACGCTCAAGATCGACTTCAACATCTTCCGCGCCTCGTGGCGGCTGATCTCGGCCACCATGCACATCCGCCGCCTCTATCTCGCGATCATCGCGATCAGCGTGTTCTGGACGATCGCGGCCGTGCTCGGCGTGCTCTTCCCACCGCTCGTCAAGAACGTGTTCCACGCCCAGAAGGACGTGGCGAGCGTGTTCCTCGGCATCTTCTCGGTGGGCATCGCGATCGGATCGGTGATCATCAACCGGCTGCTCAAGGGGCATGTCTCGGCGAAATATGCCGTGCGCTCGGTGCTGACGATGATGGTGTTCGTGATCGGCTTCTATGTCGTCGCGCGCTTCTGGCCGGTACATGACGGGCCGCTGATCAAGACCGCCGAGTTCGTGATGATGCCGCTGGGCTGGGCGGTGCTCGGTTTGCTGATCGCGATCGCGATCACCGGCGGCATGTTCGTGGTGCCGCTCTACGCCTTCCTGACCACCACCGTCGAGAAGTCGCAGACCGCGCGCACCGTGGCGGCGAACAACATCGTCAATTCGGGTTTCATGGTGTTCGGATCGGTCGGCATCTTCGGGGTGAGCAAGATCCCCGGCATGGGCGTGGCCGAATGCATCCTGGTGGTGGTGGTGCTCTGCCTGGCTTCGGCCTGGTGCGCGAACCGGCTCTACAAGGCCGAGGATGCGCCGCACGCGCCCGACGTGCTTCCTTGATGCAGCTCAGCCGACGCTGAACCCGGGCGGCACCGGGCCGGTGCCGCCGCCGTCAGGCAATGAACGTGAAGAAGCAGACGAAGAAGGCAGTGAAGCTCAGCGCGAAGAGCTTCACGTCGCTGTCGTCCCGCAACTTGCGCTGCTGCGCCACGGCGCGGCGGACATGGCGGCGGAACGGGTGGCGGCGGGGCGCGTAGCCCTCGATGACGAGCTGGCGTTGCATGGCCAGCAGTTAACGACTTCTTAACCTTTGCCGCCAGCGTTACCTATGGTTAACCACTGTCCGGCGGCGGGACAGCCCTTGGTTACCGCGCGGCCGGGCCCGTGCTCGCCCGCACCACCAGCTGATGATCGAGCGTGACTCGCGGCTGGGGCGTATTGCCGCCCAGGATCAGCTCGGCTGCGGCGGAAGCGAGCTCTTGCACCGGCTGGCGGATGGTGGTGAGCGGCGGCCACACCGCCCGCGCCAGATCCGAATCGTCGAACCCCGCGATCGAAAGCTGGCCCGGCACGTCGATATCGCTCTCATGCGCGACGGCGAGCGCGCCGGCAGCCATGTCGTCATTGCCGGCGAAGATCGCGGTGGGCCGCTCCTTGCGTGCCAGCAGCTCGCGCGCGGCCGCGGCGCCCGAGGCGAAGTCGTTCTCCGCGGCGACGACGAGCGACGGATCGAAGGCGATCCCGTGCGCCGCAAGCTCGGCCTTGTAGCCGGCGAGGCGATCCGCCGAGGAGGCATGGCTGTCGAGGCCGCGGATCATCGCGATGCGGCGATGTCCGAGCCCGATCAGATGCCCGACCAGCTCGCGCGCGGCAGCGATGTCATCCATCGACGCGGACATGCCGGCATCCTTGCGCGTACCCGGCGCGATGCGGACATAGGGCAGCCCGCGCCGGTCGAGCTCGTCGAGCAATGCTGTGGCCTCGGTCACCGGCGGCGAGAGGATCAGGCCGTCGAGATGCGTCTCGTCGATCAGCGCGAGCACGTTGGAGACGAGATCGGGCGACTGACTGTCGATCGGCTGGAGAAGCAGGCGATAGCCCAGCTCGGTGCAGCGCTGCTGCGCGCCGGTCTGCACGTGATAGATGTAATAGGGGCTGGGATTGTCGTAGAGCAGGCCGACCTGGAACGACTTGCGCCCGGCAAGCGTGCGGGCGGCATGGCTGGGCCGGAAGTTGAGCCGGGCGACGACTTCCTCGACACGGCGGCGCGTCTCTTCGCTGACATGCTTCTCGTTGTTGAGCACGCGGCTGACGGTCTTGAACGACACGCCGGCGATCTTCGACACTTCCTTGATCGTGGGACGGCTGGACATCACTTTCCCCGCCGGGAAGCAGCCCCGGCCTGTGCAAGCCATATTTGACAGCGCTGGCAGTGCGCAAGCTAAGAAGCAGATCGATGGACATCGCGCAGCCTCCCCCCGCCGCGGCCGAGATCATCGCCGCACGGCTCCGACCTGGCGCGCGGAGGCCCTTCGTGCTCGGCATCGCCGGCGCCCAGGGCAGCGGCAAGTCGACGATCGCGCGCGCCCTTGCCGCCCGTTTCGGCTGCCCGGTGCTGTCGCTCGACGACCTTTATCTCGACGGTGCCGCCCGGCAACGGCTCGCCGAGACCGTGCACCCGCTGCTGCGCACCCGCGGCGTGCCGGGCACCCATGACGTCGCCGCCGGGCTGGCGGCGATCGAGGCGCTGGCGCACGGCCCTGCCCTGCTCCCCCGTTTCGACAAGGCACGCGACGAGCCCGGCAGGCTCGAGCGCGTGGCCGGGCCGGCCGAGATGCTGATCCTGGAAGGCTGGTGCCTGGGTGCACAACCACAGGACGCGGCGGAACTCGTCACGCCGATCAACGATCTGGAGCGCATGCACGATGCGGACGGCCGCTGGCGGCGCTGGGTGAATGCGCAGCTGGCCGGCCCCTATCAGGCGCTATGGGCCCGGATCGACCAGCTCGTGTTCCTCAAGGCGCCCGGCTTCGACGTGGTGGCCGATTGGCGGATCGAGCAGGAACGCGCCGCGCACGGGCCGATGTCCGATGCCGAGGTCCGGCGCTTCGTCCAGCATTATGAGCGGCTGACCCGGCACATGCTGCGCCACGGCCATGGCTGGGCCGACCTGACGCTGCGCCTGGACGCCGATCGGCGGCCGAGGGATTGATCCAGGTTAATCGGCGCCCGCAGGCGCCGGGCCCGTTCTCGCTGGGCGCCGCGGCTCGCGCGGCGCCCGCCCCCCCGAAAAGGGCCGAGAGCCCGCGCGGCCGGACCGCGCGGGCTCTCTTGCTACTTGTCGCCGTCGCCCGCGCCCTCGCGCTCGCCATCGCCCTCGAGATTCCGGGAAGGGTTCTGGTTGAGCGAGAAGCCGCCGCCGACGCCGAGTCGCAGCATTCTGAGGGCGTCGCTGGCATCGGCGCCCGATTGGGTGAAGCTGATCACGAGCGTGCCCGGGATCACGGTGAGCAGATAATTGGCCGACAGCGCGAGCGTCCCCTGCCCGATCGCATAACGGCCCACCTGCTCGCCGGCGATGCGGGCCAGCGCGCCGGTGAAGCCGTCGCCGCTCACCAGCGAGCCGGCGGAGACGGCATAGCCGAACACCGGATCGGGCTGGCCGAACAGCTTGGTCGCGTCCTGCGCCGTCACGGTCACCGCGCGGCGGCTGATGTCGGCGATCACCGGCGCGCCGGACAGGCTGACGGCATAGTTCCCCGCGTCCGCCCCCGCCAGCGCCAAGCCGCTCACCTGCACCGCCCGGCCGGTGCCGACATTGGCATCGGCGAAGCGGTAGGTCGCCGTGCCCGTCACCGTGTCGCCCGAGATCACGCCGGCAAGCGCGATCCGGCCGGTCGTGCCGGTGGTGCCGTCATAGGCGCGGCTGTCCGCGGTCGCCGTGGCGGTAATCGCGCGCTGGGCGATCGTCGCGGTGCCGGTGGCGGTGCCGCTGATCGTGTAGTTCGCCGCATCGGCGCCGTTCAGCGCCAGACCGCTCGCGGTGGCGGTGCGATTGCCGGCATTCTTGCTGTCGAAGGCGATGCCGCTGGCGGTCACCCCGACCTGATCACCCAGGACGACCCCGCTCAGGCCCAGCGTGCCGGTGGCGGCGGTGGTGCCGTCATAGACGCGGCCATTGGCGGTCAGCGTGGCGGTGATCGCCTTGGCCAGGATGTCCGCCAGGTCGGTTGCCGTCGCGGCGACGACATAATTGCCCGCGTCGGCGCCCGAGAGGCTGATCCCGCTCGCCGTGACCGTACGGGTGCCGGCGTTCTTGCTGTCGAACGCCATGCCCGTGCTGTTCACCGTCACCGCGTCGCCCGCTACCACGCCGTTCAGGCCCAGCGTGCCGGTGGCGGCGGTGGTGCCGTCATAGGTGCGGTCGTTCGCCGTCAGCGTCGCGGTGATCGTCCTGGCGATGATGTCCGCCAGCGCGGTCGCCGTGGTCCCCGTGGTGTAGTTGCCCGCATCCGCGCCCGAAAGGGTGATGCCGCTCGCCGTGACGGTATGGCCGGTGCCCGCATTCTTGTTGTCGAAGGCGTAACTGCCGTTCGCGGTCACCTGATCGCCGGCGACCACGCCGTTGAGCGCCAGGCTGCCGGTGGCGTTGGTGGTGCCGTCATAGGTCCGGCCGTTGGCGGTCAGCGTAGCGGTGATCGCCTTGGCGAGGATGTCCGCCAGCGCAGTCGCCGTGCCGCTGACCACATAATTGCCCGCATCCGCGCCCGAGAGAACGATGCCGCTCGCCGTGACCGTGCGGGTTCCCGCGTTCTTGGTGTCGAACGCCAGCGTGCCGTTCGCCGCCACCTGGTCGTTGCCGATCAGGCCGTTCAGCGCCAGCGTGCCGGTGGCATTGGTGGTGCCGTCATAGGTCCGGCCATTGGCGGTCAGCGTAGCGGTGATCGTTTTGGCGATGATATCCGCCAGCGCAGTCGTGCTGGTGCTAGCGATCACGTAATTGGCCGCGTCCGTGCCCGAGAGCGTGATGCCGCTCGCCGTGACCGTGCGGGTGCCCGCATTCCTGCTGTCGAAGGCCAGGACGCCGCTCGCCGCCACCTGGTCGCCGCTTACCAGGCCGGTCAGCGTCAGGCTGCCGGTGGCATTGGTGGTGCCGTCATAGACGCGGTTGTCCGCGGTGAGGATCGCGCTGATCACCCGGGGATCGACCACTACCGTGCCCGCGCCGAACGCGAAGGCATAGTTCATCTCCGAGGCCAGCGTGCCGAGCGCCGAATAGACGGCATAGGTGCCGGCATCGCGGCCCGCCCCGCTGAGCGCGGCCGCCCCCGACCAGGCGCCGCTCGCGCTGTCGCCGTTCACCAGCCCGGTGATCGTCGCGGTGAGAACCGGGATGGCGCCGTTATAGGTCACGTGGAAACTGTCCGGCGTGACCGTCAGCAGCGGGCGATAGCCATAGACGAAGCGGTTGCCCGCATTCGGCGCGGTGGCGAAAGTGCCGGCGCCGAAATCATAGAAGTCGCCATAATAGCTGGTGCCCGCCAGCCCGCCGAAATTGTTGTTCGGATCGGAATGGCCGAAATTGCCGCCGGTCTGGGTGTAGATCAGCCAGCGGCCGGCCGAGGCGGCCAGCGCATCGGCGCCCCGTGCATTGGTGAACAGCCCGTCCGAGGCGAGCGTGATCGCATCCCCGCCCGCCGACGACAGGATCCGGCCATTGGCCGAGATCGTCATGCCGCCATGCGAGGCGATGGTCACCGCGCCGCCATTGCCCTGGACGGTGCCGTCGATCGTCAGGCCGATATTGCTGGTGAGCTTCAGCCCGCTGCTGGAGAACTGGCCGAGCGCGGCGATGCTGTTGCCGCCCGTCAGCAGCGCCGCGCCGGTGGCGCCGCCCTGCAGGCGATCGGCGATGATGTAGTAATTGTTCTGGGTCAGCGCCCCGGCGACCTGGAGGTCCAGCGTGCCGTGCACCTCTACCACGCCGTCCAGGCCCAGGTCCTGCAGGTTGCGCAGCTTGAAGCCGCCATTGTTGACGGTCACCATGCCCAGGCTGGCGACATGCGAGCCGCTGCCCCCCTGGTCGAGGTCGACATTGCCGTTCACCGCCACCACGCCGAGCGTGCCGGCCGAGACGCTGGCACCGGTGATCCCGCCCGCGACCGCGAGCGCCACGTCTCCGCCGACGAGGTTGCCGAAGCGCAGGCTGCCCGTGCTCGCCCCGAGGTTCACGACGAAGCGGCCCCAGATGTCGCCGGTGGTGACGTCGCCCTGACCGGCGATGTTGATATGGCCGGCATTGGTGGTCACGTCGCCGAGCGTGAGCGTGCCCGTCGGTCCGGCGATCGCGATCGCCCCGACCGCGTTGATATCGCCCATGGCGAGATTGCCGGTGAGCACCCTGGCCTCCACCGTGCCGCCATTGACCGCACCGAGCGCGTCGGCCTGGTATAGATTGATCGCGAGCTCGCCATCGGCATCCAGGCTCTTGCCCGCCAGCAACGTGCCGGCATTGGCGAAGGTATTGCCGCTGGTGATCGACGCGGCATCGGCGGCGCCGAACGTCAGGTTGCCGCCCGCGCTGAGCGAGAACGCATTGGCGCCGGTGCCGGTCAGCGCGGCCCCGGCCAGCGTCAGGTCGCCGCCCGCGGCCAGGCCGATCGCGTTGCCCGCCTGGACGTTGCGGACGTGCAGCTGGCCCTGCGCGGCACGGATCGAGACCGAACCCGCAGCCGCGAAATCGGTCGAGCCGAAGTCGAAGTTCCCTGCCGTGTCGGTGATGCTGAGCGAGCCGCCCAGCACGCCGAGCGATGCGAAGCTGTTGCCCGCGAAATGGCCGGCGGTGAGCGTGTAATCATGCGCCACGACCGGCGCCAGGTTCAGCTCGATCGTGCCGGTGCCGGCGTTGAGCGTGACATCATGGCCCTGGAGGAAGTTGATCCCCAGATTGCCGGACTGGATGGTGACGCTGCTGTTGCCGTCGGACTGGATCGCGTCGAACACGCCGGTCAGCCCGAGCAGGTTGATCGTGACGTCGCCGCCCAGCGAGACGACCGTGCCGCCACCGGTGCCGCAGCCGCAGCCGCCCAGAGTGCCGCCGGTGGTGACCGAGTTCTCGGCATCGATCGCCGCCGCCGTATCGGCCCCGAGCGTGACATTGCCCTGCGCGACGAGCGCGAAGCCGTCGACCGCGGTCAGGCCGCGCACCGTGGCGCTGCCGCCCGCGGCGAACTGGCCACCGCCCGCGAGCGAGACCTGGTTGATCGCAAGATTGCCGGCGGAGATGATCGAGGCGTCCCGGGCAGCGTTCAGCTCATCGATCGTGATCGCGCCGGTGAAGCTGTTCACCACCACATCGCCGCCCGAGCCGAGCGAGGCCGCCCGGACTTCGCCGCCGTTGATCTCGAGATAGCGGTCGGCCGTCAGGATGGAGACGGCGGTGGTGTCGACCAGGTTGCCGCCGGTCAGATAGAGGTCATTGGCGGTGATGCTGCCGCCGCCCAGGATCAGGTCGCCGTGCCGGGCCTTCAGATCGACTCTGTCGCCCAAGGCCGTGTTCACGGTGAGCGCGCCGTCCTCCAGATAGGCGTTGGCATTGCCGCTACCGGCCTTCAGCTCGCCGATCGACAGGTCGCCATCCAGCACGTTGACCGCGGCGCTTGCTCCCGTGACCTGGGTGAGCGCCGCCGAGTGGTCGAGATTCACATAGGCGCCGCTGCCGCCGAGGACCTTGGCCGTACCGGTGGAGCCCGCAGCGCGCTCGAAATAAAGGTCGTCGTCGATGCCGGAGTAATCGTCCGCGCCCAGCACTGCGTCGCCGGTGGTGCTCTGCACCACGAGGTCGCCGGCCGTACCCGTGAGCTTCGCCTGACGCAGGATCGCGTCCCCGCCCTGCGCATGGAGCGTGATGTTGCCGCCCGCGCTGGCATAGCCGGCGGTGATGCCGCCGCTGCCGCTGGAGAGATGCACGTCGCCGCCAGCTTCGATGCTGCCGGTCAGGTTGAGGGCGCCCGCGCTCGCGATATGGGCGCCGCCAGTGCCGCCATCGACACGGAAGGCCTCGAAGCCGCCGACCGTGGTGGACACATCGACACCCGTCGCGCCGAGCAGCGCGTACACGTTGATCGCGTCCGCGGCACCGTTCACCGAGCCGGAAAGCGAGCGGATCGTGCCGTTGCCGAGCAGGCCCGCGACCGAGAAGTTGACGTCGCCATCATATTCGAGCGTGGTGCCGCCCATGTCGAGGGCGCCCCGGCTGGTCAGGGTCCAGGTGCCCGCCCGGGGGCCGCCGGGCGCCAGCGCGCCGTTCAGGAGCGAGCCGCCGCTCAGCCTGTAGTCGCCGGCGACATAGACAGTACCGATATCGACGGTGCCGCTGCCCGCATCGAGCACGACATTGCCGGAGCTGCTGCTCGCCCGGCCGAGCGCAATGCCCGTGCCGGTGATCGAGAGCGTGCCCGTGCCGACGTCCACCTGCCCGCCGGTGATGTTGCCGACCGCCGAGATGGTGAGGTTCCGGCTTGCGCCGAACGCGGCCGGCAGGGCCAGATTGCCCTGGGTGTCGGTGACGAAGACATCCAGCGGGACGCCGCCCGCAAAGGTCAGCGCGCCAAGGTCGATGTCGCTGCCGGTAACCGAATAGGTGCCCGGCGTGGCGATCGAGCTCGCCTGGACATCGGCATCCGCGGCCAGCGTGACGTTCGCGCCGGCGACGGTGCCGAGCAGCAGCCGGCCGAGCGACCGCGCATCGACATCGCCCGCTGCGGAGATGGTGACCGCCGCATTGTACATGGCATCGACGCCCAGCGTCGCGTTGCCGGTGGCCTGGACCTTGACCGAGCCCGGCGTGGTGCCGACGCCATAGTCGACGACGTTCGCGCTGGTGATCGCGCCGGGCGCCGCGCCGAGCGTAACGTTGCTGCCCGAGATCAGTGCCTTGAAGCCATCGCCCCCGACGTCGTTGTTGCTGTACAGATAAAGCGAGCCGACCGTGACGTTGCCGGTGCCGGTGACCGAGACATCGTCGCTGGTGGTGATGGCACCGATGTTCAGGTCGTTCGCGCCGCCATTGAAAGTGACATTGTTGCCCCAGAGCTCGCGTGCATAGCCGCCTTTGGCGGTGATCAGGATGTCGCCATAGGTACTGATGCCGCCATTGGCGGTCAGGTTTCCGTCGATATCCAGCGTGACGTCGCCGGAGCCGGGATTGCCGATGAGCCGCAGGTCCTGGGCATTGGTGAAGCTGAACGCGGTGCCGTTATTGGCGGCGCCCTGCAGCCTCTGGACCTGGTTCTGCCGGTTGGCCGCGACGCCATAGCCGTAGAGCGCCAGCAGCTCGACCGTCAGCGCACCCGCCGACTGGGTGATCTGGCCGGTCGCATCGATCACCGCCCCCATGGTCACGACGATATTGCCGGTGAGGTCGATCGCGCCGTCATTGTACAGCTGGAAATTGCTGGCGCTCACGTCACCGAGCGCGCTGAAGCGGATGGTGCGCGGGGACATCGGCGTATTGTAGAAATTCGCCCAATGCCCCGGCGTGGATACGTTCAGCGTGCCGCCGCTGATCGGATCGGCGCCGGTGACGTTGATGTCCCCGCCCGCGATCAGCGTCATGGCCGAGCTGGCGCCGGCAGTGAGCGCGCCGGCGATGTTGAGGGCACCGCTGGTCTTGAAGGTCAGGTCGCCGCCCGCGCTCAGCCCGTTGATCGTGCCGATCGTGTTGCCGCCGCCGAGCAGCAGGTCGCCGGTCGCCGACCCCGCAACGCTCGCGGCGCTGATGAGCGAGCCGGCGGCCTGAGTGGCCGAGCCGTTGGTCGCGGCCACGCTGAAAGCGCCCGCCGCGACGACGTTGCCGGTCAGGCTGACATTCGCGGCGCTGATCGAGACGGTGCCGCTCCCCGCCGAGAGATTGCCGAACTGGCCGATGCGATCGGTGCCGAACAACAGGCTGATATTGCCCGCAAGGGCCGTGGCGCCGAGCGTGCCGCTGATTGCGGTGCCACCACCGCCACTGGTGACGCTGGTGCCGCGGACGAACAGATTGCCGTCCACGGTCGCGCTGTTCAGGGTGACCGCGCTGCCGGTCGCCGAGACCGTCGCATTGCCGTTGAAGTTGAAGTTCAGCTCGAGCGGCCCAGCCCCGGAGATGTTGTTCAGCGTTGCCGTGCCGGCGGTGCCGGTGTTGCTCAGGCTGATCATCGGCGTGGTGATCACGCCGCCGCTGGCCATGGTCAGCGCGAAGTCGGTCGCCAGCGCCGAGCGGACAAAGGCGACGCTGCCGGTGCCGTTCAGCCAGCCGGTGATGTCGGTCGTGCCCACCGCCAGCGAAATATTGACGCCGGAGAGGTTGCCGAGATGGGCGATGACGTTGTCGCCGGTCAGCTCGATATCGCCGCCGGTGGCGTCGATATTGAGCAGGTTCGCCTTGACCGAGTTGGCGGTGATGCGGCCGACCGTCAGGTCCACCGTGCCGTTCCCGGCGGCGATCCGGCCGGCATTGAAGATATTGGAGCTGGTGGTGAGCGTGATGTCGCCGTTCTGCGAGGTCAGGCTGTCGATATAGTTGAAGCTGCCGCCGAGCAGCTCGACGCTCCCCGCCGCAGTGACGTCGAGGATGTTGGCGGTGAACAGGGCGCCGGGGTTGGTGACGCTGCCCGTGTCCGAATAGAGGCCGAGCTTGCTGCCGGCATGGACGGTACCCCACAGCGCGATGTCGCCGGCATTGCGGAAGAGGAAGTCGCCACTGGTGGTGACCGTACCGAGCCGGCCGACCGCATTGGCCTGCTGCAGGTCGGCGCTGTCCGCGTCGACGCTCAGCGTCTGCCCGGTGATCGTGCCGCCGGTCTGACTGATGCCCGCGGTGCCGTTCAGCGTGACGCTGGTTCCGGCGGAGACGTCGTCGGTCAGATCATAGGCGGTCGCGCCGGTATAGGTCAGTTCGGTGCCGGCACTGAGCGCGCCGACGGTGCCGATCGCATTGCCCTGGTTGAGCGAGAGCGAGCCATGCGCGGAGGCCGTGATCGAGCCGCCGCTCATCGCGCCCGACTGCCAGATATTGCCGTTGGTCGAACGGACGTCGATCGCCCCGCCATTCGCCGCGGTGATGCCGGCGATGGTGAAGGTGCCGGTGTTGACGAAGGTGACGTTATCGCCCGCCAGGATCACGTCGCTGCCGGCGTCGATCTGGTTGGCGCCGCCCAGATCGATATCGCCCGCTGCATTCACCCTGAGCCAGCCGGTATTGATCCGGCCGCCCGTCTGGCGGACCGCGCCGCCGGCATTCAGCGTGAAGGTGTCGTCCACGTCGATATCGGCGGTCAGCGTGACGGCATCCAGGCTGGCGATCCTGACATAGCCGTTGGGGCTGTTCAGCGTGCCGAGCGAGGCGATGTGGTTGGTCGCGCCGTTCAGGTCGACAAAGCCATAGCCGGTGGCGATCAGCTTGTTCGCGGTGATCGAGCCGGAGGTCTGGCGGACGAAGCCGCCATTCGCCGTGCCGCCGAGCGTGACGGTGTCGCCGCGGATATCGCCCTGGATATCCAGCAGGGTGGAGAGGATCGACACGTCGCCCGTCGTGGCGGTCGCGCCATAGACATAGCTCATATTGCCGGTGAGCGAGATGCCGGTCGCCGCCTGGGCGGTGATCCCGCCGCTGTTGACCGCCCCGCCCGCCATCGAGATCGAGCCGCTCTGGCTGGTCAGGATGCTCTGGTACATCCCGTTCTGGATCGCGCCCGAGATGGTGAAGCTGCCGGCATTGGTGAAGGAGAGCTGCCCCCCGCTGAACCCGCCGAGCGAAGCGACATGGTTGGCGGTGGTCAGGTCGACATAGCCGCCGGTGAGGTTCAGCGTCAGCGTGCCGGCGGTGATGTTGCCGCCGGTGAGATTGTCGCCATTGTTGATCGTGACGTTGTGGCTGCCGGCGTCGATCGCGTCGATCTGCAGCGCCACCCCGTTGCGCAGGTTGAGATTCGAGCCGGTGGCGATCAGGCCGATGCGGCTGATCTGGTTGCCGCTATTGTCGAGCACGACATTGGTGCCGGTGGCCGAGAAGGTGCCGGCGATGATCGAAGTGCCGGCCTGCTGGGTGACGGCGCCGCCGTCCGAGATCATCTCGACGATATGGCCGGCCGCGCTGATGTCGCCGAGCGCGAAATCGCCGGTATTGCGGAAGCGCAGGTCCTTGCCGTTCGAGTTCAGCGTCGCCAGCGCGACGTCGTTGCGGTTCAGCAGGCTGATGCCGTTGGCCGCACCCGCGCCGCTCGTCGCCTGAAGCTCGCTCGAGCGGATCACCCCGGTGCCGGTCTGGGTGAGGTTCCCGGCGGCGGTTAGCTTCACCAGGCCGGGCGCCGAGATATTGCCGTCGAGCGTCAGGTTGCCGCTGGCGTTCAGCGTGAAGCGGCCGTTCGTGGTGACGTCCTTCACCGTGCCGATCGCATTGGCCTGGTCGAGCAGGATATCGCCGTCCAGCGAAGTGACGGTCAGGGCGCCGGCGGAGATGGCGACGGTCTGGTTGATCCCGCCGGTGTCCGAGGTGAGCGAGAGCAGGCCGGGCGTGCTGACGGTGCCGAGCCTGATCGAGTTCGCCGAACGGAAGCGGATGTCGCCGGTGGTCGATACGAGCTCGATGCTGCTGAAGGGGTTGGTATTGTTGGCCGCGCCAAGGGTGATCGCGCCATCCGCATGCGCGATCAGGTTGTCGCCGGTCAGCGTGCCGCCCTGCTGCAGGATCGCGCCGCTGTTCGAATAGAGCGCCAGCTGCTGGCCGAACGCGCCGACATTGTCGGTCAGGATCAGGTCGCCGGCATTGGCGAGCGTGATGTCGCCGCTGGAGCCGAGGTTGCGGACCGCGCCGAAACGGGTGATCGCGTTGGCGTTGCTGTCCAGGCGGATCCCGCCATCCGCGGTGAGCGTGGCCGTGCCGCCCACCGTCAGGATGGTGCCGACATTCTGGCGGATCGCGCCGCTATCCGAGAGCAGCGTGAGGTTGCCGCCCACCGTCATGTTGGTCAGCGCGATATCGCCACTGTTGCGGAAGCGCAGATTGCCGCTGGTGGTGCCGAGCCCGCCCAGCGCGGTGGCGTTGTTGGCCCGGAACAGGTCGAGCCCGGTGCTGGCATAGGCCGAAAGGCTGGCCGTGAGGATCGCGCCGCCGGCCTGGCTGATCGCGCCGTCGGTGGAGCTGAGCGTTACCGAACTGCCCGAGATGGTACCGAGCAGCGTAAGATCGTCGCGCACCGTGAAGCTGGCCGCATTGCCCGCGGTCAGATCGCCGAGCTGCCCGACCTGGTTCACCCGGGTCAACAGGATCTGGTTGCCCGCGCTCGCGTCCAGCCGGGCCGCGGTGATGATGCCGGCATTCTGGTTGATCGAGCCCAGGGTGGCGTTCAACGAGACGGCATTGCCGCCGCCGGCCGTGATGTCACCGCCCAGCGCGAAGCCGCTGTTGCTGGAATAGGAGATGCCGCCATTCTGGGTCGCCAGGCCATAGATCGTCCCGACGCTGTTGTTGGCGTTCATGGTGATCGCGCCGGCGGCGGTCACGTCGAGCCCGCCCGCGGTGATCGCGCCGCTGAGCTGGGAAAGCGTGCCGGCCGTGCCAAGCGACAGGCGGCCGGTGCCGAGGTTGATCGTGCCGTTGACGGTGAGATTCGAACTGGAGCGGAAGGATGCATCGCCGCCCGCGGTGACGTTGCCGAGCGTGCCGATCCGGCCGCGCAGGTCGATGGTGCCGGAAGCGTTCGCCGTCAGCGTACCGACGTCGATCCCATCGGCGCCTACGCTGAGATTGCCGCCGGCGACGGTCAGCGAGGTGGCGCCGCCCGAGACATAGGCGAGATTGGTGTTTCCGCTGGAAACGGCGGTGACGTTGCCCGCCCCGCTCCAGGTGATCAGGCCGGCTCCCGTGAGCTGGTTGGTGGCGCTGGTCAGCGAGATATTGTCGGCGCGCAGCTCGAAGAAATTGCCGCCGGGATTGCCCGAATCGACATGGCCGGCGCTCTGCGTGATGTTGCCGGCATCGGCCCAGAGCTCGAAATAGGGCGAGTAGATCGTGCCGGTCAGCACGACATTGCCCTCGGTGTAGATCTGCGCGGCGGTGTTGACGTTGCCGACGCCGGCGATGTGGTTCCAGTTCCCGCCGCCGACGCCGCGCAGGTCGAAGGCCTGGCCGCCGCTCAGATTGACCGTGCCCGCGGTGACCAATCCGCCGTTCTGGCGGACATTGCCATTGGCATTCACCACCGTGAGCGAAAGCGCCTGGCCGCCCATGGCGTTGATGTCGCCGGTGATTCTGAAGCCGTCGGCATCGGTATAGGCGATGCCGCCAGAGGCGGCGTTGGTCAGGCCGGCGATATTGACGACATTGTTGGTCGCGCTGGTCAGGGAAAGGCCGGTGGACGCCGTGGCGCGCAGCGTATCGGCGACGATCCCGCCGCTGCTCTGCGTCATCGCGTGCCCGATGCTGACCAGCAGCACCTCCTGGCCCGCCGCCGAGATGTTGCCGGCCAGATCCAGGTTCGAGAAGGTGGCGAAGAGGATGCCGCCGCTGATGCTGTTGGTCAGCCCGGTGATGGTGCCGATGGCGTTGCCGGCATGGCCGAAGGCGATGCCCGTCGCCGCCTTCGCGAAGAAGCTGCCCGCGGCAATCGGACCACCCTGGCTGATCGCGCCGGTATCGGAGGTCAGCGAGAGTGCATTGATGGTATAGCCCGGTATCCCGCCGAAATCGATGCTTCCCAGATTGCGGAGCGTGACATTGCTGCCGTCGCCATAGGCGAAGCTGGAGCTGGCGCCGGTGAAGTCGTTCGCGCCGCCGAGGATGAGGTCGCCGCCCGAAGTCACGTTCAGGCTCGGCGCCACGATCTTGGCGCTGCCGCTCTGCACCACCGAGCCGTTCACGGCGCCGAGCGTCGCGCTGGCGGCGGAGATCGTGCCGGCAGTCTGGGCGATCCCGCCGCTCGTCGCGGTGAGCGTCGCGCCGTTGGTGGCGGTAACGTTGCCGTCGAGGGTGAATCCGGTGCTGGCGAAGGCGATGCTGGTGCCGCTCAGGCCGTGCACCGTCGCAATCTGGTTGCTGCTGCTCGTCGCCGAGAGCTGGCCGCCGGCATTGGCGGTGAGCGAACTGGCCTGGAGCCCGAAACTGTTGACGGTGATGTCGCCCGCCGCGCTCAGGGTGACGTCGCCCGCAGGGTTCATGAACTGCAGGTTCAGCGCGTCGCCGTTCAGCCGCACGGTGCCAGGGGCGCGGACGACGGTGGGCGTGGCGGCGCCGAAGCTGTTGTTGCCCATCAGGTCGAGATTGGCGCCCGTCAAGACCGATGCATTGGCGTCGACGCGGCCCGTGCCGCTCTGCACGATGTCGCCGCTGCCGCGCAGGGTGACGTCATTGGCCGAGATCGTGCCCGCCGTCTGCGAGATCCCGCCGCCATTGGCCACTAGATTGACCGAGCGCAGCCCCAGCTTGCTGGCGCTGACATCGCCCGCGACGGTGAAGCTGCCGGCATTGGAGACGAGGACGTCGCCATAGGTGGCGACCAGCCTGGCGAAGCTGTTCACGTCGACGCTGTTGGTCAGGTCGATATGGCCGGCGGTCATCGACAGGCTGTCGACGACGATCCCGCTCGAGGCGAGATTGCCCCCGACGGTCACCACGGCATTGCCGGTGGTGTTGAGCCCCACGACGATCCCGCCCGAACCGCCATTGTTGAGGGTAATGGTGCCGCCGCCGGTCGAGGTGCCGATGAAGTTGGTGAAGCGGTTGTCGCCGCCGAGCGTGATGTTGCCCGCCGCGCTCATGGCGCCGGTGGTGACGTTGACGGTCCCGCCGCTCTGGGTGATCGCGCCGGCCGTGGCGATCAGGCTCGTCCCGATGGCCGTGAGGTTGCCGGTCAGCTCGATGCCGCCATCGGCGGTGAGCGTGAAGCCGCTATTGACGCCGACGCCGCCCAGCTTGATGTCGCCGGCCGCCGCCAGCGTGGCATTGGTGCCGACCACGCTGAGCGTGTCCGCATCGATCTTGCCGCTGGTGGTGGTGATCGCCCCGGTGGTGCTGAGGAAGACTGTGTCGGCCGCGGTGATGTTGCCGTCGATGGCCAGGCTGCCGGTATCCCGGATCCGGACGTCGCCGGCATCCGTGGCCAGGCCGGCCAGGCGGGTGAAGTTGTTCGCGCTGCTGTTGAAGCCGATACCGGTCGCGGCCCGCGCGATGAGCGTGTTCGCGGTCAGGGCGCTCGTCTGGCTGATCGAGCCCGTGTCCGAGGTCAGGTTGAGCGTGCCGATCGCCGTGCCGTTGCTCGGCAGCAGCAGGTTGCCGCGATTGCGGATGGTGATGTCCGCACCCACGCCATGGCCCATGTCGGACAGCGTGCCGAAATTGTTCGCGCCGCCGATCAGCAGGCTGGTCCCCGCGCCGATCGCCAGCCGGTCGGCGGTGATCCCGCCCCCGCTCTGGCTGATCGCGCCGCCGCCGGCATAGATCTGGACGCCGCCGCCGGAGATGTTGCCGCTCAGGCCCAGTGCGGTGGCGGTGTAGATGTTGATGTCGGTGCCGCCGGTGCTCTTGGCGGTCAGGTCGCCGAGCCCGCGGATCTTGTTGTTGCCATAGGTGAAGACGATGCTGCCGTTGGTGGCGGTGGCGGTCAGCTTGTTGGTCTCGACATAGGTGCCGGTGATGTTGCCGGTGTCCGAGGTCAGCGTGAGGTTGCCGTTGTTCGTGACCTGGTTGCCCGCCCCGCCCAGGTCGAGCGTGCCGACCGTGCGCAGCGTGAAGTCGCGGCTGATCGAATAGGCGTCGAGCGCGCCGATCTCGTTCGCTTCGCCCAGCGAGACGTCGATGCCGGCGAGCGCCAGGGTGTTCGCCACCACCTTGGCACCGCTTGACTGGGTGACATTGTTGACGGCCCGGAGCTGGACATTGTCGCCGGTGATCGTACCGCTGTTCTGCAGAATCGAGTTCTGGCTCGAATAGAGGCGGATAAACTGGCCGGGGGCGTTCGCGGTGACGTTGCCGTCGAGCTTGATGTCGCCCTTGTTCTCGATGTCGATCGCGCCGCTCGACGAGGTAAGATAGCGATAGCTGCCGACACCGATGGTGACGGTCTGGTCGTTCAGATAGATTCCGCCGGCCGCGTTGATCCCCACCGAGCGCGCGAGCACGTTGTCGTTGTTGCCGGCAATGCCACCGGCATCGACGGTGAGGTCGCCGGTGGTGTCGATCTTGAAGAAGATGTCGGCATTGCCGGTAAGGTTGATGCCCCCGCCACCGCTCGAGCTCGCCCAGATCAATGCGTTGCCGGTGCTGTCGAGCGTGATGTCGCCTGCCGCGGTAGCATTGACCTGGCTGGCAGAGATGGTGCCGCTGCCGCTGCGCCGGATCGCGCCAAGGGCCGCGGTCAGCGTGGCGGTGCCGCCATTGGTGTTGAGCGTACCGGCAACCGTCAGGTTCTGATCGGTGTCGATCGCGAAGTTGCCGTTGGTGGTAACGGTGCCGAGCCGGATATCGCCGCCGGCGACCAGGTTTGCGCTGGCTGCCGACACGTCGAGCAGGCCGCCCGCGACGACCAGCCCGCCATTGGTGGTGATCGCCCCGCCCGAGGTGAGCGAGAGCGCGCCGGCCGCGCGGACCTGGCCGGTCAGGTCGAAGGCATCGGCATCGACGATGGTGACGTTGCCGCCGGTGCTGCGGATCGCGCCGAGATGGTCGAAGTCGTTGCCCGCCTGGTCGAGGACGATATCGCCCACCGCATTGGCCTTGAGCGTGCCGGCGGTGATGACGCTGAAGCCGGTCTGGCTGATCCCGCCCGTGTCCGAAGTCAGCGTGACGGTGCCGCCCGGCGCCTTGATCAGATAGTCGAGCACGATCGCGCCGGCGTTGCGCAGCGTGATGTCGTGGCCGGTGCCGCTGTCGTAGCGATCGGTGTCGAGCCGGCCGACCAGGCCGATCTGGTTCGCCCCGGTCAGCGAGATACTGCCGGAGGCGATGGCGTTGAGCCGATCGGCAGTGATGATGCCGCCGCTCTGGCTGATCCCGGTATCCGCGTAGAGGCTGATGTTCCGGCCGGTCACGTTTCCGGTCAGGTCCATGACGCCGCTATAGGTGGTCAGCAGGATGCTCTGGCCGGCAGTGATGGTGCCGAGCGAGGCGATCGTGCCGGCGAGGCTGATGGACCCCGCCGCCGACGCGGTCAGGCGCGAGGTACTGGGCCCGGTGTTGGTGCTGAGGATGCTCCCGGTATCCGAGATCAGGGTGAGCGCGCCGCCCGAGCCGTACCGGCCGGTGCCCCCGAGAATCGGGCTGAGATCGATGGTGCCCCGGTTGCGCAGCGTCAGGTCGCCGCCCACCGCGAGATCGGTGAGCGTGGTGAAGTCGTTGGCCTCGCCCAGCGTCACGGTGCCGCCGCCGAAGAGCGACAGGCTGGTGCTGTGCAGGCTCGCGCCGGTGCCCTGGCTGATCGTGGTGCCGGCATTGAGCGCCATGGTGTCGGCGGTGAGCGTCGTGCCCGCATTCTGCGTGATCGCGCCGCCGTTCGACGTCAGGTTCAGATGAGCGCCGGTCATGTCGATCGACTGGGTGACGTTGAAGCTGCCGGCATTGGCGAAGCTCAGCCCCGCCCCGCTCATCGCGCCGAGATTGCTGACCTGGTTGGCGCCGCTGACATTGATGCCGCCGGTCGCCGACATGTTCAACGTGTCGGCGGTGATCACGCCCCCGGTCTGGTTGATCGGGCCTTGGGCGTCGGAGATCGACACCGTCTGCCCTGCCGCGCTGATATTGCCGGTGAGGCTGGTGCCCAACGCGCTATAGTTGACGATGTTGATGCCGCCGCTGGTCGTGTTGGTGATCGTGCCGAAATTCTGGATGCTGTTGTTGCCGGAAGGGGAGCCGCCCGGCATGTTGATGCCGGTGACTGCGCTCAGATTGGCCGTGCCCGCCCCGAACGAGCCGTTGATGCTCTGGGTGATCGCCCCGCCCGAGCTCAGCGAGATCGTGCTGAAATAGACAGACTGGTCGATCAGGAGGTCGGTGGTGCTGTTGAGCGAAAGCGTGCCGTTGCCCGAGATGGCGATGAGCCGGTGGATCCGGTTCGCCTGGTTGAGCGTGACCGTGCTCGTGCCGGTGGTAACCACACCGAGATAGTCGACGTCGATGATTCCACCGCTCTGGGTGATCGACCCGGCACCCGCGGTGCGCAGTGCGAGACCGCCATTGGTCGCATTCGCAGTGATGTTGCCTGCAATGTCGAAGCCATTGGCGTCGCGATAGAGGATGCCACCATTGGTGCTCGTCGCGCCGCCAAGCGTGGCGATGTCGTTGCTGGTGCTGTTGAGCAGCAAGTCACTGGCGCCGCTCAGGAAGAGCTGGTTCGCGCGGACATAGATGCCGGCGCCGGTGTTCTGGGTGATGCCGCCGGTGTTCGAGGTCAGCCTTAGCGTGCCACCCGTGGCATCGACCCGGCCGTTGAGAATGATGTCGCCATCGTTGCGGAAGGTGATGCTGTGCCCGCTGGTGAACAAATTGGCGTTGAGCCCGCTCACCGTGGTGATCGCATTCGCCTGGTCGAGCGTGATGTTGTTGTTGGCGGTGGCGTTGAGCGTGTCCGCAGTGATCTTGGTGCCGGCGTTCTGGGTGATCCCGCCATTCATCGCGAGCAGAGTCACATTCGTGGCGGTGATGTCGCCGGTCAGGGTGAATCCGGGGAGATCGGTGCCGATCTCGATGTCGCCGCCCGCCTTCAACGTGCCGAGCGAACCGATCAGATGACCGCCGCCGCCAAGCCGGATCGACCCGTTCACCGCCGTGGCGGTTAGCTTCGAGGTGGTGACGACATTGCCGGCACTGATGTCGCCGGTGTCCGAGGTCACGGTCAGCGCGCCGCCCAGGGTGGCGCCGCCGCCGGTCGTCGGATCGAGATCGATGCTGCCCAGGTTGCGCAGCGTCAGGCCGCCACCGATCGAGAGAGCGGCGATGCTGGTGAAGTCATTGGCCTGCCCCAGCGTCACGGTGCCGCTGCTGGTGAGCGACAGCGCGCCGCCGTGCAGCGTCGCGCCGCTGGCCTGGGCGATGCCGGCGCCACCGCTCAGCTTGATGATGTCGCCGGTGATCGTGCCCGAATTCTGCAGGATGTTCTGGCCCGAGATCAGGCTGACCGTGTTGCCCGTGCCGCCGGCGGTGACGTTGCCGGCGAGCTTGATGTCTCCCAGGAGGTCGACGCTGACCAGGCCGTCGTCCGTGCTGAGTTGGCCGAAGCTGCCGATATCGACGGTGAAGCCGGTATTGACCAGGTTGATCCCGGTGCCCGCGGCGATCGCCACCGAATGGGCGACGACATCGCCGCTGTTGTACGCCTGCCCCCCGGCGTCGACGGTGAGGGCGCCGGTAGTGCTGACCTGGAAACCGACATCGCTGTTGCCGCTGAGATGGATGTCGCCGCCGCCACTCGATGTCGCCCAGAAATTGGCGAAGCTGTCACCGACCAGGCTGATCGCCCCCGTGGCGTCCGCGGTCGTCATGAAGGCCGAAACCGTGCCGCCATTGCTGGTGATTGCGCCGTTGGTCGTCGCCAGGATCAGGTTGCCGGTGCCGGTTCTGACGGCGCCGGTCAGCTCGATATTGCCGTCGCTGCCCAGGTAGAAATTGCCGCCGCCGCTCGAGGTGGTCACCGCGCTCAGCTTGATGTTGCCCGTCACGTCGAACGAGGCGCCGTTGCGGGCGGACACTTCCAGCGTACCGGCGCTGAGATGGCCGCTGCTGGTGGTGATGGCCCCGTTGGTGCCGAACTGGACCAGCCCGGCCCCGCTGATGTTGCCGGCAATGTCGAAGCCATCGTCTTCGATCAGGGTGATGGTGCCGGCGGTGCTGTTCAGCTCCTTCACCGTGCTGACGCTATTGTTCGCGCCGCCGCCGTCCAGCCGGATGCCGGTCGCCGCCCGGACGGTCAGCGTGTTGGCCCGCAAGCCGCCGAACTGGGTGATCGCGCCGCTGTCGGAGATCAGCGTGAGATCGGTGACGGAGGTGCCATAGGCGGCATATTTGAAGTCGCCGACCGAGCGGATATGGACGTTCGCGTTGGTGCCGGCGGTAAGGAACGGCGTCTGGTAGCCGAGGTTGTTCGCGCCGCGGAGCAGCAGGTCGCCGGTCGAATGCCCCTCTAGCGAATTGCCCGCCAGGATGCGCGCGCCGATATCCTGGTCGATCGCGCCGGCCGAGGCGTTGAGCAAGATGTCGTTGCCCGAAATCGTCGTGCCGGCGCCCTGGCCGAGCGACCGCGCGGACAGAGACACGGTGGAGCCGCCGCCGACATCGCCCGTCAGCGAGAGCGCGCGGCTGGAAGAGATCGAGACCGAGCTGCCGCCAGTCACCGCGCCCAGCGAGTCGATCGCGCCGTTCAGTTCGATCGCGCCGGCGGCCGAGGCGATGAAGCGCGATGCGGTGACAGGGTTGGTACCGGTGACGTCGCCGGTGTCGGACGTCAGGTTCAGCACACCGCCCGAGGTGTAGCCGCCGCTATTGAGCGGATTGAGATTGATGGTGCCGGCATTGCGCAGCGTCAGATTGCCGCCGACGGCGAGATCGCGGAGCGAAGTGAAGTCGTTGGCGCCACCGAGCGTGGCATTGCCGCCGCTGGTCAGCGACAGCTCGGTGCCGTGGAGCGCGGCAGTGCCGGACTGGCTGATGGCGGTGTTCGCGTTCAGCCGGATCGCGCGGGCGCTGATCGTGCCGGCGCTCTGGTTGATCGCGCCGCCGGTCGAGGTGAGCGACACGGTGCCGGCCGGATCGGCGGTGATGCCGACACCGAGATTGATCGTCGATGCGTTGGTGACCGAGACGCTACCGGCCGCCGCCGACAGGTTCGTGTAGCTGCCGATCGATTCGGCGCTGGTGTTGATGGTGATGTCGCCGCTGTCGGTCGCGACATCGAGCGTGCCGGCATGCAGCACGCCCGAGGCAGTGACGCCATATCCCGCGCGGATGGTCACGGCACCGCCGGTATCGACCTGGAAATCGGGGTTATAGGCGAACAGGCTGATCGCGCCATTGCCGGTCGACGTGCCGACAAAGCTGGTGATGCTGTTATTGGCGCTCTGCAGGTCGATCGCACCGCTCGCCGTGGCGGTCAGCGTGTTCACGCCGCTGAACTGGCCGCCGGTCTGGGTGATGTCGCCGGCGGCGGCAGCCAGGGTGAGATTCTTGCTGTTGCCGGCGATCATGCCGCTGAGCGTCAGGCCGCCATCGGCCCGGATCGTCGTGTCGTCCCCGATGCCGACCTGGAGCAGGTTGGTGCTGCCCAGCACATTGATCGTGCCGCCGCTCTGAAGATCGAGATATTGCTGGGGCGCGGAGAGCTTGCCGGCGCCCGACACCGCGCCGCGCGACGTGAAGATCACGCGGCTCGTCGAGCTGATCGTGCCGTCGATCGAGAGCGGATTGTTGGCGCCGACACGCAGCCGGACTTCGCCCGTGCTGCTGCTGACATTGCCGAGATAGGCGATCGCGTTGTTCGCCGCCGACCCGATGTCGATGTCCTGCGTCGCGCTGGCCGAGAAGCGGTTGGCGGTGAAGGCGGCACTGCCCTGGCTGATCGAGCCGTTGTCGACGATCAGGTTGAGCGCGCCGATGGGGGTGCCCGTCGACTGAAACTGGATGCTATAGGCCGAGTGATAGGTGACGTCCCTGCCCGAGCCCCAGCCGAGCGTCACGTCGGCAAAGTCGGCGAGCCGGTTGCTGCCGGCCAGGATCAGGTCGCCGCCCGCCCGCACCGTGCTTCCGACGAAGCCGGTGCCGCGCATCACGGCCGCCTGGTCCTGCAGGATCGAGCCGCTCGCCGTGACGTTGATCGTCTGGCCGCGGATCGTCGTGCCGGCCGCCTGGGTGAGGTCGCCACCATTGGCATGGAGCGCGACCGTCGCGCCGGTGACGTCCCCCTCCACCGCCAGCCCGGTGTCGGTCGTGACCGCGGCGGTGCCGCCCGCCGCCAGGGTGCCGAGTTCGAAGATGCTGGTGCCGGAGCCGCTGAAGTCGATGCCGCCGGCTGCCGTGGCAGTGAGCCTGGAAGCGTTGACGTTGTTGCCGCCGATGATGCTGCCGGTATCCGACGTCAGGTTCAGCGCGCCGCCGGAGCCGTAAAAGCCGCTGACTGCGGTGCGGAGATCGATATTGCCATGGTTGCGCAGCGTCAGGCCACCGAACACGGCGAGGTCGTTGATGACGTTGAAGTTGTTGGCGTTGCCCAGCGTGACGTTGCCGCCGCTGTTCAGCGATATGCCATTGGCCCGGAAGGTGGCGCCGTTGCTCTGGCTGATCGAGCCATTGGCATTGAACTTGATCGTGTCGCTGTTGATGCTGCCAGCGACCTGCTTGATCGCGCCGTTCCGCGAGGTGAACGTGCCGATGCCGCCGGGCCCCGCCTGGATGGCGCCGCCAAGCGTGAGATCGCCGTCCATCGCCAGCGTGATGTTGCCACCCGCCTGCAGGTCCCCGAACGCAGCGTCGCCGCCGTTGGAGCTGAGGTTGATCGCGCCGCCCGCGGTCACGTGCAGACCTCCGGCGATCAGCGCGTTCGCGCCCGAAGATGTCGCATCGCCCCCGACGGTGAAGCGGGCGGTCGAGAAGGTGTTCACCTTGAAGTCGAGATTGCCCGTCGCGTTGACCGTGATGTTCTCGCCATCGGTGGAAATGGCCGTGAGGCTGGTGAAGCTGTTGGCCCTGTTGAGGGTGATCTCGCCAAGGGCGTTGGCGACCACGCTGCCGACCAGCCCGTCGCCACCGGTCTGGCGGATCGAGCCGCTCGCGGCATTGAGGATGACTTTATAGCCGAGGTCGTTCGCGCTGCCGTTCAGGCTAAGCTTCAGATCGCCGGTGCTGTTGACCGTGAGGTCACGCGTGATCGCATAGACATATTCGAGCGTGGCGCCGCTATCCAGGTTGTAGGCGCCGCCACCGGCCAGCATGGCGCCGCTGGCACGGACGATGCCGCTGCCACTGGCCTGGCCGATGTTCAGGTTGACGCGGCCGGGCGAGACGATGTCGCCGGCAATCTCCGTGATGCCGAGGCCATTGTAGAAGCTGATGTCGCCACCGGCGGTGAGGCCATTCACCCTGTCGATTGCATTCGAGCCGCCGAACTGCATCGAACCGCCGGACCGGGCCGTGAACGTGTCGGTGGTGATCGCGCCGATATTGCTCCAGAGCACCCCCTCGGCGGCAAGGTCGACCGTGCCCCCGGCGGCGTTCATGTTGGTGCCGACCGTGATCGAGCCGCTGGAGAGCATCGAGATCGCGGGCGCGGTGAAATCCATGAAGTTGCCGCTGGCGAGATCCGCGCCGCCATTGCCCGCAACGGCGGCCGCATCCGCCGCTCCGTTCACGATATTGTGCCCGGTGGTGAGGACGATCGCGCCGGTCTCGTCGAGCGCCGCGGTCGTCGCGGTCAGGTTGCCCGTGAGCAGCAGGCGGGACATGACGCCGGTCTTGGAGACGAGCGCGGCGAACACCCGGTTGCCGCTCGTCGCGCCGCCGAGCGTGAGGGCGTTGGCATCGCCGGTGCCGTCCGCCCCGCTGGCCACTTCGAAGCTGAGCAGGTCGAGATCGTCCGCGCCGGTCTGGCGGAAGCTGATCTGGTATTTGGCCGCCGCGCCATAGAGCACGTTGCCGCCGTCCTGCGCCGAGATGCTCGATCCCGCCTCGGTGGTGACCACCGGCGCCACCAGCGCGATCGCGCCGCCATGGCTGGTGATCTGGGCACCGTTCTGCACCATGATGCCGGTGCCGCTCGAAGCGCCGGTGAAGCCGAAGCTGGTCGAAGCGCCGTCGAGGAAGCCGCCCGGGCTGGCGTCGGTGGCGCGGTCCACCGCCGCGGTGGTGACGAGCAGGCCGCCGGTGCTGATCCGGGCATTGGCGCCGATCACCACGCCGTTCGCGTTGTAGATCCAGATATTGCCGCCGGCCGCGCCGCCGGCGCCGATCGTGCCGTTGAGGTTGCCGTTGATCGTGCTCGAGGTCGCGCTGTTGACGCGGTTGAGCACGATGTCGTTGCGATTGGCGAAGACGAAATTGGCGGTGTCGCCGCTGTTTATGTCGAACCGGCTCCAGTCCATCACCGTGCGCGAGCCGTTCAGCGTTACCGTCGTGGTGTTGGGCACCGACTGGTCGACCACCGGGGCGCCGCCATTGCCGGTCGCGCCGGTCTGGACGAGCTGCGCATGCGCGGGCGCCGCCCAGAGCGCGGCGAGCGCGAGCGCGCCGAAGGCCGAAGTGGTGAAGAGGCGGCTGCGGCGGCGGGGGGCGGACATGAGCATATCCCTCAGAAGATCGAGGCGGAGAGGCTGACGAGGATGCGGTCGGCGGGCTTGGGCGCCTTGGGGGCGACCCGGTCGAACGGATGCGCCCAGGCGAGATCGAGCGAGAACCACGGGCCGATCTGCGCACGGACGCCATAGCCGGCCGAGCGCAGCGTCACCTGGTCGGCGCCGGGGCCGATATTGGTAAGCCGCACCGCATCGAGAAACGCATAGGGCCGGAAGGCCGAGCGCTTGGCGAAGGCGAAGGGCGCGGTGCTGATCTCGAGGGTCGAGCCCAGCGCGCGATCGCCCGAGGCAGCCGAGGGATCATAGCCCCGGCCGATCGAGAGATTGCCGGCGGCAAACTCCTCGTACGAGAGCAACGGCGTGTCGGTATATTGCCAGCTGGCCGAGACGCTGGCGGTCACCGGACCGATGACCCGCCCGCCGACCGAGAGATCGGCGCGGACCACCGTCGCATCCGGACGCCCGCCGAAGCGCGAGGCGACCCGGTTGCCATAGGGCGTGGCGCCCAGCCCGTTGATGCCCTTGCGCAGCTCGAGCGAGCCGGTGGCGGCCACCGAGTGCGAGGCCAGCTCGCGCGGCGCGAGATGGCCGTCGAGCCGGGCGAAGAGCACGCGCAGCTTGTCCTCGGTCAGCGTGGCGACGCCGCCGCCGAACTCGACCTTCTGGTCGATCCATTCCAGCCCGCCCGAGAGGTTCAGATTGTAGCGGCGATGGCGCAGCAGCGGATAGGTGAGCCGGGCATTGCCGGCGAAGCTGTTGCCGAGCAGATCGAGCGGCTTGAGCGCGGCGCCCGGCCGGGTTCGCGCGAACGAGCCCGACAGGTCGAGCTGGAGGCCCTCCCCGCCCAGCTTGACGCTTTCGGTCAGCTGGATGACTCGCTGCTCGGGGCTGGAGATCGTGCCATAGCCGACGATGGTGGTGCGCTCGCCGAACGGCGTGAAGCTGTTATAGTCGACGCGCGCAGTGGCAAGGTCGCGGCCGATCGAGTCCGAACCATAGTCGTTCACCGCGAAGGTGGCGGTGACCGGCGTGCGCGAGACGGCGATGTCGAGATCGACCGCGCCGTTGCCGCCCGGCGACTGCTTGAGCGAGGCCTGGACGATCACGCCGGGAATGTCCGAGGCGAGCAGCAGGTAGCGCTGCGCGACGTTGAGATCGAAGGGGGTCATCCCCTTCAGCTTGTCGAGATAGCGCTCGACCTGCCGCTGTGCCGGGCCGACATCGCCGTGATAGCTCACCGAGACCACATGCGCCTCGACGACCGAGAGGATCAGCTTGCCGTCGGCGATGCGCTGCTGGGGGATCTCGACCGCCGCCAGCACGCCGCGGCGCAGGTAGAGCGCCGCCACCCGGTCGCGGATCGTGCAGATCGTGGCGATGGGCACTTCCCTGCCCAGCAGGTCGGCATAAGCGAGACGGAGCTTGTCCTCGCCCAGCGCGAGGGCGCCATTCGCGCCCTGGAACGCAACGTCGGTCAGCGTGACCTTCAGGTCGCTGCCGGCAAAGGGGCACGGCCCCGCTTCCATGTCGCGGAACAGCTCGCCGCGCGGCGCGGCGGGGATCGGCGTCTGCTGGGCGGGATTGAGCTGCTGGCGCGTGGGCAGCACCTGCGCGGCTGCGGGCAAGGCCAGCACGGTGCCCCCGAGGAGCAGGAACATGGCAAGCGTCTTCCGCCCGCTCGGGAGATGCTGCACGGCAACCTTCGGCATCGCTCGGCCTTTTTTTGTCTGGAACTGGGGAACCCGGAGGCCGCTTCGCCCCACGACCCGGGCAAGCGATCCTGCCTGCGGATCGTACCGCAGGCGGAATTTTCCGTCTGTCGCTACTAATAGTGACAGGCGAATGACGTTGCGAAACCGCGGCATCGCCGCCCCATGTTCCCCCCTTCGCCCCCGTCCCGCACGCAAGTCACGACAGGAAAACACCAGCTTCATCGACACAGGCCCCCGACCGCGATCATGCGCACACGATCCGGAATGGAGTTGCCTAGGCAGGCGCACCGGGAGCGAATAGCTCCCATATGGTAGTGGTTTAGGCGCGGTTCATCTTTGCGGGGAAACCGGCCGGTGCGCGCCCTATCCGAGTCGGACGGTGGGCACCGACATGGCCAGGCGCACGAGATCGAGCTGGCGGTGGCAGCCGGTCTTGGCCTGGATGGTCTTGAGCCGGGTGCGCGCGGTCGAGAGCTGGATGCCGAGCTTCTCCGCCGCCTCGTTCAGCGGCACGCCGGCGATCACCGCGTCGGCGAGCTTCTCTTCCGCCGGGGACAAGGCGAAGCGCCGCGCGATCCAGGCGACCGCGCCGGGCGGCGTGTCGTCGGGATCGGATATGACCAGCAGCACCTGCCCGGGCAGGCTCGGCAGGCCGAACTCGGCCGCCGTGGCGATGGGCCAGAGCATCGCGTGCAGCGGCACCCCGCCGCTGCGGCGCGGCAGCATCACGCCGGAAAGCTCGCCGCTCGCCTCCATCGGCGTGTCCGCGCTGGCGCGGCAGGCGGCGAAGGCAAGGTCGAGCGCGCGGCTGCACTTGTCGTCGAAGCTGCGCGGCTGGCCGAAGCGATTGAGCACGACCCCCTCGCCCCGCGCGACCAGCGCTTCGGCGCGGCGGTTCATCGTCATCACCCGGCCTTCGCGATCGAGCACGAGGGCGGCGTGCATCCAGCCGTCGAACACTGCCTGCGCGGCCATCCCCGCCATGCGCGCGTCCATCAGCGTGCGGCGCAGCTTGAACGCGCGGCCGAAATGCGGGGCGAGCAGCCGGAGCAGCTGCATCTGGTGCTCGCGCCGCGCCGTGTCGTTCCGCCGGTCGGCGAAGGAGAGCGAGGCCCAGCCGCCCGGCTCGCGCTCGAGCACCATGCCGGTGCCATGATGGCCGATCCGGTGGACGCGCATGAAGTCGTTGTAATGCTCGGTGCGGAACAGCTCCTCGTCGCGGATGATCGCCTCGGTCCGCACCGGCTGGCCGACGCCGTTGTGCGGCACGAAATCGACATAGGGGCTGTTGGAGAAATAATGGGCCGCATAGTCGCGCATCGCGGCATCGGAATAATTGGCCGTCACCGTCAGCGCGGCCGCCGGGAGATGGCTCTCATGGCTGAACAGCGCGACAGTGATTTCGGGGTAGATTTCCTCGACGCGATCGACCAGCCGCTGCCACAGGCACGGATCGAGCGCGGCTTCGTAGATACCGCCGACCAGCTCCGCCACCAGCAGGGGCGTCAGGGGTTCCGGGCTTGGCATGAGGCGACTCTCGTTTGTGCCCGACCTGGGAAATGCGACATTAACCGGGGCAGGGCTCCGGAACAAATTGTAACGAGCATGAAATATTGCGTATGTCGCTATTTCTAGGGACAAGCCCGGGGCGGTTCGAATGGTAAGAGCGCGAAAACCGGGCGCCGCCGCGCGCCCATCCGATCGCCGCCACGGCCACGCCCCGGGAAGCGGGCCGCTCCAGGATGTCCCGATGCCCGATGCCGCACCGCCACTGCTCAAGGTCGCGCTGGTGGAGGACGACATCGCCTTCCAGAACAGCTTCGCCGCGGCGGTGCGCAGCTCGACCGACATGCAGCTGATCGGCATGGCGCACAATGTCGCCCAGGCGCGCAAGATGCTGACCGGCGATCCGCTCGACGTGCTGGTGGTCGATCTCGGCCTGCCCGACGGATCGGGGATCGACGTGATCCGCGCCGCCCATGCCAGCTGGCCCGACTGCGGGATCATGGTGAGCACCACCTTCGCCGACGAGAAGCACGTGATCGCCTCGATCGAGGCGGGGGCGGCGGGCTATCTGCTGAAGGACAGCTCGGCCGAGAAGATCGCGGACGAGATCCGCGCCCTCCATGCCGGAGGCAGCCCGATCAGCCCGCGCATCGCCCGTCAGATCCTGCTGCGCTTCCGCCCGGCCGAGCCCGCGCCCCAGGTCCCCACCGCTGCCGCGCTGGCGACGGCGACTCCGATCGCTTCCCCGCTCTCGCCGCGCGAACGCGAGGCGCTCGAGCTGATCACCAAGGGCTTCAGTTATGACGAGATCGCCGAGCTGATGCTGGTCTCGCGCAACACGGTGATGACCTTCGTCCGGCGAATCTACCAGAAGCTCGAGGTCACCTCGAAGGCGGAAGCGATCTTCGAGGCCCGCAACCATGGTATTCTCTAGGTCGCTGCGGACCTTCCTCGTCTATGCGGGGCTGGCGACGCTGGTCCTCATCGCCCTTTATCTCGGATCCCGGCCGCAGGGCATTCACCTGACCCGCGCGCAGCTGCTGGTCCAATATACCCAGGGCTATCCCCCACCGTCGCGCACCGCCGACTGGCGCGCGCTGCCGGGCCGGTGGCAGGACGTCGCCCTGCCCCATGCGCTCCGGCCGCGCATGCTGCCGGGCGCCGGCGACGCCGGGCTGCTGCCTACCCAGACGACCTGGTATCATTTCACGCTCGGCTCCGCGCAGTCTGCGCCGAGCGGCGCCTATCTCTACATCCCGCGCTGGAAGACGGATGGCGAGCTGGCCATCTATGTCGACGGGCGGCTTTTCTACCAGACGCACGCCAATCTCCAGTGGAACGGTTCGAACCGGCCGCTGTGGATCCCGCTTGAGGAAGCCGCCGAAAGCGCCCCGCCCAAGGATCTGCTGATCCGCATCCGCCACGTCCGCGGCATCGGCGGCGCGCTTTCGACGCTGTGGATCGGCGACTATCGCCAGCTCGCCGCAGCTTACTACACCCGCGCCTTCTTCCAGGCCGAGCTGCCCTATATCAGCTCGGCGATGTTCCTCGCGACGGGCGCGTTCGCCTTTCTCGTCTGGCTGCGGTCTCGGCGCGAGACGCTCTACCTCCTCTATGCGCTGATGACCGTCGCGACGTTCCTGCGGGTGATGCACGCCTATATGGGCGCGGATCGCCTGCCCATCTCGGACGCATGGTTCGGCTGGATCACGGTCAATTCGGTGGGCTGGACCGTCCTGATCGCCCATCTCTTCCTCACCGCGCTGCACCACCATCATGCACGCTGGCTGACCGCGGCCATCACCGTCATGTGCCTGGGCTTCGGCGGAATCACCCTGCCGCTGTTCGAAGGCACGGCCGACGCCACCATCGTCTCCCCGCTGATGTACATCACCATGGTGAGCATGGGCACCTTCACCTTCATCGTGCACATCATCTGGAGCCGCCGGGCGGGCACCATGGAGGGTATCGGGCTGGCGATCTGCGGCCTGCTCTCGTTCATCCTGGGCGGGCGCGACATGCTGCTGCAGAACAACATCATCGACATCGAAAGCCTGTTCGTCTCCTTCTACGCGCAGATCGCGCTGATCATCGCCTTCTGCCAGATCATGCTGAGCCGCTACATCCGGGCGATGCACGCGGTGGCCGAATCCAACCTGGTGCTCGCCAGCCGGCTGGCCGAGCGCGAGGCGGAGCTCAACGCCAGCCACCAGAAGCTGCGCGAGATCGAGCGGCGCGAAGTGCTCTTCCAGGAACGCCAGCGCCTGATGCAGGACATGCACGACGGGCTCGGCTCGTCGCTGGTGAGCACGCTGCGCATGGTCGAGCACGGCCATATCGACGAGGCGGACATCGCCCAGCTGCTCAAGGGCTGCATCGACGACCTGAAGCTCACCATCGATTCGATGGAGCCGGTGGAGACCGACCTCCTGCTGCTGCTCGGCACCCTGCGCTTCCGCCTCCAGCCGCGGCTGGAGGCGACGGGCATCCGCCTGCGCTGGGACGTGCGCGACGTGCCGCCGCTCGCCTGGCTCGACCAGCGCCATTCGCTCCACATCCTGCGCATCCTGCAGGAGGCCTTCACCAACGTGATCAAGCACGCTGCCGCCAGCGAGATCACGGTCACCACCGGCGTGCGCGACGGCCAGGTCTGCGTGGGCGTGGAGGACAATGGCCGGGGCTTCGACGCGACCATGGCGGCGCAGGGCCGCGGGCTTGGCAATCAGGCCCGCCGCGCCGAAGTGATCGGCGGCAAGGTCGCGCTGGAGTCGACGGCCGAGGGGACCCGCTTCACCCTGCTGCTCCCGATCGAAGGCGCCCGCACCCAGCCCGCCTGACCCACGGCCCCGGGGGTTTCGCGCGGGCCAATATTTCCTTTGCTGAAAGTCCCATCGGATTAGGGGATGTTGACCGCACGCACCACGAGGCAGCTTTCATGCGTTCGACACCGCCCAGCCCCGCCCCAACCGCCTCCGCCCCAACCGCCTCCACCTTCGCGACCGAGATCGCGGGCACCGTCTCGGCGCTCAACGCCGCGCGATCGGCGTGGCGGACGCGGCAGCCGAGCCGCGGGAGCGTGACTCGCTTCCCTTCCCCCTTCGGCCTGGCGCGGGTCGTCGAGCATCTCTCGGCGGCGCTTTTCCCCGCCCGGCTGGGCGGCTTTCGCGGTGGCCTGGCACGCGAGGACGATTTCGTCGCGGAGCAGCTGGGCAGCGCCCTCACGCTGCTGCGCGAGGAAGTGGCGAACGAGCTCGATTATTGGCAAGCCGAGTCCGACCAGCTCTTCGAGCCCGATCAGCCCGACGCCATCGTCCGCCTCTTCACCGCGACGCTCGCGGACATTCGCGCGCTGGTCGATGCCGATGTCGAGGCCGCCTTTGTCGGCGATCCGGCCGCGCGCAGCGCCGATGAGATCCTGATCAGCTATCCGGGCGCGCTCGCCATCCTCCACCACCGGATCGCGCACCAGCTCCACACGCTGGGGGCCGTCATCGTCGCGCGCGTGATCTCGGAGCTGGCCAATGCGCGCACCGGCATCGACATCCATCCCGGGGCGACGATCGGCCCCAGCTTCTTCATCGACCACGGCACCGGCGTGGTGATCGGCGAGACCGCGATCATCGGACGGGGCGTGCGCCTCTACCAGCACGTCACCCTGGGCGCGCGCAGCCCGCTCGGCCTGGCGCCCACCGGTCCGCGCAACCGGCACGCGCGCCATCCGATCGTCGAGGACGACGTCACCATCTATGCCGGCGCCACCATCCTGGGCCGGGTGACGATCGGGCGCGGCAGCGTAATCGGCGGCAATGTGTGGCTGCTCGACGACGTACCGCCCGAAAGCGTGGTGGCACAGCCCGAGGCGATCCGGCTCGCCCCCGCCGCACGCGCCGCGCTGTCCGAGCGGCTGGCGGAGCACGGCGCATGAGCCCGCTGATCGGCGTCCTTTGCTGCAACAAGATTGCCGACCGGCCGATCCAGGCAGTCGCGACGCGGTTCATCCGCCCGCTGGCCGAGATATCCGGCGCCACCGTGCTGCTGGTGCCCGCCATTGCCGGCGGGTTCGACGCGGCCTCACTCGCCGCGCGGCTCGACGGCCTGCTGCTCACCGGTTCGCGCTCGAACATCGCGCCGCGCCGCTATGGCAGTGACGGCCCTGCCCAAGGCCCGCTGGACGAGGAGCGCGACGAAGTGGCGATTGCGCTGGCCGGCCGCATGATCGATGCGGGCCGCCCGGTGTTCGGCATTTGCCGCGGCCTGCAGGAGCTCAACGTGCTGTTCGGCGGCACGCTGACCGACGATCTCGCCGCGCACCACCGTGAGGGCGAACATCTGCCCTATGAAGCGCTGTTCGACCATGACCACGACGTGGACCTGCGCCCCGAAGGCCTCCTCGCCGCCATTACGGGCGAGCGGCGCATCCGCGTGAACTCGGTGCACCGGCAGGGAATCGAGCGCCTCGGCGACGGCCTTGCGCCCGAAGCCCATGCCGCGGGCGACGGCCTGGTGGAAGCATTCTCGGCTCGCCCCGCCGGCGCGCCAGTGCTCGCCGTGCAATGGCATCCGGAATGGGACGCGGCGCGCCGGCCCGAAAGCCGCGCCTTCTTCCGCTTCGTCGGCGAGGCGATCGCCGCCTGAACCTGCCGCCAGGATCGGGAACCCTCATTTCGTCATCCCCGCTTTCGCGGGGATGACGATTTGCCGATTGGCTCCGGCCCGCAGGCCGGCCGGGCTCAGCCCCCGCGCAAGCTGTCGGGAACCACGCCGCCATTCTCGGCGAGCTTCGCCATGACCGCCTGGTGCAATGCGATGTTCTGCTCGGCGGTGCCGGGCTCGCCGGCATGCACGTCCAGCTCGTCGGCGAGCTGCTTGCGCGCATCGAGGCTGGAATCGAGATCGAGCAGCTTGAGCAGATCGACGATCGAAGTCTGGTAGTTGCCGCCGCCGCCCTGCATGCTCGCCATCTCGGACAGGACGGCTCCGACATCGACCGGCGTCGCGTCCGCGGCGGGAGCCGGTGCCGCAGCCGGAGCGGCCTCCGCTTCCGCGGGCGCGGGCTCGGGCGCGGGTGCGGGTGCGTCCGCCTTGTGGCCGAAGATCTTGCCCATGATGCTGCCGAAAATGCTCATTCAATCCTCCCGTCCCATGCGATGAAGCGCCCTGCGCTCCCGCTCCAAACGCACGCTCCGCCAAAAGGGTTCGGGCGGAACGGGCAATAGCGGCAGGCGTTCACGCCATGGTTCCGCACCAGGAGCCCGAACAGGAGGTAAGGATGCAGGTTCTTCGCTGGATGATGCTGGGGGCCGCCGGGCTCGCACTCGCAGGCTGTGGTTCGAAGACCGAAACCACCAAGACCGACACGACCACCGTCACCACCAACACCGATGGTTCGATGATGTCGAACGGGATGGACATGGCGCCCGCCGCCGCGTCCGCCGGCCAGGCCTTTGCGAACGCCGCCGCGGCGAGCGACGCGTTCGAGATCGAGACATCGAAGCTCGCCCAGGGCCAGTCGCAATCCGCGGCGATCAAGAAATTCGCCGATGCGATGATCAAGGCGCACACCGAATCGACTGCCAAGCTCAAGACGGCGGCGAGCGCGGCCATGCCCGCCATCACCCCCGATCCGGCGCTGACCGCAGCCCAGCAGCAGGTGCTGGATGCGCTCAAGCCGCTCAAGGGCGCGGAGTTCGACAAGGCCTATGCCGCTGCCCAGGTCGACGCGCATCGGAAAACGCTCGATGCGGTAAAGGCGACTGTCGGCAACAAGGACGTGCCGCAGCAGCTGCGCGATTTCGCGACCAAGCTGATCCCGACCGTCACTGCGCATCTCAACATGGCCAAGGGCCTCAAGGCCTAGGTTGAGAACCTAAGCAAGTATTTGATTTTCCACCGTCACCTCGGCCTTGCGCCGGGATCCCGCTTCTTCTTGCGCTGGCGAGACAGCGGGGCCCGGCGCTAGGCCGGGGTGACGAAGGAGGGGGTATGAGTCCTAACCCAGGGCCAATGCCCTCACCCAGGCCCCACCCATCCCGCGCCGGCCCCATGTTACATTTTTTCGGCGGGATCGGCCCCTCCCTGCGTCTCACGGAATGACACCGCAATCAGCGCGGCAGGGAGGGACAATATGCGAAACCGGGGGGTGTTCTCGATCCATGGCTCTTGCTCCGCGATGGCGGCGGCCTTGTGTTTATCCGTCGCTCCGGCCGCGGCGGCGCAGCAGGCCCGCAGCTTCAACATTGCCGCCGGAGACCTGGGCAGCGCGCTGAACGCCTTTGCCCGGCAGGCGAACCAGGAGATCATCTTCTCCAGCGCGATGGTGGCGGGCAAGCGGACCAGGGGCATTCATGGCAGCCTGGCGCCGCGCGACGCACTGCGTGCCCTGCTCGAGGGGACCGGCCTGAGCGTCGAGGGCGGAAGCGTCCTCACCTTGCGCAGGATCGCGCGGCCCGAGGAAGCACGCCGCCAGACGGCGAGCTTCGAAACCCCGCCCGCCCCGGCGCGCGGCCAGGACCGTGCCGCCGACCAGACGCCGTCCGCCCAGCAGGAAGCAGCTTCGGAAGGCGCCGAGCTGATCGTCACCGGCTCGCGCATCGTCCGCAACGGCAATGACGCCCCGACGCCGACCACGGTGCTGAGCGCCGAGGACATCTCGGAACGCAACCCGACCAACATCGCCGACTATGTCAGCCAGCTTCCCGCGATGGGAACCGGCAACACGCCGCGCACGACCACCCTGTTCGCCAATGCCACCGGCGGCGCGAACCAGCTGAGCGCCCGCGACCTGGGCGTCACCCGCACGCTGACCCTGCTCGACGGCCGCCGCGTCGTCGGCTCCGGCATGTCTCCCGCGGTGGACATCAACATGCTGCCGCAGAACCTGGTGCAGCGCGTCGACGTGGTGACCGGCGGCGCTTCGGCCGCCTATGGCTCCGACGCGGTGGCGGGCGTGGTGAACTTCATCCTCGACACGAAGTTCACCGGGCTGAAGGGCGGCTTCAACTTCAGCCAGACCGACTATGCCGACGGTCGGGTCGTGACCGGTGACCTCGCCTGGGGTGCCAGGTTCGCGGGCGGGCGCGGCCATGTCCTGCTGAGCGGCAATTATTACAAGGGCGACCGGATCGACTTCTACCACCATGTCCGCGACTGGTATCAGCCGGGCCTGCGCCTGATGAACAATCCGGCATGGACGGCGACCAATGGCGAACCCGGCCAGATCGTGCGCACCGATGCCGGCTATAACAGCACGCCGGGCGGCGTGATCGCCACGGGCCCGCTGAAGGGCATGTCCTTCGGCCCGGGCGGCACGGTCGGCACCTTCGTGTTCGGGCCGATCCAGCAGGGCCAGGTCCAGGCCGGGGGCACGGTGGAATCCATGCCCATCCGCGGCGCGCTGATGCCCGACGACAAGCATTGGAGCCTCTACGGCCGCCTCAGCTACGAACTCACCGACGCCATCAACGCGATCGTCGAGGCAAGCTATGCCGGCAACGACACGATCAACTGGTCGGCCGTCTACAACCGCCAGGGGACCACGGCGATCACCGTCGCGCGGGACAATCCCTTCATCCCCCTGGCGACGCGGCAGGCGATGGACTCGGCGCAGGTCACGTCGTTCCAGATGAACCGCCTGTTCTACGACATGATCAACACGCCGGGCTCGCATATCGGCGAGGCGGGCTATAATCGCCGCCAGGATCGCGTCCTGCTCGCGCTGGAGGGCAGCTTCCTGACCAGCGGCAAGTGGCGCGCCTATTACCAGCGCGGCCACAGCAAGGTGTGGTACACTCGCGACAACAACATCATCCTCAGCCGGTTCAACCAGGCGATCGATGTGATCGCCAATCCGGCCGCGGGCGGCGTGGCCGGAGTGGCGGCGGGCACGCCGATCTGCCGCTCGACGCTCGCCAATCCCGGCAATGGCTGCGTGCCGATGAACCTGTTCGGCGAGGGATCGCTCGGCGCCGCCTCGATCGCCTGGGTAACCGGTTATGCCGACGGGCTGCGGACCCGCCAGGACCTGGACTTCTATCAGGACGTCTGGTCGATCGACGCGCAATATAATCCGTTCTCGACCTGGGCGGGGCCGGTCTCGATCGCGGCGGGCTTCGAATATCGCAAGGAGTCCTTCGTCTCGACGGCCGACAGCTATTCGCTCCAGTCGCTGTGGAACGTCGGCAACTTCAAGGGCGGCAGCAACGGCTATAATGTGAAGGAGTTCTTCGGCGAGGTCCTGGTGCCGCTGCTGAAGGATTCGGCCATCGCGAAGAGCCTGGAGCTGAACGGCGCGATCCGGCGGACCGACTATTCGACGAGCGGCCCGGTGACGACCTGGAAGGCGGGGCTGAGCTGGGAAGTCGTCGACGGCCTGCGGCTGCGCGGCACCCGCTCGCGCGACATCCGAGCGCCGAACCTCAACGACCTGTTCGCACCCGCCAGCCAGTTCGTGAACGCCTATCTGGACCGGACCCAGCCGGGCAGCCCCCAGGTGCCGAACACCACGCTGAGCGGCGGCAATCCCAACCTGACGCCGGAAATCGCCGACACCTGGACCGCCGGCGGCGTCTACACGCCGCACTGGCTGCGCGGCTTCAGCTTCTCGGTCGACTGGTACAAGATCGACATCAAGAACGCGATCACCGCGGTCGGCGCCCAGCAGATCATCGACATGTGCTACGGCTTCAACCGTCCGGTGAACCCGGCGGCCTGCGGCTCGATCGTGCTGGCGCCGGGCGCGACCAACCTGGTGAACGCCACCATCTATACCAGCGGCATCAACGCGCAGAACGTCGCGGTGGAGGGCATCGACTATGAGGCGAGCTATCGTGCCAACCTCAGCGACATCTCCGCGAAGCTGCCGGGATCGATCAACCTGCGGCTGCTGGTCTCGCAGCGGCTGAAGGACGAGACCAACCTGCCCGGCGATGCCGCGCCGCCCATATTGGGCACGTTCAGCAGCCTGAAATGGCGCGGCCTGATGACCGCCACCTATGCCGTCGGCCCGAGCCGCACCACTTTGACGACGCGCTATCTGGGGCCCGGCCGGATCACCAACCAGCCGGAGGCGAGCCGGACGGGCATTCCCGACGCGCTGAACCATGTCGATCCGGTCTGGTATTTCGAGCTTGCCCAGAATGTCGACATCAAGCTCGGCAGCCGCAAGGTCACCCTGTTCGGCGTGGTGGAGAATCTGTTCGACCGCGCGCCCGAACCGATCCCCAGCAGCGGCACTTCGTTCGGCACCTCGGCGCCCTATGACATGATCGGCCGCAGCTATCGCATGGGCTTCCGGTTCAAGTTCTGAAGTACCCGCCGCCATCCCGGTTCGAGCCGGGATGGCGGTTTCCTGAGCGCGATAAATAACCCGTGCGGACCTGTCCGCACGGGTTCCCGATTTCGGCGGAAGCTTCCCTCAGCGCGGCGCGCGACGAGGGGCGCGGCCGCCAAAGGTGACGAGGCTCTCCGCGCCGTCCGCCGACAGGGCGGAGACGCCGATGAACACATCGTCCACGATCACGTCCTTCAGCACCGTCTCGCCAGCCGAGGCGGGCACGTCGCGCTGCTCGGTCCAGTCCTGCTTGTCGTTGCGCCGCCAGCGGACGCGATAGCCGGCCGCATCGGGCACCGGGGCCCAGGTCACGGTGGTGTTCATCCCGAGCGCGCCGTTAAGGCTGACCTGCGCGGGCGCCGCCGGCGCCGCGGCGAGCCGCGCGATCGTCGCGGCGTTGATCGCCGTCACCTTGGCGAGATAGGGGAAGTCCATCTTGTCGACGGTGTCGCCATATTCGATGCCGCCCTCGGTGCGCAGATCCTGGTGCTGCTGGTTGTAATTCTCGATGCCCACCGAGAAGCGCACCGCCGGATAGCCCAGCTTGAGGAACGGCTCATGGTCGCCGCCGCGGCCGAACCGGTCGTTGCGGCGATCGACGAACACGTCGAGCCCGCCCGGTATCCCCTGCGCGACCTGGTCGATCGCCTTGGCCAGGGCGCGGCTGGGGCCGTCGTCCTCGCCGCCATTGACGCGGCGCGCCATCTGCCCGGCCAGGTCCTCCGACGCGCGAATCCCCTCGGAAAAGACCCGCACCCGGTCCGCCACCCGCGTGCCGTTCTGGCCCATGGTATTGCCGACGATGTCGTTGTTGAGCACCGCCGTGACGTTCCAGCCCCGCTCCTTCGCGGTCTCCGCGAGCAGCGTGCCGCCCAGCAGCCCCTGCTCCTCGCCCGAGAGCGCGGCATAGACGATCGTCGCCTTGAACTTCTTCCGCGAAAGCAGCCGTGCCGTCTCGAGCACCAGCGCCACGCCGGACGCGTCGTCATTGGCGCCCGGGGCGTCGCGCGTGATGTCCATCACGTCGCTGACGCGGCTGTCGATATGGCCCTGCACGATCACCACGCGGCTGGGATCGCTGCCCGGCTGGACGGCGAGGACGTCGACGACGTTGACGCCGGCCGGCGCGCGCTCGTTGGTGAACACCCGCTCGATCGTGGAGACCTGGATGCAGCCGCCGCAGCGGGCGGCGGTCTTCTTCATCTCCTCGCCGAACCAGCGGCGGGCGGCGCCGATCCCGCGCTTGGGATCGTCGGGCGAGGACAAGGTGTGCCGCGTGCCGAAGCTCACCAGCTTCTCGACATCGGCCTTGAGCCGGGCCGGATCGGGCTTGTCCTGCGCGGCCGCAGTGGCCGGCAGCAGGATGGCGGCGAGAGCGAGAGACGAGTAGCGCATGGTTTCCCCCTTGATCATTCGGCCATCGGTCCAGGCCGTTTCGAGACGTATATTCGACCCTCGCCGTCGTGGCGCACCTCGACGGGAAGCGTCACTTGCAGCGCCTCGAGGAAGCCGGCCTGGTTGCTCGTCCGGAACATGCCGTTGATCCGCAGGTCCGCCACCGTGGGATCGACGACGATCTTCCGGCTCGAATATTCGTTCATTTCCTCGACCGCGCTGGCGAGCGGCTCGTTCTCGAAGAAGACCTGCCCCTCCGCCCAGCTCATCGCGCGCTCGGTGTCGACGGTGCGCAGCTTGGGGAGCGCGTCCCCGGCAGCCGCCACCAGCTGCTGCCTGGGCTGCAATATCTGCTGGGTGGAGCCGCGGCGGAACTGCACCGGCCGGACCGCGACGCTGCCCTCGGCCAGGGTCACCCGCAACTCGCCCTTCGAGAGATCGACGTCGAACACGGTGCCGAGCGCGGTGATCGTCCGCTCCCCCGCCTTAACGACGAAGGGCCGCCGCGGGTCCTTGGCGACCTGGAACAAAGCCCGCCCGGCCAGCAGCGTGACGTCGCGCCGCGACGCGCCGAGCAGCACCGAAAGCCGCGTGCCCGAATCCAGCGTCACCACCGAACCGTCTGCGAGCGTCACCTTGGTCCGCTCGTTCGGCGAGGTCACATAGACCGAACCGCCCTGGAGCTGCGCCACGATCTCCGCGCCGCGCTCGGTCTGGGCGCCGATGGCCACCATCACCACCAGGAAGACCGCGGCCGCTACCGCAAGGATCGATGCAAGGCGGCGGCGCCGGATCGCGTCGACGCCGTTGCGCGCCTCGTCCCGCAGCGCGCTGAGCTCGGGCAGCCGCGCATGGGTCCGCAGCTCGGCGAGCGCCACCTGCAACCGTTCATGCGTGATCCGGTGCAGCGGATCCTCCTGCAGCCATGCCTGAAAGGCCTGGCGGTCGCTGGACGTCGCCGTGGCGCCGCGCAGGCGCGCGTCCCAGGTCGCCGCCGCTTCCTCCACCTTGTCGAGGGAGGTGCTCATCGGGCTTTCCGGAGGCGGTGGAGCAGGTGCCCGTTCGCCCTGGCCATGTGCTTCTCGACGGTGCTGAGCGACAGGCCCGTGCGGCGCGCGATCTCCACCTGCGCAACGCCGTCGAAATGATATTGGCTGAACACCACGCGCACGATTTCGGGCAGCTCGTACAGGGCGGCGATCATGATCTGCAGCGCCTCGCGGCTCTGCAGGATGCGTTCGGGAGAGAAGCCTGCCTCGTCCTCGACGTCGAAGCCCTCGGGCGCCGGGCTCATGATGCTGCGCACGCTCGCGCGGCGCGCCCTGTCGCGCAGGACGTTGGCGGCGACCTGGAAGACATAGCCCTGGACATTGGCGATGGCGGCGAGATCCTGGGCCGCCAGCCGGCTGAAAACGTCCTGCACCAGATCGTCGGCATCCTCGAAATGCTCGACCCTGCGCTGGAAGAAGCGCAGCAGCGGCACCCGATATTGCGCGACGACTTCATCCAGCCCCGGGTGCCTGGCGGCATCTGGCATGCAAGATCCTCCCGACCCCTAAGACGCAAGCCCTTGCCCATCCCGTAAAGGAAAAGTCGAGCCGCCCGGCTTTGTCGCACCATTTCGGGGGCTTCGGCGCAAGGGCCGGGAAAGGATGGTCGAGAGATGCGATCGTTGGGAGGCGAATCCGCAGGGATCCGGCGGGAAGCCGATCGCCCGCTAGGTTGAGGCCGTATCTTCTGCTTTCGTCGCCCCAGCCTTGAGCCGGAGTCCTGCTACCCTACGGAGGGAGAAAGAAGCGGGATCCCGGCTCAAGGCCGGAATGACGTCTGAAATCAAATACTTGTTTGGGCCCTCAGCCTAGGAAGCGGCGCCGGGTATCTCCGTCGCCGCCTCGCGCATCAGCCAGCCCACCCATAGCAGCACGCCGAGCAGGCCGCAGATCAGCACCGGCACGGAAAACGCTTCCCCGATGCGCGCATGGCTGGCGATCGCGCCGCCGAGAAAGGCCGTCAGCAAGGCGCAGCCCATCGCCGCGAACCTGCGGGTAAGGAACCCGCAAACGCCGAGGATTAGGATGCCCGCCAGATAGGGAAGCTGCCCTGGCGGATAGCCGATATGCTCCTGGGGGGCGGCCAGCACGCCCGGTGCCAGCAGCATGACCAGCGCATCGGCCAGCAGCAGCGCGCTGGCCAGGATCGAGCATATCCAGCCGATGCGCGGCCGGGCGGAGGCGAGAAACGGCCTGGAGAGGATAGGCACCGGGCAAATGTCCCTTCTGAAATCGGAAACGGGAGAAGGCTTTGATGGGCTCGAACGCCGGGTCGAAGACCCGGACGGATATCCGGTTGCCATCGTCATCCCCGCCCCCTGGCCGGGATGACGATGGAAGGACAAGCCGGCGCGATCAGAACGCGATCGAGAGGCCGGCATTCACGCTGTGCCGGGTGACATCTCCGAACTTGTTGCCGACGCCCGAACCATATTCGCCCGAGTAGCTCAGGTTCAGCCGGACGCCCTTCGACACGGGCGCGGCCACGCCCAGCGCGAGATGCGCCATGGTATCGCCGCGCTCGGCCGCCAGCGCCGACATCAGGCCGCCCGCGTTCGCCGCGGCATAGGAGGCGCTGGCCCGGCCGTTGTCGCCGCTGAACTGGTGGCGGATGCCCGCCTCGGCCCAGGGGGTGATTCCGCCGAGGTCGAAGCTGACTCCCAGCGCGGCATCGCCGAACAGCGCGTTGCCGGTGTTCCGGGCCACTTCCAGCGCGAAGCCCGAACCGCCCTCGGTCAGGTGGTTGCGACCGCCCTCGACATAGGTGAGGCCGACGCGCGGCGTGATGCGGGCCGAGCCCAGCGCCACCTGATAGCCCGCCGACACATCGGCGACGAAGCCGCCCAGGCCGTAGCGCGAAGTGGCGGTCGCGCCCGGCACGGCGCGACGGGTCTTGGCCCGCGACAGGTCATAGGCGACCAGGCCGCGCAGCGCGAGGCCGCCGAGCTCGGCACTGGCCGAGACGCCGACCTGCATGCCCTCCAGCCTGGTGGTGGCGCCCAGGCCCTCCACCGTCTGGCTGGTCGAGAGCGTGCCGGCAAAGGCATTCACCCGGGCCGTTTCCGAGAAGCCCCAGCCGAACCCGCCGAGCAGGCCGCGGCTGTCGCTGCGCAGGTCGTGCGCGCCGGTGCCGGCATTCCCCTGGAGCGCGCCCTCCTGATACAGGCCCTGGGCGAAGCCGTAGAAGCCGACATGGCCCTTCCCGCCATTCTCCAGCGTGCGCATCGCATCGACCACGGCCAGGCCGTTCTCGATGCTCGCCTGGTCCGCCGCCGCATAGGCTTCGGCGCTGAGCTGGGCGAAGCCGGCGGCACGCGAGGCGCCGTTGGTTTCGACCAGCGCCGGCAGGGCGGTGGTGAAGGCCTGCACCATCTGGCCGCCGCCCAGCACCGCATTGGCGTAGCGGATCGAATCGCGCACATTGGCGCCGAAGGCGGCGTCATTTTGGAATTCGCCGACCAGCTGGATACGGTTCCCCCGCGTCGCGACGAAGCCGAACACCGTTTCCGACTTGTTGATCGTGGTGAAGCCGCCGGTGATGCCGCCCTGTGCCACGACGAGATCGAGCGCGCCGCCCGGCGTGGACTGGAGAATGCCCGTGATGTCCAGCGTGGCGCCCGGCTGGATGTTCATCGTGCCCGAGATGTTCAGGCGGTCGCTGCCGGTCGGCGCCATTTCGAGCAGCAGGTTCGAGCCGTTGGTGAACAGCACGTTGCCGTTGACCGTCATGGTCCCCGGCGAAGCGCCCGGCGACAGCGTCCCGCGCACTTCGATGTTGGCGTTCACCGTGCCCGCGGTGCCGAAGGTCGCGCCGTGGCTGACCACGATGGTCTTGGCCGAGGTGATGGTGGTGCCGGCCTGGCCGATCAGGCGGCCGCCGGTGACCGAGACGGTGTCGTAGCTGATGTTCCCCGTCAGCGACACCACGCCGCCGGCAACGTTGAACGCCTCGAATTCGGTGAAGCCCTGGCCGTTCCACGCGGTCGGCGCGGCATAGGTGCCCTGGGTGTTGAACTCGAGCGTGTCATAGCCCGTGCCGCCGCTGGCGGTGCCGGTGATCGCGTTGGCGCGGCCGAGCGTCAGGCGGTCGTCGCCCGCGCCCAGCGCGACATTGCCCGCCAGCGTGCCCTGCACGTTGAGGTTGTTGGCCCCGTCATTGCCCGTGAGCGCCGGCGTGGTGAGCGTGGAGCCCGCCGCGACCGTCAGCCTGGCGCCGAACAGGTCGACCGTGTCGAACTGCGCGTCGCGATCGACGATCAGCTCGCCGGCGTCGCCCGATTCGAGCTGCTCGAAGCCGGTGGCGTTGACGCTGCTCAGCTGGCGGACGGTATTGACGGCCTGATTGAGCACCAGGCGATCGATGCCGTCGCCGCCGTCGATCGCGCCGCTCAGGGTCGCGCGGCTGGAAAGCGTGAGGACATTGTTCGCTACGCCGAAGCTGATCTGCTCCGCGGAGATCGCGCTGCCCGCGGCGATGGTCAGATCGCCCTGCTCCACCGAGATGGTCTGGTAGCTGCCATTGCCGCTGATCGCGAGGTTGCCGGCACCCCGCGCCAGGATGTCCTCGAAATTGAGGATCCTGGCGGTGGCGAGCGTCGCGGTCTGATCGGCGAGCGTGTTGAACACGAGCGCGTCATGCCCGGCACCGCCATTGACCGTGCCGAGGATCGAGCCGCCATCGACGATCAGCTGGTTGTCATGCTCGTCGAAGTTGAGCGTCTGGTCGGCCGCGATGGTGCCGCCCAGCGTGAGCGACGCGCCGCCGGCCACATTGATCGTCTCGAAGCTGGTGATCCCGCCGGCGATCCGCGAATCGCCCGTCAGGTTGAGGTTGAGCACGTCGTTCCCCGCGCCCCCGTCGAGCATGCCAGAGAGCGTGCCGTTCAGGATCATGGTGAGCGTATCGTCGCCGCCGCCCAGCGATACGCCGCCGGTGAGCGCGGTATTGAGGATCACCGATTGCGCGCTGTCGTCGCCGATGATGTTGCCGATGTGATGATCGCCCATGCCCGGATTGACCGTCAGGTCGGCGCCGTTGCGCAGCGTCACCGTGTCGAAGTCCTGGTTCATGCCGATCGTCAGCCGGGCATTGCCCGAGACGTCGAGCGATTCGAAGTTGACGACGTTGGGCAGGTCGCTGGTGTCCTGCGTGATCTCGAAGGCCACCGTGTCGATGCCCTCGCCCCCGTCGATCAGGCCGGTGACGGTGCCGCCGGCAAGCACGAGGCGATCATTGCCCGCGCCCAGGTCGATATTGCCCTCGACCACGCCGCCGGCGTTGAGCGTCACGGTATCGTTGCCGCCGCCCATGGCGAGGCCGCCGCCGATCGCGCCCGAGACGGTGACCGATTCCGCCGCGTCCGAGCCGGCCAGCGCAGTCGCGCCCTGGGTCTGGAAGCGCGTGCCGGCCGCCACCGTCACGTTCGAACCCGCCATGTTCAGCGTGTCGAGATCGGCGGTGCCGCGGATCGTGATCGAGCCGGTGCCGCGCTGGCCCAGCGTCTCGAAGCCGCGGAACTGATCGAAATTGACCGTGCCGCCGCCGGTCACGTCGACGAGCAGCGTGTCGGTGCCCTCGCCGCCATAGGCCGTGCCGGTGAAGATGCCCGCGGCGGCATAGACGAAAGTGTCGTTGCCGTCGCCGAGGCGCAGGTCGCCCTGGAGCGTGCCGTAATTCTCGAAGACGTCGTCGCCGGCGCCCAGGTCGACATTGCCGATGATCGTGCCGCCGGCGAGGTTGCGGATCTTGTCGGTGGTATTGATCGTCTGGATGCCGCCGGCGATCACATAGGTCTGGGTCGTGTCGTCACCCGGGGCATGGAGATCCATTCCGCCCGCGTCGAAGTTGCTGTCGCCCTGCAGGACCGTGTCCGCCCCGCCGCGGATCATGCCGAGATTGTCGAGCTCGAACAGCCGCAGCGCCGCATCGACGCCGGTGCTGCCATAGCCCTCGTCGTCGAGGCCCGTGACCATCAGCGCCGTCGACACGCCGCCGGTGGCCTCGATCGTCCCGCCTGCCGCATTCGTCATGCCGACGATGCCATGGTCGCCGAGCAGGGCCGCGAAGACCCCGGTGGCGATGGCCGCCGACGAACCGCTGCTGCTGCCGCCGCCATTGGCCGCGATCCGGCCGCTATTGACCAGCTTGCCGACCAGCACCGGCTGCTGCTCGTCGGGGCAATCCTCGCCGAACGCGCCGCCGAGCGCAGTGAGCAGCAGGCCGGTGCCGCCCCGGCCGGTGGACTCGATCGTGCCGCCATTGGTCACATCGAACGCCTGGCCCAAGACCTGCGCCCCGGCGCTTTGAAGGTTCGCCGCGCTGATCGTGCCGGTGTTGGCGAGCTTGACCAGCCCCCCTTCGCCAAGGAGCCGCATGCCATTGCCGCCATCGGCCGACGCCGTGATCTGGCCGCTGTTCGTCACATCGATGCTGCGGCCGTTCGCGTCGCTGCCATAGCTTTCGACCTGGGCGCCGTCTCCCTCGGTCGAGGTAATCCTGCCGCTGTTGTTGAGGGTGAAGGCACCGATGCCATAGTCGCGATAGACCCTCAGGCCGTTCTGCCGCGCGGTGATCGTGCCGGTGTTGGTGAAGCTCGACAGCGTGGCGGTGGCATAGACTCCCCGAACCGCGCTGGTGATCGTGCCGTTGTTCACCAGGTCGAGCTGGGCGTCGTAGCGCGGATCGGTGACTTCGATCGCGGCGTTCAGCGTGTCGTCGGCGATGTCGAAATTGGCGTTGTTGATCACCTTGCCGTCGCCCAGCGCGCGCAGGCCCCTGGTCTGCGTCGCCGCGGAAGTGATCGTCACTTCGGTCTGCGCGCCGCTCGCCTCGACGCCGTGCAGCTCGAAGTCCGTGGGGATCACGTTGGTGGCGAGATCGAAGGTCCCGCTGCTGGTGAAGGACCGGCCATAGGCGTCGATGCCCGCCCCGCCGGTCACGGTGCCGCTCACGTCGAGCGCCGCGCCGTTGCGGGTGAGCACCGTGTCGTCGCCATTGCCCATGTCGAGATTGCCGGTGACCTTGCCGCCGGTCGCGAGGTAGAGATCATTGCCGTTGCCGAGCAGCACATGGCCGGTGATGGTGCCGGCATTCTCGACAATGTCATCGGCATTGCCGCCGACGATCGCGGCGCCCGGGGTGCCGGCGGCATTGTCCGTCTTGTGGCCCTGGATCAGGCCGGCCGCATAGTTGACGATGCGATTGACGCCGTAGCCCGTGGTCTCGATCGCATTGCCATGGGCGCTGGTGATGTCGCCGCTGTTATGGACCACCGAATTCTCCATCCGGATGCCGGTGCCCTGCATGGTGACCCGGCCGACGCCCAGATTGCCGCGGTCGTTGGTGAACATGCCGTTGCGGAGGTCCACGCCGAGCCCGAAATTGCCCGCCGAGGCGTCCTTCGAATCTTCCCAGATCGAGGCGCGGTTCATGATCGTGCTGCCATCGGCCTCGAGCAGCACGCCATAGGCGCTGCCCAGCTTGCGCAGGTTGGTGCTCGCCGAGATCAACACTTCGGTGCCGGCCCCGGTCTTGAGCGCGGTGCCGCCGGTGATGCCGATATAGCCGCTCTGCGCGAACAGCTCGACGCGGCGGGCATAGGTCGCGTCGACCGCGATGCCCGCGGTGCCGCCGTTGACGGCGCCGGCAATCACCAGGTCGAGCCCCTGCCCGCCCTCACCGAACACGCTGCTCGTCGAGTCCTTCTCGACGATGATCGACGGACGATCATAGCCGCCATTGTTGAAGCCCATGTCGAGCACGACGCGACCGTCACCGGCCACGCGCAGCAGGCCGCTATAGCTGTAATGGCCGCCGGTGCCGTCGGCCGGTCCTTTCAGCGTCAGCACCGTGCCGGCCCCCGCCGCCTCGTAGATCGTGCCGCCGGAGAAGCCGGTGGCCTTGCCCTGGAGCACCGAGAAGGTCTGCGTCTCGCCGGCACGGGCCTGCAGCACGTTGGCGCCGGCGCCCATGTCGAGCGTTCCGGTCACCAGCCCGCCGGTATCGACGCTGCCGTTCTGGCCAAGCCGCTTCAGGTCGACGACCAGCTTGTCGTCGCCGGCTCCGGTCGAGACATTGCCCTGCACCGAACTGCCCTCGGCCAGCCACACCATGTCCTTGCCCGAGCCGCTCAGCACGACGTCGCCCACGATCACGCCCTTGTTCGCGACCTGCGCGCCGGAGGGAGCCTCGGTGTACAGCTCGACGGCGGCGCCCGTGCCCGCGCGGATCTCGCCTTCGTTGATCAGCCGGGGCGAGTTGTAATATTGCGTGCCATAGGCGGAAACCGCGGCGTGCCCGCCGGTCCCGACGATCGAGCCGCGGTTCGTCAGGCTCGAGTCATAATAGAGGACCACCGCCCGATCGCCGCGGATCACGCCGCCGGTGTCGTTCAGGAAATTGCCGTACAGGCTGTCCAGGCTCACGGCGGCGCTGTTCTCGGACGTGTTCGAGATCGTGCCGCTGTTATAGCCCGAACCGGCCACGCTCACCGCAGTCGACACCGATCCCTCGGCATGGATCGATCCGCGATTGGTGAAGCCATATGCGTTCTCGGCGGACCCGCCGCCTCTCGTGCGGATGCCGGAGAACGCCTCTCCGGAGAGATTGATCGTCGCGCCCGTGTCGTTGACGAAGCTGGTGCGGTAGTCATTGGCGTCGATCAGCGCGGTCGGGGCGTCGTTCTCGGGGGTCGATATGCCGGTGAAGTTCAGCGTGCCGCGATTGACGAAGGTCAGCGGCGCCCCGTTGTTGAAGTCGTTGTACGCCGTGATGGTGAGGCCGGCGTCCGATCCGGTATAGGTGAGGTTGGCCAGGTTGGTGACGGTTCCGGGGCCGGACACGTCGAGGGCGCCGGTCAGGTTCTCGGCCGCGATGGTCACGTCGAGGTTGCAGCCGCACAGGTCGAGCCCATAGCGCTCGAAGCCCGTCGGCAGCTGGCCGAAGGCGATCGTCCCCGAGCCGGTCATGCGGATGCCATAGGTGTCGATGCCCGCGCCGCCGTCGAGCGTGCCGCCGGGCATGCCGGCAAGGCCGGTCCCATTGCCCTCGCGCCAGAACTGGTCGTCGCCGTCGCCCAGCACGATGTTCCCCGTCACGCTGCCGCCGATACGCTGGTAGAAGCGATCGCCATATTGGCCGAGCGCGAGGCTGCCGCCGATCTGGCCGGCATTCTCAATCTCCGCTCGCCCGGTGACTCGAATGGCTGTGTCGCCGGCGCTGCGGATCACACCCCCGGCCTTGTTCTGGAGCTCGAGGTACAGGGCCGAGATCGCCGGCGCGGCGCCGCGCGCCTCGATCAGGCCATGATTGCGGATATCGCCCTGGTCGACGGCGATGGCCGCTTCGGCGGCCGAGTTGTTCGCGATGGTGCCGCGATTCTCGATATCGAGATATTGGGCACGGATCGCCGAAACATCGCCGCCCTCGATCGTGCCGGCATTCGCGCCCTGGGCCTCATGGACGTCGACGCCGCCTTCGATGCGGCCGGTGCCACGGTTGCGCAGCTCCAGCGCGGCCGAACGGGCGCGCACGGCCGGGCCGTCGGTACCGCGCACCAGGCCGCTATTGTCGAGCGTGATGAAACCGCCGGCATCGTCGCCCTGGCGCAAGGCGTTGCTGCCCGAAAGCGTGCCCGACCTGCCGATCTTCACGTCGAGATTCGCCGTGTCGGCGAGCAGGACCGCGGGGCCCTGGGAGAAGACCCCGCCATCGACGATCAGCTTGCCGCCGACGTCGAAGCGCAGCGCCGGACCTTCGATCGCCTGGCTGCCGACGGTCGCGCCGGGCCGCACGGTGACCGTGCCCTCGGCCACGGCCATGACGAAAGGCGCCGACGTGCCCGTGCAGACGACCTGCGCGCCTTCGCCCGCGCATTGCGCGCGCGCCGCCGTCGAGGAAAGGGCGATGGCCAGCGTCGCCGCGCTCACGAACAGCGCCGCACGGCCCTTGGCGCGAGGAAGAATCGAAATACGGGTCGGGAACGCGGTACGCGCCATGATGCTGCTCCAATGCCGGAAGTGCCGGCCCGGATGTGCGCGCCAGCGTGAACAGCAAGGGCAGATGCCGATGTTCGAAAAGGAGTGCCAACCCTTTAATTGCACAGCGGAATGCAACTTCACGCCACTGTGCAGTTTTCAGCCGGGTATTCCCGCCAGGATGTTCTGGACCAGCAGCCCGGTCATCGCGCTCGCCGAATGATTGCCATGGCGCGCCGACACTTGGGCGGCCTGCTGGCGCATGCGATCGTCGCCGGCGGCGCGGCGCAGCGCCTCCCGCACGACATCGGCGCCGGCGGACACGGCCTGGGACCGCGCGACGCCGGCGAGGCGCAGCCGATAGGTGAGCAGCAGCGATTCCAGCGTATCGGGCAGGAGCAGCTGCGGCACGCCCGCGGCGAGCATGCTCGCCGACGCGCCATAGCCGCCGCGGCCGACATAGAGCGCCGCCCCCGGCCCCGCCGCGGCGAGATCGATGGGCGCGGCGCTGTACCGGATATTGGGCGGCAATGCCCCGCCGGGCGGGCTCGCCGAATGCCAGAGCACCGGCCAGCCCAATCCGCCGAGCGCCTGCGCCACCACCGCGCTGCCGCCCCGGTCGAACGGCAGGTAGACGAGCGTGCGCGGCCCCTTCCCCCCGGGCCATTCGGGATGGGCGTCCGCTGCGATGCCGATCAGGGGGCCGTAATAGAGGCTCGCCCTGTCGGGCCCATGATGGTCGAGCTCGGCCCAGGCGAGCGAATGGAGCGGCGCCCCCGCGAGCAGCTCGCCGAGCCCGGCGAGCGCGGGCGCGCCGAAATGGCGGCAAATCTCCCGTACCGCCTGGTCCGCGGGTTGCCGTGCCGCGGCCAGTTCGGCGGCGGCGTGCCCGGCCCAGGGCTGCAGGCTCGCGCCCGCGTCGCGCGCGCGGGGCGCCACGAAGGTCGGGCCGAGCCTGTGCGCGGGAAGCCCGGCGACATGCGCCGCCAGCAGGGACATGGGGGCATGCTCCACCAGCAGCGCGCCCGGCTCCAGGCGCTCGAGGACATCCAGCCATTGCCGGACCAGGGGGATCGCGCCGGCCGCATCGGTCAGCCCGCCCGCCGCGAGCACCTGGCCATAGGTCAGCGTCTCCCGCCGGGGCACCGGGCCGGCGAAGCGCGGGCTCTGCACCACCAGATCGAAGGCGTCGCGCTCGAGCCGAAGCGCGGTCTGCGGGGTACGCGCCGCCAATGCCAGATGATGCCCGCCTGCGCGCAACGCGCGGCAGACGGGCGCGAGGGTGGCGACATGGCCATATCCCAGCCCGAGTTCCCAGGTGGCGAGCAACCGCATGCAATCTCCCGGGGCGGACCGGAGCAATCCCGCACCCTAGCCGCGACCGGGCGCCGGCGCACAGCCGCCTTTCTTCCCACCGGCGTGCAATCCCGTCGCGAGGCGGACGGCTTCCGTCGCAGCCGATGCGGCATGGCCGGCCCCGATTGCGCATGGGCGCGGCCAGCATTGAAAGGGGGCAGCCATGTTCATTGTCGGGGACATCCGTCCGGAGACTTCCGCGCCCCGCAGCCGGCGCGACAATCGCGCCGCGATCCTGCACGCCGGCCGCGCGCTGTTCGCGCGCCACGGCGTTGCCGGCGTCACCTTCGAGCATATCGCGCGCGAGGCGCAGCTGACGCGCCGGACGATCTACAACCACTTCGCCAATGTGGACGATCTGTTCCTGGGCGTGGTCCAGCAGACGCTGCGGCAGCTGAAGGCGCAGATGCCCGCCGCGCCGCCCGCCGAGCAGCAACTGCACGCCGGGCTGACCCGGTTCATGCGGGACTTGTTCGGGCTGTTCGCCGGCCCCTGCTTCTCCGATCTCCATCTGGCGCTGGTCCGCCACGGCAATGATCGCCCGGACCTTCGCAGCGCCTTTGCGCGCGAGCTCCTCGATCCGCTGAACGCCAGCCTGGCCAGCTATCTCGGCGCGCGGCGCGCCCGCGATTTCCACCGGGATCCGCAACGCAGCGCCCGCGAAATCGTCGCGATCATGCTCGGTCTCGCCGAGACGTCGCGCCTGCTCGGCCGCACCGACGAGGAGGCGATCCGCCAAGCGCTCCCGCTGATCGCTGCCCTGGCCGAGGCGCTCGCCCGGACGCAGCAGAATCAGCTCTGCCGGGTGGCCTGAGCCGCCACCCGGCGCCGGCGCGGCGGCAAGGCCCGCGAATCGCTCCCGCACGTCACCGGCAGGGGTATCCCGAAACGAAAAGAGCCCGCATTTCTGCGGGCTCTTTTCATCGGGGGAATGGTGGAGCCGAGGGGGATCGAACCCCTGACCTTCGCAATGCCATTGCGACGCTCTCCCAGCTGAGCTACGGCCCCAAACCCCGGGAAGACGGGCCCTCTAGAAGGGCTCCGCGGGTCTGGCAAGGACCTTTTTTCGGTCCCTGCCGATTTCCCCGAATTATTGCTCTTCGTCGTCGCCGCCGGTCTCGACGCCCAGGTCGTCGTCGCCGCCCAGATCGACGTCGTCGTCCGCCGAGGGCTCCTCGTCGTCGTCGCCGATGTCCAGATCCTCGTCACCCAGATCGGAATCCTCCGCCTCGGGCTTCTCGGTCTTCACTGCCTCGAAGGGCAGCGGCTGCTTGGACTTCAGGATCGGCTCCGGATCCCAGGAGAACCCGCAGCTGATGCAGGTCACCGGCTCGTCCTTGGTCAGATCGTAGAAGCGCGTTCCGCACTTCGGGCACGCGCGCTTCGTGCCCCATTCGGGCTTCACCATGTGTTGCCTCTTCGCCTTTCAAATCTTGGATTTCGGGAACAGGTCCCGGAAAGTGGGAGGCGCCTTGCCATGCCGCAAGGGCGCTGTCAAAGCCGCGCGTCATGTCCGCCTCTCCTCCCCGCCCGCTCAGCGTCTCCGCCCGCGGTCCCCTCAAGGGCCGCGTCACTGTCCCCGGCGACAAGTCGATCAGCCATCGCTCGCTGATGTTCTCGGCGCTCGCCGTCGGCGAAAGCCGGATCGAGGGGCTGCTCGAGGGCGAGGACGTGCTCGCCACCGCTGCCGCCATGCGCGCGATGGGCGCGACGATCACGCGCGGCGACGATGGCGCATGGACCGTCAGCGGCGTCGGCGTCGGCGGGTTGCTCCAGCCCGAGACCGCGCTCGACATGGGCAATTCGGGCACCTCGACCCGGCTGCTGATGGGCCTGGTCGCCAGCCATCCGATCACGGTGACCTTCACCGGCGACGCCTCGCTTTCCAGCCGCCCGATGGGCCGCGCGATCGAGCCGCTCGGCCAGATGGGCGCGGAGATCACCGCCAGCCCGGGCGCCAACGGGACTCGGACGCTGCCGCTGATGCTGAGGGGGATCAGCCCCGCCGTGCCGATCACCTACACGCTGCCGGTGGCCTCGGCGCAGGTGAAGTCGGCGGTGCTGCTCGCCGGGCTCAACACGCCGGGCATCACCCGGGTGATCGAGCCGGTGCCGACTCGCGACCATAGCGAGCGCATGCTGCGCGGCTTCGGCGCCGAGCTGACCGTGGAGGACGGCCCCGAGGGCAAGATCATCTCGATCCGCGGCGAGGCGGAACTGAAGCCCCAGCACATCGTCGTGCCCGGCGACCCCTCCTCGGCCGGCTTCTGGATGGTCGCCGCGTCGATCGTGCCGGGATCGGACGTCACCATCGCCAATGTCTGCATGAACCCGACCCGCACCGGCCTGATCCAGGCATTGCGGATGATGGGGGCATCGATCGAGGCGCTGGACCCGCGCGAGGTGGGCGGCGAGCCGGTCGCCGATCTGCGCGTGCGCCATGCCCCGCTGAAGGCAATCGAAGTGCCGCCCGAGCTCGCGCCCAGCATGATCGACGAATATCCGGTCCTGTTCGTCGCTGCCGCGGTCGCCGAAGGGCGGACGGTCGCGCGCGGCGCGCACGAGCTGCGCGTCAAGGAATCGGACCGGATCGCGACGATGCGCGCGGCGCTCGAAGCCAATGGCGTCGTCCTCGAGGAATTCGACGACGGCCTTGCCATCACCGGCACGGGCGGCGCGCCGATCCCGGGCGGCGGCAACGCCGTCTCCAGGCTCGATCACCGCATCGCGATGAGCATGACCGTCGCCGGCCTTGCCGCCGCCGCGCCCATCGCGATCGACGACATCGCGCCGGTGCAGACCAGCTATCCCGCCTTTTTCGACGTGTTGGACAGCCTCGTCGCATGAGGCTCGGCCGTCGCGCCTTTCTGGGCGGGATGGCCGCCGGCACCCTGGCCCTCCCCGCCTGGGCCGGGCCGCGCGACAAGATCCTGTTCAAGCCCGACCGGGAGCTGATGGTCCCGGTCGAGGGCGGCAGCGTCTATGTGCGGGTGAACGGCGACCTCAAGGGCCCGCGCCCGCCGCTGATCTATGCGCATGGCGGCCCCGGCGGCGATCATTCGGGGCTGCTCCCCCTCACCGCCCTGGCGAGCGAGCGCGCGGTGATCCTGTGGGACCAGCTCGACAGCGGCCGCTCGGACGCGCCGCTCGATCCGAAGAACTGGCGGGTATCGCGCTTCGTCGACGAGATCGACCGGATTCGCGACGCGCTCGGCATCACGCGCTGGCACGTCGGCGGCGGCAGCTGGGGCGGCACGCTGGCGATCGAATATGGCGCGCGCCGGCGGCCGGGCACGGCGAGCCTGATCGTCCAGTCGCCGCTGATATCCACCAGGAGCTGGATCGCCGACGCCAATCTCCTGCGCTCCCGGATGCCCGCCGAGACGCGCGCCACGCTGGAGAAGTGCGACACCGCCGCGCCGCCGCCGGCCCAGGCCTGCGAGGCGGCGACCTGGGACTTCTACCGCCGCCACGTCATCCGCTCGCAGCGCGCCGACGGCATCGCCGCCTATCGCGCCCGGGCGCCGCGCGATGCCGGCGACACGCTCTACCAGCGCATGTGGGGCAAGGCCGAGTTCGTTTCGACCGGCACGCTCCGCGACTATGACGGCGAGCCCCTGCTCGCGAAGCTCGACGGCCCGCGCACCTTGTTCGTCTGCGGCGAATATGACGAGGCGCGGCCGGAGACGGTGGCGAAGTTCGCTGCGCGCGTGCCCGGCGCGACATTCAGGGAAGTGATGGGATCGGCGCACTCGATCCTGTCCGATCGGCCCGAAGCCTATCTCGCCCTGCTGCGCGCGTGGATGGCACGCCACGACGCCGCCTGAACGCGGATTTGCATCCGAATCGCTTGACGGCGCGCCCATGTGCCGCGAACGCTCGGACATATGATCATCGCAGTCGACGGACCGGCAGCCTCGGGTAAGGGCACCATCGCGCGCGCCCTGGCGCAGCATTACGGGTTGCCGCATCTCGATACCGGCCTGCTCTATCGCGCCGTCGCCGCCACCGTGCTGCGCGAGGAGCTGGATCCGGCCAGGGAAGCCGACGCGGTCTCCGCCTGCAGTTTCGAGGATTATCTGCTCGACGATCCCTGGCTGCGCTCCGACGAGGTGGGCAAGGCCGCGTCCGTCGTGTCCGCCCATCCGCTGGTGCGTGCCGCCTTGTTGAACCGCCAGAAGAAATTCGCACGCCAGCCCGGCGGTGCGGTGCTGGACGGGCGCGATATCGGCACGGTCATCGCGCCCGACGCGGACGTGAAGCTCTTCGTCAAGGCGACGCCGATGATCCGCGCCCAGCGCCGCCACCTGGAGCTGCGCAAGCACGGTGTGCTCACCAGCCTCGACAAGGTGCTGGCGGACATCCGGGCCCGCGACGAGCGCGACTCCAAGCGGACCGAGGCGCCGATGACCCAGGCCGGCGACGCGGCGCTGCTCGACACCAGCTTCCTCTCGATCGACGCCGCCGTGCAGCGCGCGATCGCGATCGTCGAGAGCAAGACGAACCCGATCCACGCTTCCGGCTGACGCAGCGCCCCAGGGCCGATCGACATTCAGCTCTGCCCCTTCCGTTCCCGGCGGCGAGGGACGGAAGCTGCATGTCGAAGCCCCTCCCTTCCGTCATGCTGACCTTGTTTCAGCATCCAATTCTCCACCAGCGATATCGCCGGTGGCACCTTGGCCCCTGAAACAAGTTGGCATGTATCCCCTTGAGACAAGGCGTGCCCCAATAGCCGTCATCCCCGCCTCCCTCTGCCGTCATCCCCGCGCAGGCGGGGATCCAGGGTAGCCCGGGGCGATCGAAGCAATCGCGCGAACGCTTTCCGGAAGAGGGCGGGGGCTGCTGCGCCCGCCCCGCCCCTGGCCCTGGATCCCCGCCTGCGCGGGGATGACGGAGGGGTACTTGTCCCAGCGGGACAAATGCCAAACAAGTTCAGGGTGACGGTGGAGGTTGGTTCGCAGTGTTCCGGCCCGCCAAGCCACACCCTTGGCCTGAATGTCGATCCGCCCTAGATTTCCAGCTGGATCTCGCCTTCCGTCGGCTGGGTGAAGCCGCGGATGATCTGCAGCATGCCCTCGGTGCCGAACAGCTGGTAGAGCGTGAACAGCCCCTGGGCGAGATCACCGCCGAACTTCATCGAGAAGCGCTCGATGCTGCAATCGGCCATCTCCACCGGCCCGCCCGAATAGACTAAAATCACGTCGTTGAAGCTGCAGTTGCGAAAGACGTTGCCGTCGAGCACGACCTCGGCATTCTCGAAGCGCTGCTTGTCATATTCCATTTTCATTCCTCGCGACCTGGGCCCGGACCGCACGTCGCATCCCGCGCGCCTCTCCGCAATGCTTGCGGATAAGGGCGGTTTCGGGTAGAGCGCGCGCGTCTGGCGGACGGGTGTCCGCGGAGGAAGGCGCGGAGGGGTGACTCTCACGCGCCCTTTTCGCTTTGATCGGCGTCTTGTCTTTCCTTCGCTTGCGCTCGCACCACGGATGCCGCGACCGGCGACCGGCCGCCGCGGCGAGTCTGGCCCAAAGACCGTCGGATCCAACCGACTGGCCGGAAACAACATGATTAGGAACTGAAACCCTTATGGCCACTACGGCAAATCCGAGCCGCGACGATTTCGCGGCGCTTCTCGAGCAGACCCTCGGTCAGGCTGACGGCTTCGAAGGCCGCGTCGTGATCGGCACTGTCACCGGCATCGAGAACGACCTCGCGGTCATCGACGTCGGCCTCAAGTCGGAAGGCCGCGTGCCGCTGCGCGAATTCGCCGCGCCGGGCCAGAAGGCCGATCTGAAGGTCGGCGACGAAGTCGAAGTCTATGTCGATCGCGTCGAGAACGCCAATGGCGAAGCAATGCTCAGCCGCGACCGCGCCCGCCGCGAAGCCGCCTGGGACAAGCTGGAAGCCGAGTTCGCCAAGTCGGCCCGCGTCGAGGGCGTCATCTTCGGCCGCGTCAAGGGCGGCTTCACCGTCGACCTTTCGGGCGCGGTGGCCTTCCTCCCCGGCTCGCAGGTCGACATCCGCCCCGTGCGCGACGTCACTCCGCTGATGGACATCCCGCAGCCCTTCCAGATCCTCAAGATGGACCGCAAGCGCGGCAACATCGTCGTGTCGCGCCGCGCCGTGCTCGAAGAGACTCGCGCCGAGCAGCGTTCGGGCCTCATCCAGAGCCTGGCCGAGGGCCAGATCATCGACGGCGTCGTCAAGAACATCACCGATTACGGTGCGTTCGTCGACCTGGGCGGCATCGACGGCCTGCTGCACGTCACCGACCTCAGCTACAAGCGCGTCAACCACCCGTCCGAGATGCTCAACATCGGCGACACGGTCCGTGTCCAGATCATCCGCATCAACCGCGACACCCAGCGCATCTCGCTCGGCATGAAGCAGCTCGAGAGCGATCCGTGGGATGGTGCCGGCGTCAAGTATCCGGTCGGCGCGAAGCTGTCGGGCCGCGTGACCAACATCACCGAATATGGTGCGTTCGTCGAGCTCGAGCCGGGCATCGAGGGCCTGGTCCACGTCTCGGAAATGAGCTGGACCAAGAAGAACGTGCACCCGGGCAAGATCGTCTCGACCTCGCAGGAAGTCGAAGTCGTGGTGCTCGAGGTGGACGCCGAGAAGCGCCGCATCTCGCTCGGCCTCAAGCAGGCCCAGCAGAATCCGTGGGAGAAGTTCGCGGCCGAGCATCCGATCGGCACCGAGGTCGAGGGCGAAGTCAAGAACGCCACCGAGTTCGGCCTGTTCATCGGCCTGGACAACGACGTCGACGGCATGGTCCACATGTCGGACATCGCCTGGGGCATCTCGGGCGAGGACGCGCTCAACCTGCACCGCAAGGGCGAGGTGGTTAAGGCCATCGTTCTCGCCGTCGAGCCGGACAAGGAGCGCATCTCGCTCGGCATGAAGCAGCTCGAGCGTGGCGGCGTCGCCGCCGCGGGCTCGACCGCCTCGGCCGATCGCCTGAACAAGAACCAGGTCGTCACCGTCACCATCCTCGAAGTCCGCGACGCGGGCCTCGAAGTGCAGGTCGGCGAGGACGGCGCGACCGGCTTCATCAAGCGCACCGATCTCGGCCGCGACCGCGACGAGCAGCGTCCGGAGCGTTTCCAGGTCGGCCAGAAGCTCGATGCGATGGTCACCGGCTTCGATCGCTCGAAGAAGCCCACCTTCTCGGTCAAGGCGATGCAGATCGCCGAGGAGAAGCAGGCAGTGGCGCAGTATGGCTCGTCCGATTCGGGCGCGTCGCTGGGCGACATCCTGGGCGAGGCCCTCAAGGCCCGCAACGAAAAGAACTAAGAACTTCGACGGGGAGCGGCAAAACCGCTCCCCGTTTCGTTTATTCCCGGATATCATGGGTTAATAGCCGTCTGCGGGTTGATGCAGGTTGGCGAACAGGGTTAGAGAGCCGATCAGGGATTTGGCGTTCGCGCGGAAGACCGCAGATCCGTGTGCGCAAAGGGAGGGTTGCGGATGATCCGCTCGGAACTGGTTCAGTTGCTGGTGCAGGACAATCCGGGCCTGTCGGTCCGTGAGGTCGAGAAGATCGTGTCGGTCTTCTTCGACGAGATTGTCGGCCGGCTCCAGCAGGATGGCCGCGTGGAACTGCGCGGCTTCGGTGCCTTCTCCACCCGTGCGCGCGACGCGCGTGTCGGCCGCAATCCGCGTACCGGCGAGACGGTCGAGGTGGATGCCAAGCGCGTCCCCTATTTCAAGCCCGGCAAGGAAATGCGCATCAAGCTCAACGTCTGAGCGATGCGCACCGCTTGACGCTGGCGATTCCATGCGCTTGCGTGGATGCGTGCGGACGTGGCGGAACCGGTAGACGCCGGAGACTTAAAATCTTCTGCCCTCAGGGGCGTGCGGGTTCGAGTCCCGCCGTCCGCACCAGCCGTCCGGCATCCCCCGCCCCGTAACCGCCAGGCCGGCGGGATCCGCGCGCAGGCCGCCGCACCGGGCCGGGCAGCGGCGCGCACGCGAATCAACGGCCCGGCCGCCTGCTCCCTATGAAGCCGCCGCCAGGCCGAGCCGGCCCGCAAGCTCGGCGAATTCCACCTGCGACAGATTCGGCCGCACGGCGAACTCGATCACCGCGTCGAACGCCTCGCGAGGCGCCTGCTGCCGCATGCCGGCCAGCATCGCGGCGCGCTCCGCCGGATTGGCGGCCGGGACCATCAGGCGCATGAAGGCCATTGCCTTCTCCGGCGACAGCGAGCCGACGATGCGGCCCTCGATCGCCAGCAGTTCGGCATCGGAGAATTGCGACCAGAGCCGCGGCGCCGCCACGGTCTCTTCCTCGAGCATATGCGCCAGGTCGCGCGCCACATAGCCGGAGAAGGAAAGATAGAGGCGACGGCCCAGGCCCGGGCGCGCCGCCGCATCCGCCGCCTCGATCCTCGCGATGCGCATCTCGATCTCGGCGAACATGGCGTGGTGATCGTCATGCTGGCGGTCGAGGCGCGCGACGCAATCGGCGACGTGCGAGCGCAGCGCGTCATGGACGTGCCGGTTCTCATGCTCGATATGCGCGGCGGCGAGCACCAGCAGCTCGCGCATATCCGCCAGCAGTTCGGCCGTCCCCCGGTCATCGCCGAAATCGGCACAGCCCAACCGGACGAGCAGGTCGCATTGGGCCTTGCGAAGACCCTTGTGAATTGGACCGTAGAAATCATACCGGCCGCCAAGGTCGATGATATCGGCACGATCATTTGCCTGAGTCACTAAACGCTCCACGATTTGTTGCTACTGGAGCGGCCTCTAGGGACGGCGCGCGGGGGCCTCTCCCTAAAAGCTTCCTAAGCAGCGTCCACTGTTCCTAAAAATTTGCTATCTGGGCGAAGATGTCATGGAGAAGTCGATGATAGGCACCGACATCGCCGCGTTCCTCGAAGGCCCTGTCATGATTCTGCTGTCGACATGCGACGGCGCGGACCGCGCCTGCATCGCCCGCGGATCGAGCATCCGTTTCGACCGGCGCAACGGACATATCCATGTCCTGTTCTCCGGCAGCCAATGGCCCGATGTCGGCGGCAATGTCGCGACCGGCGCTCGCATCGCCGTCACCGTGGTGCGGCCGAGTGACTATCGCGCCTTCCAGATCAAGGGCATCATCGGGTCGGCCGCCCCGGCTTCCGCAGAGGAGCAGCAACGCGCCACCGCCTATGTCGCGCGCATGCTGGAAATCATGGCGGAGCTTGGCGTCACGACCCAGCAGCTCTCGCACACGCTGACCGACAGGGACCTGGTCAGGGTCAGCTTCCTGCCCACCGACCTGTATGCGCAGACGCCGGGCCCGGGCGCCGGGCAACGCCTGGAGCAGGCGCCGATATGAACACCCGGCTCAGCGATATCCGGGACAGTTTCGAGGGCGTGATCCCCTCGGTGATCGCGACCACCGGCGCGGACGGCATGCCGAACATCTCCTATCTCTCGCATGTCCATTATATCGACGAGCGGCATGTCGCCCTGTCCAACCAGTTCTTCTCCAAGACCGCGGCCAATGTCCGCGATCGGGGCGTGGCGACGCTGATGGTGGTCGACGGGCGGACGGGACGGCAGCATATCCTCGACCTGCGCTTCCTGCACTCGACCACCGAGGGCGAATTCTTCGAGGGCGCCGCGTCCCACCTGGCGGTGATGAGCCTTTCCCAGGGCATGGCCGATGTCATGAAGCTGCGCAGCCTCGAGATATATGAAGTGCACGGATGCCGGCCGGTCGTGCCGGCCGCACCCCTCGCCTCGCCGGCCGAACCGGAGATGCGGCGGGATCACCTGCACGCGGCGGCCCGGCTCTGCGCGGCCATCGCCGAGCAGAGCGATGCCGAAGCGATGCTCGATTGCGCGCTCGAGGGCATGGCGGCGCGGTTCGGCTTCGCCAACGCGGTCGTCCTGGTGCCGGACGACGAAGGCGGGAAGCTGAGCACGATCGCGAGCCGCGGCTATCCGGCGTTCGGCATCGGCTCCGAGATCCCGCTCGGCATGGGCACGATCGGAGTTGTCGCGGCGCTGCGCCGGTCCTTGCGGATCTGCGACATGCGCCGCGGCGAGCGCTATGCCCTGGCGGTGCAGGCCGAAGCCATGCGCAACGGGCTGGAGGAGATCCCGCTTCCCTCGCTGCCCCAGGCACGCAGCCAGCTCGCAGTCCCGCTGTCGAGCCGGGGAAGGCTGGTTGGCGTGTTGTTCGTCGAATCCGAACGGGCGTTCGCGTTCAGCCATGCCGATGAGGAGGCATTGTCGCTCGTCGCCAGTCAGCTCGCGACGAGCCTGTTGCTGACGGAGCGCGATCGCCCGGAAGGCCGGGCGTCGCCGTCAGCGGGGCATCGGCCGGCGGCCACGACGGAACGGCGGATCGCGATCCGTTATTTTCCCTTTGACGGCAGCATCTTCGTGGATGGCGGCTATGTCATCCGCGGGCTGCCGGGGCGGCTGCTGCTGCATTTCCTGTCCTGCTATCTCAGGACCGGTCGCACCGATTTCACCAATCGGGAGGTTCGGCGCGACCCATCGCTTCGATTGCCCGAGTTCAAGGACAATCTGGAGACTCGCCTCATCCTGCTGCGCCGGCGCCTGGAAGAGCGCGGCGGACCGATCCGGCTGTCACGACCGGATCGGGGCCAGATCCGCCTGGAGTGCGACGGCATGCCCGAGATTGAAATGGCCACGGCCGATCGCGGTTAGCCGTTTCCGCCTCGGCGCCCACCGCCCGCGACGCCGGCGCTTACGGGCTGTCGGGTTTGTCATCCTGGGTGGCGATGATCACGCCTCCCGCCACGATCGCGACGACACCGATGATCGCGATGATCGGTGCGCCGGCAAGGTCCGACTTGTGCTTGGATCCGGTCGACGCACGCAGCGACAGCTTCGACGCGGAAGTTCCATAGGCGTCGGTTTGGGACGCCGCGAGCGCCGGCACGGCCGCCAGCGATACCAGGGCGGCGACAGCCGCAGCCCGTCCGAGAATACGCATGGTACACACTCCCCTTTCAAAGGAATGGGAGTGAAATGCCCCGCATGCCCCGATGGTTCCCGCATTGCAGCAAATCGCGGAAGCACCGCAGGGGTTGGCAGCGGCGCGCGGCGATCATACACCCGGTCTGCCCAGCCGGATTTTCCTGATGTCCCCTCGCCTCTTCTGCCTGTTGTCCTTCGCCATGCTGGCGGCGTGCGACGGCGGCGCGGGGCAGCGGCGCGACGATACCGCGGTGGTGGTCAGCGCGATCGGTTCGGGCAGCGCGCTCGCCGATCCCGACGCCGGGGAGCTGGACCCTGCCCGCCGCGTGCTGCTCGGCGCGACGGCACAGGGCCTGGTGCGGTTCGATGCCGCCGGCCAGATCGAGCCGGGGCTGGCCGAGCGCTGGATCGTGATCGACGATGGCCGCAGCTACATCTTCCGCCTGCGCGACGATGCGACCTGGCCGGATGGCGAGCCGGTCACCGCCGAGCAGGTGGTGCGCGCCCTGCGCCGCACGATCGCGCCGCGTTCGCGCAACGCGCTCTCGCCTTTTCTCGCGGTGATCGACGAGATCGTCGAAATGACGCCGCAGGTGATCGAAGTGCGGCTGAAACGCCCCCGGCCCGACCTGCTCAAGCTGTTCGCCCAGCCCGAGATGGCAGTGTTCCGGCTCGACGGGCTCGACGGCAGCGGGCCGTTCCGCGCCACGCCGCATCGTGCCGGCGTGCTGCTGCGCCCCGCCCCCGATCCGGACGCCGCCGAGGACGCCGCCGCCCCGCGTCCGCAGGAGACGCTGCGCTTCCATGGCGAGCGCGCCGCGGTGGCGCTCGCGCGGTTCCGCGACGGCCAGTCGGACCTGGTGCTGGGCGGCAGCTTCGCCGACTGGCCGCTGGTCACGGCATCGGGCATCGCCGCGCCCAATGTGCGGCTGGACAACGCGCTGGGATTGTTCGGCCTGGCGATCGTCTCGCGCACCGGGTTCCTCGCCGATCCCGCCAATCGCGCCGCGATCGCCATGGCGATCGACCGCGCCACGCTGACCCGCCAGGTCCATCCGGACTGGGCGCCGGTCGAGACCCTGCTGCCGGCGCAGCTCGATTCGGCCAATCCCCCCGCCCAGCCCGCCTGGGCACCGCTCGACCTCGACCAGCGCCGGCAGAGCGCGCGGGCCTCGGTCGCCGGCTGGCGGCGCGCGCATCCGGGGCCGGTCACCCTGCGCATCGCCTTGCCCGCCGGCCCGGGCGCCACCCTGGTCTGGTCGCGGCTGGCCGAGGCGCTCTATGCGATCGGCATCGTTCCCGTCCGCACCCCCCTTGATGCGCCGGCGGACCTGCGCCTCGTCGACGCCGTCGCGCCCTATGACAGCGCCCGCTGGTTCGTCGCCACTGCCTGCCAGGCCTGCTCGGACGATGCGCAGACGCTGATCGAAGCCGGGCGCGACGCGCCGGACCTCTATGCGCGCGCGCATCGCATCGCGGAGGCCGATGCCGCGCTCACCGCGGACGGCGCTTTCATCCCTATCGCCCAGCCCTTCCGATGGTCTATCGTCGCCTTGCGGCTGCAGGCCTGGCAGGGGAACGCCCGGGCGTGGCACCCGTTGAACCACCTGCGCAACGAGACGAGGTGAACGTGGCGAGAACGACACGGATGGCTTCGGGGGCAAAGGCGGCAGCGGCGGCGCTGCCGCTGGGAACGCATGCGGCGGACGTGCGCCGGCGGATCGAGATGATGGAGCATCTGCTGGAGCGCAGCGTCCCCATTCCCGGCACCAAGGCCAAGGTGGGCCTCGACGCGATCCTGGGCCTGGTGCCCGTGGGCGGCGACCTGATCGCCGCGCTGCTCGGCCTCTATATCGTCTGGGAGGCCCGCAACCTGAAGATGCCCGCGACGACGATGATGCGCATGGTCGGCAATGTCGGCTTCGACTGGCTGATCGGGCTGGTGCCGGTGGTGGGCGACGCGGCGGACTTCCTGTTCAGATCGAACACCCGCAACCTCAGGCTGATCAAGCGGCATCTCGACCGGCACCATCCGGGCACCGCGACGGTCCATCAGCGCTAGGTTGAGAACCCAAACAAGCCCTTTAGGTCACTTCCGTCATCCCCGCACAGGCGGGGATCCAGGGTAGTCCGGGATGATCGAAGCAATCACGCCCGTGCTAGCCGGAAACGGCAAGACGAGCCTCGCCCCCTTGGCCCCTGGCCCTGGATCCCCGCCTGCGCGGGGATGACGAGTAAGGGATAGCGGGGATGACGGTTGAAGGAATGAGTCCCTCGACCCTAGCGCCGGCCGCCCCGCCAGATCTTCAGCGCGCTGCCATCCGCCGCGCCGCCGGTACCGGGCCGGCACGCTTCGTAGCGCATTCCCTTGTCCAGGCAGAGCCAGAGCTCGTCGAGCCACCCCTCGCGCGTCACCGTCACGCGGATCGCGCTGGCGGGAATGCCGCGATTGGCTTCGGCGAACCGCGCCTTGAACCGGCCGACGGTGAGCTCGCCGCGCGACAATTGGTCCATGTCCGGATAGCGGACCGCGTCGTAGAGCCGCTTCGCCGTGCCGAAATAGGCGGCCGGCGACATCGATGTGCAGGTGCCGTGCTTGGCCCATTCGTGCTGGATCAGCTGGGCCGACGGCGTGGCGCAAAGCATCGACTTGATCTGCGCGGGCGGCAGGATGCGCGTGTCGGCGCAATATTGCGGCCAGCTCCGCGTCTCTCCATCCGGCCACAGGCCGTGCAGGGTGAAGCCGAAGCGGGCGCCCTGGCGGCACTGGAAGCGATTCTCCGGTTCGTCGCCATGGGCACGGCAGAAGCCCGGGCTCCAGGTGAGCGCCAGCGTATAGGAGCCGATCGGCATGATGCGGCGCGGCTCCTTCGCGCCGGGCAGGTCGGGGCGCGGCCGCTCCACCTTACCGGGCACGCGGCACATCAGCGCCTGGGCCGAGGCGATGCCGGGCAGCAGCGCGAGGCCCGCGCCGGCGAGGCCGAGTATCAGCTTGCGCATCTCCATGTTCCTCATCCCTGCGCGAAATCCAGGCCGATATCGGCGGCGGGCGCCGATTGGGTGAGCCTGCCGACACTGACATAGGTGACGCCGCTCGCGGCGATCGCCCGGATCGTGTCGAGCCGCACACCGCCCGAGGCTTCGGTCGGCACCCGGCCCGCGACCAGCGAGACCGCCTCGCGCAGCGTCTCCGGCCCCATATTGTCGAGCAGCAGATGCGTCGCGCCCGCGGCGAGCGCCGGCTCGATCTGGTCGATCCGGTCGACCTCGACGATGATGCGCGCGATCCCCGCGGCGACGGCGCGCCGCGCCGCCTCGGCCACCGATCCGGCAACGGCGACGTGATTGTCCTTGATCATCGCGGCATCCCACAGGCCCATGCGATGGTTGGTGGCGCCCCCCATGCGGGTCGCATATTTCTCCAGCCTGCGCAGGCCGGGCAGCGTCTTGCGCGTGTCGAGCAGCGTGGCGCCCGTCCCGGCAATGGCATCGACATAGCTCCGCGTCATGGTCGCGATGCCGGACAGATGCTGCACGGTGTTGAGAGCGGAACGCTCGGCGGTGAGCAAGGCGCGCGCGCGCCCGCGCAGCCGCATCAGATCGGTGCCCGGCGCCACGGGATCGCCATCCTCGACCAGCCGCTCGATCTCCACCGCGGGATCGAGCGCGCGGAAAAACGCCTCGGCAATGGGCAGGCCGGCGACGGTGATCGCGTCGCGGCTGTCCATCACCCCGGCGAATACCGCCTCGGCCGGGATCACCGCGGCGGAAGTGATATCACCCCCGTCGCCCAGATCCTCGGCAAGCGTGGCGGCGACGAAGGCATCGAGATCGAATCCCGGCAGCGCGAAGACGTGTGGCATGGCGCGCTTGTGGCATAGTCCGCGCGGACGGCAAGGGGGTGCGGAACCGCGCGGGATCGGTTCGAACCCGAATTGACCGGGATGCGGCACGCATACAGGCTGGCGCCATGGCCGATATCGAACCCGCCGCGATGCCCGAAGTCCGCCGGTTGCACGGCTATTGGGAACGCCGCGTCACGCATCGCCCCTCCCCGCCGGAGGACTGGATGGCGGACAAGCTGCTGCTCGACGCCCTGGGGCTGGGCCTGGAGCAGACATTGCAGTTCCTGGGCCGCGAACGGCCCGATTTCGAAGCCTTTCGGCGCTGGATCGTGGCGACGGCCGGCCCGCCGGACCCGGTGACGCTCGCCCGCTATCATGCCGCGATCGCGGGCGCCCCGCCCCCGCCGCAGGTCGCCGCCCGGCTCGCGCGGATCGACGCGATGCCGGCGGTGCTCGACGCCGCCGACCTCGCCCATTGGGATGCCCAGGGCTATGTGATCCTGCGCGGCGCGATCACGCCCCGGCAAGTCGCTGCCGCCGCCGCCCTGCTCTGGGAAGCGGCCGGGGCCGATCCGGCGGATCCGGCGAGCTGGCACAATCCCCGCACCAACGGGCTGATGGTCCAGCGCTTCCAGCACCCCGCATTGGAGGCGGCGCGGCGCGCCCCGCGCGTGCACAAGGCCTTCGCCCAGCTCTGGGGCACGAGCGACCTGTGGCCGCGCATCGACCGGATGAGCTTCAACGCGCCGCTGCGCGCGCCGCAAAGCTTCGCCGCGCCGCGGCTGCACTGGGACGTCAGCCTCGTCCCGCCGATCGCCTTCGCGACCCAGGGCATCCTCTATCTCTCCGACACCGCCGCCGACCAGGGCGCGTTCGAGCTGGTCCCCGGCTTCCACCACCGCCTGGTCGAGTGGCTGGCGGCGCTGGGCGACGCCGATCCGCGGACGGTGGATCTGAGCGGCCAGGCGGTGCGCATCCCCGCGCGTGCCGGCGACCTGATCATCTGGCGGCACGACTTGCCGCACGGCGCCAGCCCGAACATCGCGGCGCGGCCGCGGCTCGCGCAATATGTGAACTATTATTCGGCGGAGATGGGCATCCAGCCGGCATGGCGATGAAGGGCATGTCCCGGCGTCGCCCCGGCCTGGTGGCGGAGTGACGAAGAGGAAGCGAGGCTAACTGTCCTCGGCCGCCATCCCGCCATTCCTTCCACCGTCATCCCCGCGCAGGCGGGGATCCAGGGCCAAGGGCGGTTGCGGGCAGTCGAGTCCTGCGCGCTCCGGAAGGGGCTCACCTGGCAGCATCCTTGTCCTGCGCTACCCTGGCCCCCCGCCTCCGCAGGGATGACGGGGTTCGCTGATTGGGTCGCGACCCTAACCCCTCCCGGCAGCATCCCTACCGATCGCGCCCAGATCGCCCTGGCCCACCGTGCCCGCCGCCATTTCCAGCATCCGGTCGAGGCTCTTCTTGGCCTGGAGGCGCAGGCCCTCCTCGATCTCGATGCGCGGCGTGAGGTCGCGCAGCGCGAGGTAGAGCTTCTCCATCGTGTTGAGCGCCATATAGGGGCAGATATTGCAGTTGCAGTTGCCGTCGGCACCGGGCGCGCCGATGAAGGTCTTGCCCGGCATCGCCTTCTGCATCTGGTGGATGATGTGCGGCTCGGTGGCGACGATCAGCGTGTCGCCCGGCACGGTCTGCGAGAATTCCAGGATGCCGCGAGTCGAGCCGACATAGTCGGCGTGATCGAGCACGTGCGGCGGGCATTCGGGATGCGCCGCCACCGGCGCGCCGGGATGCTGCGCCTTGAGCTTGAGCAGCTCGGTCTCGCTGAACGCCTCGTGCACGATGCAGACGCCCGGCCAGAGCAGCAGGTCGCGGCCCACCTTGCGCTTGAGATAGCCGCCCAGGTTGCGGTCCGGCCCGAAGATGATCTTCTGGCTCTCCGGGATCTGGGCGAGGATCTTCTCGGCCGAGCTCGAGGTGACGATGATGTCGCTGAGCGCCTTAACCTCGGTCGAGCAGTTGATATAGGTCAGCGCGATATGGTCCGGATGCGCCGCGCGGAAGGCGGCGAACTGATCGGGCGGGCAGCTGTCCTCCAGGCTGCATCCGGCATTCATGTCGGGCAGCACCACGATCTTGTCCGGCGAGAGGATCTTGGCGGTCTCGGCCATGAAGCGCACGCCGCAAAAGGCGATCACTTCCGCATCGGTCTCGGCGGCCTTGCGGCTGAGGTCCAGGCTGTCGCCGACGAAATCCGCCAGGTCCTGCAGCTCCGGCTTCTGATAATAATGGGCGAGGATGACGGCATTGCGCTCCTTGCGCAGCCGGTCGATCTCCGCACGAAGATCGAGCCCCGACAGGCTTCCGCCGATACCATTGCGCGCGTCCATGCCTAACACTCCCTTGCCCGCGCCGCACATGGCCCGGCGCGCGCGCGGGTTCAAGGTCGATCAGGGAAAGTGCGCGGCAAAGGCACGATCGGCACCCGGCGTGCCCGCCACCACGGCGCGCGCCACCGATTCGCCGATCGGCGAGAAGGCGATCGCCTCGCCCACCGCGAAGGTGCCGATCATCGCGCCCAGGCCCCAGAGCCAGGCCGGATGCACCCGGCCGGTGCGCCGCCAGTCCACGGCCATGCCGATCAGCGGGAAGATCGCCGGGGCGAGCAGGGCCGCGACCAGCCACGACCACGGAATCATGAAGGGCACCGGCAGGATCCGCCCGAAGCCCGGCCCGGTGATCGTCGCCATCGAGCAGAGCATCAGCCGGCGATGCCAGTCCGAGCGACCGCGCATCGAGAACCCGGCAAGGGCCAGCCCGGCGAAGCAGAGCAGGCCGGCAGGATTGCCGAACAGGAACTCGGGCAACGCGAAAAAGGGCGGTCCGCCATGATCACGCACCGCATAGAGCGTGATCGCCAGCCCCATCGCCACCATTGCCGGCACCCAGGCCAGGGCGATCCAGCCGAGCCGGCGATGGATCGCCGCGTTCCCGGTGGCGATCAGCAGGTTCTGCGCCAGATAGATCAGGATCCAGCCCATGAAGACAAAGGCATGGACATGATAGATCAGCGGCAGGCCGAAGCTCGACCGGCCCAGGGCCAGGTTGAGCGAGAAGCCGGCGAGGATCACCGCGATCATCGCCAGCGACAGGATCAGGAAGAAGCGATCGCGCTGGACGCGCGGCATTGGTTCGGCGAGCGTCGCCATGTTCAGTCCCCCAACTGAAATATGCACTGCCGTGAAGGTAGCGCATTCGGGCCGGCCGCTCAACGGCGCGACCGCTCACCATTTGTTGGCGACGACGTCCTCGGGCCTGCGCGATTCGTCCCAGCGCTCGGCCGGGCGATTCGCCTCGTCGGGGAAGATCACCTGGACATCGGCGGCGATGCCCGTCGCCCGGAGCGGCATGGTGAAGCTGCGCTCCACCGCGCGCCGGGTCGCGTCGCGAGCCATGCGCATATAGGGGCCCGACTGGGCCTGGCGCAGCAGCTCCTGCTGGCCGGCCTTGCGATTGGCATCGTCGAGCTTGCCGCCGACATCGGTGACCGAGAGCAGGATGCCGCCATTGTCATATTGGCGAACCTGGTCGAGATCGACGTCCGGGCCCATCGCCTCGACGGCCGGCAGCCGGACGGTGAGCAGCTTGTTCTGCGCGTCCCAGGTCACATCCTCCTGGCGCAGCTTCGACAGATCGACTTCGTAGCGGACGCTGCCCGGCATGATCATCGTCTTCTGCGCGGTGAGGCCGAGCTGGCTCTGCTTCGAGGTGACCACCGCGACGAACTTGGCCGCGAAGGCCGACAGCCGGTTCTGCTCGCGCAGCCCCTGCAGGCTGGCCTGGGCCACCGTCTCGGGCGTCGGGCCCTGGAACTGCCGCTTGATCGTATCGCCCAGGAACCAGAAGCCGGCGCCCATCGTCAGGACCACCGCCAGCACGATCACGAGAGTGACACCGAACAGCTTGAGGCAGCCCCCGCCGCCCTGCTTCACGCTGTCGTCTTCCAAACGCCGTCCTCCTCGATCACGAGCCCCCGGTCGCGCAGATCGATCAGATGCGCGAGCACCGATCGCCCGGCCGCCCCGCTCAGCCTGGGATCGAGCCCAGCATACATGCGCTCGACCATGGCGGGAACCGCGCCGACATCGGCCCTGAGCAGCCGCAATATCTGCCCCTCGCGCTGCCTGCGATGCCCGATCAGCCCGCGCACGAAACGGTGGGGCTTCTCGATCGGCTCGCCATGCGCGGGGAAATAGATGCGGTCGTCCTCGCGCGCCATCAGCTTGTCGAGGCTGGCCATATAGGCGGCCATGTCGCCGTCCGGCGGCGCGACCACGGTGGTCGACCAGCCCATGACGTGGTCGCCGCAGAACAGCCCGCCGCTCTCCGGCAGGGCGAAGCAGAGATGATTCGAAGTGTGGCCCGGCGTGGCGACCGCGACGAGCGTCCAGTCCGGGCCCGAGACCGATTCGCCGTCGGCCAGCACGCGATCGGGCGCATAGCCGGTATCGAATGCGGCGTCGGCGCGCGGGCCGGCATCCTCGAGCGTGAGCGGGGCGCAGCCGATGATCGGCGCGCCCGTCGCCGCCCTGAGCGGCGCGGCGGCGGGGCTGTGGTCGCGGTGCGTGTGGGTGCAGAGGATCGCCGCCACCCTGCGCCCGCCGATCGCGGCGAGCAGCGCGGCGAGATGGCGGGGATCGTCCGGCCCGGGATCGATCACGGCGAGCACGGAAGTGCCGACCAGATAGGTCTGGGTCCCGGTATAGGTGAACGGCGAGGGATTGGGCGCCAGCACCCGCGTGACCAGCGGATCGAGCGCCATGGCCAGGCCGGTCGGGGCATCCGCGATGATGTCCATGCCCCCGAAATGGCCTTTGCCGCGCCGCAGCGCAAGACCGGCCCGCAAAACGGAAACGGGGCCGGCCGCGAAGGAGATCGGCCGGCCCCGTCGAAAGGCGTTCGTGAAAGGGGCTTTTTGACGAACGCCCTTCCCCTCCATGTCACTTGTCGTCGGCGGCGCTCTTCTCGACTTCGGCGATCGCCTCATCGATGCCCTTCAGCGCCTTGGCACGCTGCTCGGCGCTGAGATCGGACTGGCTCTCGATCGAGCGCCGGGCCATGCGCAGGCCCATCATCGCGCTGCGCATGCCCATCCGCTTGGCGTCGATCGCCGCCCGCTCGGCATTGATCGTGATCCTCTCGATCCGGTTGGAGCAGACGATCATGACCTTCTTGCCGTCCCGCTCGAACTTCTCGACGACCGGCTTGCCGTCCGCCGTATCGGAACATTTGCCGTTCCGGACCTCGGGCACGCTGGCGCGGAGCGCGTCGAGATCGGGCAGCTTCGTCTCGGACGAACTGCCATCGGCGTGCACCATCACGATCTTGGTGAGGCGCTTGCCGTCCTTCTTGTCCTTACCGTCGCCATCGTCGCTATAGCTGTAGACGTAGCGCCTGGCCTTGACCGGAGCCTCGGGCGCTTCCGGCGCGGCGGCGGGCGCCCGCGGAGCGACCGGCTCGGCGGCAACCGGCGGCGCCGGCGGCGCGGGCACGTCCTGGTCCAGCTTGACGCCGGTGACGGTTTCCACCTTCGCCTTGATCTGCTCGGCGGCCTGCGTTCCCGAGGCAGTGAGACCAAGCGCGGCGAGGCCGAGCGCGCCGGTGCCGATCAGGCCGGCGGCGAGGCGGGCGGGGGTGTTCTTGTGGGTCTTCGAAAGCATGCGGAGCCTCCCTTTGACTTCGTTGATCGTGTGCAAGTGACATGCCGCCGAGACCGCACCCCCATGCGCGGACTTGACGATCGCACGGCCATAGGCATGGCGCAGTGCCTGGGCGCGGCCGGCGAGCACCAGGGCGTCGCAGGCCATTTCCTGGTCGGCGCGGAAGGCGCGGAAGGCCCTCCAGGCGACCGGATTGAACCAGTGGATGGCGAGGACGAGCAGCGCGACCCAGTTCGCGATCAGGTCCCCCCGGACATGGTGGCCGAGCTCATGGGCCAGCGCGAGGGCGCGCTCCTGCTCGTCATAGCGCTCGGTGAAGTCGCACGGAAAGGCGACATATTTGCGCAGCACGCCGAAGGCGAGCGGCCCGTGCACCGCGTCCGTCTCGATCACGCGCACCTTGCCCTGCGCCACGGTGCGATCGACGCGGGCGGCCCTGAGCAGCCGGGCGCAGTGGCGGCGATGCGCGATCAGGTGCCAGGCGAGAAAGGCCAGCGCGCCGATCGCCCACAGGCCGAGGCCCAGGATCAGCAAGCTGGGACCGCTCGCGCCATAAGTGGGCGCGACCAGCGCCGCGGTGGCCGGGTGGCTGCCGGTGCCGATCTCGATCATCGTCACCGCGCCCTTGTCGATCCCGGCGGGCAGCGCCTCCGGCTTGATCACGCCGGTGACGATCCCGGGCACATCCGCCTCGCGGACGAAGGGCGCGATCAGGCTGGTGAGCTGCCAGTCGCCCGGCAGCGGGGGCAGCAGCATGCGGATCACCGGCAGCGCCCAGAGCGCATAGGCCATTTGCGGGCCGAACGCGCGGCGGACGGGCGCCCGGATCGCGAGCACCAGCAGCATCAGCAGCGTGCTGGCGACAAAGGTCTCGATGAGCCAGCCGGTCATTGCTTGAGCTCCTTCAGCAGCGCCTCGATCTCGGCGATGTCCTGTTCGGTGAGTTCGTCGCGCTCGGCGAGATGCGCGACCAGCGGCGTCAGCCTGCCGCCGAAGAGGCGGTCCATCAGCTTGCGCGATTCCCCGGCAACATAGTCGCCGCGCACGACCAGCGGGCGATAGAGGTAGCGCCGCCCCTCTTCCTGGTGCGCGATGATGTTCTTGGCGAGCAGGCGCCCGAGCAGGGTCTTGACCGTGTTGGCGCTCCAGCCGCGCTCGGCGGGCACGCGCTCGGCCACTTCCTGGGCGGTGAGCGGCGACTCTTCCCACAGCACTTCCATCACGGCGTGCTCGGCGTCGCTGATCCGTTCCGTCATCGTTCCCTCTTTCCTCGACTACTGTTGTAATCGTTACGATTACATCTGTAGTCAAGTGGGTGAACGCCGGCTGAACGAATTTCGTCGGACTTTTCGGGCGCCCTTGGGGCGAGGGCGTGAAACTGTCGGGATCGTTTACAGCCGCACGAGATGGTTAAGAGCCGATAACCAGCGTGAAGCCCGGAAATCCTCGGCTCGCGCGAACTGGCACGGGGGCTGCAAAGTAAAAGGCACCCCAAGCGTTCAACGCTTCATTCCAGGGTGGGTCGACCGCTACTTTCCCCGGTCTCGCGTCGACCCACCCGACCCGGGGTTCCCCGAAAGCTGATGTCGAATAGGGCGCGACTCGCCCCATGAACCGTCATCCCCGCCTTAGCAGGGATGACGAGAGCAGTGGCCGCAACGCCGGCGGTTATGCGGAAGCCGCTCCGGCGCCCTTGTCGGCCAGCAGCGCACCCAGCTCGCCGCTCTCGAACATCTCCATCATGATGTCCGAGCCGCCCACGAACTCGCCCTTCACATAGAGCTGCGGGATGGTCGGCCAGTCGGAGAATTCCTTGATCCCCTGGCGGATGCCCTGGTCCTGGAGCACGTCGACGCTCTCGAACTCGGCACCGAGATGGTTGAGGATCGCCACCGCGCGGCTGGAAAAGCCGCACTGCGGGAAGAGCGGGCTGCCCTTCATGAACAGCAGCACCGTGTTGCTGTCGACCAGCGCCTTGATGCGCGCCTGGGTATCGTCGGTCACTTCACTTACTCCTCGAGCGGCGCTTCGGTGGTGAGCTGGAGCGCGTGGAGCACGCCGCCCATGCGCCCGCCGAGCGCGGCATAGACCGCCTGGTGCTGGCGCACCCGCGGCATGCCCTTGAACATCGGCGCGACCACGCGCGCCGCATAATGATCGCCGTCCCCGGCAAGATCGGTGATCTCGACCCGGGCATTGGGGATGCCGGCCTTGATCAGGTCCTCGATCTCGGCGGCAGCCATCGGCATCAGACTTCGCCCATCAGCTGGCGGCGCGCCTCGACCGCCTGCTCCGCGAGCGCGCGGCGCACGGTGGCGTCGTCGGTCTCGATGCCGGCGGCGAGCAGGTCGCCGAGCAGCTTGCGGATCACGTCCTCGTCGCCGGCTTCCTCGAAATCGGCCTGGACGACCGCCTTGGCATAGGCGTCGGTCTCTTCCGGGGTCAGCTTCATCTGCGCGGCGGCCCATTGGCCGACCAGCCGGTTGCGGCGCGCGGTGACGCGGAAGGCCATGTCCTCGTCGCGCGCGAACTTCGCCTCGAATGCCTTTTCGCGATCGTCGAACGTGGTCATTGCAATCCCCTAACTGGCGTTTGGTGCGGAGATAGGGGGGCGATGGGCATAGGGCAAGCCAGCCTTCTCCCCTCCCTGGAAGGGAGGGGTCGGGGATGGGTGGATATACGCGATACGGCGGGAGCGGGCTTCGAACCCCGGCAGTATCGCCAAGCCTCCACCCACCCCCAGCCCCTCCCTTCCAGGGAGGGGAGCGCCTAGATCGTCACCACGACCTTCCCGATCACCTGGCGCGCGGCCATCTTGGCGATCGCCTTGCCGCCATCGGCCAGCGCGAAGGTCTCGGTGACCCTGGGCGCGATCCTGCCCTCGCCCCACAGCCGGAACAGCTGGCCGACATGCGCCGCATTGGCCTTGGGATCGCGCGCCGCGAAGGCGCCCCAGAACACGCCGCACACGTCGCAGCTCTTGAGCAGGGTAAGGTTGAGCGGCAGCCTGGGGATGCCCGCCGGGAAGCCGACCACCAGATAGCGCCCTTCCCAGCCGATCGCGCGCAGCGCCGGCTCGGCATAGTCGCCGCCCACCGGATCGTAGATCACATCGGCGCCCTGCGGGCCCAGCGCCGCCTTGAACTGTTCGGCCAGCGCCTTGGACTGGTCCTTGTCGAACGGCGCGCGGCCATAGACGAGCGCCTCGTCCGCGCCCGCCGCCCTGGCCGCCGCCGCCTTCTCCTCCGAGGAGACCGCCGCCACCACGCGCGCGCCGAACGCCTTGCCCAGTTCCACCGCGGCAAGGCCGACGCCGCCCGCCGCGCCCAGCACCAGCAGATTATGCCCCTCGCGCAGATGCCCGCGATCGAGCAGCGCGTGGATCGTCGTCGCATAGGTGAGCAGCAGCGCCGCGCCCTCTTCGAAGCTGCGGCCCTCGGGCAGGCGGAACAGGCGGAAGGCCTCGATCGCGATCTTCTCCACCAGCCCGCCATGGCCGGTCACCGCAATCACCCGGTCGCCCACCGCCCAGTCGGTCACGCCCTCGCCCACGCTCTCGATCACGCCGGCGATCTCGCCGCCCGGCGCAAAGGGGCGCGGCGGCTTGAACTGGTACTTGTCCTCGATGATCAGGAAATCGGGATAGTTGATCGCGCAGGCCTTCACCGCGACCACGACCTGCCCCTTCCCCGCTGCCGGATCGGGCAGATCCTCCAGGATTAGAGTATCAGGTCCGCCCGGTTGCTTCGAGAGCAATGCCTTCATTCGCCGTCTCCACCGCAAGCCAGGGGCGATCCTTTGCCATCCCGGCTTCGAATTTCGAAATCGCGGTATCTTGTGCCAGCGTCATGCCGATCTCGTCCAGCCCTTCCATCAGGCATTGGCGGCGGAACGGGTCGAGATCGAAGGCGAAGCGATCCTGGAAGGGCGTGGTGACGGTCATCGTCTCCAGGTCGATGGTGATCTCGTCGGTCCTCGCGACTTCGACCAGCCGGTCCACCGCTTCCTGCGGCAGCACCACCGGCACGATGCCGTTCTTGAAGGCATTGCCCGAGAAGATGTCCGAGAAGCTCGGCGCGATCACGGCCCTGACGCCCAGATCGGCAAGCGCCCAGGCGGCATGCTCACGGCTGGATCCGCAGCCGAAATTGTCGCCGGCGACGAGCACGGGCGCACCGGCATAGCGCGGATCGTCGAAGACATTGCCCGGCTGCGCGCGCACGCTCTCGAAGGCGCCCCTGCCCAGCCCCTCGCGCGTGGTGGTCTTCAGCCAGTGCGCCGGAATGATGATGTCGGTGTCGATGTTGCTCGCGCCCCACGGATAGGCGCGCCCCTCGACCTTGCGAACGGCTTCCACGCTACACAACCTCCCCGATCAGCGGGTGGCCATGATCTCCGCCCTGGCCTCGACCGTCTTGCCCGTGGCCGCATAGGCCGCGGCCAGGCCGCTCAGCACCGTACCCGCAATCAACGCGACTAGCGCCCGCTTCATAGAACATCCCCTTACGCATCCTCCGACATCAGCTCCCTGACATCGGTGAGGCGCCCCCGGATCGCCGCTGCCGCCGCCATTGCGGGTGAAAGCAGGTGCGTCCGCGCCCCCGGACCCTGCCTCCCTACGAAATTACGGTTCGAGGTGGAAGCACAACGTTCGCCGCTGGGAACCTTGTCGGGGTTCATCGCGAGACACATCGAGCAGCCCGGCTCGCGCCATTCGAACCCGGCCTCGCGGAAGATGCGGTCCAGCCCCTCCGCCTCGGCCTGGCGCTTGACCAGGCCGGAACCCGGCACGATCAGCGCCTGGCGGATGCGGTCGGCGACGTGATGGCCCTTCACCACCGCCGCGGCGGCGCGCAGATCCTCGATCCGGCTGTTGGTGCACGAGCCGATGAAGACATGCTCGATGGGAACATCCTCCATCCGCATGCCCGGGGTCAGCCCCATATAATCGAGCGACTTCTGCGCGGCGGCCCGCTTGGCGGGGTCTGCGAAGCTCTCCGGATCGGGCACGGCGCCGGTGATCGGCACCACGTCCTCCGGGCTGGTGCCCCAGGTGAGCGACGGCGCGATGTCGCTGGCCTGCAGGATCACGCTCTTGTCGTACACGGCGCCGGCGTCGCCGGGCAGCGTCCGCCACCAGGCGACGGCCCTGTCCCAGGCCGCGCCGGCCGGGGCCATCGGGCGCCCCTTGAGATAGGCATAGGTCGTCTCGTCGGGCGCGATCAGGCCCGAGCGGGCGCCGCCCTCGATCGACATGTTGGAGACGGTCAGCCGCCCCTCGATCGACATGTTCCGGATCACGTCGCCCGTGAACTCGATGACATAGCCGGTGCCGCCGGCCGCGCCGATCCGGCCGATGATCGCCAGCACGACATCCTTGGGGCTCACACCGAAGCCGAGCGTCCCGTCGACGCGGATCTCCAGCGTCCTGGACTGTTTCAGCAACAGCGTCTGCGTGGCGAGGACATGCTCCACCTCGCTGGTGCCGATGCCGAACGCCAGGGCGCCGAGCGCGCCGTGCGCGGACGTATGGCTGTCACCGCACACCAGCGTCGCCCCGGGCAGGGTGAAGCCCTGTTCCGGCCCGATCACGTGCACGATGCCCTGCCGTGCATCGAGCGCGTCGATATAGGGCACGCCGAACTCGGCGACGTTCGCCCGCAGCGCGGCGAGCTGGCCGGCGCTCGCCGGATCGGCGATCGGCAGCATCTGCCCCGCGGCGTCCACGCGCGGCGTGGTCGGCAGGTTGTGATCGGGGACCGCCAGCGTCAGGTCCGGGCGGCGCACCGGCCGCCCCGCCGCGCGCAGGCCGGCAAAGGCCTGGGGGCTGGTCACCTCATGAACGAGGTGGCGGTCGATATAGATCAGGCAGGTTCCGTCGTCCCGGCGCTCGACCACATGGTCGGCCCAGATCTTCTCGTAAAGGGTACGCGGTTGAGCGGTCATGCGGGCGCTTTAGTCGATTCTTGCGCACAGGCAAGCGTTCGTGCAATTTTCCGTCGCATAGTTGAACTATTCTCCGGTCAGCGGCCCAGCCGCGCCGCCTCGCCCCTGAGATAGGCATGCAGCGCCGCGATCTCCATGTCGCCGAGCGCATGCACGGCGTCCCGCGCGACGGCCGATATCGGGCCGCGATCGCGCCCATGCCTCCCCATCCCGGCGCGCAGCAACCTGTGGAAGGCGGCGGGATCCTGGCCGGCGGCCCGGGGCGCCAGCGCGGGGGCGGCCGGTCCGTCGCCCGGCGCATGGTCGTCGCCCAGCCGATGGCACGCGGCACAGGCAGTGTCATAGACATAGCGACCGGTCTCGGGCGGCCGATGCGCGGGGGCGAGCCGGACATGGCGAACGCTCTCCTCGAAGCTGCCGGTCAGCATGCCCAGGCGCGGCAGCGGGCCATAGCTGGTCTCGACGCGCGAATCCCCCGCCCCCGGCTTCAGCGTGCGCAGCCAGGCGATGATCCGGCCGAGATCGTCATCGGCCCAGCTGCCAAGCGCCCGGCTGGGCATGCGGAAGAGCGTGCTGCCGTCCCGCTTCACACCGTACCGGATCAGCCGGACGAGCTCGGCGTCCGAATATCCCGCGAGCTTGCGGGCAAGCGCGGGCGGAGCGATCGTGCCGGCCAGCCGGTCGCTGGTCCAGACGCGCCCCTCGCCGTTCGGCCCGTGGCAGCCGCGACAGCCCGCCAGCCTGGCGAGCCTGCCCCCCTCGGCGATCGCGGCGGGATCGCGGGGAATGGCGACTCTGTCGTCCGGCACGGCATGGCCGCGTCCGATGATCCACTCGGAGCCAACGAACAGCCCGGCCGCCAGCACGATGGCGATCGCCACCAGCGCCTCGAACAGCTTCACCGCACGCCGCATCGGATTCCCCCCGGATTCCCCGGGGCGATCCAGAGCCTAGTTTCGTTACAGCGCCGCGACGAAGCCTGCCGGCGCCCTCCCGGTCAGCCGGCGCCCGCCATTTCCTTCGGCGAGACATAGGCCGGATCGTGCGCGAAGGGCAGCGGCCGCCCCGCCCGCAGCGCCTCCAGGACTTCCGCGAACCCGGTCTCGCACCGGAAGCCGAGGCGACGCTCGGCGCGGGCGGCGTCGTAGACGCGGCCGATGCGCTCCGGGAGCGCCCAGCCCCGCGCCCGGTACAGCTCCGGCGCATCGGGGAAATAGCGCGCGATCACGGCGCCGGCATCGGCCTTGAGCGCGGCGCAGTCCGCCCGCGCGAAGGGCGTCGGCGCGGAGACGATGAAGACGTCGAAGCCGATCTCCGGCGCCTGTTCGAGCGCGCGCAGATGGGCCCGCGCGGCATCCTCCGCGGTCAGCCGGCGGTACAGCAGCTCGTTCGCCTTCATGTTCTCGCCGGAGAGTCCCCGATCGGTGTCGTCCTCCTCCGGGAAGAAGCGGCTGGTGCGCAGCACGACGCAATTGAGCCCGTCGTTCAGCCAGGCCAGGCGGCAGAGCTGCTCGGCGGCGAGCTTGGTGACGCCATAGATGTTGCGCGGCTCGATCGGCCCCGCATCCTCATCGAGCCAGATCGCCGCGTCTCCCGCCTCGTCGCGGATCGCCTGGCTGATCATCAGCGAAGTGGTGGAAGTGAAGACGAACCGGTCGTGCCCGGCACGGGCCGCCGCCTCGAGCAGGTTCAGCGTGCCGGTGACGTTGACGTCGACGAACGCCTGGGCCGGATAGCGCGCGATGTCGGGCTTGTGCAGCGCTCCGCCATGGATCACCGCCTCGATCCCGCGCTCGGCAAAGACCCGGTCGATCAAGGCGCGATCCGCCACCGATCCGATCACGTCGGTGTCCGCGCCCGGCGCGATGTCGAGCCCGGTCACGACATGCCCCTTCGCGCGCAACATCGGTGCGAGGAACCGGCCGAGCCAGCCGGACGAGCCTGTCAGCAGAATGTGCATGGGCGCTCGATAGACGAGCCTCAGCTGCGCCGCCAGTCCGACACGAGGTAGCGGCAGGATGGCGCGGTCCAGTGCGTCGAGAAATGCGAGGCTCCCGCCTCGCGGTCGCGCGCCGTCTCCAGATCGGCCGGCAGATCCAAAGCCACAAGAAACACGATCAGCCCGGTCAGGCCGCAGACCATCCTACGCATGCACAAACCCCGTTACGCCCGTGCGCCGATATCCCGGCACACCCTCTCCGGCAGGTTGCAGCAGTGCGACCTTGTGCTGCGGCGAGCCCCCATGCACCGGATGGTCATGCGGCGCCGCAGCGATGCGACGAATCCGGACATGCGGGCGACCATGCCGCACGCATGCACGTCGAAAGCGGGGAGATCAGGCCAGGCTGGGGACGGTGGAGGCCCGGGCCTCCGCGGGTTCGCCCGCATCGGCCCATTCGGTGCGGCGCTTCACGCCGGGATTGAGGAACAGCACCGGCAGCTTGAGAAACAGCAGCTCGGAATGGATGAACCCGTCGATCGCCCGCTCCCACCAGCGGGGATCGCGCTTGCCGTTCGCCCTGAGCCAGCCGTCATAGGGCGCCCAGTGGCTCGGCTCGTCCTTCTCGATGACCCGGAAGATCTTCATCAGCACCTTGTCGTGCCGCACCAGCGGATGCCGGAGCAGGACGTCGACCTGCTTGTAGCCGCGCTGCTCGGTGAGGGAGATCACCCGGCACAGCTTCTCGAACTGCGCGTCGTCGTCGATCACCGCCTGGGTATCGAGCTCGTCGATCGTGCGGCGGAACATGATCTCGACGAACCGGTCGATATGCCCGCATGTCCGATCGACCTGGAGCGGCATCTTGCCCTGCAGCTCGAACCAGCGCTTGAACATCACATAATGCTTGCGCTCGTCGGCCCGGTGCTTCTCGATCGCGGCGATCAGCGCATGGTCGTCGGGCGCGCGCGCCTTCACCGCCTCGAGCACCCGGTCGATGCTCGTGTACCCGCGATGCTCGTTATAGATGTAGATCGAGCCCAGCAGGTCGAGATAGCGGCGGCGGAACCATGCTAGCATCGAAGAATGCTACGCTTTTGTTTCCGCCCCCGCCAGTCGCGCGAAGATTAATTCGCGGTCATGTGGCCTTGCCGCCGCTCAGGCGGCGACGAGCGCCACCTCATATTTCGCCGTCGTCTTCTCCGCGACTTCCGCTTCGGTGACCCCGGGCGCCAGCTCGACCAGGCGGAAGGGCGAATCATGGTCCGTGCGCTGGAACACCGCGAGATCGGTGATGATCATGTCGACCACGTTCCTGCCGGTGAGCGGCAGCTCGCAGCTCGGCACGAACTTGGGATCGCCGTTCTTGGAGTTGTGCTCCATCACCACGATGATCTTCTTCACGCCGGCGACCAGGTCCATCGCGCCGCCCATGCCCTTGATCATCTTGCCGGGGATCATCCAGTTGGCGATGTCGCCGCCTTCGCTGATCTCCATCGCGCCCAGCACGGTCAGGTCGATATGGCCGCCGCGGATCATCGCGAAGCTCTGCTCCGATCCGAAATAGACCGACTGGGGCAGCTCGCTGATCGTCTGCTTGCCGGCATTGATCAGGTCGGGATCGACTTCGTCGTCATAGGGGAACGGCCCGATGCCGAGCATGCCGTTCTCCGACTGGAGCGTGACCTCCACGCCTTCCGGAATATGGTTCGCCACCAGCGTGGGGATACCGATGCCCAGATTGACGTAGAAGCCGTCCCGCAGCTCCTTCGCGGCACGCGCCGCCATCTCATCGCGGGTCCAGGCCATTATTTCTTCTCCTCGGCCGGATCGGCCCATTGCTTGTCCTTGGGGAACACATCGTCCATCCCGCCCTTCAGGCCGCTGCCATAGACGGGGTTCGGCAGGATGAACCAGCCATGCCCCCAGAGCGGCGCGATCAGCGTGTTGGCGGTGGTGTTGCGGCGGGCGGTAACCGACAGCTCCCTGGCGTTGAACAGGTCGCTGAAATCGCCCAGCTGGTCGCCGCCCATCGCGACGATGCAATAGCGCTCGGCGATCTTCCAGCGCCGCTCGTCCTTGCCGCCGGGCGCGGCGTCGTCGCGCAGGATCAGCGTGTCGCCAAGCGTCACCGGCCCCAGCCCGGCATGGTCCAGCGCCTGGATCGTGAACGCGGCGGTGCTCGCCGAGCGATTGGTATTGTAGATCACGGTGATGCCGTCGCCGCGGATCGCCGCGATCGTCTCGGCGGCGCCGGGCACCGCCTCCACCTTGTCGGCCCCGGTCTCTTCCCAGCGCGTCCAGCGGCCCTGGTCATAGCCGGGCCCGCGCCGGGCGGCGTCGCTCTCGAAGCCCAGGTTGAGCAGCACCGTCTCGTCCACGTCGAACACCACGGCCAGCGGACGCTTGCCGCAGGTCTCGAACCGCGGCGAGGCCAGCGTCGAATCGCGCGTCATCACGACCGAGGTGACCTGGCTCTTGTCACGGCGGAAGCGCAGCTCGCCATGGATATAGTTCCACAGCGCCGCATAGGCCTGCAGGCTGAGCGCCGAAGCCTCGCCCGAGCCATAGAGGAACTGCATCTCGGGCGGCACGCTGCCCGGCGCAGCCACCGGCCCCGGCACCGGCGCGGCCGGAACGCCGCTCGGCGGCGGCAGCCTGGTCAGGTTGGTGAGCTGGACCTTCTTGCCGTCCTCGGTCTCGAACACCTGGCCCGGCTGCGGTGCCGGCCGCTCGGCCTTGTCCTTCTTGCGCTTGTGATCCTGCGAGGTCTTGATCACGCCCGCCGCGGCGCCCAGCGGCACCGCCGCCGCGGCGATGCAGCCCGAAAGGCTGCTCGCGGCGAGCGCGAGGCCCGCGATCGCGCAGGCCCGGTTCACGCCGCCCCCAGCGTCTCTGGGCGGGGCCGGGTGGTCCGGAACTCGATCTTCTTGTCATAGGGCGCGCCGATGATCATGCGCTTCACATAGATGCCCGGCAGGTGGATCTGATCGGGATCGAGGCTGCCCACCGGCACGACTTCCTCCACCTCGGCCACGCAGATGCGCCCCGCGGTCGCCATCGGCTGGTTGAAGTTGCGCGCGGTCTTGCGGAAGATCAGGTTGCCGCTCTCATCGGCCTTCCAGCCCTTGATGATCGACAGGTCGCTGCGGATGCCCCGCTCGAGGATATATTCCTCGCCGTCGAACAGCTTCACTTCCTTGCCCTCGGCCACCAGCGTGCCGACGCCGGTCTTGGTGTAGAAGCCCGGGATCCCTGCCCCGCCCGCGCGGCAGCGCTCGGCCAGCGTGCCCTGGGGGCAGAATTCCACCTCGAGCTCACCGCTCAGATACTGCCGCTCGAACTCCTTGTTCTCGCCGACATAGGAGGAGATCATCTTCTTCACCTGGCGGGTGCGCAGCAGCTTGCCCAGCCCCTCGCCGTCGATGCCGGCATTGTTCGAGGCGATGGTGAGGTCCCTGGTCCCCGCATCGCGGATCGCGTCGATCAGCCGCTCGGGAATGCCGCACAGGCCGAAACCGCCCGCGCAGATCGTCATGCCGTCGAACAGCAGCCCTTCCAGCGCTGCCGTGGCGTTGGGGTAGAGCTTCTTCATCCGCGATTCTCTCCTGACTTCGCCCGGGGCGATAGTCCGGCGCGGAAGCCCGGGTCAAGCGAACCTGAATCAGCTTTCAACTTCGCTGCATCGCAGCAAATGCCGGGACTGCCCGCCATCCAACCTGAACAGGAGATGATCAACCCCGGCGGTGTGGCACAAAGGCAACACGGCAGGATTGTAATTAAATTGCCATATTGCACTGCGGAATCGGAGGCCTACGTAGAGGCCCGGATGGCCATCCGAACCTGAGTATCAAAGTCCAAAGGTAGGAAAAGAAATGCGAATTCTCGCAACGACCGCGCTCGCCCTGGTGGCGGCCACCGCAACCCCCGCCCTCGCGCAGGACGGCACCTTCCAGGGTCCGCGCGCCGAAGTGATCGGCGGCTGGGACCGCGTGAACGGCGATGGCGACGGCAAGTCGGGTTTCGTCTATGGCGGCGCCATCGGCTATGACCTGCAGCGCGGCAAGGCCGTGTTCGGCGTGGACGCCGAAGTGACCGGCTCGACCACCAAGGTCACCGATGCCGGCGTCACCGTGAAGGCCGGCCGTGACCTGTATGCGGGCGTTCGCGCCGGTGTCGCCGTCACCCCGACCACCCTGATCTACGCCAAGGGCGGCTACACCAACGGCCGCATCACCGGCGAGACCGGCAATGTCCGCGTCTCCGACAATCTGGACGGCTTCCGCCTGGGCGCCGGCGTCGAGCACGCCTTCGGCCAGCGCCTCTACGGCAAGGTCGAGTATCGCTACTCGAACTACAGCCAGGACGTGGAGCGTCACCAGGTGCTCGCGGGCCTCGGCGTCCGCTTCTGATCTTCCGATCCGAGCAGGAAGGGGCCGCGCGGGCGACTGCGCGGCCCTTTTCCGTTTGCGGTTCCGCTGCGATAGCGCCGCATGCTCGCACTCATTCTCGCCTGGATCGTCGGGGTGAACCTGTGGACGATGCTGCGCTTCCGGCAGGACAAGCGGCGCGCGGCGGCCGGCTTGCGCCGCGTTCCGGAGGCGCAACTGCTCCGGCTCGCGCTGCTGGGCGGCACGCCGGGCGCGTTCGCGGCACGGCGGCTGTTCCGCCACAAGACCCGGAAGCAGCCCTTCTCCACGCACCTCGCGCTGATCGCCGCCGCGCAGCTGGCCGTCGCGATCGCGCTCCTCGCCCTGTGGCTCCGGAAATGAGCGGCTATCAAACAAGTGCCTGATCTTTCACCGCCATCCCGGCCTTGAGGTGACGAAGGAAGAATATGGGTCTCAGCCTAGGGCCCGTCGTCCAGCATGATCGAGCGGTGCGGCGCGCGCCCGCCATAGCTTTGCTCGGCCACCTTCGCCCCCGCCGCGCGCAGCGCGTCCGGCCGGTCCGGCGAGCGCACGCCGACGATCGCGGCTTCGAACTTCATCGTCCCGGCAAAGGCCGGCACCGCGCGCACCCGCTCCAGCCAGCCCGCCGTGCGCGGCCAGCGCGCCGGGTCGATCTCGAACCCGGCGAGCGAGGCGTTGCGGAAGAAGCACGCATAAGTGAAGTCCGCGGTGCAGACATGGTCGAACAGAAAGCCGTCCGCCGGCGCCCGCGCCTCGATCCAGTCGAGCGCTTCGGGCAGGTCGCGCGTCGTCACCTGCGCGATCAGGGCGTGGTCGGGCTCGCGCTTCCAGACATAGGGGACGATCGTCTTCTGGTAGAAGAGCCGCCAGATGATCAGGTCGCCGAGCCGGCTGTCGGCATATTCCTCCATCCAGCGCGCCTTTGCCCGATCGGCCGCGCCCCGGGGCATCAGCGGCGGCGCGGGCCAGCGCTCGTCGACATATTCCGCGATCACGGTCGAGTCGTTGAGCACCAGCGCGCCGTCGATCAGCACCGGGATGCGGCGCAAGGGGCTCACCCGGGTGAATTCCTCGGTGCCGTAGAAGGGCACGATCGGGTCCATCTCATAATCGACGCCCTTGTGATCGAGGGCGACGAATACCTTGCGGGCATAGGGCGACACATGATTGCCAATGATCAGCATGGCGCCAGGGGTTACGCTCCCCGCCCCGCCCGGTCTAGACATGGGCCATGACCGCGAAACGAACCGGGGGCCGGATCCTCGTCGACAATCTGGTCGCGCAAGGCTGCGACCGCATCTTCCACGTGCCGGGCGAGAGCTTCCTCGCCGTGTTGGACGCGCTGCACGACGTGCCCGCGATCGACGTGGTCACCTGCCGCCAGGAAGGCGGCGTCGGCTTCATGGCCTGTGCCGACGGCGCGATGACCGGCCGGCCCGGCATCGCCTTCGCGACGCGCGGGCCGGGCGCGACCAACGCCTCGATCGGCGTGCACGTCGCCATGCAGGATTCGCAGCCGATGATCCTGTTCGTCGGCGATGTCGACCGCGGCATGCGCGACCGCGAGGGCTTCCAGGAAGTCGACCTGCCCGCGATGTTCGCTCCGCTCGCCAAATGGGCGACGCGGATCGAGGATGCGCGCCGCATCCCGGAATATGTCGCCCGCGCCTGGGCCGTCGCGACTTCGGGCCGGCCGGGACCGGTGGTGATCGCGCTGCCCGAGGACATGCTGCGCGACGAAGTCGAGGCGCTGGACCGGCCCGCCCTCGCGCCGCCGCTCCAGTCGCCCGATTTCGTCGAGATCGACCTGCTCTATGACGAACTGCGCAAGGCGAAGCGCCCGGTCGCGATCGTCGGCGGCGCCGGCTGGGACGGCGAGACCGGCGAGGAATTCGCCAGGTTCGCCGAGCGGATCGGCCTGCCCGTGGCCGGCGCCTTCCGCCGGCAGGACGCGATCCTGAACAGCTCGCCCGCCTGGGCCGGCAATCTCGGCTATGGCCCGAATCCGAAGCTGGTCCAGCGGATCAGGGAGGCCGACCTGCTGCTCGTCGTCGGCGCCCGCCTCGGCGAGGCGACGACCGACGGCTATGCGCTGATCACGCCCGACCATCCGGGCCAGACGCTGGTCCATGTCCATCCCGATCCAGGCGAGCTCAACCGCGTCTATCTGGCCGACCTGCCGATCTGCGCCCGCCCCTTCGAGTTCGCGGCGACGCTGGCGGCCGAGGAGGAAGCCGAGCTGCCCCGCTTCGACGCCGAGGCCGCCCATGCCGACTGGATCGAATGGTCCACGCCGAAGCCGCGCGAGGGCGTTGCCCTCGACCTCGGCCAATGCGTCGCGGCGATGCGCGCGGCGATGCCGGCGGACACGATCATCTGCAACGGCGCCGGCAATTTCTCGAGCTGGTGGCACCGCTACTGGCCCTATGGCCCCCAGCCCTCGCAGCTCGCTCCCACCGCCGGTGCGATGGGCTATGGCGTGCCTGCCGCCGTGGCGGCGGCGCTGCGTTTCCCGGATCGCGCGGTGGTCGCGCTCGCGGGCGATGGCGACTTCCTGATGAACGGCCAGGAGCTCGCCACCGCCGTCCAGCACGGCGCCGACCTGATCGTCCTCCTGGTCGACAACGCCGCCTATGGCACGATCCGCATGCACCAGGAGCGCGAATATCCCGCGCGCCTCTCGGGCACGACGCTGCGGAATCCGGATTTCGCCGCGCTCGCCCGCGCCTATGGCGGCTGGGCCGAGACAGTGGAGGCGACCGCGCAGTTCGCCCCCGCGCTGGACCGCGCCCTCGCCCGGCCGGGCCTGCGCCTGCTCCATCTCAAGACCGATATCGAGTTCATCACCCCGGGGCTCACCGTCTCGGGCCTCAGGAGCAAATAATCCCGCCGGCCCACGGCCTTGGCCGCCCTGCCGCCGCTATAATGCGGGCAGGACAATCGAAGAGGCGAGTATATGGGCTGGCGGCACCTGCACGTCGGGCAGAAGGGCGACAATCTGACCATCCAGAACCGCCGGGTCTGGCAGGAGGAATGGCGCTGGATCAATGCCGAGACCGTGCGCCTGCCCGATCCGCTGGTGCCGATGGACATACTTTCGCACATGATCTGCGAAATCGGCCCGAGGACCCGCCCCGTGCGCTTCGCCGCGCACAAGCTGCAAAGCGATCTCTGGTCGTTCTACGTCCCCGATTGAGCGGCGGGCCCCGGATCGGGATCCAGGGCGAGAAGCCGAACAAGCCTTTGAAACCGTTTCCGTCATCCCCGCACAGGCGGGGATCCAGGACCAAGGGCGGGGCAGGCGCAGCAGCCCCCGTCCTCTTCCGGAAAGCGTTCGCGCGATCGCTTCGATCGTCCCGGGCTCCCCTGGATCCCCGCCTGCGCGGGGATGACGACGGAGGGAAGCGGGGATGACGGCTGTTGGGGCACCCCTTGTCTCAAGGGGATAAGTGCCAGGGAAGATCAGCCGGTCGCGAGCCCCTCCGCGATCTCCCACCAGGCCGGATCGCGCTTGCGCCCCAATATCGCCGCCGCGGTTTGCCCCTTGTCGTCGGGAATGTCCCCGCGCGCGCCGGCGCGGACGAACATGGCGAAATGCTCCGCCGCGCTGCCCTTCTTCAGCATCAGGTGCAGCGCCGTCCGGCCCTTCCCGTCCCGCGCATCGGGATCGGCGCCGCCGATCAGCAGCTCCTCCGCCGGCCCGAACCTGCTCCAGCCCACGGCCCCCAGCAACGGCGTCTCGCCGCGGCCGGCGCCTTCCTCGATATCCGCGCCATATGCGAGCAGCAGCCGGATCGTCGCGCGATCCTCGTTCCAGGCGGCGGCGAACAGGCAATGATTCGAGTCGCAACCCGCCTCCAGCAGATGCGCGGCGAGCGGGTGGTTCCCGCCATGCGCCACCGCGAACCACAAGGGCGTCGCGCGCCATTCGCCTTCGGTGAAGGCGGCATCGTCGAGCCCCAGGCCGAGCGCGAGCAGCAGCTCGGCCATGGCGATGCCGGTGCCCGGCGTCGCACAGGCCAGGTGCAGCCAGTTCCGCCCGCGCGCATCGCGATGGCCAAGCAGGTCGGGCCTGGCCGCCAGCCCCGCGCGCACTTCCTCGACGCGGTGCCGGCGGACACTCTCGGTGAGGCTGGTCTTCGAAACCATGCCGCATCCTATCCTCGAATCCCGTGCACGCGAAGAGGCCGTCCCGGTCGCCCGGAACGGCCTCCCCTGAGCATCCTCCAAGGGATCAGATATCGTCGCCGAGCGCGCCCTTCACCTTGCCCATGAGCTGCTGGCCCTTGCCCTTCAGCTCCTGGACCTTGCCCTCGGCGTCGAGCTTGTCGTCCGCGCGGGTGCGGTTGGGATCGTCGGCATCGCCCGCCATCGCCTGCTTGGCCTTGCCGACCAGCTCGTTGACGTTGCCCTTGATCTTGTCGGTAAGTTCACCCATGATTTCAACCTCCTGGCCGCGGATCGGCGCTTGGCCGCGCCGGTGATCCGTAGACTGAAACAACGGTCCGCGCCGGTTATGGGTTCCGTCATGCCAGAGCGGATTGCCGAGCATTATGAACGTCATGCGCATGCCTTCGATCATGCGCGGCGCAAGCGCTTCACCGAGCGACCATGGCTGGACCGCTTCCTGCTGGGCGTGCCGAAGCGCGCCCCGGTCCTCGATCTTGGCTGCGGCGCGGGCGAGCCGATCGCGCGCTATCTGCACGACGCGCACCATCCGATCACCGGCGTCGACGTCTCGGCGAAGATGATCGCGCTCTGCCGCACCCGCTTCCCGCGCGAGCGCTGGATCGCGGCGGACATGCGCGGCGTGGTGCTGGACGGCATGTTCGGCGGGATCATCGCCTGGGACAGCCTTTTCCATCTTCCCGCCGACGACCAGCTCGCCTTGCTCGAGCGGATGGCGCCCTGGCTGTCGCCCGGCGGCGCGCTGCTGTTCAACAGCGGGCCGGAACGCGGCACCGCGATGGGCTGTCAGTTCGGCGAGCAGCTCTATCATGCCAGCGCCGGCCCGGCGGAATATCGCGCCGTGTTCGCAAGGACCGGCCTGTTCGAAGTCGCCCATGCGCCCGAGGACGCGGCGACCGGGGGCCGATCGGTATGGCTGGTGCGGCGGCCGCATTAGGTCTCCCGCCTCCCACAAATTCCGCGCAACCGGCTTCCGTTGAAACCACACCCGTCATCCCCGCCTGCGCAGGGATGACGGTAGAGAAGCGGGGATGATGGCGGAGAAACGGGAATGTCGGTGGAGAAACGGGAATGTCGGGGCTTGCCGATCGAGTCCCGGCCTCGGCCCGAAGTCCGCATGACATAAGCCCCTTACGGCGCCACCTTCTGCAGGAAGGCGATCACCGCAGTCCAGGCGGGTTCGGCGCCCTCGGGGTTCTTCGCGCGCAGCAGCGTGGAGGAACCATGCGCCCCGCCCTGCTTGGGCACGAACTGCTCCTTCTGCCCGGGCACCGCGGCCAGGATGTCGCGCACCGCGTCGATCTCCCGCCCGTCCTGCGCCGAGGTGGCGAACACCGGCGCCTTCACGTTCGCGGCGGCCGTGCGCACCATCGTCTTGTTGTCGAAATACTCGCCGGGCGAGAACGCCATCACGGCCTTTACCTGATCGGGATAGTCCGCGGCGAGCAGGAAGACGAGCGACGCCGAATAGCTACTGCCCCACAGGATCACCGGCAGCTTCCGGTCCTTCGCCCAGGCCAGCGCCGCCACCAGGTCCGGCTTGGCCTGATAATAGCTCGTCGAGCGGCCCAGCGCCTTCACCGTCGCATTGCCGCCGAACAGGTCGCCGCCGGCGCGCTGGTCGATGCGCAGCGAGCTATAGCCCCAGGTCGCCAGCCTCGGGGCGATGGTCGCATATTCGTCCTTGCCCGAGCCGGCCTGGTGAAAGAGCAGGATCAGCGCCTTGGGCTTCTCGACGCTGGTATGGACGCCGAACACCTTCACGCCGTCCGCCGCGGTGAGCGTCACCGGCTCGGCGGAGATGGCGCGCGATTCCTTGGGGACGGCGGCGGGCCTGGGGTGGCAGGCGGAAAGCCCGAGCAGCGCGAGCGCCGCCCCGGCGGCCAATCCCGTCGCGCGCATCAGATCAGCCCCGCCAGCGGGCTCGACGGATCGGCATAGCGGCGCTTGGCCATGCGTCCGGCGCGATAGGAGAGCCGCCCCGCTTCCACCGCCGCTTTCATCGCCGCCGCCATCAGGATCGGGTCCTTGGCCTCGGCGATCGCGGTGTTCATCAGGATGCCGTCGCAGCCCAGCTCCATGCCCACCGCGGCATCGCTCGCCGAGCCGACGCCGGCATCGACCAGCACCGGCACCTTGGCGCCTTCCACGATCAGCCGGATCGTCACCTGGTTCTGGATGCCGAGGCCCGAGCCGATCGGCGCGCCGAGCGGCATGATCGCCACCGCGCCGGCATCCTCCAGCCGCTTGGCGGCGATGGGATCGTCGACGCAATAGACCATCGGCTTGAAGCCTTCGTTCGCCAGGATCTCCGTGGCGCGCAGCGTCTCGACCATATCGGGATAGAGGGTCCGCGCCTCGCCCAGCACCTCGAGCTTCACCAGCTCCCAGCCGCCTGCCTCGCGCGCCAGCCGCAGCGTGCGGATCGCCGATTCGGCATCGAAGCAGCCGGCGGTGTTGGGGAGATAGGTGATCTTCCTGGGGTCGATATAGTCGGTGAGCATCGGCGCATTGGGGTCGCTGACGTTCACGCGGCGCACCGCCACCGTGACGATCTCGGCGCCGCTCGCCGCGACGGCGGCGGCATTCTGCTCGAAATCCTTGTACTTGCCGGTGCCGACGATCAGCCGCGAGCGGAAGGTCTTGCCGGCGACCGTCCATGTGTCCTCGTCGACGGGCCGGCCATTGTCGACCTCGCCCCCCGCGACCGGATGGTCGCCACCGCCGACGAAATGCACGATCTCCAGCTCGTCGCCATCCTCGACGATCACCTGGTCGAGCGTCGAGCGCGGCACCACTTCCAGGTTGCGCTCCACCGCCAGCTTGGCGGGCACCAGCCCCAGCTCCTCGGCCAGCTGGGCGATGGTCAGGCCGGCGGTCACTCGCCTGTGCTCGCCGTTGACGGTGATGGAGACGGTGCCGTCGATATGCATGGACTGTCCTTGGAAATTTGATCGGGAGCGCGGGCTCATATAGGGAAGCCGCTCCCGCGCCCGCAACCGAAAGGCTTGGCCTTGGCCGACATGATCTACGTCCTCAACGGTCCCAACCTCAACCTGCTGGGACTGCGCGAGCCGGAGATCTACGGTTCGGACACGCTCGACGACATTGCGGGCCGCCTGGAAGACCGGGCGAAGGAACTGGGGCTGGAGATCGACCTGCGCCAGTCGAATCACGAGGGCCATCTGATCGACTGGCTCCACGAGGCCCAGGCCCGCGGCGCCAGGGCCGTGCTGCTCAACGCGGGCGCGTTCACGCATACCAGCCTCGCGCTCTACGACGCGATCCGCTCGATCCGGACGCCGGTGCTCGAAGTACATATCTCCAACCCGCTCGCGCGGGAGGAGTATCGCCACCACAGCTATGTCGGCATGGCCGCCAGGGGAACCATCGCCGGTTTCGGGGCGCTGTCCTACATGCTTGCGCTTGAAGCCGCCGCGCTCCTCTGACAAAGGGCGCCGTTTCATCGGAAGACGAGATCAAATGGCAGAAAAGAACGACAAGACGGGCGCAATGCAGGTCGACATCGACCTGGTGCGGCAGCTCGCCGCCGTGCTGGACGACACCAATCTCACCGAGATCGAAGTCGAGGACGGCGATCGCAAGGTCCGCGTCGCGCGCACCGTGCAGGCCGCGCCGGCCATCCTGCAGGCGCCGATGGCTGCGCCGGTAGCCGCTCCGGCCGCCGCCGCGCCGGTTGCCGCCGCCGCCGCCGCCGCCGAGGCCGCGCCCGTCGCGGCGCTGAACGCAGTCAAGTCGCCCATGGTCGGCACCGTCTACCTGGCGCCGAATCCGGAAGCGGCGAACTTCGTCGCGGTCGGCCAGGCGGTGAAGGCCGGCGACACGCTGCTGATCATCGAGGCGATGAAGGTGATGAACCCGATCCACGCCACCTCGGCCGGCACGGTCAAGGCGATCCTGGTCGACAATGGCCAGCCGGTCGAGTTCGACCAGCCCCTCGTCGTCGTCGAGTAACGCGGCACCATGCCTGAAATCAAGAAGCTCCTGATCGCCAATCGCGGCGAGATCGCGCTGCGCATCCATCGTGCCTGCCACGAGATGGGCATCAAGACCGTCGCGGTGCACTCCACCGCCGATTCGGACGCGATGCACGTCCGCCTGGCCGACGAGGCGATCTGCATCGGCCCGCCGGCCGCGGCCGAGAGCTATCTGAAGATCGACCGGATCATCGCCGCCGCCGAGATCTCGGGCGCGGACGCGATCCATCCGGGCTATGGCTTCCTGTCGGAGAACGCCAAGTTCGCCGAGATCGTCGAGGCGCACGGCATCATCTTCGTCGGGCCCAAGCCCGAGCACATCCGCACGATGGGCGACAAGATCGAGGCGAAGCGCACCGCCGGCGCGCTCGGCCTGCCGCTCGTCCCCGGTTCCGACGGCGCGATCAGCGATGTCGAGGAAGCCAAGCGCATCGCCGAGGCGGCCGGCTATCCGGTGATCATCAAGGCCGCCTCGGGCGGCGGCGGCCGCGGCATGAAGGTCGTGACCAACCCCGCCGACCTCGAAGCGCAGATGCTCCAGGCCGGCAGCGAGGCGAAGGCCGCCTTCGGCGACGCCACCGTCTATCTGGAGAAATATCTCGGCAACCCGCGCCATATCGAGGTGCAGGTGTTCGGCGACGGCAATGGCAACGCCATCCACCTGGGCGAGCGCGACTGCTCGCTCCAGCGCCGCCACCAGAAGGTGCTCGAGGAAGCCCCCTCGCCCGTGCTCTCGGCCGAAGAGCGCGAGCGCATCGGCGGGATCTGCGCCAGGGCGATGGCCGATATGGGCTATCGCGGCGCCGGCACGATCGAGTTCCTGTGGGAAGACGGCGAGTTCTACTTCATCGAGATGAACACCCGCCTGCAGGTGGAGCATCCGGTGACCGAGGCGATCACCGGCCTCGACCTGGTCCGCGAGCAGATCCGCGTCGCCGAAGGCCATGGCCTGACGCTGCGCCAGGAAGATGTCGTCTTCCGCGGCCATGCGATCGAGTGCCGCATCAACGCCGAGGATCCGCGCACCTTCGCGCCCTCGCCGGGCCTGGTGAAGGGCTATCACGCGCCGGGCGGCATGAACGTCCGCGTCGATTCGGGCCTCTACGCCGGCTACAAGGTGCCGCCCTATTACGACTCGATGATCGCCAAGCTGATCGTCTACGGCACCACCCGCCAGGGCGCGCTCCGCCGCCTGCGCCGGGCGCTGGAAGAGTTCGTGATCGACGGGATGAAGACCACCATCCCGCTCCACCAGGCACTGCTCGACGACCCCGAATTCCAGAAGGGCGAATATACGATCAAGTGGCTGGAGGAATGGCTGGCCCGGCAGGACGACGCGCAATCGTGAACGCCACCATCTACCACAATCCCCGCTGCTCCAAGTCGCGCGAGGCGCTGGCGATCCTGAACGGGACGCCCGGCCTCGCGGTCGAGGTGGTCGAATATCTCAAGACCCCGCCGAGCCGCGAGACGCTGAAGGCCCTGTACCAGCGCGCCGGCATGACCGCGCGCGAAGGCCTGCGCATCGCCGAGGACGCCGCCAAGCCGCTGAAGGGTGCGGACGACGACGCGATCCTCGATGCGATGGCGGCCAATCCGATCCTGATCGAGCGGCCGCTGGTGGCCACCGACAAGGGCGTTCGCCTGGGCCGCCCGCCGGAGCGGGTGCGCGAGATCCTGTAGGACGGGAACCCAAGGTATCTGAGGCCATATCCGTCATCCCCGCCTGCGCGGGGATGACGATGGAGGGCGTAAGTCCCCAACCCGCCACCACCCACATTACCCGTTTTGGCGAATTCCCGGCCGGATTAACGCGAATATTACGATCGTTCCCGTAACGATCTCGCCGGAAACGGGGGCGGGGAATGCGGACAGGGACAAGGATCGATGAGCGTAGCGCGGGCAAGGGCTCCGCGCGGCTCGGCGCCGGGACCGGGAGAGCGCGCGCATGAACGCGCCGGTCTCCCTCCACTCGCCGCTCGATCGGCTGGTCTCCTGGTTCCGCCGCGGCGAAGGCGAGGATCCCTGGGCCGCGCCCGACCGGACCGCGCTCCACCGGCTGCGCTACGAGCAGATCGGCGCCTTCCTGTTCCAGCACGGCCTGGAGCCCAGCACGACCAATTTCGATTTCGCCGGCCGCTTCCTCAACGGCCTGGAGGCGCCGCTGGTGCGCGCCGCGCAGGAGCTGCTCAACGCCAAGGGCAGCCTGACCGACCGCGACGTCGAGCGGATCGTCGAGCGCTGCGCCGCGAGCGAGACGCCGGACAAGCTCGACAAGCTCACCCGCGAGCTGGAGAGCAAGGTCGCCGACTGCCTCGCCGCGGTGGGTGACGCCACTGCCTCGACCAGCGCCTATTCCACCGCGCTCGGCGAAGCCGCGGACCAGATGGGCAGCGAGCCGGGCGAGGCCTATCGCCGGCTGCTCGAAGTCACGCTCGAAGTGGCCGAGACGACCCGCAGGATCGGCGGCCGGCTCGAGCGCACGCGCGAGGACACGCGGCGCCTGCGCGCCGATCTCGAGCGCGCGGTGCGCGAGGCGGAGGAGGACCATCTCACCGGCCTGCCCAATCGCCGCGGCTTCTTCGCGCGGATGGAAGAGATGCTGGCGCGGCCCGATGCCGCGCCCTTCGCCCTGGCGCTGTGCGACATCGACAATTTCAAGGCGATCAACGACCGGCACGGCCATCATACCGGCGACCGGGTGCTCCGCTTCGTCGCGCGCTTCCTGCGCGAGGGCCTGGGCCGCCGGGTGACGGTCGCGCGCTATGGCGGCGAGGAGTTCGTCTGCCTGTTCGAGGGGGCCGATGCGGAAGAGGCCGCCGACATGCTCGACGGCTGCCGCGCCCGGCTGCGCGAGCGGCTGCTGCGCGACCAGACCACGGACCTGCCGATCGGCAGGATCAGCTTCTCGGCCGGCGTCGCGCCGGTCGCGGACGATCACGCCGACGCGCTGCGCCTTGCCGACGATCTGCTCTATGCGGCGAAACATGCCGGCAAGGATCGCGTGGTGACGTCTTCGCTGCCGGTGGCCTCGGCGGCCTAGAGGCGGATCGGCGTTCAGGCTAAGGTGTGGCTTGGCGGGCCGGAACACTTCGAGCCAACCTCCTTCGTCACCCTGAACTTGTTTGGCGCGTATCCCGCTGGGACAAGTATCTCTGCGTCATCCCCGCGCAGGCGGGGATCCAGGGTAGCGCAGGGCGACGATGCTGCCAGGTGAGCCCCCTTCCGGAGCGCGCGGGACTCGGCTGCGCGCAACCCGCCCGTGGCCCTGGATCCCCGCCTGCGCGGGGATGACGGCTATTGGGGCACTCCTGGTCTCAAGGGGATGATCGCCAACTTGTTTCAAGGTCCAACGTGCCCCCAGCAACGTCCGTCCCTCGCCACCAGGAAGGAACGGAGCTGGATGTCAATTCGCCCTGGTTCCTTCCCCTCCCGCAGAGGAACTGGCTAGGTGAGGACTCATATTCTTCCTTCGTCACCCCGGCCTTGCGCCGGGGTCCCGCTGCCTCGCCAGCACAGGAGGAAGCGGGATCCCGGCTCAAGGCCGGGATGACGGTAGAAAATCAAATACTTGTTTGGGTTCTCAACCTAGTCCCGCCGCAGATGGGTGATGTCCTGCTTCAGGCCATAGAGATAGGCTGCACGGCCGTCGCGCACCTCGACATCGGCGGTCACGCGCATCCAGCGCATCTCGCCGTCCGGCCGCCGGATCTCCGCCTCGAAGGTGAAGCTGCCGCAATTGGCGATCGCCTCCGACCGCAGCCTGGCCAGCTCGGCCCGCGATTCCGGGCTGTACATGGCGACCACCTCTTCGCGCCGCACCGGACGATCGGGCGGCAGGCCGAAGATCGCGAACACCCCGGGCGTCCAGCGCAGGGAATCGTCGGAAAGGTCGCATTCCCAGGCGGCCGGCATCGGCGCGAGCACCGCGGGCGCACCGTCGGGCACGACGTGCAGCGCGTTCGCCCAACCCATCGGCACGCGCCCGGGCGGCGGCGCCGCCACGCGATCTATCCAGTGATTCGTCACGCTACACCCAAGGCTCCACTCCGCTCGCCTTGCTACGCCTCCAATGGTTAATCTCCAACCCCCGCATATTCCGACGATTCGGTCTTTTAATGTAGGATTCCATCCGCTTGGCTCGGCCGCGATGCGAACGCCCCGCCCCTTCCCCGCTCCTCGCGCGCCACGGGCGCGCAGGAGAGCAGCCGCGCGCGATGCCGTCGGGGCCTTTGCGACCTTCCGCGCCGTTCGCGCACCCGGGTGCGTCAAGAGAGTCAAGATTTTCGCACCGCCCCTGCCCGGGGGTGACGCGGGCACATGCCCTCGCTATGGGCTGCGCCCATGACCCAGATCACGTCCGAGATCGTCGCCGAGCACGGCTTCACCCCCGAAGAATATGAGCGCGTCCTGAAGGCGATGGGCCGCGAGCCCAACCTGACCGAGCTCGGCATCTTCTCGGTGATGTGGTCCGAGCATTGCAGCTACAAGTCGAGCCGCATCCATCTGAAGAAGCTGCCGACCACCGGCCCCCAGGTAATCTGCGGCCCGGGCGAGAATGCCGGCGTGGTCGATATCGGCGACGGCCAGGCCGCGATCTTCAAGATGGAGAGCCACAACCACCCGTCGTACATCGAGCCCTATCAGGGCGCGGCGACCGGCGTGGGCGGCATCCTGCGCGACGTGTTCACCATGGGCGCGCGCCCGATCGCCAACATGAACGCGCTGCGCTTCGGCCGGCCCGATCACCCCAAGATGAAGCACCTCATCGCCGGCGTGGTCCATGGCATCGGCGGCTATGGCAATTGCGTGGGCGTCCCCACCGTCGGCGGCGAGGTCAATTTCCACAAGGCGTATGACGGCAACATCCTGGTCAACGCGATGACGGTCGGCATCGCGGACACCGACAGGATCTTCTATTCGGCCGCCTCGGGCGTCGGCAATCCGATCGTCTATGTCGGTTCGAAGACCGGCCGCGACGGCATCCACGGCGCGACCATGGCCTCGGCCGATTTCGGCGAGGACAGCGAGGAGAAGCGCCCCACCGTCCAGGTCGGCGATCCCTTCACCGAGAAGCTGCTGATCGAGGCGTGCCTCGAGCTGATGTCGTCGGACGCGATCGTCGCGATCCAGGACATGGGCGCCGCCGGCCTCACTTCCTCGTCGGTCGAGATGGCGAGCAAGGGCGGCGTCGGCATCGAGCTGATCATGGACGACGTGCCGCAGCGCGAGACCGGCATGACGCCGTACGAGATGATGCTGTCGGAAAGCCAGGAGCGCATGCTCATGGTGCTCAAGCCCGGCCGCGAAGCCTTTGCCGAGGCGATCTTCCGCAAATGGGAGCTCGATTTCGCGGTGATCGGCCATGTGACGGACACCGGCCGCATGGTGCTGAAGTGGCAGGGCGATATCGTCGCCGACATCCCGCTCGCCCCGCTCGCCGACGAAGCGCCGCTCTATGACCGGCCGCATGTGCCGACGCCGAAGCCGGCCGAACTGACCGATGTTCCCGAGAGCGCCGATCCGGCCGCCGACCTGCTCAAGCTGGTCGGCACGCCCGACCTGGCCAGCCGCCGCTGGATCTGGGAGCAATATGACCACATGGTCGGCGGCGATACCGTGCAGCGCCCGGGCGGCGATGCGGCGGTGGTTCGCGTGCACGGTTCGGGCAAGGGCCTGGCGATCACCACCGACTGCACCCCGCGCTATTGCTTCGCCGACCCGGTGGAGGGCGGCAAGCAGGCGATCGCCGAGGCATGGCGCAACCTCTCGGCCGTGGGCGCGACGCCGCTGGCGGTGACCAACTGCCTCAACTTCGCCAATCCGCAGCGCCCCGAGATCATGGGCCAGATCGTCGGCTGCCTCGAGGGCATGTCGGAGGCCTGCCGCGCGCTCGACTTCCCGATCGTCTCGGGCAATGTCTCGCTCTACAATGAGAGCAAGGCGACCGGCGGCGGCTCGGCGATCCTGCCGACTCCGGCGATCGGCGCGATCGGGCTGCTCAAGGATTATTCGAAGAGCGCGACCATCGCCTTCAAGGGCACCGGCGACATCATCCTCGCGATCGGCGAGCGCTCGGGCCATCTCGGCCAGTCGCTGTGGCTGCGCGAGCTGCACGGCCGCGAGGAAGGGCCGGCCCCCGAGGTCGATCTGATGATGGAGCGCCGCACCGGCGCCTTCATCCGCTCGGGCATCTGCACCGGCGCGATCACCGCCTGCCATGACGTGTCGGACGGCGGACTGGCGGTCGCGATCGCCGAGATGGCGATGGCGTCGGGCATCGGCGCGATCATCGACCAGCCCCAGCCCTTCGGCATCGCCGGCTCGTTCTTCGGCGAGGACCAGGGCCTGTATGTCGTCACGATCTGCGACACCTGCCTTGCCGACTTCCTCGTCGCGGCGGACAAGGCCGGGCTGGTCGCCGATCCGATCGGTCGCACGATCAAGGACCGGATCATCTTCGAGCTGGAAGAAGGCGATTTCTGCGTGAGCCTGGCCGATCTCAAGGCAGCGCACGAAGCGTTCTTCCCGGAGCTGATGGGGGAAGACGCGGCCCTGGCCTGAGGTAGGTGCATGCCGGGCCGGCAATGAGGGAGGTCATGATGCCCGCTGGCTATTCCGGCACGCCGCTGGCGAAGAAACTGGGGCTCAAGCCCGGCATGCGCTGCTGGTTCCGCGACATGCCGGACAGCGTCCGCGCCGAGATCGATCCCGCTGGGCTGGGGATCGAGGAATATGCCGCCGCCTGTGCCGGGCTGCAGGCGGCGCATGTCTTCGTCACCGAGCGGGCGCGGCTCGAACGGGAATTGGCGGCGCTGCTCGCCCTGATCGACCGGAACGGCTTCATCTGGGTCTCCTGGCCCAAGAAAGCCGCCCGGGTGGAGACCGACGTTACCGAGGACGTGATCCGCGCGGTCGCGCTGCCCATGGGACTGGTCGACATCAAGGTCTGCGCGGTCGATCCGGTCTGGTCGGGCCTGAAGCTGGTGATCCGCCGGGAGAATCGCTGAGCGCTACGGGGAAAACCGGATTGCCCGGCCCGAGACACCGGTGGCATCGTCGAATCAGAGGGAGCGTCCATGGCCGAGCACGAAGCGCTGCCGTGGCAGCCCTATCCGGAACTGAGCGACGATGTTCGGATCGCCCGTGCCCGGGCGTTCCTTGCGGAAATCGCCGCCCGCCGCAGCTGCCGCGCCTTTGACGAGCGGCCCGTGCCCCGCGAAGTGATCGAGGTGGCGCTGCGGGCCGCCGGCTCGGCACCGAGCGGCGCCAACCGCCAGCCCTGGCACTTCTGCGCGATTGCCGGGGCGGAAGCCAAGGCGGCGATCCGCGTCGCCGCCGAGGAGGAGGAACGCCATTTCTACGCCAACCGTGCGCCGCGATCCTGGCTCGATGCGGTACGCCCGCTCGGCACGCATGCCGACAAGCCCTTTCTCGAGACGGCGCCCTGGCTGATCGCCGTCTTCGCCCGGCGCCTTGCCGACGAGGAAGCCGTGCCGCGCAACTATTACGTCACCGAGAGCGTGGGCATCGCCACCGGGATCCTGCTCGCCACGCTGCACGCCGCCGGCATCGCCACCCTGGTCCACACGCCCAGGCCGATGCGCTTCCTCAACCGCGTCTGCCGCCGGCCGGACAGCGAGAAGGCGCTGATGCTGATCGTCGCCGGCCACCCGGCTGCCGAAGCCATGATCCCGGTGGCCGGCAGCATGAAGAAGCCGCTGGAGGAGATCAGCTCCTGGCTGTAGCGTCGGGCGGGGAGAGCGGGAGGACAATAGACATGGCCCATGCCGGACGCCGGATCCTGGTGGCGACGCTGGTCGCCGGCACGCTCGACATCGCCGCGGCGGCGATCCTCGCGCTCCAGGCCGGGCGCACGCCCGACGGCATGCTGCGCGGCGTCGCCAGCGGTCCCTTTCCCGGCGCGACCGGCTGGGGCACGGCCGGCGCGGCGCTGGGGCTGGCGGTCCATTTCGCCATCATGGCGGTGATGGCGACGCTGTTCGTCCTCGCCGCCGACCGGCTGCCCCTGCTCAAGGCGCGGCGCATGGTCGCGGGCATCGGCTATGGCGTCGCCAGCTGGGCGGTGATGAACCTGGTGCTGCTGCCGCTGCGCTGGCCGGCCGTCTTCCCGCATCTCGACCCGCAGACGGTCGCGACCCAGCTCTTCTGCCACATCGTGCTGGTCGGCATCCCGATCGCACTGATCGCCGCACGGCGCTGAATGCCGGCTCCCGCCGCGGGCATCCGGCTCGCTTCCCTCGATATGGTCCGCGGCGTGGCGGTGCTGGGCATATTGCTGCTCAACATCCTTTCCTTCGCCATGCCAGAGGCCGCCTATGTGAACCCGCGCGCCTATGGCGGCTGGCACGGGGCCGACCTGGCGGCCTGGGCGATCAACTTCGTCCTGTTCGACGGGCGGATGCGCGGGCTCTTCTCCTTCCTGTTCGGCGCGTCGACGCTGCTGGTGATCGAGCGGGCCGAGGCAGGCAGGCGCAGCCCCGCCGGCGCGCATTACCGGCGCATGGCCTGGCTGCTCGTCTTCGGCATCGCCCATCTGTTCCTGGTCTGGCACGGCGACATCCTCGCCCATTATGCGATGATCGGCATGATCGCCTATGCGATGCGCAGCCTGCCCGTGCCGCGCCTGCTCGTGCTCGGCACCATGCTCGCCCTGGCCGGCGCGGTCCTGTTCGCGACCATTCCGCTGGGCATCGTCCAGCTGCAGGCGAGCGCGCCGCATGGCGCCGAGCTCCGCCACTATGCCCAGGCCTTCGGCGTTCCCGCCCCGGCCGACATCGCCCGCGATCTCGCCCTGCACCGTGGCGGCTATGGCGCGATCCTCGCCGATCGGGTGCGCGAGGACGGCGGCGCCCTGTTCGCGCTGTTCGTCTTCTTCGGGCCGGAAACGCTCGGCTATATGCTGTTCGGCATGGCGGCGCTGCGCAGCGGCATGCTGCGCGGCGCATGGACGCGGGCGCGCTATCGCCGCTGGCTGATCGTCTGCTGGGGCATCAGCCTGCCCGCCTATGCCGCGCTGGCATGGTGGCAATGGCGTTCCGGTTTCGACATGCGCGTGGTCGCGGCGATGCTGCCCCTGACCGCGCTGGTCCGCCCGCCGATGATCGCGGGATGGATCTGCCTGATCCTGCTCCTCGCCCGGCCGGGCGGCGCGCTGACCGCCCGCCTCGCCGCGGCGGGGCGCATGGCCTTCACCAACTATCTCGCCACCAGCCTGATCTGCACCACGCTCTTCTACGGCTATGGCCTGGGCTGGTATGGGCAGCTGACGCGCTGGCAGCTCTATCTGGTGGTCTTCGCGATCTGGGCGCTGATCCTGCTCTGGTCCAGGGCCTGGCTCGACCATTTCCGATTCGGCCCGTTCGAATGGCTGTGGCGCAGCCTGGCGCGCGGGAGCTTCCAGCCGATCCATGGGCGCGCGCCAGATAGTAATGCGAGTGCCTCGCAATAGTCTTGCGAATCAGTGTCAATAGCCCTACCTCTTCCCGCGAGAGTTGTGAGGGTCTGATGGTCGTTTGCGTTTGCAATGCTCTTCGGGAACGTGAGGTACGCGCCGCCGCGCGCGAAGGCGCGACCAGTGCCTGCCAGGCCTATCGGGCGCTCGGGTGCCAGGCCAAGTGCGGACAATGCGTGCCGTTCGCACGCGAGATCATCGCCCAGGAACGTGCTGCTGCGTAACGTTCGCAACAGCCAAGAACCGCAGAAATCAGCCATTTTCTGACTGTCCAACCCGGCGTTCCGCGCCTATTCTGCCGCCCGAAATCCAATCACAAGCACAGGTGGCGGCAATGAAGGGCGACCCCAAGGTCCTCGATTATCTCAACGAGGCGCTCAAGAACGAGCTCACCGCGATCAACCAATATTGGCTGCACTACCGGCTGCTCGACAATTGGGGCGTCACCAAGCTGGCCGAGCTCGAGCGCCACGAATCGATCGACGAGATGAAGCACGCCGACAAGCTGGCGGAGCGCATCCTGTTCCTTGACGGCCTGCCCAATTTCCAGCTGCTCGGCCGCCTGCGCATCGGCGAGACGGTGGAGGAGATCCTCAAGGCCGATCTGGCGGTGGAGATGGAGGCGATCCCGCTGCTGCGCGACGCGATCCAGCATTGCGAGAGCGTGCGCGACTATGTGTCACGCGATCTGTTCGCTCATATCCTCGAAAGCGAGGAAGAGCATGTCGACACGCTGGAGAAGCAGTTCGACATGATCGCCCGCATGGGGCTGGAGAACTATATCCAGCTCAACAGCGAGGCGGCCGAGGCGAGCTAGGGTCAAAGCCTGACCAGGGCTTTGCTTCTATTTGCCGTCCTGACTTCTTCCGTCGTCCCCCGCCATCCCTCCCTTGTCATCCCCGCCTGCGCGGGGATGACGGAAATACTCTCAAAAGCTTGCCTGGATTCTCAACCCGGGCCCCGGCGGTCAGCCGGCGAGCGAGCGCCGGCCGAACACCGGGCGGCGCTCCACCAGCGGGTTGGATTCGCGCTCGAGCAGCGCCAGCGTCGCCTCGAAAAGCGGGCGCAGCTGCACGACATGTTCGAGCACATCGGTCGGCGTGTCCTGCCGCTCGATGCACAGGCGCGCGCTCATTTCGATCGTCTCGGCTAGGTCCGCCAGCGGATCGGCGCCGAACTGGCGCGATTCGCCCTTCAGCGTATGCGCGGGAATCACCATCGACGCGGCATTGTTCGCCCGCATGGCCTCCTCGATTCGCGCAACGGACTTGACGCCGTCTTCGCGAAAATAGCCGAGAATGCGCACGAAATTGGCGCCGAGCTCGGCCCGCGCCTGCGCAAAACTGTCCCAGTTCACCAGCTGCTCGTTGCCGGTCATCGCTTCTTTCCCCTACTCCGCACCCTCCAGAGCGTTCCGAAAGGTATCGCCCGTGTGTAAACACAGGGTTGATTTGGGGTCAGGATCGTTACGGAAGCGATTGGATTCTCATTCCTTATCGCGATCGAACGGATTCTTCGGCGCGCGCAAGGTCAGCCGCACCGGCACCGCGCCGAAATCGAATTCGCGGCGCAGGCCGTTGATCAGATAGCGCTGATAGCTCATCGGCAGCAGGTCGACGCGGGTGCCGAACAGCACGAAGCTGGGCGGGCGCGTCTTGTTCTGGGTTACGTAGCGCGGCTTGATCCGCTTGCCGCCGGGGGCGGGCGGCGGATTCGCTTCGACCGCGCGCTCGAACCAGCGATTGAGCTGGCCGGTGGAGACGCGGCGCGACCAGGCCTCGCGCGTCTTGAAGGCAACGTCGATCAGCGTGTCGAGCCCCTTCCCCGTCGCCGCGGAGACCGTCAGCAGCGGCACCCCCTTCACTTGCGCCAACCCTTCGTCCAGCGCGCCCTTCACGCCGTTGAACAGGCTGGAGGCGTTCTCGGCCACGTCCCATTTGTTGAGCGCGATGATCAGCGCGCGCCCCTCCTGGAGCACGCGATCGGCGATCTTGAGGTCCTGGACCTCGAGCCCGCGCGTGGCGTCGAGCAGCAGCACCACCACTTCGGCGAAGTCGATCGAGCGCAGCGTGTCGGCGACGGAGAGCTTCTCCAGCTTCTCCTCGACGCGCGCCTTCTTGCGTAGCCCCGCCGTATCGATCAGGCGGACCGGGCGCATATTGCCGTCGAAATCCTCCCATTCCCAATCGATCGCGATCGAATCGCGCGTGATCCCGGCCTCGGGCCCGGTGATCATCCGGTCCTCGCCGAGGAAACGGTTCACCAGCGTCGACTTGCCCGCGTTCGGCCGGCCGACGATCGCCAGCTTGAGTGGGGCATTGGGGTTGTCGGGATCCTCTTCCTCGACTTCCTCTTCCTCGCGCTCGACATGCGGCAGCAGCGCCTCGAACAGGTCGCCCATGCCCTCGCCATGTTCGGCCGAGAGCTGCACCGGATCGCCGAAGCCAAGCGCCATCGCCTCGATCACGCCGGTCTCGCCCGCGCGGCCCTCGGCCTTGTTGGCGACGAGTATGATCGGCCGGTCAGTCGAGCGCAGCCAGCGGGCGATCTCCTCGTCGAGCGGCGTCACGCCGGCCCGGGCATCGACCAGGAACAGCGCGACATCGGCCTCCTGCACCGCCGCCTCGGTCTGCTGGCGCATCCGGCCGGGCAGCGTCGCCGCGTCCTCGTCCTCATAGCCCGCCGTGTCGATGATGCGGAATTCGAGCCCGAGCAGGTTCGCATCGCCCTCGCGGCGATCGCGGGTCACGCCCGGCTGATCGTCGACCAGCGCGAGCCTCTTGCCGACCAGCCGGTTGAACAGCGTCGATTTGCCGACATTCGGCCGGCCGATGATGGCGACGATGGGCAGTGGCATGGCGTGAAAACTCTTGTCGACGGTGTTCAGACGAGGAAAACGGCATGGCACCCAAAAAAGCAACGGGCGAGGCCTTTCGGCCCCGCCCGCCTGCCATGGCCGGGACAGATGCTCAGCGGAACGCGGTCAGGCGCCCCTTGTCGTCCAGGATGTAGAGCATGTGGTTCGCCACCACCGGCTGGAGCGAGATCGGCGCCTTCAGCTCGATCGTCGAGCTCACGCTGCCGTCGGTCGGCGAGACGAAAACCAGCTCGCCGCGCGTGCTGCCCAGGATCAGCTTGCCGCCGGCCAGGACGGGGCCGATCCAGTTCCACGGATCCTTGGGCTTCTTGTCGTTCTTGTAGCGCTTGAGCGGCGCGATCCAGCGCACCTTGCCGCTGGTACGCGAGAGGCACAGCAGCCGGGCGTCGTCGGTCACCACGAACAGCCATTCGCCCGCCACCCAGGGGGTGGAGATGCCGGCGATGTTCTGCTCCCACATGCGGTTGCCGGTGGCGATGTCCATCGCGACCATGCGGCCGCCCTGCCCCACGGCATAGACGCGGCCCTGGTCGATCACCGGCTCGGCATCGATGTCCGACAGCGAGGAGACCGAAGTGGTCATGCTGCTGCGCGACAGCACGTCGCTCCACAGCGAGCGGCCATTCTCGTAGCGATAGGCATTGAGCTCGCCCGACGAGAAGCCCGCGATCACGGTACCCTGCGCCGAGGCGGGCGCCGCGACGCCGAACACGCCCTGCGATTCGAGGCTGGCCGAAGCGGTCCAGCTGACGTCGCCATTCTCCTGCTTCATCACGAAGAGCTGGTTGTCCTGCGTGACGACATAGGCATTGCCGTTGGCGAGCGTCGGCGCGCCGCGCAGCGGGCCGCCGGGACGCTTGCGCCACAGCTCGGTACCATCGGCGACCTTGAGCGCCACCACGTCCCCCAGGCCGTTGGTGGCGAAGACATGCTCGCCCGAGACGCTGACGCCGCCGCCGAAGCGCGCGGTCTTGTTGCCATCGGCCTTCACCGTCGCGGCGCGCCACAGCTCGGCGCCGGTGGCGGCATCCAGCGCATGGACCTGGCCGTCGGTATCCATCACGAACAGCTTGCCGCCCGCGACCACCGGCGAAGCGGCGAGACGCTCCTTCTTGGAGGTCTTGGCGATCTGCTGGCTCCACACCTGCGACGGCGTGGCGGACAAGGCGAGATGGCCCATCGACTTGGCGGCGTTGCCGCCCGGCTGGTTCCAGTCCTCGTTCGCCGTCGCTTCCGGCACGAGCACGTCGACATTCGCCAGCGACTTGTCGCTGGTGATGTCGTTTTCGGACATCAGGATGGGAACGCGCTCGCCGAGCACGGGCGTCTTCTTGCCCTGCCCCTTGAGTACCCCGCAGCCGCTAACCAGCGCGAGTGCCGCAAGGGCCCCAGCCACCCTCAGCTTATTGTTCATTTAGCCTGCTTTTCCTTCGACTGATCGAGGACGTCGATCCCCAATACGCTCGCCAGCTGAACCGCGCGTTGCCGCGTCGTATCCGGCACATTGTCACCGCCCTGGGCGATCTGCTGGAGGAGCTTGCCCGCCTCGGCGCGCTTGCCGAGCTTGATCTGCGCGGCCGCGACCATTTCGCCGGCGCTGCCGAACCAGGCCGAAGCCGGCTTGGCGAGACCCTGGAGGCGCGAGACGACCACTTCCGGCTTCAGCGTGTCATATTCCACCGCGGTCTGGCGCAGCAGCGCGTAATCGCGGAACGGCTTGGCGAAGCCGCCATTGCCGGCAACCGCCGCGAACTTGGCGGCGGCGCCCTTCGCATCCTTCTTCTGCAGCAGCAGATTGCCCTCGATGATCGACGACATTGCGGCATAGCCGTTGGTGCCGCTGGCGGCGAGCTTGGCAAGCTCGGGGTTCGCCTTGTCGAGCTGGTTCTGCTCGATGTTGCGCAGGGCGGCGTCATATTGCTCGCCCTTGGCGCCCGCGGCGGCATCGGTCTGATGCTGCCAGAACAGGAAGCCGCCGAGCGCGGCGAACGCGACCACGACGGCGCCGATGATCAGCCGGCCATAATTCTGCCAGATGCCGAGCATCTGCGAACGGCGATATTCCTCGTCGACTTCGCGCAGGAAGGCTTCGTCTGTCGTGCCGGAGGGGGGAAGCGCCAAAATCTACTCCATGCGTCTCTTGCGGGCGCGAACCTAAATCGTGCCGTGCGGGAATCAACAGAGCGCTCGGTAGCCCGTCAATCCCGCGGCGCATAGACCTGATCGGGGCCCGGGAAGGCCCGCGACCGAACATCGGCGGCATAGGTTTCAACCGCGGCGGAAATACGGCCGGCGAGATCGTCATATTTCTTCACGAACCGGGCGGTCCGCTCGAACATGCCGAGCATGTCGTCGATCACCAGCACCTGGCCGTCGCACTCGGCCGAGGCGCCGATGCCGATCACCGGGCACGAGACCGCCGCGGTGATTTCCCGGGCCAGCGTCTCGACCACGCCTTCCACCACGATGCCGAAGGCGCCGGCGGCAGCGATCGCCCGCGCATCGTCGAGGATCTGGGCATGTTCGGCGTTGCTCCGGCCGCGCGCGCCATAGCCGCCAAGCGCGTTGACCGCCTGGGGCGTGAGGCCGACATGGCCGACCACGGGGATCCCGCGCTTCGTCAAAAACTCGACCGTGGGCGCCAGCGTCTCGCCGCCCTCCATCTTCACGCCGGCCGCCCCGGTCTCGGCAAGCACGCGCGCGGCGGAGGCAAAGGCCTGTTCGGGGCCCTGCTCATAGCTGCCGAAGGGCATGTCGACCACGACCAGCGAGTGCCAGCTGCCGCGCACCACCGCGGCACCGTGCGCGATCATCATCTCCAGCGTCACCGGCAGGGTGGAAGGCAGGCCGTAGATCACCTGGGCCAGGCTGTCCCCCACCAGCAGCACGTCGCAATGCGGGTCGAGCAGCTGCGCCATCCGCGTCGTATAGGCGGTGAGCATCACGATCGGATCCTTGCCCTTGCGATCGCGAATCGCGGGAACGGTGAGCCGCTTCATCGGAGCGGGAGTCGGGTTTGCGCGGCTCGTGGCCGTATCCATGGTGACGTGCGACATAGCGGCGGGTCTAGCGGGTTGCGACGAGGGTCGCCAGTGTAACGGCGTCCGGCGGGCCACCCCGCCCCCTCACGCCCCCCCTCACGCCCCCTTGCGATTTTCCACCCCCGCCATCCTCATTTCCCGTCCCGTCCCCGCCGTCCCGTCCCCGCCATCCCATCCCGTCGTCCCCATGCCCCCTCCGTCATCGCCGCGCAGGCGGGGATCTAGGGCCACGCAGGATGGTGCTCGACACCTCTGGATCCCCTTCTTCGCGGGGATGACGGAGGGGAGGGTTCGAATCACTTGACTCAATGTCAATAATACTCAACATTGAGTTATATATTTCGAACCTGAGGTGCGTTATGCCATTCAAGGAAAAGATCGCCTGGATCTCGATGATCACCACCGCGCTGGTGTGGGGCGGCTATTTCGGCTTCATGCTGGCGACCGGCGGCAAGCTGCACGGCGCCGTCTATTTCACCGGCTTCATTGCCGCGGTGATCCTCCAGACGATCCTCGCCACGGGTGCCGCGATCGTCACCGCGGCGCTCGCTCCCGCCGATGCCAGCGCCGGCAGCGACGAGCGTGACCGCGACATCGCCCGGCGCGCCTATGCCCTTGCCTATCCCGTGCTGATCGCGCTGGTGTTCTGCGTTGCGGGAAGCGTGCATCTGGGCTTCGACAGGATCGACATGGCCTATGCCATCATGGGCGCGATCGTGATCGCGGAGATCGTCCATTATGCCGCGCAGATCGCCGGCTATCGCAGGGGGCACTGACATGGCCTATCGTGAGAAGACCGCTTGGCTGACCCTGATCTGCATGGCCGTGGCCTATGGCATCTACTTTCCGATGATGGCGCTGCGCGAAACCCCGCCCACGCTGTTCGACATCCTGTGGAGCTTCGGCATCATCGCCGGGACCCAGGCGGTGGTGGTGATCATCGGCCATATCGTCCTCGCCGCCCAAGCCCCGGGCGCCGCGGGCCGCCGCCCGGACGAACGCGACAAGGCGATCGCCCGGCGCGGCGCGTCCGCGGGCTATTATGCGCTGATGGCAGGCACGATCCTGGTCGGCGTGGTCATGCCGTTCAGTGAGCCGCCGCCCAAGATCGTCAATACCGCGCTGCTCGCGATCGTGATCGCCGAAGCGGTGAACCACTGCCTGGTCCTGCTGAGCTATCGGAGGGGCTGGCATGGCTAGGGTGGTCAACCAGGTGCGCACCTTGCGCTTCCTCGCCGGCGAGATGACCCAGGCCGAGCTGGGCGAGAAGATCGGCCTCACCCGCCAGACGATCGCGGCGATCGAGCAGGGCAAATATTCGCCGTCGCTCGAAGCCGCGTTCCGCATCGCCCAGGTGTTCGGCAAGCCGCTCGAGGAAGTGTTCAGCTGGGAGGCGTGAACGCGCGCGGCCCGCGCGCGCCGGTCAGAGCAGCGCCCGGGCGTAGTTCTCCGGCTTGAAGCCGACCAGGATCCCGCCCGGATATTCGAGCACGGGGCGCTTGATCATCGAAGGCTGGGCCAGCATCAGCGCCGCCGCCTTGCCGGCATCGATGCCCTCGCGATCGGCATCGGGCAGCTTGCGGAACGTGGTGCCCGCCCGGTTGAGCAGCACTTCCCAGCCGGCGATCCCGCTCCAGCGCGCGAGCCGGACCGCATCGATCCCCGATGCCTTGTAGTCGTGAAAGGCATAGGCGATGCCATGCTCGTCCATCCAGGCGCGCGCCTTCTTGATCGTGTCGCAATTCTTGATGCCGTACATGGTGACCGTCACGTCGCGCCCTCGCCTGCTCATGGTTTCGGCCATGCGATAGCGTGCTTCGCGGCGGAAAACAGTCGGCTTTCGATCCGGCGGGCCATGCACTAGGCTGGGTGTCCGAATTGGTGCCGAGAGAACAGCGCGATGAATCGGTTCGACAAGCTGGCGCTGACGGCGGCGATCCTTGCGACGCTGCTGTTCGCACGGCACGCGATATCGGCCGCCAGCCTCTATCTCGCCCATGCCTCGCCCGCGACGGTGGCGGGCCGGATCGCGGGGGAACTCATCGTCACCTATGGACCGATCGCGGTCGCGGCTCTGTTCTGGCGCTGGTCCAAGCGCACGTCCATGCCCTGGCTCCCGCATCTGCTGTTCCTTCCCGTCGCGCTGCTGGTCTTGTGGGCGGGCGCCGCGCTCCTGCTCACGCTGGCAGAGGCATCGAACTTCGACGACACTATCGGAGGGCCGGTGGTCGCCGCCTTCCTGCTGTTCCTGATTGCCATCGGCATCTATTGCGCCGCGCTTCTCTCGTCGCCGAGAGGCCCGCGCCCGACCGGGGAGCGCGGGGCATGACCGGGCCGAAGCTCCTGTCCGGCGGCAATCCCCAGATTCCCAAGGGCGAAGGCGACGCGCCGGTGCAGGCCTATATCGCCGCGATGCCCGGCTGGAAGCAGCGGATCGGGCGCGCGATCGACGATCTCGTGGCGGGCGCCGTGCCCGGCGTGCGCAAGGCCGTGAAATGGAACACGCCCTTCTACGGTGCGCCCGATCGGGAAGGCTGGTTCCTCGCCTTCCACTGCTTCGACCGATATGTGAAGCTCACCTTCTTCCGCGGCGCTGCGCTCGATCCGGTGCCGCCCGGTCCATCGAAACAGCAGGACGTGCGCTATCTCGACATCCGCGAGGAGGACGCGATCGACGAAGCGCGACTGGCCGCGTGGATCCGGCAGGCGAGCACCCTGCCCGGCGAGATGCTCTAGGACGGATCGCGATCCGACCAATCCGCCCCGGAGGGAGAGGAATGCCGCCCCGCCTGGTCGTTCAGGAAACGGCCGAACGTGACCACGCCCTGCCGTTCCAGCCCGAGGGCTTCGTAGAAGCCGAGCGCCTCCGCATTGCCTTCGCGCACCATCAGCTGGATCTTCGGGCAGCCGCGCGCGTGCAGCCAGGCCTCCGCCTCCGCCATCAGCGCGCGGCCCAGTCCGACGCCGCGGGCGGCGGGTGCGACCGCGAGATAATAGACCCAGCCGCGATGGCCGTCGTCGCCCAGCATCACGCTGCCCATGATCTCGCCGCCCTCCCCCTGCGCGACCAGGATCGTCGCGGATTCCGCCGCGAGCGCGCGGGTGAAATCCTGCCCGGGATCATTCCACGGCCGCGTGAGCCCGCAATCCCGCCATAGCGCGATGACCGCCACCGCATCCTCGGCGCATGCCTGCCGGATCATGCCGGGCGCCGCGCGATGTGCCACAGCGTCACTGCGCCGATCAGCATCCAGATCACGTTCAAGGTCGCCGAGGGGATGGCGCCGTTCCAACCGCTGTTGACCACGAAACAGCCCGCGCCGATGACGTTCATCCACTGATAGGCGCGCGACCGGCCCGTCAGCCTGCCGGAAGAAAGCAACAGATAGGCAGCCAGGATCAATGCTGCCCCTGTCCAGCCGACGATCTCGATCAGCAGCCTCTCGACGCTCATCGCGCGATGCAGGTGACGCCGGCCCACAGGTTGGTCACCTTGCCGTCGGGCGCGGGCGAGCTGAGCAGGCCGGAAAGCGCGCCCATCATGAATTCGTTGCCGATCGACGTCTCGCCGACGTCCACCGTGCCGGCCGCCTCCAGCTCCTTGCGGCTGGTGCCGATGCCGATGCCCTTGGCCGTGGCGAACCCGGCCGCCTCGCGCCCGTCCAGGTCCCAGCCGGCGAACTTGCCGTCCTGGAAATAGAGCGAGAGCCCGTCGCGGAAGGCCGCGGAGCCGAGCGGGCCGGCACCGCAATCCTGGTTGCCCGCTTCCTCGATCGGGCTGCCCAGCGCGCCGGCGAGCATCTGCACCGCATCGGCCCTGGCCATGCCGAAGCGCACATGACGGGAGGAGCCGTCGGGCAGCACCAGCGTCAGCTCCTCGGGCGCCAGCCGAACCCCGATGCCCGGCGCCTCCGCGCGCGCGCTCGCCGCATTGGCCTCGGCATTGCTCGCGGGCGGGACGATGATCTCGGCCTCATTCGCCGCCGCATCCTTCTCCACCGGCTTTTCGGGCTCGGGCGAGCAGGCGGCGAGCAGGCCCAACGCCACGAGCGCCCACGGCAGCGGCTTGATCGTCATCGTCCCTTCCCCACCCGGTTCGCGGCCATTTTCTCACTATCCCGCGGCGCCCGCAATGGCTTCAGGCGAGCGCGGCGACGGGCGCGCGGCGGAAACAGCCCTGCTGATGATCGTTCACCAGCCCCACCGCCTGCATCCAGGCATGGACAATGGTCGGCCCGACGAACTTGAAGCCGCGGCGCTTCAGCTCCTTGGAGATCGCTTCGGAAAGCGGCGTGGTCGCGACGAAGCCGTGCCCCGGGCTCTGGATCGGCGCGCCGCCGGTAAAGCCCCAGCAGAATGCGGCAAAATCCTCGCCGCGCGCCTGCATCTCGCACCAGATCTGCGCGCCCCTGATCGTCGCCTCGATCTTGGCCCGGGCGCGGACGATGCCGGGATTCGCCATCAGCCGCTCGACATCCTCGGGCCCGAAAGCGGCGACCTTCACCGGATCGAAGCCGGCGAACGCCGCGCGAAAGGCTTCGCGCTTGCGCAGGATGACGATCCAGGCGAGCCCGGCCTGGAAACCCTCGAGCATCAGCGCCTCCCACAATTCCCGCGAATCGCGGATCGGCACGCCCCATTCGGCATCGTGATAGGCGCGGTTGAGCGGATCGCTCACCGCCCAGGCGCAACGCGGCAGATCGTCGGTCATCGGCTTCCCCTGATCGTCTCGCCGATACGCACTTCGCCCAGCCCGAGCCAGTCCGCCATGCGGGCGAGCTCGATCGCCAGCCGCTCCTCGGTATCGCGCGGCGCATGCGGTTCCAGCGTCACCCGGTGCGCGAGCAGCCGGCCGGCCTGGCGATCGGCCTTGAGGTCGACGCGCGCGGTGAGCGCCTCGTCCATCAGGAAGGGCAGCACGAAATAGCCATGGGTCCGCTTGCCGGCCGGGACGTAGATCTCGATCCGGTAGCGGAAATCGAACAGGCGCTCGGTGCGGGCCCGTTCCCAGATCAGCGGATCGAAAGGGGCCAGCAGGGCGTCGCCGCGCACCCGGCGCGGCAGGCGGGCATCGCGGTGCAGCCAGGCCTTCTGCGTCCAGCCCTTCACCTGGACCGGGATCAGCGTGCCCTCTTCCTCCAACTCGGAGACGGCGCCCTTCGCCTCTTCGGGCCTGAGCCGGAAATAATCGCGCAGGTCGGTCGCGGTCGCCACGCCGAGCGCACGGGCGCTGCGCTCGATCAGCACGCGCTGGGCGGTCGCGGCATCGGGCGCGGGCAAGTCGTAGACCGCGCGCGGGATCACGCGCTCGCTCAGGTCATAGACCCGCTCGAAACTGCCGCGCCGCGTGGCGGTGGTGATCTGGCCCGACCAGAACAGCCATTCCAGCGCGAGCTTGGTCTCGCTCCATTCCCACCAGCCGCTTTTCGAGCTGCCATTCTCGAACTCGGACGCGGCGAGCGGCCCTTCGCCGGCAATGCGGTCGCGCACCGCCCTGGCCTCGGCGTTGCGTTCGCGGGCGAACAGGCGGAGCTGGCGCCAGCCGATCTCGCCGCGCTCGGCCCGGGCCATTCGCCAGCGGAAATAGGGATGGAGATCCACCGGCAGCAGCGAAGCCTCGTGCGCCCAATATTCGAAGAGCCTGCGCCCGCGCCGCGGCCCCCAGGCATCGCGCTCGAGCAGGGTCCGGTCATACCCGCCCAGCCGCGAAAAGGCGGGCAGATAGTGCATCCGCGTCAATACGTTGACGCTGTCGATCTGATGGAGGCCCAGCCGGTCCACGGTGCGGCGGAGGTGCGCGGCCCCCACATTGCCGGGCCGGCGCGCGCCGAAGCCCTGCGCCGCCAGGAAGATGCGGCGAACCTGCTGCGGCGAAAGCGTTTCCCCCGCGTTCATGGCGTGGTGAGCGCCGCGAGGTCGGCCGGCAACAGCTGCTTGAACAAGGCGAGCACCCGCCTCCCCTCGGCAGGCGGCAAGGTGATCGCATGGCGCACCGCCGCGGCGATCAGCGTCATCACCAGCTGGGCATAACGCTCGATCGCCGCCGGGCTCGCCCCGCCCGCGATCGGCCGCACCGCCTCCGCGAGCAGGCTGGCGAGGAAGGCGCCATCCTCCTCGTCGAGCTTCTGCAGGGCACGATCGGCCTGGGTCGCCTGCCAGATGTCGCGCATCATCGGTTCGTCCATGAACATGCGATAATAGCTGTCGACGATATCGCCCAGTGCCGGATGCAGGTCCGCCGCGCTCTTCACGGTGGCAAGGTCGCGCGCCACACAGGCGCGGCCGATCGCGTTGCAGCGCTCGGCCAGCGTGCCGATGATCGCCGCCTTGTCCGGGAAATACTGATAGAGCGAGCCAAAGGGTATGCCGGTGCGCTCGACGATGTCGCTCATCCGAAAGGCGTCGCTGCCCTTCTCCGCCATGACCGCCGCGGCGCATTCCAGGATGCGCTCGAACCGCTCGCGGCTGCGCTTCTGCGTGGGCACCATCCGCGCCCGCGCCGCGGACGGTGCCGCCTCCCGTTCCGTCCCTGCCGGCCTTCGCCCCATTCCGCTTCCCGTCATGCCCGCTTGACGAGTCAAATACGAGATATTATCGGGTTTAGCAAATACGATATATTCTCGTATTCAATCGAAGGGCCTGGATCATGCGAACCTTTCTCGTTCCCGGACTGCTCTGGTTCTCGGCAATCGGCGCCGGACTGATGGCCGGGGTCTATTATGCCTTCTCGACCTTCGTCATGGCGGCGCTTGGCCGGATTGCCCCGGTCTCGGGCCTGGCCGCGATGAACGCGATCAACGTCGACATAGTGCGCTCGTCCTTCCTGCCGCTGTTCCTCGCGACCACCGTCGCGGCAGGACTGATCGCGGTGGCCGGCGCGCTGCGCTGGGGCGAGCCGGGAGCGCCGGCGATGATCGCGGGCGGCACGATCTATCTGCTCGGCATGTTCGGCGTGACGATGTTCTTCAACGTGCCGCTCAACGACGCATTGGCCGCGGCCGGCGACGGTCCCGGCGCGGCCGGGATCTGGGCGCGTTATCTCAAGGAATGGACGATGTGGAACCATGTCCGCACCCTGAGCTCCGTCATCGCGCTTGGACTGTATGTCGCGGCGCTGGTGCAGCGCTAGGGTCAAGATCCAATCAGGAAATACCGTTGCCCCCGCCTGCGCGGGGATGATGATATCCGTTGATTGAGGCGGTGACCTAGCCCCCGACCTCACTCCACTCGATTATTTCGAGCGGCATAACCGCTTGATCTGCCTGGCCGGAATATTTCCGGCCGGCACTACATCGTCAGACAAGCCGTCAAGAAGTACCGCTTTTTGAAAACATTGGATTTTTCGCTCAATCACGAGAAATCGCGGTTTCGCCGTCTATCGATCGACACGTAGCACCGATCATAGCCATGAACCAACGGTTCACGGCTATGATCGTGGCTGGATTCCGCCTGCGCATGCGTCAACGCAGCCGGCCTGACGATAATCTCACCACGCCCGGTGCGCAGCCTTCGAGACATCTTCCCACGCTTCCCAGGTTTTCATCCGCTCGCCGTAGACGTGACGGACCATCGGCAGATCAGTGCCCAGCATCAGTCGCAAAGGCGGATTGTCGGAATCCACGAGCTTGGCGATGGCCGGCCAGGTCGCCGCCGGATCGCCAGGCACCAAGCTTGTCATCGACTGAGCAACAGCGTCCCGGACGTCGTCGTAAGCCGCCATCGACTCGGCGACTTTCAGCGAAGTCCCGAAATCAGTCGCATAGGCGCCAGGCTCGATCATTGTCGTTCTGATTCCGAAGGGGGCAACCTCGGCAGCGAGCGCTTCGGCAAAGCCCTCGATGGCGAACTTCGTCGCTTCGTAGATCCCAAAGGTTGGAAAGGTGATCAGGCCGGCCACGCTCGAAACGGGAAGGATGTGACCGCTGCCTTGCGCGCGAAGAAAGGGCAAGGCGGCCTGGACGAGGGAAATCGTGCCCAGGACATTCGTCTCGAAGACAGCCCGAATATCCGCAAAGCGCGTTTCCTCGACCGCACCCATGATGCCGTAACCGGCATTGCTCAGAATGATATCGAGCCGGCCAAAATGCGCATGTGCCATTGCCACCGCCTCGAACACGGCGTCGCGGTCGGTGACGTCGAGACGCAACGGCAACACCTGGTCGCCATAGGTGCCGACCAGATCGGCGATGGCATCCGGATTGCGCGCCGACGCGGCAACCTTGTCGCCGCGCGCGAGGGCTCCTTCCGCCCAGAGGCGACCGAAACCGCGCGCAGCTCCCGTAATGAACCAGATCTTGCTCATGATGATTGTCCTTCGCGACACTATGACACTTTTAGTCTAAATGTCAGCTAGCATCATTGACATGAATGGTCAATATGTCAGAGTGTCAGGCATGAGTGATTCAGCAAGCACACGCCGGTCGCATATCGTCGGGGCGGCAACGTCGATATTCCTGCGCTACGGTTTCGGCCGGACGACGATGGCGGATATCGCCAAAGCCTCGGGCCTGACGCGGCCGACCCTCTACCTCACATTTCCAGACAAGGAATCCGTGTTCCGGGCCGTCGTCGAAGCGATGGTCGACGAGAAGATTGCGCAGATCCGAACCGGGATCGCGGGCTTGCCGACGGTCGATGAGAAGCTGCTCTATGCATGCAATGCCTGGGCAACCGAAGGGTATGAGCTGATGCAGGCCCATCCCGACGCGCGCGATGTCTTCGACCTGGGCTTCAAAGCCGTCTGCAGTGGCTACCAGGTTTTCGAAGATCAGCTGGCCGACATCCTGGGGAACGCGGTTGACCGATCGGCTCTCGATCTGTCGTCGGCGGATATTGCCCGGTCGATTGTCTATGCCCTCAAGGGCTTCAAGGATATTGCGACCGACAGCGCAGACCTCCGGACCCTGATCGCCACGCATGTCGCAATCGTCAGCGCCGCGCTGGTCAAGGCGCCTTGATGGGGAAGGCAGAGAGATTGCGCGGCGTTGGGTCGGCCGACCTCATTCCCACTCGATTGCCTCAATGGCCAATAAATCATTGATATAATTCACAAATTATACCTTCGCCGAGTCCGTGCCCGGCACACAAACCGTCAAAAATCTACGCTTTTGATTTCAAACGATTTTTCCTGAAGAAATTTTTTGCAAGGCTTCGCCATCTATCGCTGTCGATCGCCCCATTCCGACGCCTTGGATCGCAGTTGCCTTCGTAGCGGCGCTCCAAAGATACCGTCACCGCCCTAACGAACACTCGTGGGAAATGCGAGCGTCAGCCTTGCGGGGAGTACGTCAATAATAGGCAGGCGGCCGAAAGTCGTGATCGTCGTCCTCGGCAAACAGCCGGCTCTCCTCAAGCCGACGCTCAAGACCATCTGCCGACAGCGCCAACTCGCGACGCGCCAGCTTTTCCTCCGCAAACGTCAAAAGAACCGCAATCCTTGCGGACGCATCCGCTTCCAGCTCGGCGCGCAGCGATGAGACAAGGCGCCGCAGCCGATCGAGCGAGGCCATTTCCTCCAGCAGGCTGTCGAGCGCCTTGGACCGGCGTTCGTCGATGTGTTTCTGGCGAAGGACACTCTCGCGACGCTGCCGTTCTTCCTCGCGCTGGCGCGCATCCGAAAGCACGAATTCTTTCGCGAGATAGGTCATCGGTTTCGACCAGACGAGATCGTAGAATTCTTCGCGCGTGAAGGTTCTGGACATGCACGGCTCCTGCCTTGCTCAGGTTGCACTAATGCGAGAGTCCTGATGCTTGCTCGGGCCACCGCGACGATCTTGATGCGCGATCACGATCGTTACTAGACCTTGTTGAAGTCGGGCGGATGTTATAAAACCTCGGATGCCATGGATAAGTCTCCGAGGAAATATAACACATCTGAGACCCAAGGGGAGCGGGCGCGAAAGCTGCTCGCCCAGCATGGCATGATGCGCATTCGGGAGCTCGAAACCGAAGGTATTGCGGCTACCACGATTGCTCGCCTGCTGTCTGACGGAACGGTGATGCGGCTGTCGCGGGGCCTGTATCAACTCGTCGATGCCGAGATAGACGCCAATCATGATCTCGCGGAGGCCGCGAAACGCGTGCCGAAGGGCGTCGTCTGCCTCACCTCCGCCCTAGCCTTTCATGAACTGACCGATCAGATGCCGCGAAAGGTCTGGATGGCGATAGGGCATAGGGACTGGACACCCGCCGATCACGGGCCACGCCTCAAGGTGGTGCGGATGTCAGACAGCCTGCTGCGATCGGATGTCGAGACGCATATGATCGAGAATGTCGGCGTTCCGATGTTCACCATCCCGCGGACGCTGATCGACTGCTTCCGTCATCGAAAATCCGTTGGGATCAATGTCGCGGTCGAGGCGCTGCGCGAGACGCTCAGGCAGCGCAAGGCGACACCGGCAGTCATCGCGGAATGCGCGCGCAAACGCGGTGCGTGGTCGGTGATGGCACCGTATCTCGAGACACTCACGCTCGATGGTTGAGAAACGCCCCAACCTGGGCGCCTCGGTCCGTGCGAAGCTGCTCAACCAATCGCGAGCCTCCGGTCAGCCGTTCGACCTCATCCTTGTTCGCTTCGCGCTGGAAAGGTTGCTGTATCGCCTGAGCATCTCCGCTCATTCGGAGCGGTTCATCCTCAAGGGGGCAATGCTGCTCACCACCTGGTTCGATGATCCACTTCGTCCAACGCGCGATCTCGACCTGCTCGGGTTTGGCGATCCGGATCCGGACGCGATGCAAACCACATTTGCCGAGATTTTTGCCATAGAGGTCGATGACGGCATCCTGTTCAACAGCGATGCCTTGCGTGTCGATCGCATCCGAGAAGCACTCGACTATGGCGGTGTCCGCCTCCGGACTATCGCCGATGTCGGCGGTGCGCGTGTGCCGGTCGCGATTGACGTCGGCTTCGGGGACGCGCTCGAGCCCGGTGTCGAAGTGCTCGACTATCCGACGCTGCTCGATCAGCCAGCGCCGAAGCTCCGCGCCTATGCCCGAGAGACAGTGATAGCCGAGAAGTTTCAGGCGATGGTCGCACTCGGCCGCGCGAACTCCCGCATGAAAGACTTCTACGACATCTGGCTGCTCGCCACGAGCTTTTCGTTCGAAGATGACCGGCTGGCCCGTGCGATCAGGGCGACGTTCGAGCGCCGCGAGACGATCATCCCGGAACAGCTTCCGGACGCCCTCACTTCCGATTTTGGTGAGGATCCCGCCAAGGTGCAGCAATGGGAGGCGTTCAAGCGCGATCTCGGCGCCGACCCAGGCAGCTTAGCCAGCGTGTGTGCTGCCCTCGCATCCTTTCTTGGTCCAAGGGCCGCAGCGGCCCGCGCGCTATGACCAATCCGGCCGCTGTCTTGACCATGTTGCGCCCTGCCGCCTCGGGTGAGCACGCCAATGGCCGGTGATTGGACGGACGAGCAGAACGATGCGATCGTCACGGACCATTTTTGCAATGCTCGCCGCCGACATCGTCGGGCGCGCATACAGCAAGGCCGAACATAACCGTCGCCTTCAGGCCATGATCGGCCGGCCGCGCGGCTCGATCGAATACAAACATCAGAATATCAGCGCCGTGCTCAAGGGCCTCGGTGAAGACTGGATTCCGGTTTACAAGCCGGCCTTCAATTTCCAGGCTTCGCTGGTCGATGCTGTGGTGCGCTGGCTCCAGCATCATCCGGCTTGGCTCGCACCGGCCGTGCGGATAGCGATGGGGCCATCACCGGCAGCGCTTCGGGAGGAGGCAATGTTGTGGATCGGCCCGCCACCGACGCACAGCAACGCGCCGCCGCCCGACGAACTCGAGCAGATGACCGCCATCGCCCGGAAGTACGATGTAGCAGAGCGTGATGCCCGCAATCGGGCTCTGGGTCGGGCCGGCGAGGAGCGCATCCTCGCGCATGAACGCGCCAATCTACTCGCAGCCGGCCGAACCGATCTCGCCGAGCGCATACGCTGGGTGTCGCATGTAGATGGTGACGGGGCCGGCTATGATATCCTGAGCTTCGACACGGACGGCAGTGATCGGCTGATCGAAGTGAAGACCACGAATGGCTGGGAACGGACACCGTTTCACATCTCTCGCAATGAGCTTGCGGTTGCCGAGGAGCGCCGCGCCGACTGGCGGCTGGTCAGGTTATGGAATTTTTCGCGGGAGCCGAAGGCGTTCGAACTGCGACCACCGTTGGGGACGCATGTGTCGCTAATGGCGACCAGCTTTCAAGCAAGCTTTTTGTAGCGGCGGTGGCCTCGTGGGTTCGGAATTCAAAGGAGGACATTCGCGGGTGTGTCCGCCCATAGAAATTAGCCCATTCGTTCATGTTCGCGAATACCGCGCGCTAGCGGCCTCACCTCGTACGAGAGTATTCCCGCGTCGCGAAAAATCGCGACGGAAATTTTCTATAGGGCGTCCCTCGTCGCCATTTGCGGTTATGTTGCCCCTTACGATCCGCCTCCCGATTGGCCGCCGAACGACATTTGGCCGTAAGCGGGTATGGCTCGAAGATCAGCATCGGATGGAGTTCGAGCGTTGAGTGGTCGGGGGGACGGGATATCGTTGAAGGCGCGGGGCAAGAAGCCGCTCAGCAGCCTGAACCGCACCCTCCGCGACCAGTTTAGTGATGCGCCGAGGGCATTCCTAATCCGACGGCTATCTGACCTTATCATCGAAAAGGCCCCATCAGCCTCCGACAAGTTGGTAGCCGCCCTCGCTGAGCACCTCGCCACCAACCCCGCAAAACCGTTCGACTGGGACGGATCGGATGATATCAGCATCGACATCAAGCTTACCGGCGACGACCTGATGCCGGCTTTCGAGGCCGCTCTCAAATTCGCATCTGAAGAGCTGCCTGAGATTATTCCTAAAGCGCTCGCGAGCGCCGCGGAGGTCATCGTCCGGTCGCTCCGAGCCGACTGGCCGGCGCAGCGAAAACACGACCAAATGATCATGGCGGGGTTCTCCGCCAACCTGCACGACCGCTGGGGCGATGCCTTTGCGACACTCCGGATGATGTACACGATCTCAGTCGAGATCGGCGGCGGCATTGCAGCCGCTCGCCGCCGGTCGCGCGCTAGGCGCAAGCCTGTGCTTAACGACACTATGCTGCACCTGCACGCGAGGGCCTGTCAGGTGGTGTTCGAGATCATCACTCTGATGGAGAACGGTCTTGCGGATGGCGCGATGGCCCGTTGGCGGACGCTTCATGAGATCACGGTCGTTGCGACGATTTTAGCGGAGCACGGCGAGGAACTGGCGATTCGATACAGGTCGCACGCGGCCATTGAGTCGAAACGGGCGATGGACCGGTTTGTCTTATCGTACGAGCAGCTCGGCTACGCGCCCCCTACGAAACGGGACATCACCGAAACCGATCGGAAATACCAAGCGTGCCTCGACCGCTTTGGCGACAACTTCGGATCGGAGTATGGCTGGGCGGCGCAGCATCTCGGACTCAAAAAGCCACGGCTCGTCGATCTCGAAGTCGCCGCAGGTAAAAGCGCCATGCAGTCCTACTACCGGATGGCCAGCTACAACGTGCACGCAGGAGCCCGCGGCATCGACTTCCGGCTCGGCCTTCTTGACGGCAGCAACACCCCTACGGCACTGGCCGGCGCTAGCAACGCTGGCTTTCTAGATCCGGCGCGGAACACTGCTTACGACTTGGTGCTCATCACGACGCTTTTGTCGTCGGGCACCACACGGTTCGATCGGATGCTCGAGTGGCAAATCTTGACGCAGCTAAGGGACGAGCTCCTGCAACAGCTCGATAAGGCACAGCGTGCGCTCGAGCGCGCGCACCGCGCTCAACTCAGGGCGGAGCGCGCGACGCGATGAACCATTTCCAGACGCTCGCGCCTTCTTCTAAGCCCCCCGATCCGGCAGATCGTTCATGTTACCGGGCCGTCTATACGAACGGCTCGCTTTAGGGCTTTTCTGCCGTGCCGGAACGCTACGTCGAACGGCCGTTTTTGTAAGGAACCGAATATCAATGTTCGCCTAACCGGCATAGTTGGATGATAAAATGTGGGCCGACAGCTAGCCGGCATGTTCGGCGCGCATACTGCGGGAAGGCCGCCCGCAGGGGCAAAATCTCTACATCTCATGCGCAAAGATCGCCGATCTCGCGTTCGATGAGCCTAAAACGCTCCTTAACCTCGTCACCCGCATAAAAAGCAAGCATGTCTTCCTTGGTGAGGGTTCCTTCGGCGAGGAACTTGATAAGGTAGCGCTGATTGAATTCAGCGAGAAGGATCCCCTTCTCAATCTGCGCGAGGATCTGTTTCATATTGTCGATATTGGCGGTAACGAGGTGCTTCACCAGCGCCATGTCGCGCGCATCTTTGATCAGCCGGTTCACGATGATCTTCAGGACATCGGTGTCGAGCTCGAGTGTCTTTGCGTTGAGCGCGATGTCGCGCGCGAGCATGTAGGCGATGGCGAGATTGCGATAATCGCCCTTCTGAGAGTCGATGATCGCGATCAGCCCGATACCGGGCAGGAACTTCAGGTCCTGCACGGCGACCAGGATACTGTTGTCGACGAGCGAGGCGTCGAAGACGATAATCCCGGCCTGGCCGTCGCGATTGGCCTGCGCTTCGAGGAGCTGGCTCCAGGCGGTGTCCGCCTTCTTGGTGAAGATGTCCTTGGTCTGGATGTCACCGAGGCGGATACTCTTGTCGAATTTGCACTCGATTGCGATCCGCTTGCCGCTGTCGCCGGCGAGATGGCAGACTATGTCGCCGGTCTTGTTGCGGCGGATCGTACCGGCGCGGTCGCCGGTCAGTTCGATCCGGTCACCGATTTTCTGCCGATCGAAAAACTCGGACAGAAAGTCGGCGATATCGGTCTCGGCGAGCACGCCCTTCACCGCGGACCGGTAGAACAGCTCCTTCTTCATGTCGAAGATGAGTTTCAGGCTTTCGAGCTCAGTCCCGAGCTCGTTCGCGGTTCGCGAGAGGAAGCTCGAAAGCCGATCCTCCATGAGCGCCAGAACACCGATGTAGAGCGCCTTGTGGAGCTGCTCGTCGCGATCAGCGGCGGGAAGCTTGTTGAAGAACTCGAACAGGATCTTGTTGTCGACCTCGAAGGCACCGAACTGAACGCGACTGTTTTTCTGATCGAGGCTGACGAGCGGCATCTTAAACCTTGCTGTAACGATAATGACCCTTGATGGACGCCGCGAGGAATTCCCCCTTCGATCCGGCCTGATCGAAGGCCTGCGCTATCTGCGGCGGCACCTCATAGTAATGATAGCGGCCGCCGTTGAGAAACTCGACCTCGAGCAGCAGCTGATCCTCATCATAACGGATCGCCGCGAGGTTCGACGAGGTGAAAGGGTTGAATTCCTGCCAGGCCATATGCATCATTCCTTTTTGGGTGGGGTATGGACCGGGTTCTGCTGGAGCCAGGTCTCGACGAAATAGCGGTAGTCCGCGGCAATATGGGTCTTCAGATTCCAACCGCCAGGCGTCATCGAATCCTCGGGCGCGACCTCGTCGCAGATCAGCGGATCCTGGCTGTCGGGACGACGGTCGCGGGGTGGCGCTTGGATCATGGTGCGCATCGGCAGCCGCACTGCTTCGCCCAAGATGATCGCCTCGCCGGTGCGCAGCACGGGCAGCATGCTGGTCAGACCCTCAAGATTGTCGGAGAGCGCGCTGGTTACATGCGAGCGATCGGTCGAATTGCTCAACCGCATCGCAAAAAATGTCCCGCACTGCGACAGGATCGTCGGGTTGATCTCAGCCGGGCGCTGGCTGACAATCATCGCGCCGATCCCATATTTGCGACCTTCCTTGACGATCCGCTGCGTCGCGATCGAGGCCGCGCTGCTTCCGTCGTCACCAAGGTAGCTATGCGCTTCCTCCATCACGACGAGCAGCGGGCGCTCGCGCCCGCCCTCGGAGAGATTCCGGGCCCAGAAAAGACCGTCATAGAGAACACGCAGGATGTTGCCGATGATGTCGTTCGTCACCGTCGAGGGGATGCCCGACAGGTCGAGGATCGTGATCGGCTTGTCGCTGCCAAGCCAATGCCCGACCAGATCGGCAAGCGTCTTGGTCGTCTTGCCATCGAGGCCGGGATGCCAGTCACCCGCCTTCAAAAGAAAGTCGTATCGGGCAACACGCAGCCGTGCGCCCAGCGCTTCAAGCGGTCCTCGGATGTTGAGGACGTCCGGGAGGGCGTTGACTTTGTCGGGATCGCCCGCGACGTTCTTAAATTTGCGGAAACGGGGCGGAATGCCCGCCTGCGCGTCGCCAATCTGCTTCACGCCCGTCGCATCGAGCTCATAGGCCCAGGTCGCCGGGTCATTGGGATTTGCGCCCGCTACGTTGTGATACGTCCCGAAGTCCCGACAATAGAGATCATACCAGAGCTTGTTGAGCGAGAAGGGCACCGGGCTGTCTGCGGTGATGCTTGCCGGGTCGACGCCGACGATAGGCTGGGCGGCGAGACTCGCAATCTTCGCAGCGAGGATTTCCTCTAGGATGATGTTCCGGGCCTTGCCATCGGGAGGGAGGCTCCCGAACGTCACCCGTAGCAGCTCGTCGAAACTCAGCGCCCAGAAGGGAATGCAAAGCCGGTGTTCGTTGGCGTAGCGGGAATCAGGACTGATCTTGAAGATGTTCGCGCGATCGCCGAGCGCCTTGCCATATTCGCCGTGGAGATCGAGCACGACGATGCGCGCTGACGGGAAGCGGCTCTCGTCCGACAAGACATTCAAGAGCCCTGCGACCGTCGTCGATTTGCCCGAACCGGTTGTCCCGACCACGGCGCTGTGACGGGTCACCAGCTTGTTGACGTCGACTAGCGCATCGATCGACTCGCTGCCCGCGACATGACCGACGCGGACGAGGTGGTTCTGCTTGTCCGACCGGCCATAGATCGCTCGAAGATCGGCCTCGGAGACGAGATGGACTTCGTCCTCGAAGGTCGGATATTGCGAGATACCACGCTGAAACCGGCCCGACCGATAGCCCTCGCCGATCAGTTGAACCGTCATCCAGCGCAGGCCATTCGGCATAGAAAGCGCCGCCTTTTCGGGGACCGCACTTGCTCCCACCTGCGAGACGATGCCGTAGAGATCGACATAACCGACCGGGATTTTGACGAAGCTACCGATCTGGCCGATCTTGTGCCCTTGGCCGTGAACAAAGCTCAGGCCCGAGAACCGATCCGACGTCAAGGTGACGCTGACCGACGTGCCGCTGACGTCCTGAACCGTTCCGATGACGGTCGCCCGGTCGGCGATGTCAGGCCGGATCATCGCTCGTCCCGTCACCGGAGAGACCACGCAACAGCGCGCCGAGCGCGGCGAAGTCGCCGAGCCGCACGGTGACCTTGTCGCCATCCTTCACAAGGATGCTGGGCGGCAGCACAAGATCATCCGCGCCATCGCCTGTCCAATCGCCGAGTGTGCGACCGACAATGGCCTTGTTAAAACCCAGCAGGCTCAGATTCGGGGTCGCTAGCGCGCATTGGCGCGCCAGCGTGTAGCTCTCAGCCTCTAGGTCTCCATGAACGAAGGCAAAGACATGCGCGGTCGGGTTCGCCTCAAGGCTGCGGCATATAACGTCGTTGATATGCTCGTCTGCGAAGGAATAGCCGCAGATGAATAGTAGCGACGACGGCGCAAGTAGGAAGGCCTTCAGTCGGTCGAGCATCGCGAGATAAGGCATCTTGCGACTCTGGTCATATTTGAGGTGTGACGGATAAATTAGATAGCTCTGCTGGTCGGTTTTCTGGTCGGTTCGAACGACGTCCGTCTCATTCTCTAGGCGCCAGTTCAGAGATCCATGAATCTTCCAGAGCCGGGTCCACCGCGGCGGCAATAAGCCCTCATCCTCAACAGCGCCGAGATCGAAGAAAGCTTTCCGGGCCCCAATGAAACCGTCAAAATAGGGCGCGGAGCTTTCCTCGAGCGCCTGCTCCATCAATAGATCGTAATTGGTGGTGAAGAGATGGGCGGGCCGCTCACGCCGGATCGAGCGACTCCAGATTGCGAGATTGTGATAAGGGCTGTCCTTCGCCGGAAGGGCACGGGTGACTTCCTCTGAGATTACTTTGCAGACCTCCGCATCCAGAATTCTGAGCTCAGCTTCCGTAAGGCCGCGGACATTTCCGATGCCAGCGACACTCGCGAACACGCGGATACGGCTGAGGATGAGCTCGATATTGCCGCTGTTGCCGCCATCCTCCTTCACGATCTGAACTAACTTGTCCCAGCTTGTGGGGTTTGCGGGATCCTCGCTGGACAGCGTCTTGGCGATCACCTTCGTCAATCCGGCCACGTCCCAAATCAGCGGGTCGGTAATAGTTTTTCCGTCCTCCTCACGCTCATTGACTCGGATCGACAGTGGGCAGCCCGCTCCCAGGAAGAAGCCGATTGGTTTACGGTTCTGCGACAGCGCCTGCTGAATGAAGCTGATCTGTCGAACCGGATCATGTTTGTGCATTTTGCCCCCTAACCAGCGTTCCCTCCCTGGTCCGACATAGGTAGTCCCTGATCGCCTCCCCGAACAGGCCAGGAATGTCGGGCGCCCCGAAGGCGAGCGACATGGTACGCTGGCGTGATCGTTCATAGTCGCAGCGCGCGACCTTCCTCAATTTTGCTATCGCCATCATTCGGTGAATTCTAATTCCTTAGCGGCGCTCAAACCTTTCACTGGACGCCCGCCATCGTTTTTCAGCGTCCTTCGAGATGCCGCATGATCGCGGCGAACCTTCTCGAAAAGTCGTACTTCCCGTAGCGGCCAAGCTGTTCGACTGCATGGCGGATCGCTTTTGGAACCTGCTTGATCACCGTGACATGCCCCGTGCTGTTGATCAAAAAGCCGAACGTGCGATGGACCATGCGGTCGTCAGCCTTCCTTCCCTTGTCACTTCGATGCATGCGCGCTTTTACGTATCCGGCAAGGACCAAGTCGGTCTTACCGAGAAAATCCAGAAGAAAGGCTTTGTCGGCGCGCAGCCACTCCCCGCCGCCCCCATCCTCACCGGACCACAGATTTGGTCCACCCCAGGCTTCTCCGACAAAGGCCGAGCGCGCCCCGTCGAGCCAGCACCGCCCAGCTTCATCGGCGCGAGCGATGCCGTGTATGTCGCGTAACCACGCCCCCGGTGACGGGCGACCTTGCGAGCTTGCCGCAGCGAACGGATCATATCGGTCGAGCGAACGATCGGAATAATCGCGAGTCTTTATCCAGCACCGGATCGAGGATCCATAGCCGGGGAATTCGTGGCGGTTGTCGCGCTCCTCTTCTAGGTTTGGGAGGCCACGATGAAAGGGGTCGATCAACATGGCCGCCAGGAGCGCGCCCCTAGCGATTATCGACGGCGCCAGCAGGCTGGACGCGCTCATATTGTTGTGGTCGGAGTTCAGCCAATGACCCGCCACGACCAGCCCGCGACTTCCGATCTCGCGATCTGCAATGCCGATCGCACAGCTCAAAAACCGCTCGTCATCCGCATCATAGATACTGGTGCGGTCGCTCTCCGGCATCGGGATCGAGGCGCCGACGTCGAGTGGCGTAAGATCGGTCCACTCGGACAGCCAGGAATCGTCGCTGCGTGACGGTCCGATGCTCCTGAGGAAGCCGCCCCAGTCGTCACCATGATATTCGCTACGGCTGACCGGCCGTGTCGCGAGCATTTCTCCTGCCGCGATCTGGAGGGCATGCCACGCGAGATACCCGCCGTAGCGGTCCTTTTCGGGTGGGTAACCGCCAGACCAGCTGCTCGACCGATCATTCTCATAATGAGGATGGGGGCAGGAAAACATGGAACGGATGTCGGGATCATACTGGCGTATGATCTCAAGCACGCGTCGACGGATCTTCCAGGGCTCCTCACGAAACAGCCGGGCAACGGATGCGACCTGATATTTCTGGAAGTCATAGTCGAAAGAGAAATGATCGTCGGGATCGCGCTCGCCTTCTGGTGGCACGTCATGCGCGTCGAAGTAGAATCGTTTCCCTTTATAGATCGGCAAGGTTGAGCGATTGGCTTTGAAAATGGCCTGTTCCTCGCTCGCGCGCTCCGTTTTCGCCAGTGCCCGCAGGCTGTGGCGCAGCGCGATAAGCGCCGCTTCACGGATGGCAGGATGCGGAAAGCCGGCGCTGAGCGCGATCGCCTTTAGGAACGCCCTGTGCTTCACCACGCGGTCGGGGTAGTCGCGCGCGATCCGCGCGAGGCCCAGCAACAGCCATTGCTTTGAGTTGAAAACGAACAAAGGAATTCCGGGATCGGAGCAGGCGCCACCATCTCGGTCGAAACATGCCACGACAGCATCGACCACATCGAAGCGGTCGAACCGCGCCAGCTCATACATGGCGTGGGTCGCGCGCCAGCGCATAGCAGCCTGCGGATGGCCGAGCCGTATCCAAAGCAAAGCCGCCGCGCTTTCAGCCTCGCCGGACGTTCCTGCGAAACGTTCGCGCCATGGCCCATCCCCAATATCGTCGGGGATCGTGTCTGCGACGCGACCGAGAATATGTTCGAGCCCCGCTCCAAGGGCTGCCTGGCTGACACCGGGCGCGACCTCGGCGGACAGGGATAACCAGTCCTCGCCTGAGAAGTTGAGAGCATCGGGGCCAAGCCGCTGCACCACCAGCGCGGCGATCTCGGCTCGCCCGAGGCCGAACAGTGAAGTTATTCGACGCCATGACCGGATAACTTCCCAGCCCGTGCCGGCGAGTTCCTCGGGGTGATGCGCTATGAGATTCCGTGCGATGTCAGGCAGCAGTTCAGCGATCGCCGGCGATTGCTTAGACCAGTCTGGCAGAACGGGCTCCAGCGCTGCCAGCTTGTCGGCAAGGTCGGGCCCAGCGACAGACGCGAGCACCCTCAGCAGCGCGAAGCGATCGTTCGGCCGATTAGCACGCGAGACCAGGGCCTCAAGGACCCGTGCCGGCCATTGGTAGCCTTTGCCTTCAGAGGCGAGGATGGCCGCGCTGATGGCGTCGAGGTCATGTAGCGCGATCTGGGACGGCACCGGTTCGCCAGAGCGGGAACCGCGTGAAGGCGGCGCGTCGTCCACATCCGGTTCGGCGCGCAGCCCCTGAAGACGCCCCAATGCTCGACTGTTCGCCGGCAGATAATTGCGCGCCAGCCGACGCAGGCCGCCAATCACCCGCGTATCCGGTGAAAGAGCACTCTCGCGATCGATCTCGCGCAGCAGGATTTCGAACAGGCGTTCGTGATGACAGCTTGCGAGCCCTGGAAGTATCGCTTCCGCCAGCCGGTCAAGCCGTGCGCCTTTGGTCCCTTTGTTCGGTGCCAGGCAAACGAGCGCCGCAGCGATGTCGGAGGACAATTTGCCCGCGCCGGTGAGCGAGCGAAGCATGGGCGCAAGGGTGAAGGAAAGAGCCGCGGTATCTCGATCATCGAGACGGGAAGCTGTGGCCAGCATGCCAAGGCCGAGTACACCGTGGAGCGCCTGGGACCATTCGAACCAAGGATAACGGTCCGCATCGGAGAACTGCAACTCGAAGATGCGCGGGAGCGTGTGCGCAGCCTTCGCGCTGAGCGGCGGCCCGTGAAAATGCGGCGCGAGTTGAAGAAGCGAGTTAGCGCGCTCGAAATCGTCCGCACCCAGTGCCTCAGCGAGGTCGAGCCCGCGCCGGAAATAGACCGCAGCATCGGCGGATGACGTTCTCCAGACAGCCCGCGCCAAACGACCATATTGGCTAAGTCGCGCCGACGTTTCCGCCAACTTGACGATGCGGCTTTCGGTGGATGCGGCTAGCAGCATGACGGCCTGATGCAGGTCGGGATTACGAGACAGGCATTCGATCGACCAGATCAGGGGATCGATCGGCATATCGCGCGCATCGGCCAGCAACGTCGCCAGGCGAAGGGCCGTTTCGGCGTTGAGCGCCTGGAGTACGGTCCCGCTCAAGAGGAGCGAGAGGCCAGCGAGGCGTGCAATGAAGACCGCCCCGTCTCGGAACGGATATTCGCCTGCGGTGCGGACATCCTTTTCGAGCGCATCAAGCCAGTCATCGATGATGGCGCCGCGCGCGGCAGGTACCGCCACGATCAAGGCGCGCACGCGCTCCGCATAGCCAAGGGCTGGTCGGACCCGATGTTTAAGTAGACGAATTTCGCGCTCGTACCGGTCTCGTCCGTGGGCGCTGTACTGCGCGGTCCGCCTCCTCTTGCCTCGCGCACCTGAAGACTTGCGCGTCTTTCCTTCGAGCCGCTGCGTCAGCTCGCGCTCGAATGTAACGGGTCCTTTGGTACGCAAGCTCTTGGGCACTAGCTGAAGCAGTTCGGAAGGGGCGATATCAATGAGGGCGGTATGCCGGCGTTTGAGAGCAGCCTCCAAGCCTGCCGCCACGACAGCGTGCACCGGCGCCATTTCGGACATTCGAAACTCTTCGAACGCAAAGACGGTATTGGCGCGCCCGTCGAATGAGCCCCGGATCGTCACAGCGTCGGCGCGACGGCCCAGATCAAGGGCGCGCATACCAGCCACGAGCAAGGCTTCTAGCGGCAGCGCGTCATCGCCTGAGTTGGGCGTTGATGCCAGCCGGCGCACAAAGGCTCGCTCTCGGTCGGGATTGCCATCCGACTGCATCAGCGCAGCTGCAAAAGCACCTCGGATCGCGAGTGGGCAGCGCAAAAGCTTGTGGCGCGCGAGTGCCATATTGGGCGCGTCCCGGCCGCCAGCAGCATGGCGATCGCCAAGCTCCAGCGCTTGGAGAACGATGTCATAGGCGAACTCATCTCCATTGGCACTGAGCCAAGAGAAAATGCGGCGATCTTCGCCGATCAGGAGTTCGACATAGCTGAATCCGGCGCGATCCATATCTGACGCGCGATAATCGCCGTAGTCGTCGCGATGTGCTGCGCGGTGACGATGCCAGTCGATCGAGCGCGTCGCATGACGTTCAGCCTCACCGAACTCGCCCGCGAACGCATAGGCCAGGGCCAAAGCCGAGTGGCGGCCACCAGGCCAGCCAGCCTTGGTCGCGAAGAGGCGGCGCTGGGCCTCCTGATCACCTGAGATCGCGACCAGATCGGGATGCTCGTACAGGAAACGGTCGGCGCGTTCGTGACCGGATGCTACAAGCGACGCCTCGAGCGACAGCCTGAACAGATCGTCGGTCCGGCCAGCCCGAGCGGTAGCCTGCAGCGCAGCCACGATCCGGGCCAGCCGGATCTCCTGTTTCCCGATCTCGCTGGATCCAGCGGGGAGCGCTGGATCGAAGGCGAGTGCAACGAGCTCGTCCACCTGCCCAGTCGCCGTCAGCACCTGTGGCAGCGCACGGGCCGCATAGTCAGACAGCGACTGCCGCTTCGCCAGACGGTCGATCACGAGCCTGCGCGCATCGGGATCCTCTTCGGACATCTGCCGGATGAGCGTTTCCGTTGGCTCGTCGCGGAACATCAGCCCGTAGCGCGTACGCTCCAGTAACGGCGCCAGATCTGTCGCGAAACTCTCGATATCACCGGCCGTCAACCCTTGCGCCGCTGCCAATTCGTCCAGAGGGACCGGCGGAGGCAACATCGCCAAACCGGCAAGAAGGGCTCCCACCTCGGACTGCGTCGTGCCGCGCCGAACTGCCTCACGCTGTGCGGAGGCGATACGCTCCCTCAAAATCGATTCTAGTACGTCTCCGGGGTCGCCACTCGTGGGGGCTTGCAGGTCATAGGGCCGCCCAGCCGTCAGAAAGGCGACAAGGCAGCGGGGGTTACGACCTGAACGTGTAGACAACGCGACGACGTCGGCCGAGGTAGCCGACGAATCATGGGTCAGGATGAGCTCCCGGGTTTCCTCCGGCGTGAACAAAGGGACCGGAAAATCCTCGGTTTCGATATCCTTTTTCGTGAGGGCGAGACGACTTGTGCGGCACGACGCTATGGCGCGAACACCGTCGATCGGATCGATGCTGAGGCTCTTGAGGAGAAGATAGGCAAACGAGTTCGCGCCCGTGTCGCGTGCGGCAAGCGCGGCATGGTCGATGGCGTCGAGCACGAGTGCCACCCCGCCGTCAGGATCGGTCTGACGCAGCGCGGTCACCGCATCCTTCAATCTAAGCCGAAAGCCGCGAAGCAACGCCTCCTCCTGCGTCGATGGCAACAGAAGATCGCACAGGCCGCGCGCTGCCAGCAGGTTCGCGAGATGCACCAAAGTCCGGCTGGCGAGATGCCGGGGGTAAGCGGGCTCTCGCCACCTGCCGGCGCCAAAGCCGTCGAACAGGACGACGGCGTGGGTCTTGCTCAATCGCTCAGCGAGTGCCTGCATGAGCACGGTTTTTCCGACCCCGCCTTCTGCGTGAAGAATGAGGGGAAGCGACACCGCTTTGGCCTTGCCGACAATCTCGTCCAGCACGGGACGATCGATGATCGCGCCCACGTCAGGAAAGGCGTCGGCGGTCGGATAGAGATCGTCCTCATGATCAATCTCGAGTTCACCGAGGACAGTGACGCGCTCGACAATATTATCGTGCTGACCGGCAGAGCCCGCCTTTTCGCGCATGAGATGCTCGAGACCCCGTAGCCGGATGCGCGTTTGCGGATCGCCCGGGGCGCTCCAGTTCGCGATTTCCCGGCGCAGCCCTTTGCGCGCTTCCGTGAGACTGCCAAGCCGCCCGACGGCGACAAAACGCTGGAAGAACGCCCGGACATCGACGCCCGCCTCCGCAAATGCCAGGCGCAACTGTGCGGCCTGAGTGCCGGCATCGCCCGCTACGTCCGAGCCGGAAGCCAGCGCGGCAATGGCTTCGGTCAAATTCTCGTGAATTGGTCGGTTGGTGGCGAACTCATAATGTGCCCGCCCGGCGATCTCCTCGCCGAAGCGCTCGATCCGCTCGGCTTCGCCCTTCGCAAATTTCGCCAGGGTGGTCCGCAGATCGCTGGCGCGTAGTGGCGTCTGGGCGTTTGCAATGGAATATTTGAACTGGACGACTTCGATACGTTTCGCATCCGCAACCGTTCGACCGCCATAATAGCGCACCAGATCAGCGACTTCCGTGGCCGTCTGGCTGTGCAGGTCTTCGTCTTCGCGGCTGAAGCCCTCCATTGCGAGGGCAACGAGATCGGTGTCAGGCGGCAACAAGGCCAGCGCGCTTCGGGCAGCCCAAGCCTCGTGAAATTGATGGCCATCTCTGGAAGCTCGAACTGGATCTATTCGGGAAGCGTCGCGCGTGCCGATGTCCACCCGTTCCGTCCGCTTGCTCAAACTTGCCTCACAGCCTCATTGGGTTCCGATGATACCAACGCGGGATCGCTCGTTCAATCTTTGTTCCATCCTTCAGATGGACCTTATCGCGCGATTAGCATGGCTACGGTTCCGCCGGGTGAGCGCAGAAGCGAACAAGATCGACATCACATACTATGGGCCTGACGCTCTTTGGTTGGCGTGATGCACTTCAATTAATATTATGACCCCAATACGCAGTATTGGCCGATCGTCAGCCGACGGAAAGCGATGTATTGAGACGTTCGGCTATCTGCCGATTGCACTTCATAACCTTTGGCCCGATTTATCCACTAACCCAGACACGGGAGAGAGGGCTCAGTCAGCTCTTCCATTGATCGAAGGGGGAGTTGGTCGTCCCCGTTCAAAGTTCTGAACGGCAGAAATTCCCAGATCCGCTCCTTCTTCCAGTAATGAACGAACGGCAGTTTTCGGGATCGCAACGCCATCCTATGAACGTCTGATTATGGGGCGCGCAGCTACTATGATTTCCAATCATCGTTTCGAGCAAAATCAAGGAACTAGGAAAGAATACCGCCAGCGCCTCTCCCGGCCTTGCAGAGGCAGATAATACAGCGTTTACATATAGCTACGCCGGGAAAAATACCGTCAAGCAGGCTCATATGGCTGACGGCATAATTGTGAATGGTGGAAATGCGTTTCAAGATACCTCCATAAATACCGTCAAAGCCAACTTCAGGCTGGCTAATTTCAAAGCAGCAGTTTGTTATAATTCAACCACTTACGTTCAATTGACCATACGGCTCGCGACTACCCGCATCAAATCCGCAAACCATTGTAAAATCTGCGAAATTCTACGCCAGAACCGCCGATTGCCGCCGTTTCCCTACTCCCATTCGATCGTCCCCGGCGGCTTCGAGGTATAGTCGTACACGACCCGGTTCACGCCGCGCACTTCGTTGACGATGCGCGTCGCCACCCGTGGGAGGAAACCGCCCGGGAACTCGAACGCCTCGGCGGTCATGCCGTCGATCGAAGTCACGGCACGCAGCGCCAGCACCGCATCATAGGTGCGGCCGTCGCCCATCACGCCGACGGTGCGCACCGGCGTCAGCACCGCAAAGGCCTGCCAGATCGCGTCATAGAGCCCGGCGTTGCGGATCTCCTCCAGATAGATGGCATCCGCCTTGCGCAGGATGTCGCAGCGCTCCCGCGTCACTTCTCCCGGGATGCGGATCGCCAGGCCCGGCCCCGGAAAGGGATGGCGGCCGACGAACTGCTCGGGCAGCCCCAGTTCCCGGCCCAGCGCGCGGACTTCGTCCTTGAACAGCTCGCGCAGCGGCTCGACGAGCTTCATGTTCATCCGCTCGGGCAGGCCGCCGACATTGTGATGGCTCTTGATCGTCACCGATGGCCCGCCGGTGAAGCTCACGCTTTCGATCACGTCCGGATAGAGCGTGCCCTGCGCCAGGAAATCGGCGCCGCCGATCTTCCGCGCCTCTTCCTCGAACACGTCGATGAAGGTCTTGCCGATGAACTTGCGCTTGGCCTCGGGATCGGTGACCCCGGCCAGGCCGGTGAGGAACAGCGTCTCGGCGTCCACATGGACGAGCGGGATGTTGTAATGGTTGCGGAACAGGCCGACGACCTGCTCGGCCTCACCCGAGCGCATCAGCCCATGATCGACGAACACACAGGTGAGCTGGTCGCCGATCGCCTCATGGATCAGCACCGCGGCTACCGCGCTGTCGACGCCGCCCGAAAGCCCGCAGATCACCTTGCCGCTGCCCACCTGCGCGCGGATCTCGGCGATCTTGGTCTGGCGGAACTCGGCCATGGTCCAGTCGCCCTGCAGACCGCAGACATGGCGGACGAAATTGGCCAGCAGCTTGGCGCCGTCGGGGGTATGGACCACCTCGGGGTGGAACTGCATCGCATAATAGCGCCGCGCATCGTCGGCGATCACCGCGAACGGGGCGCCGGTGCTGTGCGCGACCGGGCGGAAGCCGGGCGCCAGGTTCGTCACCTTGTCGCCATGGCTCATCCACACCTGATGGTTCTCGCCCTCGTGCCACATGCCGTCGAACAGCACGCAGCCATCGTCGATCTCGATAAAGGCGCGGCCGAACTCGCCGCTGTCGCCAAGCTGCACCGTGCCGCCGAGCTGGTGCATCATCACCTGCTGGCCATAGCAGATGCCCAGCACCGGCAGGCCGCTGTCGAAAATCTCCTGGGGAACCCGGGGGCTGCCCTCGTCGAGCACCGAAGCGGGCGAGCCGGAGAGGATGATCCCCTTGGGCTGCATCCGGGCAAAGGCCTCGGCGGCGGTGGTGAAGGGCGCGATCTCGCTATAGACGCCCGCCTCGCGCACGCGGCGCGCGATCAGCTGGGTAACCTGGCTGCCGAAATCGACGATGAGGATGGAATCTGCATGCTGGTCCATGCCCAGCGCGCTTAGCCAGAACCGGCGCCGGGGGAAAGGCCGGCGCGCGATTATGCATAAGTTTATTCGCTGGGGTGACGGGGTTTGCCGATTGAGTCGCGCCCCAGGCACCGGCCGCGATCCGGCCGGCGATCTCGCCCAGGCGGCCCTGGGCAGTGTCGCTGGCCTTGTTGGCGAGCAGGATCACGGCCAGCTTCTTCTCGGGCCAGAGCATCATCGCGCTGGCAAAGCCCCAGGTGCCGCCCGAATAGCGCAGCTGGCGCCCGCCCTCGGGCAGCCGGGAGACGATCCAGCCAAGGCCCACCCAGCTCTGCTTGTCGAGCGTGAACCAACTGCCCTTGTGGCTGAGCGCCACCGCGGGATCGCGCTCGTCGAGCTGGAGCGCGGCATAGCGCAGCATGTCCGCCGCCGAATAGCGATAGCCGAACTGGTCGCGCGGCAGCACCGCGGCCACCCTGCCCTCGGCATCATGGCCGGTCGCGGCGTCCTTCGCCCCGAAGCCGAGCGGCCCCTCGATCTCGCGGGCCAGGATCCGGTCATAGGGCATGCCGTAGATCCGCTCGAGCGCCACGATGAGCAGCTGCGCGGCGACATTCGAATGGGCGACATTCTCGCCCGGCCTGGCGGCCGGCGAGACGGTGCGCAAGTCCTTCAGGAACTGCGCCCTGCCATAGGCCTTCAGCGCCTCGGCATGCTTGAAGCGGCCGGGATCGGGATCGAGCTTCGACAGGTCGGGCAGATTGTCGGGCAGGCCCGAGGTCATGCTGGCGAGATGCACCAGCCGCACCGGCTCGCCCTCGAACGCCAACCCCGGATAGGCACCATCCAGATATTTGCGGACGTCATCGTCCAGGCTCGCCTTGCCCGCCAGCACCGCGCGGGCAAGCAACAGGCCGGTCATCGTCTTGGAGATGGAACCGATCTCGAACGCGGTATCCTTGCCCGGCGCGCCGCCGCCCCTGGCGGTTTCGCCGAAGCCGTGGAAATGCACCTCGCCGTCGCGGAGCACGCCGATGGTCAGGCCGACGCCCTGCTCCTCGGCGAGGAACTTCTCCCCCTCGGCACGAACCGCGGCGTCGAACGTTTGCGCCGGCGCCGCCATCGGTGCCAGCACCAGCCACATCCCCAACAGCGCGCGCGACAGCATCCCCGGTATCTCCCCCGGCAGCGTTCAGAGCGACTGCAGCCCCTCGATCGTCACGATCGGGCTGCTGCCGCGGCGCAGGGCGCAGCGGAAACCATGGCTCTCCCGCGTGGTGTCGCGATAGCCGTCGGCCAGCTCCACCTGCCCCTTGATCACCCAGCTCTTGCCATTCCAGACGGTGCTGGTGACCGTGGAGACCTGGGCCAGCCGGGCATAGCGCTCGCCCAGGCTCTCCGCTTCCGCCGCGCAGCGATCGGCGGCCGCATCCTCGTCATAGAGCCCGTCGAACTGCGCGGAATTCGGCGCCGGCATCTCGGCAATCGAGCCGGTCGCGGGCGGCGGCGCCTCGCCATAGCGGCTGCCATCGACCGGGCCGGTATCGATCGGCACCCGCTCCTCGGCCGGTTCCGCGCCGTGCGACTTCTTCTTGCCGCTCGAGATCAGCGCGAGCACCCCGCCGACCACCAGGCCGCCGACGATCGCATCGCCCACGTCGAACTTGTCCTTGTGTTTCTCACGCGAAGGACGCCAGCGCTCCTGCGCCTGGGCCGGCATCGCCAGCCCCATCATCGCCACCGCCGCGATCCCGGCGCCCGCAAGCTTCAGAACACCCATGCCGCCCTCCGTTACTTTCACGAAACGAGAACTATGCACATCAGCCTGTCGCGTGGCTGAACCGATTTGCGACAAGGCGCCGTTCCCCCGAGAGAAGAACGGCGCCCCCTTGCCTATTTGCGCTTCACCTCCAGCCCGGTCCACTTGGCCGTGAAGGCCCAGAGGTCGGCGGCTTCCTCGATGATCTTGTCGGTCGGCTTGCCCGAGCCATGGCCCGCGCGCGTCTCGATGCGGACGAGATGCGGCTTGTCGCCGATATCCGCATGCTGGATCGCCGCGGTGTATTTGAAAGTGTGCCCGGGCACGACGCGATCGTCGGTGTCGGCCGTGGTCGCCAGGATCGCCGGATAGGCCACGCCCGACTTGATGTTGTGATAGGGCGAATAGGCGTAGAGCGTCTTGAAATCGGCTTCCTTCGACGGATAGCCATAATCATCCACCCAATAGCGCCCGGCCGTGAAGCGGTCGAAGCGCAGCATGTCCATCACGCCCACCGCCGGCATCGCGGCAGCGAACAGGTCCGGCCGCTGGTTCACCACCGCGCCCACCAGCAGTCCGCCGTTCGAGCCGCCCTGGATCGCCAGCTGGTGCTTCCCGGTGATGCCTTCCTTGATCAGATATTCGCCCGCGCCGATAAAGTCGTCGAACACGTTCTGCTTGTTGGCCAGCCGGCCGCCATCGTGCCACGCCTTGCCATATTCGCCGCCGCCCCGGATGTTGGCGAGGACGAACACGCCGCCCTGCTCCAGCCAGGCGAGGCGCGACGACGAGAAGCTGGGGCCATAGGAGACGTTGAAGCCGCCATAGCCCCAGAGCAGCGTCGGCGCCGGGCCGGTCACGCTCTTCTTGCGGACGATGAACATCGGCACCTTCGTTCCGTCCTTCGACGCGAAGAAGCGCTGCTCGACCTGATAGTCCTCGGGCTTGAACAGCAGCTTGGGGCGCGCCCAGGGCGTGCTGGTGCCGGTCGCCAGGTCGTAGCGATAGATGGTCGTCGGCTCGTTGAAGCTCGTATAGGCATAGAAGGTCTCGGGATCGTCCGGCTCGCCGCCAAAGCCCGAGGCGGTGCCGACGCCGGGAAGCTTGACCGGGCCGATCGCGCCGCCGTCGAGCTTGTAGCGGCGCACCTCGGTCTTGGCGTCGACCAGATAGCTCGCCACCAGCGTGCCCCCGACGATCGCGGCGCCTTCGAGAGTCGCCGCGTCCTCTGGCACCAGGTCGGTGGTGGTCGGGTTCGCCGCCGCCACGTCCATGGTCACGATCTTGAGCTTCGGCGCCCCCTTGTTGGTGACCCAGTAGAATCTGGTGCCGACATTGCCGGCCAGGCCCCAGCTATTCTCCAGCCCCGGCACGATCACCCGCGGCTTGCGCGCCGGGTCCTGCAGGTCGATCAGCGTGATCTGGTAGCGGTCGTCGGTGCCTTCGCCGGTGGTGATCACCATCCAGCGGCCATCGTCGGTGATCTGGGCGTAGTGGCTCCACTTGGGATGATCGGGCGTCTCGAACACCAGCGTGTCGGCGCTGTCGGGCGTGCCGAGCTTGTGGAAGTAGATCCGGTGGTTCTCGTTCAGCGCCTGGTATTTCGCGTCGGCGGCGACATCCGGGTAGCGTGAATAATAGAAGCCGCTGCCGTCCTTGGCCCAGACCGCGCTCAAGGTGAACTTCATGCCATGGACGCTGTCACCGGTCTCCTTGCCGGTGGCAACGTCGAGCACCTTGGCGGTGCGCCAGTCGGTGCCGCCGTCCTGGATCGCGTAGAGCAGATATCTGCCGTCCTCCGAGGGCGCCCATTCGGAAAGCGCGGTCGCGCCGTCCTTCGACCAGCCATTGGGATCGATCAGCACGCGGCCCTCGCCGTCGAGCCGGTCGCGGACGAACAGCACCGCCTGGTTCTGCAATCCCGAATTGTGCAGGTAGAAATAGCGGCCGCCCTTCTTCTGCGGCGCGCCGAAACGCTCATAGTCGAAGAGTTGCTTGATGCGTGCCTTGAACCATTCCCGGCCCGGCAGCGTCGCGAGATAGGCGCCCGTCACCTTGTTCTCGGCATCGACCCAGGCGGCGACTTCCTTGTCGTTGCGCACGTCGTTCTCGAGCCAGCGATAGGGATCGGCGACCTTTATCCCGAACTGTTCGTCCGCCACGTCGACGCGGCGGGTTTCGGGATAGGCGAGCTTGGTCACTTTGGTCTCCGGCTTTGTCTGGGCGAAGGCGGGGGCTGCGAGGAGCAGCGGCAGGATGAGGGCGCGGCGCATGGGGCCTCCGAATGGGAAAGCCCCTAGGCTAGCGCGCCGGCGCGGGCGCTCAAGCGAAACCGAGGATCGAAGTCTCCGAAACGGCCCAGATCAAAGCGCCCAGGATCGGCGCCAGCGCCGTGGCGGCCGAGAGCCACGCGCCCATATTGGTTCGGGAAGGGTTCCTGCGCATGCCCCGGATATGGGAATCCGGACGGGCCGAAAGAAGTGCAGGAAAACTTTCGGGCCTGAAACGAGAATGGGCGGCCGCACCAGGTGCGACCGCCCTTCCCTGTCTCGATATCGAGGCCGATCAGGCGACGGCGTCGAAATCCTCGTCGGCGAGCACCGGGCCCGAATCCTGGCCCTTGGCCGAGACGTCGCGATCGACGAACTCGATGATCGCCATCGGCGACGCGTCCGAAGCGCGCGGGCCGGTCTTGATGATGCGGGTATAGCCGCCGTTGCGGTCCGCATAGCGGGCCGACAGGACGTCGAACAGCTTCACCAGCTGGGCGTCGTCGAGCAGCCGGGCATGCGCCAGGCGGCGGTTCGACAGGCCGCCCTTCTTGGCCAGGGTGATCAGCTTCTCCACATACGGACGAAGCTCCTTCGCCTTGGCGAGGGTGGTGGTGATCTGCTCGTGCTTGATGAGCGCGGCGCTCATGTTGCGGAACAGGGCCGCGCGATGGGCCGAGGTACGCTGCAGCTTGCGGCCGCCAACGCGATGACGCATTGTCTTCTTCCTTCCGTTCGTCTGGGGGCCGTTCAAGGTACCCCAAGCCAGGCAGCGACGCGGACTGCCCCAGTTTTACGTCATCCCCGCCAGGGGACCCGATCTTCCTCACAGGCCCGGCCGCGGCGGATCCAGGCCGGGATCGTTGCCGGGCCAGCTTGCGCCAGCCCGGTACGACTTAGCCCATGATCTCCTGCTCGAGCTTCTTGGCCATTTCCTCGATGTTCTCGGGCGGCCAGCCCGGGATTTCCATGCCGAGGCGCAGGCCCATCGACGACAGGACTTCCTTGATCTCGTTGAGCGACTTGCGGCCAAAGTTCGGCGTGCGCAGCATCTCGGCCTCGGTCTTCTGGACCAGATCGCCGATATAGATGATGTTGTCGTTCTTGAGGCAGTTGGCCGAGCGGACCGAAAGCTCCAGCTCGTCGACCTTCTTCAGCAGGTAGCGGTTGATCTGCGAAGCATCGCCCGAGGCGCCTTCCGCCGCCGGAGCAGCCGCCGCCATGCCGATCGGGGCCGAGCGGGTGATCGCCGAGTCGTCGAAATGGACGAACAGCGCCAGCTGGTCCTGGAGGATGCGCGCGGCATAGGCCACCGCGTCTTCCGGCGTGATCGTGCCGTCGGTCTCGATCGACAAGGTGAGCTTGTCGTAGTCGAGCTCCTGGCCGACGCGGGTGTTCTCGACCTTGTACGAGACCTGGCGGACCGGGCTGTACAGGGCGTCGACCGGGATCAGGCCGATCGGCGCATCCGCCGGACGGTTCGACGCGGCGGGGACATAGCCCTTGCCGGTGTCGGCGGTCAGCTCCATGTTGAGCGTCGCGCCATCGTCCAGGTGGCAGATGACGAGATCGGGGTTCATCACCTCGATGTCGCCCGAGACGGCGATGTCGCCCGCCTTCACCTCAGCCGGGCCGGTGGCCGAGAGCTGGAGGCGCTTCGGGCCTTCGCCCTGCATGCGGATCGCGATCTGCTTCACGTTGAGGACGATGTCCGTCACGTCCTCGCGAACGCCCGCCAGCGAGCTGAACTCGTGGAGGACGTTCTCGATCTTGATCGAAGTGACCGCGGCGCCCTGCAGCGACGAGAGCAGCACGCGGCGCAGCGCGTTGCCGAGCGTCAGGCCGAAACCGCGCTCGAGCGGCTCCGCCACGAAGGTCGACTTGCGCTTGGGATCGCCACCGGGCTTCTTCTCGAGGCCGTTGGGCTTCTTGAGTTCCTGCCAGTTCTTAGCGTTGACCGACACGGGCTTTCCTCATGTTGGGCGGGACTAGAGGCGCGTCCCGCCAGGTAATTACTGCAAGACCGCGAGCCCGCCTCTGGGCCCGCGGCAACAAGCAGGAACGATCAGACGCGACGGCGCTTCGACGGACGAACGCCGTTGTGCGGGATCGGCGTCACGTCACGGATCGACGTGATCTGGAAACCGACCGCCTGCAGCGCGCGGAGCGCCGACTCGCGGCCCGAACCCGGGCCCTTCACTTCCACCTCGAGGGTGCGCACGCCGTGCTCGGCGGCCTTGCGGCCCGCATCCTCGGCGGCGACCTGGGCGGCATACGGGGTCGACTTGCGCGAGCCCTTGAAGCCCATCATGCCGGCCGACGACCACGAGATGGCGTTGCCCTGCGCGTCGGTGATGGTGATCATCGTGTTGTTGAAGCTGGCGTTCACATGGGCGACGCCGGCGGTGATGTTCTTGCGCTCGCGACGGCGAAGGCGCTGCGGTTCACGTGCCATTTTCTTGTCCCTTCCGACCTAGCGCTTACTTCTTCTTGCCGGCGATCGGCTTGGCCTTGCCCTTGCGGGTGCGCGCATTGGTGTGCGTGCGCTGGCCACGGACCGGCAGACCCTTGCGGTGGCGCAGGCCACGATAGCAGGCCAGGTCCATCAGGCGCTTGATGTTCATCGCGGTTTCGCGACGCAGGTCGCCTTCCACGGTGTAGCCGGCGTCGATCGCCTCGCGGATCTGCAGCACTTCCTGGTCCGACAGGTCCTGAACGCGGCGCTCCGGCGCGATGTTCAGCTTGGCGGTGATCTCCTTGGCCTTGGTCGCGCCAATGCCGTGGATGTACTGCAGCGCGATGACGACGCGCTTGTTGGTCGGGATGTTGACACCCGCAATACGAGCCATGAAATTTGTTCTCCCAGCTCCACGGGGTGCCGCATGGCAGCTCGCACCCCATCTCGTAGCGTTGATTCCGAAATGCGGCGGCACGACGAGCGCACAAGCACGCCGCCGGATACCGGTGTTTCGGAAGATGCGCGACATATGCGTCCACCAGCGCAGAGTCAAGCGCTGTGGGAAAGGCTTTCGCCGGAAATGGAGTCATACACGAATCCGACGCTTCCGCCAAGCCGATGCCCCGGCCCGCCTTGCGGGCGCCATGTTCAACCGGATGGTTGAAGCTTTTGTTGACTCTCTTGTCTATCCCGCTTGCACGCGGCGGTGCCGGCCGACCGGCCGAACCCGTCCCGCCAGGCGGGCGCAGCAGAACAGGCGGAATCCAACATTGCAAGCCGGATGCGCCGCCCCTGCCATGCGCCAGGAGGAAGATCCCCCTATCCTTCCGCGGCCAGGCGATACCCCGCGCCGCGAACGGTATGGAGGATCGGAGCCTCTCCTTCCTCCAGCTTGCGGCGCAGGCGGCCGATATGGACGTCGACCACGTTCGAGCCGGGATCAAAACGGCAGTTCCACACATGCTCCAGCATCATGGTGCGCGTGACGACCTCGCCGGCATGGCGGGCCAGATATTCGAGCAGGTGGAACTCGCGGGCCACCAGCGGCACGGCGCGGCCGGCGCGGGCGACGGTGCGGCTGAGCAGGTCGATCTCAAGATCGCCCACCACGATCCGCGTCGCCTTGGCGTCCGCCTCGGCCCGGTCGGCCCGGCGCAGCAGCGCGGCGATGCGTGCCCGCAGCTCGGCGAAGGAGAAAGGCTTGGCGAGATAGTCGTCGGCGCCCGCCGCAAGCCCGCCGACCTTGTCGTCGACCGTGCCGAGCGCGGAGAGCATGATCGCCGGCGTCCGCAGCCCCCGCTCGCGCAGTACGCCGAGCATCGACAGGCCATCCATGCCGGGAAGCATGCGATCGAAGATCCAGAGGTCGAAATCGCCCTCGGCGGCACGGGAAAGGCCGGCCTGGCCGTCGCCGCACGCCTCCACCTCGAAACCGGCATCGGCAAGCCCCTGGGTCACGAAGTCCACCGCGGCAGCGTCATCCTCGACGATCAGGATATGGTGCGTCACGTCCGTCCTCCGCCCGACCCGGCATCAGGGGTGGCCGACGGACAAGGGGGCGTCCGCCGGCCGAGCGTCGATGCCAGGGCAGCATCGGCGACTTCAGGGCGCACCGGTGTCCCAGGCGCTCTTCCCGGCGAGCCCGGTCCGGAAAGGGGGCTGATCCGGACCATGGCACGGCGTCGGTCGCAGGGGGAGGAACGACCAGGCCGGCGCCGGGAAGAGCATCGGGGCAAACCGCATGCGGTTGACCTCTGATGCATGACCGGCGGGGGCGTGCCGGCCATGGCCCCTGATAGTCGCCGGCACCGCCTCGGGCGGTGACCGGGGCATGACAAAATCGTAATGTTGCGAGGCTCAGCGCTCGGCCGCCGCCTTCAGCCGGATGACCTGCGCCGCGAGCACGCCGTCGACCGGCGCGGCGATCCGACCCAGGCCCGGTGCCCCGGCCACGGCATATTCGACGCTGACCATCGTCGACTTGCCGTCCGCCGCGGGATCGAGCGTGACCGTCATCACCGCCCCGGCCGGAAAGGCCTGTAGCGGTCCCAGCCCGCCGCTGAGGCGCAGCATCCTGCCGGGCCGGACGAAGATCACCCGCATATGCTCGACGCCGCCACCATCCGGCAGCTTCTCGCACCAGCAGCCGCCGGGGCGCGCGTCGAGCGAGAGATTGGCGGCGCTGCCCGACCAGCTATGTTCGTCGCTCCACCAGGCCGATGGCGCGATCAGCACCGCCCACACCCTGGCGGACGGCGCGGCGATCATGGCCTTTTCGGTGACGGTGAAGCTGGTTTCCGTCGAAGCGGTGACTTCACCAGCAATGGCGGGGCCAGCAATAGCGGGGCCGGCAATAGCGGGGCCGGCGGCAGGCACGGCGGCGGCAAGCGCCAGCACGATCGGCAAATGGGCGTTCATCTTCCCTCCTCTCATCGAGGCAGGGCGATCATAGCGCGCAGAGCAGCATTCCAGAAGCGGCGGCGACGCGGCGCGGCACTTCGATCTCGATCCGGCCCGCCGCCATGCGCGCCCGGGAAAGATAGTGGAGCGTGCCATCGAGATAGGCATCGAAGGCGCTGGCCCGCACATGCTGGCCGTCGACGAACCGGCGCAGCGCATAGGGGCTGGCGCCGGGCGGGTTGAGCCCCTCGGTCACCAGCGTGGCGGAGCGGATGCCGCTCGCCGCAAGCAGCGCGGGCGCGGACGGGTGGAAGGTGCCGCTCGGATAGCAGAAATGCTCGGGCGCGCCGCCACCGGTCGCGGCGACCAGCGCGGCGCGATTCGCCGCGATCTCGGGCACGAGCTGGCCGATGCGGCCGGCGACGTCGATGTGCCGATGGGTGTGCAGCTGGATGTCGAGCCCCCGGCCATGCGCATCGGCGAGCTCGGCCGGGCGCATGAGGTGGAATTGCCGGCATTCCAGCCAGGCCTCGCCCACGCCGAGCGCCCGGCCATAGGCGCGCAGCGCGTCGAGCCGCTCGGGCTCGGGCAACGCCTCGATCCGGCGGACCGCCGCGCCGCGATCCTCGGCGGCCCGGCCCGAGGCGGTGATGAGATAGTCGACCGCGACATTGACCACCGGCAAGTCACGCCCCGCATACCAGGTGGTCGCATAGAGCGTCGCCGGCAGGCGATGCCGCTCGAGCACCGGCAGCATGTGGCTGTGGGTCGAGGCCCAGCCATCGTCGATCGTGATCACCACCGCGGCACGCGGCAGGCGATTGGCGGCGAGCCGCTCGACCGCCTCGCCCAGCGGCAGCACCGGCAAGCCCGAGCGCGCGAGCCGGGCCATGCGCGCCGCGAACCGGTCGGGCGTCATGAACAGGCAGCTGCCGAACGGGGCGCCGGGCGCCAGCCAGAGGCCATGATAGCAGAGGATGCGCAGCTGGGCGCCGGTCGCGCGGCGGGCGAGCATCGAGAGGCCGGTCCACCGGGCGGCTCGCAACAGGGCGCGCTTGGGCAGCATTGACGAACCGATCCCCCGCCCGGCCGGAATGCCGGAGCAAGGCGGGATCGTCCCAGCCCCGGCTTAAGCGGGGGTTAGGGCAACAATATATTACAAAGGCGGGGAATTATCCCGTTCGAGCAGGTATGTACTCCCCGGCGAAGGCCGGGCCCCAGTCGCGGCATATTCGCAAGGGCGCAGTGCCGTCGAGGGGCCTTCGAGGCTGGGCCCCGGCCTTCACCGGGGAACTGCTTCCCGCTACATGTTTGAAGGGGATAGTCGCCCAAGGCCGGAATCTCGTGCGCCTCCCCTTGAGGAAGCGGAGACATCGGGGTCTCGGCACGATCCATATACCAGGTCATCCTCGCGAAGGCGGGGATCCAGGGTAGCGCGGGATATCCACGCCGTCGCGCGAACCGCCTTCCGGAGAGGGCCGGACCTGCCGCACGCATTCCACGCCCGGCCCTGGATCCCCGCCTTCGCGGGGGTGACGAAGGAAATCAAACCCTCGATCGGGGCCCATGGCCCCGACCTACCCCTTGCCGTCGAGGATCGCGTCGATCTGCGCGCCGACCTCGGCGATGTCGGCCATGCCGTCGACCTTCCGCACCAGGCCCCTGGCCTCGTAGAAGGGCAGGATCGGCGCGGTCTTGGCGCGATACTCGGCCATGCGGGTGCGCACCGTCTCGGCATTGTCGTCCGGGCGGCGCTTGAACTCGTGATGGCCGCACACGTCGCAGGTGCCCGCGACCTTGGGCAGCTTGAACTTGTCGTGATAGCCCTCGCCGCAATTCGCGCAGGTGAAGCGGCCCTCGACGCGCTCGACCAGCGCATCCTCGTCCACTTCCAGCTCGATCACATAGTCGAGCCTGCGGCCGCGCTCCGAAAGCAGCGTATCCAGCGATTCGGCCTGGGCCACGGTGCGCGGATAGCCGTCGAAGATCGCGCCCTTCAGCGTATCTTCCATGTCGAGCCGCTCGCCGATGATGCCCGAGACGATCGCGTCCGACACGAGCTCGCCCGCGTCCATGACCGCCTTGGCCTGGAGGCCGGTGGGCGTGCCCGCCTTGACCGCGGCGCGCAGCATGTCGCCGGTCGAGAGCTGCACCATGCCGCGCTCGCTCTCGAGGCGCTTTGCCTGGGTGCCCTTGCCGGCTCCCGGCGGGCCCAACAGGATGATGTTCACTAAGCCTATCCCCTCAGTTTCGGCCAGTTCGGGCCGCGCTCAGCGCGCGCGGCCCTTGAGCTTCGCTTTCTTGATCAGGTCGCCATACTGGTGCGCCAGCAGGTGCGACTGGATCTGCGTCACTGTGTCCATCGTCACGTTGACGACGATGAGCAGGCTGGTGCCGCCCATCAGGAACGGAATGCTCATCGACGAGAACACCGCTTCGGGAACGAGGCAGATGATCGTCAGATAGGCCGCGCCGATCACGGTGATGCGGGTGAGCACATAATCGAAATAGAGCTCGGTGTTCTTGCCGGGGCGGATGCCCGGGATGAACCCGCCATAGCGCTTGAGGTTCTCGGCGGTCTCCTCCGGATTGAACACCACGGCGGTGTAGAAGAAGGAGAAGAAGATGATGCCGAGGCCGTAGAGCGTCATGTACACCGGCGAGCCGTGGCGCAGCCAGGTGTTCAGGTTGATCACCAGGTCGCCCCACCAGTTCTCGCCCGCGGTCATGTTGCCGGCGAACTGGGTGATGGTCAGCGGCAGCAGCAGCAGCGACGAGGCGAAGATCGGCGGGATCACGCCGGCGGTGTTGAGCTTGAGCGGCAGGTGGCTGCGCTCGGCCTGGACGCCGCGCGCGGTCTGCCGCTTGGGATACTGGATCAGGATGCGGCGCTGGGCGCGCTCCATGAAGCAGATGAACAGCACCAGGATCGCGACGCCGACGATGATCGTGATCAGGCGCAGCGGATCGATCGAGCCGGTGCGGCCGCTCTCGAACAGCTGGACGAGCGTGGTGGGCAGGCGGGCGACGATGCCGGCCATGATGATCAGCGAGATGCCGTTGCCGATGCCGCGATTGGTGATCTGCTCGCCGATCCACATCAGGAACATGGTGCCGCCGATCAGCGAGACCACCGCGCCGATGCGGAAGATCATGCCCGGCTCCACCACGGGCTGCAGGCCCTGGCTCGCGCCGAAGGTCTCGAGCCCGACGGCGATGAAATAGCCCTGCACCGCGGTCAGCGCGACGGTGCCGTAGCGGGTATATTGGTTCAGCCGCTTGCGGCCGCTCTCGCCTTCCTTCTTGATCGCGTTGAGCTGCGGCGACAGCGAAGTCGCCAGCTGCACCACGATCGAGGCGGTGATGTAGGGCATCACGCCGAGCGCGACGATCGACATGCGGTTGAGCGCGCCGCCGGTGAAGTTGTTGAAGAAGTCGAGCACGCCGCCCGCGGTCTGCTGCGCGAGCAGGTTGAGCTGGGTGGGGTCGACGCCCGGCAGGGGCACGTAGCTCAGCATCCGGAAGACGATCAGCGCGCCGAGGGTGAACCACAGACGCTTCTTGAGATCGGTCGCCTGGGCGAACTTCGCCAGGTTGATGCTGGAAGCAAGTTGATCGGAGGCGGAGGCCATGTGTTGGTCAGTCCCGGAAATCAAAGCGGCGGGAAAGCGTTCTACCGCCCCCCGCCGCTGATATAAGTCCTAAGCTGCGAAGGGCAATGCGCCCTCGCCCTGCTCCGGCGTTCGCCGCGCTTCCGTCACCCCGGCGAAAGCCGGGTCTCAGGCCGCGGGCGCGCGCACGTTGCACGAGATCCCGGCTTTCGCCGGGATAGCGCTCAGGCCTTGGCGGCGGCCTTCTTGGCTTCCTTGTCCGCCGCGCGGGCCTTCTGCACGACGCGGTGCTTGGCCTTGGCCTTCTCGGCGGCCGGCACGATCTCGGGGATCGTCACGGTGCCGCCGGCCTTCTCGACCGCCGCGATCGCGCTCTTCGACGCGCCGGCAACGGTGAAGTTCAGCTTGGCCTTGAGCTCGCCCTTGCCGAGCAGGCGCACGCCGTCCTTGCCGCCACGGGTCAGGCCCGCCGCGTTCAGCTCGGCCTGGGTCAGGTCGGTCGCGGTCAGCTTGCCCGAATCGATCGCCTTCTGGATCGCGCCCAGGTTCACCTCGGCATAGTCCTTGGCGAAGATGTTGTTGAAGCCGCGCTTCGGGATGCGCATGTGGAGCGGCATCTGGCCGCCCTCGAAGCCCTTGATCGAGACGCCTTCGCGGCTCTTCTGACCCTTCTGGCCGCGGCCGGCGGTCTTGCCCAGGCCCGAGCCGATGCCGCGGCCGACACGGACGCGGCCCTGGCGGGCACCATTGTTATCGCGGAGATCGTTGAGCTTCATGGTCGTGCACTCGCTTTCGCTTTTGTCGCGCTGATGGAAAAGGAAGCGGGGCCCATAGCGGGGGAGACGAGGTTTGTCATCCCCTTTTGAAGGCCACGGCCATCAATCGAAAATCCAGTGCCGCTTCAGATATGCATCGAACATTGGAACCGTGAAAGCGATGTCGCCGTGCGCCGGACTATAGATCATTCCCTTCGCGATGATCTGGGCTCGCCGCGGGCCCAAGGTGGCCAGCTTCTCGTTCAACTTCTCCGCGACATCGGATGATCGATACGGGCCGCTCCCCAAACGGGCCATAGCGATGACATACTCCTTTTCCTTGGGCGTCAGTCGATCGATACGAACCTTGAAGAAACCCTCATCCAGGCGTCGCAGGGCGTCCTTCTCCGCAACTTCGAGGCAGGCGACACTGATTGGAGATTCGTCCGACGCATTCCAGACCTGATATCCCCATTCCTGCAGGAAATAGGGGTATCCACGCGTAGCCTCGACTATGCGAGCGAGGACGGCAGCGTCGATCCTCTCACCTTCTTCCTGGATGGGCTGCCGAATTGCATTCGTCGCATCGTCACTCGAAAGTGCGTCGACCTTCGGGAAAATGAACAATCTCTCGGCGTAGGATTTCGCGTCTCCCGAGAGTGCCGCAATGGCCGGCAACCCCGCGCCGAACAGCAGCACCGGCAAGGCCTTCTGATTGACGCGATGGATCGCAACGATGAGAGCCCCCAACTCCTCGGTCGAGAGATACTGCACTTCATCGATCAGCAGCGCCCAACCCCGTCCACCCGCCCTGGCTGCTTCGCCAACCTTCAGGAACAACTCGGTGAGGTCATATTCCAGGTTACCACTGTCAGCCACTCCCGGCTCCGGATCCACGGAGACGTCGAAATCACCTACGCTGATCTTGAACACACTCGCAAAACCGCGCAGCGCCCGCAGCGCGGCGTATGACGCGGATTTTGCCTGCTCGCTCAAAGACAGCTTGCGAAGTACCTGATGGATCTTGGGATAGAGGAGATCGACTAGCTTTCGATCTTCGGGCGCTTCAATGAAGGATGTGAGGTAGCCGTGCTCTTCCGCGATCTGTTCGATCTTATTCAGAAGCACGGTCTTCCCCACACCGCGCAGTCCAAGCAGCATTTGGGATTGGCTGGGCCGCCCCAGCAGCACACGCTGCAGAGCCGTATCTGCTGTCGCGATAATTTCCTCACGCCCAGCCAGCTCCGGTGGCTGGGAACCCGCGCCCGGTGCAAATGGATTTCGAACGGGATCCATATCTAGCCTTTTATATCCGTCTATATCTCATATCCGATATATATAGCTATAAAGAGCTAGAATCAATTTGGCGCCGAACCTTCGACGCCGGATCCGCCCCGCAACGGAAAAGGGGCGGTAGTCGCCTACCGCCCCCTTCCCTGTTTGCTGCGGGATACGCGAAGGCCTTAGCCCTCGAGCACCTTAACCATGTGCGGCAGCTTGCGGATCATGCCCCGAACTTCGGGCGTGTCCTCGAGCTCCGAGACCTTGTGCATCTTGTTGAGGCCAAGGCCGATCAGCGTCGCGCGCTGATCCTTGGTGCGGCGGATCGGCGAGCCGATCTGCTGGATCTTGACGGTCTTGCGGGTTTCCTGGGCCATGTCGCTTACTCCGCGATCGCGGCCGCATCCGCCTCGGCGGTCTGCGAACCACCGCGGCCGAGCAGGTCGGCGATCTTCTTGCCGCGCCGCTGGGCAACCGACTTCGGCGAAGTCTGCTCCACCAGCGCTTCGAACGTCGCGCGGATCATGTTGTAGGGGTTCGACGTGCCGACCGACTTGGTCACCACATCGGCAACGCCCAGGCTCTCGAAGATGGCGCGCATCGGGCCACCCGCGATGATCCCGGTACCCTGCGGGGCCGAGCGCAGCGTCACGCGGCCGGCACCGAAGTGGCCGTTGCCGTCGTGATGCAGGGTGCGGCCTTCCTTGAGCGGAACGCGAACCATCGCCTTCTTGGCCGAGGCGGTCGCCTTCGAAATGGCTTCCGGCACTTCGCGGGCCTTGCCATGGCCGAAGCCGACACGGCCCTTGCCGTCGCCCACGACGACCAGCGCCGCGAAGCCGAAGCGCTTGCCGCCCTTCACCGTCTTCGAGACGCGGTTGATGTGGACCAGCTTCTCGATCAGTTCCTCGCCGCCATCCTCGGCGCCCTGGCCGCGACGATCGTCGCGACGGCCGCGGTTGCCGTCACGGCCGCCACGGCCGCGATCGCCACCACCACCCGGGCCACCACGGCCACGGCCGCGGCCACGACCCTGCTGCTCCTGGGGAGCCGCACCGGCGTCCTGGGCCTCGAAGCCCGCGCCTTCCGGCGCCTGGTTGTTTTCGTCAGCCATTCTCAGAACTCCAGCCCGCTCTCACGAGCGGCATCGGCCAGCGCCTTGACGCGGCCATGATAGAGGAAGCCACCGCGGTCGAACACGACCTGGGTGATGCCGGCGGCCTTGGCGGCCGCGGCAACGCGCTTGCCGACTTCCTGCGCAGCCTCGATGGTCGCGCCGGTCTTGCCGCGCACGTCCTTGTCGAGGGTGGAGGCAGCCGCGACGGTCTTGCCCTGCGTATCGTCGATCACCTGGGCATAGATGTGCTTGCCCGAGCGATGGATCGAAAGACGCGGACGACCACCGGCACGCGCACGAAGCGCAGTACGGTTGCGGCGACGACGCTTCGCGAAAAGCGAGAGACCCTTGGTGCTGATCACTTCTTCTTCCCTTCCTTACGGAAGATGAACTCGCCGTCGTACTTGATGCCCTTGCCCTTGTACGGCTCGGGCTTGCGCCAGCGGCGAATCTCGGCCGCAATCTGGCCGACCTTCTGCTTGTCGATCCCCGAGATCTCGACCGTGGTCTGATCCGGGGTCTTGATCTCGATGCCTTCCGGCACGTCGATGTTCACGTCGTGCGAATAGCCGAGCTGGAGCTTGAGCACCTTGCCCTGCGACGCAGCGCGATAGCCGACGCCGGTGATCAGGAGCTTCTTGGTGAAGCCCTCGGTCACGCCGGTGATCAGGTTCTGCACGAGCGTGCGCTGCATGCCCCAGAAGGCGCGCGCGCCCTTGGTCTCGTTGGCCGGCTGCACCGAGATGCTGCCGTCCTCGACGGTGTAGCTGATCTCGTCACGCAGGTTGAGCGAAAGGGTGCCCTTGGGACCCTTGACGCTCAGCACGCGGCCTTCGATCGAGGCGGTAACGCCTGCCGGCACGACGACCGGCTTCTTGCCGATGCGGCTCATCAGAACACCTCCGCCAGCACTTCGCCGCCGACATTCTGCTCGCGCGCTTCCGCGTCCGAGAGAACGCCGCGAGGCGTCGAGACGATCGTGATGCCCAGGCCGTTGCGCACGCGGGGAAGCTCCTGGCTGCCCGAGTAGACGCGGCGGCCCGGCTTCGAGATGCGCGCGACGTGCTTGATCGCCGGCTGGCCCTCGAAATACTTCAGCTCGATGCGGATGCCCGCGGCGGGGCCCATCTGCTCTTCGCTATAGCCACGGATATAGCCTTCGCGCTGGAGCACATCGAGAACGCGCGCACGCAGCTTGCTCGCCGGCGTCAGGACGGAGTCCTTGCGGGCGCGCTGGCCGTTGCGGATGCGGGTGAGCATATCACCCAGGGGATCGGTCACTGCCATCTTCGTGATCCTTACCAGCTCGACTTGGTGACGCCGGGGATCAGGCCCTTGTTGGCCAGATCACGCAGGATCACACGAGCGAGACGGAACTTGCGGTAGTAACCGCGGGGGCGCCCGGTGAGCTCGCACCGGTTGCGAATGCGGGTCGGGTTCCCGTTGCGGGGAATCTCGGCCAGCTTGAGACGCGCGATGAGACGCTCGGTCTCATCGAGGCTCTGGTCGTTCGCGATCGCCTTCAGCTTCGCATACTTGCCGGCGTACTTCTTCACCAGCTGCTTGCGACGCTCGTTCTTGTTCACGGAACTCAGTTTCGCCATGACTTAAGTTCTCTTTCCTTTACGCGGCCTTGGCTTCGCCGTCCGCATCCTGCGGGAACGGGAAACCGAAGAGACGGAGAAGCTCGCGGGCTTCGTCGTCGGTCTTCGCGGTGGTGGTCACGATCACGTCCATGCCGCGGATCTTGTCGACCTTATCGTAGCTGATTTCCGGGAAGATCAGCTGCTCCTTGAGACCGCAGGCATAGTTGCCACGGCCGTCGAACGACTTCGGGTTCAGGCCACGGAAGTCGCGAACGCGCGGCAGCGCGATCGTGATGAAGCGGTCGAGGAACTCGTACATGCGCTCGCGGCGAAGCGTGACCTTCGCGCCGATCGGCATGCCCTCGCGCAGCTTGAACTGCGCGATCGACTTCTTCGCCTTGGTCACGACGGGCTTCTGGCCGGCGATGAGCTCCATCTCCGACGCGGCCTGCTCGACCTTCTTCTTGTCCTGCGTGGCTTCGCCGACGCCCATGTTGAGCACGATCTTCTCGATCTTCGGCACTTCCATGACGTTCTTGTAACCGAACTTCTCGGTCATCGCCTTGGCGATCTGCTCGTCATAGAGCTTGCGCATGCGCGGCGTGTAGGAATCAGCCATTGATGACCTCCCCGGTCTTGACGGCGACGCGGACCTTCTTGCCGTCGCGCTCCTCGAAGCGGACGCGGGTCGGCTTGCCGTCCTTGGTCACGTGCGCGACTTTCGACACCGCCATCGGCGCTTCCGAACGCTCCAGGCCACCCTGCGGGTTGGTCTGGCTCGGCTTGCGGTGGCGCACGGCGACGTTGACGCCCGAAACGACGACCTTGCCGTCCTTGGGCAGCGACTTGACGACTTCACCGGTCCGGCCCTTGTCCTTGCCGGACAGGACGATGACCTGGTCGCCCTTCTTGATCTTGGCAGCAGCCATCACAGCACCTCGGGGGCGAGCGAAATGATCTTCATGAAGCCCTTCGAGCGGAGCTCGCGGACCACCGGGCCAAAGATACGGGTGCCGATCGGCTCCTCGTTCTTGTTGACCAGGACGGCAGCGTTGCCGTCGAAGCGAATGACCGAGCCATCGGCGCGGCGGACGTCCTTGGCGGTGCGGACGATGACGGCGCGGTGCACGTCACCCTTCTTCACCTTGCCGCGGGGAGCAGCTTCCTTGATGCTGACGACGATGACGTCGCCCACGGAGGCGAAGCGACGCTTCGATCCGCCCAGCACCTTGATGCACTGCACCCGCTTCGCGCCGCTGTTGTCTGCGACGTCGAGATTGGACTGCATCTGGATCATCGATCCGGTTCCTTCTCGTTCGGCCTACCGGGACATTCCTGCCCGGCGGTTCCAGTTGAAAACGCTTAGGCGGCTGCGTCCGACTTGGTCGGGGTCGCGTGGGTGTTCACCCGCTCGATCACCTTCCAGGTCTTGAGCTTCGAGATCGGCGCAGTCTCTTCGATGCGCACGGTCTCGCCGGCCTTGTACTCATTGCCCTCGTCATGGGCATGATACTTCTTCGAGCGACGGATGATCTTGCCGTAGAGCGGGTGCTTCACCTTACGCTCCACGAGCACGACGACCGTCTTGTCGCCCTTGTCGGAAACCACGTTCCCGGTCAGCACGCGCTTCGGCATGGTCTCTTCCTTACTTCGCAGCCGAGCGCGAGCGCTCGTTCTGCAGCGTCTTGATACGGGCGATGTCGCGACGGACTTCGCGAACGCGGCTCGGCTTCTCGAGCTGGCTGGTCGCGGCCTGGAAGCGAAGGTTGAACGCCTCGCGCTTCAGGTTGCCGAGCTCCTCGCTCAGCTGGTCCTCGGTCTTCGCACGAAGATCGGTAGCCTTGGTCATTCTATCAACCCTCCAGGTGCGAGGTATCGCCGAGGCGAGCCACGACCTTGACCTTGATCGGCAGCTTCATCGCCGCACGCTCGAACGCTTCCGCCGCGAGCGGGCCCGGCACGCCGTCCAGCTCGAACAGGATACGGCCCGGCTTGACGCGGGCGACCCAGAATTCCGGCGAGCCCTTGCCCGAGCCCATGCGGACTTCGGCGGGCTTCGACGAAACCGGCACGTCCGGGAAGATGCGGATCCAGAGACGGCCCTGGCGCTTGATGTGACGCGTGATCGCGCGGCGAGCCGCTTCGATCTGGCGGGCGGTGATCCGCTCCGGCTCCATCGCCTTCAGGCCATAGGACCCGAAGTTGAGCGCCGTGCCACCCTTGGCGTCGCCATGGATGCGGCCCTTGAAGGCCTTGCGGAACTTGGTGCGCTTCGGTTGCAGCATTAGTCTGTCCTAACCCTTAGCGGCGGTCTTCGCGCGCCGGGCGCACGCCCGTCGTCTGCGATTCCAGGTTGAGGCGATCGGTCGCCATCGGATCGTGGCCGAGGATCTCACCCTTGAAGATCCAGACCTTCACGCCGCAGACGCCATAGGCGGTGTGCGCTTCGGCCGTGGCATGATCGATGTTCGCGCGCAGCGTGTGCAGCGGAACGCGACCTTCGCGATACCATTCCGACCGGGCGATCTCGGCGCCGCCGAGACGGCCGCCGCAGTTGATCCGGATGCCCTCGGCGCCGAGGCGCATCGCCGACTGCACCGCGCGCTTCATGGCGCGGCGGAAGGCGATACGGCGCTCGAGCTGATCGGCAATGCCCTGGGCGACGAGCTTGGCATCGACTTCCGGCTTGCGGATCTCGACGATGTTCAGGCTCACGTCGCTCGAGGTCATCGCGCTCAGCGTCTTGCGCAGCTTCTCGATGTCCGAGCCCTTCTTGCCGATGATGACACCGGGGCGCGCCGCGTAGATCGACACGCGGCACAGCTTGGCCGGGCGCTCGATCACCACCTTCGAGATCGCGGCCTGGGGCAGCGTCTCGAGGATGTACTTGCGGATCTTGAGGTCCTCCATGAGGAGCCGGCCATAGTCGGCGCCCTCGGCGAACCAGCGGCTGTCCCAGGTGCGGTTGACCTGGAGGCGAAGGCCGATCGGGTTGCTCTTGTGACCCATTATGCTTCTTCCTGCTCGCGGACGACGATGCGAAGACGGCTGAACGGCTTCAGGATGCGGGTGGACTTGCCACGGCCGCGGGTCGCGAAGCGCTTCATCGTGATCGACTTGCCGACCGAAGCCTCGGCGACGACGAGCGCGTCGACGTCGAGGTTGTGGTTGTTTTCCGCATTGGCGATCGCCGAGGCGAGAACCTTGCGCGCGTCCACGGCCATGGCCTTGGTCGAGAACTGAAGGATGTTCAGCGCATCGCCGGCCTTCTTGCCGCGGATCAGGCCCGCAACGAGGTTCAGCTTCTGGGCCGAGCCGCGGATCTGCGTGGCGACGGCAAGGGCTTCCTTGTCGCCGACCTTACGGGGGGCTGCAGGCTTGCTCATTAGCGCTTACCCTTCTTGTCGGCAGCGTGGCCCGGGAAGAACCGGGTCGGTGCGAACTCGCCGAGCTTCATGCCGACCATGTCCTCGTTGACCGAGACCGGCACGAACTTGCGGCCATTGTAGACGCTGAACGTCAGGCCGACGAAATCCGGCAGGATCGTCGAGCGGCGCGACCAGGTCTTGATCGGACCGGAGCGGGTGCCCTGCTCCTGCGCGGTCTGCGCCTTCTTGAGCAGGTGGAGGTCCACGAACGGACCCTTCCAAACGGAGCGAGCCATGGGTTAGCCCTTCTTCTTCGCGTGACGGCTGCGGATGATCATCTTGTCCGTCGCCTTGTTGTGGCGGGTGCGCGCACCCTTGGTCGGCTTGCCCCACGGGGTGACCGGGTGACGGCCGCCCGAGGTGCGGCCTTCACCGCCGCCATGCGGGTGGTCGACCGGGTTCTTCGCGACGCCGCGGGTCAGCGGGCGGATGCCCTTCCAGCGGTTGCGGCCGGCCTTGCCGAGATTGGTGTTCTGGTTGTCGGGGTTCGACACCGCACCAACGGTCGCCATGCAGTTGCCATGGATGTAGCGCTGCTCGCCCGAGTTCAGGCGAACGATCACCATGCCGCGGTCACGGCCGACGACCTGCACATAGGTGCCCGCCGAACGCGCGATCTGGCCGCCCTTGCCCGGCTTCATCTCCACATTGTGGACGATGGTGCCGACCGGCATCGACGACAGCTCCATGGCGTTGCCCGGCTTCACGTCGGTCTTCTTGCCGGCGATCACCTTGTCGCCGACGGCGAGGCGCTGCGGCGCGATGATATAGGCGACGCGGTCCTTGCCGTTCTCGTCGGCGCCGTAATTCACCAGCGCGATGAAGGCGGTGCGGTTCGGATCATATTCGATCCGCTCGACGGTGCCCTCGACGTCCCACAGGCGGCGCTTGAAATCGATGATGCGATAGCGCTGCTTGTGGCCGCCGGCGATGCCGCGCGAGGTCACATGGCCCTTGTTGTTGCGGCCGCCGGTCTTGGTCTTGCCCTCGGTCAGCGCCTTGACCGGGCGACCCTTGTACAGGGCCGAACGGTCGATCAGGATCAGGCCGCGGACGCCAGGCGACGTCGGATTGTAATTCTTGAGTGCCATTACGAATTGACCCCCGAGGTCACGTCGATCTGGTCGCCGTCGGCGAGCGTCACGATTGCCTTCTTCACGTCAGAGCGCTTGTAGGGGGCGCCCTTCCACTTCTTGGTCTTGCCCTTCTGGACGATCGTGTTGACGCCGGTCACCTTGACCTTCCAGAGCGCCTCGACGGCGGCCTTGATCTCGGGCTTGGTGGCGTCGCCGGCGACCTTGAACACAACGGCGTTGTGCTCGGAGACGAGCGTCGACTTCTCGGTGATGTGCGGCGCGACAATCACGTCGTAATGACGGTTGTCGATCGCGGCTGCCTGCTTCTTAGCCATTGAAGCGCGCCTCCAGCTTCTCGACGGCAGCGCGGGTCAGGACCAGCGTGTCGTGCTTCAGGATGTCATAGACGTTGGCGCCCACCGCGGGGAGGACGTTCACGCCGATCAGGTTGCGCGCGGCCAGGAAGCCGTTGCCGGCCTCGCCGTCGATCACCAGCGCGGTCTTGCCGGTGCCGAGCTTGGCGAACTGCGCCTTGAGCTCCGCGGTCTTGGCCGTGCCGAACGCGTCGAGGACGATCAGCGAGCCGGCCTTGGCGTGGCTGCTGAGGGCCATCTTCAGGCCGAGCGCGCGGACCTTCTTGTTCAGCGACGGATTGAAGTCGCGAACGCGAGCGCCGTGCGCCTTACCACCGCCGATGAACACCGGAGCGCGGCGATCGCCGTGACGAGCCGTACCGCCGCCCTTCTGGCGACCGAACTTCTTGCCCGAACGGGCGACATCGGCGCGCTCGCGGGTGCCGCGCGCGGTGGCGCGGCGCTTCTCGAGCTGCCAGGTGACGACGCGGTGCAGGATGTCGGCGCGCGGCTCGACAGCGAAGACGCCGTCGTTGAGCTCGATGTCGCCCGATGCCTTGGCGTCGAGGGTTTGAACCTTGACCTTCACTTAGCCCTCCTGGCCTTCGGTCGCCTCGGGGGCCTCGGTCACTTCAGCCGGGGTCTCCGCGGGGGCGGTGTCGTTGTTGTTGGCGACCGACTTGATGCCGGCCGGGAACGGCGCGGCGTCGGGGCGGGCGACCTTGACGGCGTCCTTGACGAACAGCCAGCCACCCTTCGAGCCAGGGACCGAGCCCTTGACGAAGATCAGGCCGCGCTCGACGTCGGTGCCGACGATCTCGAGGTTCTGCTGGGTGCGGAACTTGTCACCCATGTGGCCGGCCATCTTCTTGTTCTTGAAGACCTTGCCCGGATCCTGGCGCTGACCGGTCGAACCGAGCGAGCGGTGCGAGACCGAGACGCCGTGGGTGGCGCGCAGACCGCCGAAGCCCCAACGCTTCATGCCGCCCGCAAAGCCCTTGCCCTGGGTCTTGCCCTGGATGTCGACGAACTGGCCGGCGACATAATGGTCGGCCGAGATCTCGGCGCCCACTTCGAGCAAGCCGTCCGCATCGACGCGGAATTCATGGACCACCGCCTTGGGCTCGACTTCGGCCTTGCCGAAGTGGCCGCGCTGCGGCTTGGCGACATTCTTGCTCTTCGCCGTGCCGGCGCCGAGCTGGACGGCCGTGTAGCCGTCACGATCCTTCTCGCGGACGGAGACGACCTGCACGCCTTCGAGCGCCAGGACGGTGACCGGCACGTGGCGGCCGTCGTCCTGGAACAGGCGGGTCATCCCCAACTTCTTCGCGATCACGCCAGTGCGCATGACCAGTTGCTCCTATGCATAGGCACCCGAGGGGGAATTCCCACGGGTGCGTGCCTCAGCCCGAAAATATGATGCGAGCCCCCGTCCGGGCTGAACCCCTTCCCGAAGGAAGAGGCGACGGGGGACGCAGGCCCGGTTCTCCGAAGAGGCCGGCGGTATCCCTATCGCGATGTGAGCGCGCGCTTGGCGCCCTCCGGGTTCCTTGCTTCGGATCGGGATCGATCCGGTGGAGGAACCGGCGAATCCCCCTTGAGGGAATCGCGAATCTCGTGTGGAGGCGCGCCTTTACGTCAGCAGCGCTTCCCTGTCCACCCTCCAACTGCGCTCCTTTGCAGGAATGCGCCAAGTGGAGGGAGGCCACCCCGGCCTTCGCCGGGGCTGAAGGCAAGCTCGCTTACGCGAGCTTGATCTCGACGTCGACGCCGGCGGCGAGGTCGAGCTTCATCAGCGCGTCCACGGTCTGCGGGGTCGGCTGCACGATGTCGAGCATGCGCTTGTAGGTGCGCACTTCGAACTGCTCGCGCGACTTCTTGTCGATGTGGGGGCCACGGTTGACCGTGAACTTCTCGATCTTCGTCGGAAGCGGGATCGGGCCACGGATGAGAGCGCCAGTGCGGCGCGCAGTGTCGGCGATGTCGCCGGTCGCCTGGTCGAGCACTCGATGATCGAACGCCTTCAGGCGAATACGGATATTCTGCGTTTCCATGTCCCTACCAATGCGAAAGAGCGGGCGCCGTTTCCGGCGCTCTTGCTGTGTTGAACTGAACTGAGGCGCGGCCCTTACATGGGAGCGCGATTCGGATCAAGGGGGATGTGATGAAATCCGCCGCCCTTGCCCCGTCACCCCGGCCTTGAGCCGGGGTCCCGCTTCTTTCCATCTCTCAGAAAAGCGTGTCGGACAGATCACGCCACTCGGGATTGCCGCGCTCGATAAGATCGAACTTCCATTCTCGCCGCCAGCGCTTCACGCGCTTCTCATGCGCGATGGCATCGCTGATATCCGGCGCATGCTCGGCCCAAACGAGCCTGCTCAGCCCGTAGCGACGGCAAAAGCCTGAGCCATTCCCCCGTGCGATGCTGGTGGACGCGTGCTGCAAGGCTCGCCGTCACGCCGACGTAGATCGTACCGCGATACCGGTCCGCCATGATGTAGACCCAACCACCCCGCTCCATTGGAATAGGACAGAAGAAGCGGGGCCCCGGGTCAAGCCCGGGGTGACGAATTTGGTGCGGCTATTACCTCCAAATCCGACGCGATGGATGATCCTTGCGGAGGATCAAGGATCCTCAACAAACTATCCACGGGAGAATAGCCATGTGGTGGCTACTCGGCATTGCAGCAGCGGCAGCCTTCTTCTTTGCAGGCAAGCCTGATCGTCCAACCGCGACAGGAGGAGATGCCACCGCTGGCCTGACAGTCGGTGTCATTCTCGCCCTAATCTACGGCAATTGGTGGCTGGTAACTCGAGCCATAACCGCCGGGACCCTGCTCGGGCCACTCTTCGAGATTTTGCCTCGCTTGGCACGCCATCGCTGAAGCTCGGCCACGCCCAAGCCGCAGCGTCCATGCCTTGACTCGCAGCGATCCTCCGGAAGCCGCTCACAAACGAAAAAGCCCGGCCTCCTTCGCAGGAGACCGGGCCTTTCGAACGCTACCCTGAAAGGGTGAAGCTTACTTCTGGATCTCGGCGACGACGCCGGCACCAACGGTGCGGCCGCCTTCGCGGATCGTGAAGCGCTGGCCGACGTCCATGGCGATCGGCGCGATCAGCTTGATGCCCAGCGCGACATTGTCGCCCGGCATCACCATCTCGGTGCCTTCCGGCAGCTCGATCGTGCCGGTCACGTCGGTGGTGCGGAAGTAGAACTGCGGGCGATAGTTGGCGAAGAACGGCGTGTGACGGCCACCCTCGTCCTTCGACAGCACGTACACTTCCGACTTGAAGTCGGTGTGCGGCTTGATCGAACCCGGCTTGGCCAGAACCTGGCCACGCTCGACTTCGTCACGGCCGACGCCGCGGATCAGCGCGCCGATGTTGTCGCCGGCCTCGCCCTGGTCGAGCAGCTTGCGGAACATTTCCACGCCGGTGACGGTGGTCTTGCGGACGTTCTCCTGGATGCCGACGATCTCGACTTCCTCGCCGACCTTGACCACGCCGGTCTCGACGCGGCCGGTCACCACGGTGCCCCGGCCCGAGATCGAGAACACGTCTTCGATCGGCATCATGAACGGCTTGTCGAGCGGACGATCCGGCTGCGGGATCGACTCGTCAACGGCAGCCATCAGGGCCAGGATCGCGTCCTTGCCGAGCTTGTCGTCCGAGCCCGAGAGCGCGGCGGTGGCCGAACCACGGATGATCGGAATGTTGTCGCCGTCGAACTCACGACGCGACAGCTCTTCGCGGATCTCCATCTCGACGAGCTCGAGGATTTCCTCGTCGTCGACCAGGTCGACCTTGTTCAGGAAGACGACCATGGTGGGCACGCCGACCTGGCGGGCGAGCAGGATGTGCTCCTTGGTCTGCGGCATCGGGCCGTCGGTGGCGGCGACCACGAGGATCGCACCGTCCATCTGCGCGGCGCCGGTGATCATGTTCTTCACATAGTCGGCGTGGCCCGGGCAATCGACGTGCGCATAGTGGCGCTTGTCGGTCTCGTACTCGACGTGCGCGGTCGAGATGGTGATGCCACGCTCGCGCTCTTCCGGAGCCTTGTCGATGTTGGCGAAGTCGACGGCGGCGTTACCCGCGACGTTCTCGGCCAGAACCTTGGTGATCGCGGCGGTCAGCGACGTCTTGCCATGGTCGACGTGGCCGATGGTGCCGATGTTGAGGTGCGGCTTGTTCCGCTCAAACTTTGCCTTCGCCATTGTTTTCCTACCTTCTGATCTCTGTTTCCGCGCCGCCAGGGGATTCGCCGGAAGGCGAGCCCCATAGCGGCTGATTCCTGGTTACGCCAGCTTCGCCTTCACTTCGTCGGCCACATTCGGCGGCACTTCGTCGTAATGCGAGAACTGCATGCTGTACTGCGCGCGGCCCTGGGTGAACGAGCGGAGCTGGTTCACATAGCCGAACATGTTGGCCAGCGGCACCATCGCCTCGACCGTCTGCGCGTTGCCGCGGCTGTCGGTGCCCTGGATCTGGCCGCGACGGCTGTTGATGTCGCCGATGACGTCGCCGAGATAATCCTCGGGGGTGACGACTTCGACCTTCATCACCGGCTCGAGCAGCTTGATGCCGGCCTTCTGGGCAGCTTCGCGCATCGCGGCGCGGGCGGTGATTTCGAACGCGAGCGCCGACGAGTCGACGTCGTGATACGCACCGTCATACAGCAGCACTTCGAAGTCGATGATCGGGAAGCCGACCAGCGAACCGGTCATCGCCGTCTCGCGGAAGCCCTTCTCGATCGCCGGGATATATTCCTTCGGCACGTTGCCGCCCTTCACTTCGTCCTTGAAGACGAAGCCCGAGCCGCGCTCGCCCGGCGTCAACTTGACCTTGACGCGGCCGAACTGGCCGGTGCCGCCCGACTGCTTCTTGTGCGTGTAGTCGATGTCCACCGGCTTCGCGAGATACTCGCGATACGCCACCTGCGGCGCGCCGACATTCGCCTCGACCTTGAACTCGCGCTTCATGCGGTCGACCAGGATCTCGAGATGGAGCTCGCCCATGCCCTTGATGATGGTCTGGCCCGACTCGTGGTCGGTCGAAACGCGGAACGAGGGATCCTCGGCGGCCAGGCGGTTCAGGGCGAGGCCCATCTTCTCCTGGTCGGCCTTGGTCTTCGGCTCCACCGACAGTTCGATCACCGGCTCCGGGAACTCCATGCGCTCCAGGATGATCGGGTGCGCCGTGTCGCACAGCGTGTCGCCGGTCGTGGTCTCCTTGAGGCCCGCGATCGCGACGATGTCGCCGGCGCGTGCTTCCTCGATATCCTCACGCGAGTTCGCGTGCATCAGGAGCATGCGGCCGATCTTCTCCTTCTTGTCCTTCACCGAGTTCAGATACTGACCCTTGGTGAGGGTGCCCGAATAGATGCGGGCGAAGGTGAGCGAGCCGACGAACGGATCGTTCATGATCTTGAAGGCGAGCAGCGAAAGCGGCGCGGTGTCCGACGCCGGACGCGAATCCGGGGTCTCGCCGTCGAGCTTCACGCCCTGCACGTCGGGAATGTCGAGCGGGCTCGGCAGATAGTCGACCACGGCGTCGAGCAGGGGCTGCACGCCCTTGTTCTTGAACGCCGAGCCGCAGACGATCGGCACGAACGAGAAGTTCAGCGTGCCCTTGCGGATCAGCTTCTTGAGGTCGGCCACGCTCGGCTCGTTACCCTCGAGATAGGCTTCCATCAGGGCGTCGTCCTGCTCGACGGCCATCTCGATCAGCTCGGCGCGCGCAGTCGCGGCGGCATCGGCCAGATCGGCCGGGATGTCCTGATATTCGAACTTCGCGCCCAGGCTCTCCTCGAGCCAGATGATCGCGCGGTTCTCGACCAGGTCGACCAGGCCCTTGAAGCCGCCCTCGATGCCGATCGGGAGATACAGCACGGCCGGACGCGCGCCCAGGCGATCCTTGATCATGTCGACGCAGCGCTCGAAGCTCGCGCCGGTGCGGTCGAGCTTGTTGACGAAGCACATGCGCGGAACCTTGTACTTCTCCGCCTGGCGCCACACCGTCTCCGACTGCGGCTCCACGCCGGCAACGCCGTCGAAACAGGCGACCGCGCCGTCGAGCACGCGCAGCGAACGCTCGACTTCGATGGTGAAGTCGACGTGGCCGGGGGTGTCGATGATGTTGATCAGGTGCTCTTCACCCTTGCCCTCTTCGGCGCGCCACTTGCAGGTGGTCGCCGCGGACGTGATGGTGATGCCACGCTCCTGCTCCTGCTCCATCCAGTCCATCGTCGCGGTGCCTTCGTGCACTTCGCCGATCTTGTAGGACTTGCCGGTGTAGTAGAGGATGCGCTCGGTCGTCGTCGTCTTGCCGGCGTCGATGTGCGCCATGATGCCGATATTACGGTAACGCTCGAGGGGATGGCTGCGGGCCATGACCTGGTTTCCTTAAGGATGTGGGGAGCCGGACGATCCGGCTCCCCGATATGTAGGAACGAAAGTTGAGAGCGCCAGACCTGCCGGCGCCCCGAGACTTACCAGCGGTAGTGGCTGAAGGCGCGGTTCGCCTCGGCCATACGATGGGTGTCTTCGCGCTTCTTCACTGCGTTGCCGCGGTTGTTCGAAGCGTCGAGCAGCTCGCCCGAGAGGCGGGCCGACATGGTGTTCTCGCTGCGGTTGCGGGCCGACGAGATCAGCCAGCGGATCGCAAGCGCCTGGGCACGCTCCGGACGGACTTCCACCGGCACCTGATAGGTCGCACCGCCGACGCGGCGGCTGCGGACCTCGATGCCCGGCTTGATGTTGTTCAGCGCGTCATGGAACACGCCGATCGGGTCGCGCTTGGCGCGGGTCTCGACGGTTTCCAGGGCCGAATAGACGATGCCCTCGGCAACGGACTTCTTACCGTCCAGCATGACCGAGTTCATGAACTTCGAGAGAACGATGTCACCGAACTTGGGATCCGGCAGAATTTCGCGCTTCTCTGGGCGACGACGACGAGCCATCTTGAATTTCCTTCTAAAACTTCAGCGTGTCCGGAACCCGTCCGGGGCTTACTATGGCTGTGATTACTTCGGACGCTTGGCGCCGTACTTCGAACGCGACTGACGACGGTCCTTGACACCCTGGGTGTCGAGCACGCCGCGCAGCACGTGGTAGCGCACGCCCGGAAGGTCGCGCACACGGCCGCCGCGGATCAGCACCACCGAGTGCTCCTGCAGGTTGTGGCCTTCGCCCGGGATGTACGAGATGACTTCGCGCTGGTTGGTCAGGCGGACCTTGGCAACCTTGCGGAGCGCCGAGTTCGGCTTCTTCGGAGTCGTCGTGTAGACGCGGGTGCAGACGCCGCGCTTCTGCGGGTTCTGCTCCATCGCAGGGACCTTCGACTTGGTCTTCTGCAGTTCGCGGCCCTTGCGGACCAGCTGGTTGATCGTCGGCATGAAGCCCTTCACCTTATGTTACCGGCATGGCCGGCGGTTACTTTGCTGGAACCCTGGTACGAGAAATACGAAAAGGCCCCGGGTGTCCTTGACCCCCCGGGCCATTGCGTCTCCAGCAACGTTCAGCTCTTGCCCCACGCGGGATATGCGCCGGAATACCGGCCCCTCGCGGAACGGGGGCGCCTATAGCGACGGGTGGCGAGCGGGTCAACTGAGTCGGCCGGAGGATAAGAGAGCGTCAACCTCCGCCAGGCTAGAGCCGGCGCGATGATTCGTCCCGTTCCCCGACTCAAGCCCCTTGCCGCCGCGCTGGCCGCCCTGGCCGCGACTCTCCTGCTGGGGGGCTTCGGCTCCGCGATCGCCGCGCCCGCCGGCCTGCTCTCCTGGGAGCTGTTCGGGCTCGCGATCGCCGGCGGCGCCGGCTTCCTCGCCTGGCATCTCGCGCAGCTGAGCGCCCTGCCCCCCGGGCCGGTCGCCCGCGCGGCGCTGCCCGCCGCCCTGGTGCCGCTGATCGTCTTTCCCCATGTCGGCGCCGCCGCCCTGCTCGTGCCCGCCGCGCTCGCCGTCGCGCTGCCGCCGGCCGAGCGATTCGCCGCGGCGCTGGCGCTGGCCGGCACGCTCGCCGCGCTCGGCACGGGGCCCCTTGCCGCGGCGCTCGCCGGCGGCGCGATGCTCGCCGCTGCCTGGCGTTGCCGCGCGCGCTGCCCCGCCGCGAACGACAATCCCTCTCTGGAACGCGAGCACGGCTTTTGGCCCCGCTTTTGGCCGATGCCTGCCTCCCTGCATTATGCTAGGGAAATCGCCAGGGATTCGGGTTCCGAATTTGGGGAGTAGCGTGAATGTTCAACGGTAATAATCGTGGTCGCGATCGCGACGAACGTCCGGCGATGCCGCCGGCGCCTCCGCAGCAGAGCGGCGGCAATGGGGGCAAGCGCGGCATGTTCTCGGTGATCGGTCCGGACGTGACCGTCACCGGCAATGTCTCGGCCAGCGCGGACCTGCATATCGATGGCCGGATCGAAGGCGACGTCAATTGCGGCAGCCTGGCCCAGGGGGCCGACAGCCAGGTCTTCGGCAACGTCACTGCGGAGACCGCCCGCCTCGCCGGCGCGATCGAAGGCACGGTGCGCGTGCGCCAGCTCACGATCGAGCGCTCGGCCAAGATCACCGGCGATGTCGAATATGAGAACATCACGATCGAGAATGGCGGCCATATCGACGGCCGCCTGAAGCATATGAGCACCGTCCCGGCGGCGGCAGCGGCCCCGGCGGGCCCCCGCCCGGTCGAAACGGCGCCTTCCCCCTTCGCGGCGGCGGCGAACGAATAGGCTGCGATTTCCTCGCGGAAACGGGAAAGGGCGCGCTCCCCGGCGGAGCGCGCCCTTTCCTTTTGGCGACCGTTCCTTTGGCAACCGTGCCGCCCGTCCATCGTCACCCAGGGGACAGGCCCCGGGCCGCGGCCGGGCGGGACCAGCTCCCGGGATCGCCGCCGGGCAAGCCTATAGGCCCCGCATCCTGTCCAGACGCGCCTGCACCCCGGGGACGCTCGCCACCGCGAAGGCCTTGAGCGCCGGCACCGTGCCGTTCGCGGCATAGTCCTCCATCACCGCCAGCGCCTTCTCCTGCGCCGCTACCTGCTGCGCCTTGTAGGCGGTGTCGAAGTCCGCACCCGTCGCCTGGCGCAGCGTCTCCAGATTCGCCACCTGCTCGGCGCTCGGCCTGGGATCGGGAAGGATCACGGGCATCGCCCGGGCGGCCGCCGCCTTCAGCCTGGCGGCCGATTCGGTATGCGCCCGCGCCATCGCCTGGCCGAGTTCCCTGAGCGCGGGCATGGTCGCCTTTTGCCGGGCGAGCTCGCCTGCCGCCACCGCATAGGCATCGCCCGCACCGACGGCATCGGCAAAGTCCTGGCCGGTCATGGCTGCGGCACCGGCCACGACATTCGCGTCGCTGCCGTTTTCGGGGACGATCGTGTCGCTGGCGATGATGTTGTCGACCGTGGTGATCGGCGCGTTGCCGCCACAGGCGCCCAGCGCGACGGCGGGGCCCAGGCCCAGCGCGAAGAAGTATCGGTTCATCCGGGCATTCCTCCTGTTTCAGCAAAGGAACGCGAGCATGCGAGCGCCGTTCCGGCTATCGTGGCGCGACGCGGCGAAGCGAGGGAGATACCGAATGACCGACTGGACCCGGGCGCAGGATGGCGGCTGCCGCTGCGGCGCATTGCGTTTCCGCCTGACCGGCGCGCCGATGCTCACCAGCGCCTGCCATTGCACGGGCTGCCAGAAGATGACCGGCGGCGCCTTCTCGCTGACGCTGACCATGCCCGCCGCCGGTTTCGCGCTGCTCCAGGGCGAACCGGTGATCGGCGGCCTGCACGGCCCGGTCGCCCATCATTATCACTGCGATCGCTGCAAGAGCTGGGTCTTCACCCGTGCCGAGGGGATCGACTGGTTCGTCAATGTCCGCACGACGATGCTCGATGCGCCCGACGATGCCCCGCCCTTCCTCGAGACCTGGACGGCCGAGAAGCTCCCCTGGGTCGAGACCGGTGCCGCGAAGCGCTATCCGGGCGACCCCGACTGGAGCGACTGGGACAGGCTCACCGGGGAATATGCCGCGCGCGCCTGAACCCGCCTCCGGCAGCTCCGCCCATGCGGAGATGCAGAAGATGCAGAAGGAGATGGCGCCGCTGGGGCGAGCCCCGGCTCAGCGGAGCCGCAATATCGCCGTGGCCGCGGAAGGCAGATCGGCCCGCTCCAGCAGGGACTGCTCGATCGCCAGCCCCGTTCGGGCGACCCTGCCCGAATAGGCCGTCCAACCGTTCACGATCACCTGTACCGGCCGATCGAGGTCGAGCAGACGGTCGGAAAGGCGCAGCGTCATGCCCGCCGGAACGGCGCCGGTCAGCGTGATCGCCTGGCCCTGGACCGTCGCGACAATCTCGTCGCCGGCCTTCGCCGCCGCCGCATCGGGGATGCGGAGCCAGTAGAAACGGTCGTGCGTCACGTCATCCTGCCGCCAGACGATGCGCTTCGGCCAGGGATCGCGGGCGAAGCCCGCCATCCAGGGCAGCGCTTCGGCATCCTTGCGGTCCATCCAGTGCGGCAGGCCCGGATAGATGCGCGACATATGGACATAGCCGCCCGGATCGGCCGCGTGCAGCCGGTCGAGCTCCGCGGTCTTGTCCGCGGCGATCTTGTTGCGGTCATAGGCGTCGTCGGCGCCGCCCATGAAGATCGCGAAGGGCAGGTTGCGCAGGCCGAGCACCGAGGATTCGTTCGGATGGCCCGCCATCATCGCCGCCGCGGCAAAGCGATCGGCCATGCGCGGCGCCAGCTGCCACACGCCGTCGCCCCCCGCCGAATAGCCCATGAGATAGACGCGGTTGGGATCGACGCCATTCACCGCCACCTGCGCGTCGATCAGCGCCTGGAACAGCGGGTCGATATGCCCCTCGTGCCACAGGTTCCAGCTATCGGTCGGCGCGCGCGGGGCCAGGTAAATGCCCTCGGCCGGCGCGTAGAGGCCGATCTGGTTCCGCCACTGCTGGTCGTTCAGCGCCGGCGGGGCATTGCCGCCGCCATGCATGGAGATCCACAGGCTGCGCTTGCCCGGAGCCGCGTTGCCGAAGGTCTTGCTTTCCCATTTCAGCGTCTTGTCGCCGATGGTGATCCGCCGGGCGGCGATCGCCTCGGCCGAACGCGCCGCGACCGTGCGCAGGCGCGCCGCACCCAGTAACGCCAGCGCGCGATCCGCCGCCGCCCGGTCCAGCGGATAGGCAAGCGCCGGATCGTCGAGCCGCCGTCCGGCTTCGGGCCTGGCCAGCCATGCCGCGATCGCGGCGACCGGCGCCCCGGCCCCGGCATGGCGAGCCACGGCCGGCGCCATCGGAAGGAGGAGCGCCGGAGCGAGCAGGGCGGCGAGGAGAGCGCGGATCGGGGCAATGGACATGCCATTGCCCTAGCCGGAGAACGCTACGGATACATGCCGGAAATATGACCAGAACGGGACACCGGCCGCCCCGCCATCGCCCGCCCTTGCGAGGATGGCCCGGCCGGGCGCGGGGTCTAGCATTTCAGCGGATCATGCCCCCAGTTCATCAGCGAATAGCGCCAGCGCGAGGTGGGAATGCGATATTCCTCGTGCGGCCCCTGCGCGCGGTGGCGGGCGACGAAGCCGACCACCTTGCGCATATGCGCATAGTCGCCGCCGTCGAGATCCGCCTCTCGCGTCCGCAGGATGCCGACGATCCGGCGGCCAGAGGCATGACCCACGCTCTCCCCGCCGTCCCGCTTGAGGCCGACCTTGCGGCTCTCCGCCGTCTCCAGCCATTCCTCGATCTCTTCCGGCGTCATGTTCACCACTTCGTGGAACTTGCGCCGGATCTCCTCATGGTCGTCGCGTTGGGCCACCCGTTTCTCCGTTAACCACATGTTACCCATGCGTAACGGTTCGCCCTATCCGGGGTTTCCCGTAGCGGCGGATTTTATCCGGCCGCATCGGTGTAAGTTTCTCCGACAGGTGGCAGCGCGATCCGCGCCGCGATGCCGGTCGCGCCGACCAGCAGCAGCGCGGCGAGCGCGATCCCCAGGCCGCGCCGCGGCAGGGAGGTGCCCGCCATCAGCGCGACGGCGAGTCCGGTCGCGAGCATCGCCCACAGATGGTAGCGATAGTCGGCGGCCACGCTGATCACGAGAAAGGCCAGTTCGGTCAGCACCGCGGACAGCGCGAGCGTGACCGCGAGCCGGCTCCGCTGGTCGTCGCGCCGCCAGGCCAGCGCCAGCACCGCCAGCGCCGCGACCAGCCACAATATCGGCGCGCCGAGCGGGCTTTCGGCAAGCGTCCCCGCAAGCCGCTGGAACGGCGCGATCCGCGGCGAAGGCGAGGCGATTCCCAGCGTGTTGGGCTCCGAATCCGATTGCGGCTCGGCCAGCGGGTAGCGCCAGGGGACCAGCCAGCGCATCGTCGCATTCCAATGCGCCAGCCGATGCTCGGCATAGGCGACCGGGTGGCGCGCGATCGTCACCAGCCAGGCTTCGGTGAGCTTGCGGCCGGGTGCCGTGATCGCCAGCCCCTCCGCGACGAAATCGCAGCGATCGCCGAGCGGATCCCAGAGCATCGGCCGGATGCACCGTTCCGCCTCCGCCGCCTGCCATACCGGCGCCGGCAGCACCGGCACCGCCTCGGCACCGGCATGATGCGCGATCCCGGCCAGGTCATAGGTCGGCAGCGCCCGCCCGACCTCGCTGGCGCCAGCGCGCAGCAGGCCGTGATTGACCAGCGGCAGCACCGCGAGCACCGCGATCATCGCCGCCAGCATCATCACCCCGCGCCGCACCGGACGTCGCCACGTCCCCGCCCCCAGCAGCCCGAAGGCGAGCGGCACGGTGGCGAACACCGCATTGATGCGGACGAGCGTCGCATAAAGCAGCAGCAGGCCGATCAGCAGCGTCGCCCCGCGCGGCAACGGCCGGTCCCGCAGCCGCCACCAGGCGGCGAGGCCGGTGGCGGCGAGCAGCGCGCCCGCCATCTGCGCATCCTTCAGCACCGCCACCTGCCAGCCGGCGATCGGCGGCCAGATGCCGAGCAACAGCACCGCGCCCGCCGCGATCCGCCCGCCCTGCCGGGCCAGCGCCGCCGCGAACAGCCCCAGGCCGGCCCAGCAAAACAGGGTCTGCAGCATGAACATCGGCGCCTGGCCATGCCAGCCCGCCGCGTGGAACAGCGCCCAGAGGCGCGCCATCGCGGGCGGGTGCCAGTCATCATAGCTGCCGGAGCGCAGCTGGGCATATTGGTTGACGGTGTCGAACATCGCAACGCCCGGCCAGAAGCAGGCGAGCATGGCGAGGCAGAGCAGCGATGCGGCAAGCGCCGCCCGAGCCGCAGGCGACACACGGCTCAACGCGGGGCTCCCGGGAGGTATCGCCCTTCGACGATCCGAAGTGCCGCCCGCATTCCCCTCCCCCTCCGGGGGAGGAGCGGGTACATGTCGATGCGCCCTAGCCGGTCTTGCGGCCGAACACGGGGCGCGGCGGAGCATCGCCGTGCGGGAAGCCGGGCGGCCGCTCGGCCACTCTCTCGGGCGTCGCTCTCTCGGGCGTCGCTTCGCCGGCCTCGGCCTTGCGCGCCAGATAGCGGGCAAGCGCGGCATCGGCGTCGAAGCTCGACGCTTCCTCGTCCTCCGCCTCGCCGCCCTGCGCCGCGGACGGGCCACGCGGCGTGATGGTCAGCTTGAGCAGCCGGAAGGCGAGCGGGATGCAGAAGATCAGCCCGACCGCGCCCAATCCGAGCACCGTCGGCCCCAGCCCCTGGCTGAGCGATCCGCCGTTCCAGCCTTCGAAGCCGGTGAAATAGAAGAGCAGCCCCCCGATGAAGACGAGGGGCAGCAGCGACAGGATCAGCTTGAACATGCGCACGCCGAATCTCCGACCAGTTCGGGCGAACATGGCAGGAGATCGGCAACAAAGCGTGAATACGGGCTAGATGTGGAGCGCGCGGCCATAGGCGCCGAGCACGGCTTCGTGCATCGTCTCGCTGATCGTCGGGTGCGGGAACACCGTCTCCATCAGTTCCGCCTCGGTCGTCTCCAGCGTCTTGCCGATCGTATAGCCCTGGATCATCTCGGTCACTTCCGCGCCGATCATGTGCGCGCCAAGCAGCTCCCCGGTCTTGGCATCGAACACCGTCTTCACAAAGCCCTCGGCCTCGCCCAGCGCAATCGCCTTGCCGTTGCCGATGAAGGGGAAGTTGCCGACCTTCACTTCATAGCCGGCTTCCTTGGCCTTGGCCTCGGTCAGGCCGACCGACGCGATCTGCGGGTGGCAATAGGTGCAGCCCGGGATGTTGCGCACGTCCATCGCGTGCGGGTGCTTGCCGGCGATCGCCTCGGCGGCGATTACGCCTTCATGGCTCGCCTTGTGCGCGAGGAACGGCGGCGCGGTGACGTCGCCGATCGCATAGAGGCCGGGCACGTTGGTCTTGCAGGCCGCGTCGGTGACGATGTGGCCGCGCTCGGTCTTCACGCCAAGCGTCTCCAGCCCGATATTCTCGGTGTTCGGCACGATGCCGACCGCGACGATGACGTGGCTGAACTCCTCGACGGTGACCTTGCCGTCCTTGCCCTTGATCGAAGCCTTCACGCCCGTGCCGGTCACGTCGATCTTCTCGACGCCGGTCGCGGTGCGGATGTCCATGCCCTGCTTCTTGAACTGCTTCTCGAGATGCGCGGAAACGTCCTTGTCCTCCACCGGCACGATCCGGTCGAGCATTTCGACGATGGTCACTTGGCTGCCCATGTCGTTGTAGAAGCTGGCGAACTCGACGCCGATCGCGCCCGAGCCGATGACGAGCAGCTTGGTCGGCATCTCCGGCGGAGTCATCGCCGTCCGGTAGGTCCAGATGCGCTTGCCGTCGGCCGGAGCGAAGGGCAGGTCGCGGGCGCGCGCGCCGGTGGCGACGATGATGTTCTTCGCCTCGAGGTCGGTCTTCTTGCCGTCCTCGGCGGTCACGGTCAGCTTGCCCGGCGCGGTCAGCACGCCGGTGCCGAAATGCACCGCGATCTTGTTCTTCTTCATCAGGTGCGTGACGCCCTGGTTGAGCTGCTTGGCGACGCCGCGCGAGCGCTTCACCACGGCTTCCAGGTCGGCGCTGATCTTCTCGGCGACCAGGCCGTAATCCTTGGCGTGCTGCATATAGTGATAGATCTCGGACGAGCGGAGCAGCGCCTTGGTGGGGATGCAGCCCCAGTTGAGGCAGATGCCGCCCAGCAGCTCGCGCTCGACGATCGCCGTCTTGAGGCCCAGCTGCGCGGCGCGGATCGCCGCCACATAGCCGCCGGGGCCGGAGCCGAGCACGATCACATCATAGGTATCAGCCAAGGGTAACTCCTTTGGATCAAACGAACTTGGGATCGGGCTTGCCGATCTCCCGTAGATTAAGCAGGCAACAGGCTGCGGCGGTGATGGCGCCTGCCGGTGCGGCAATCACACCACCCAGCGGATGCGCAAACAGCACGGCGAACAGCACGAAGTTCGCCACCAGCCCCGCGCCCACCAGTACCACCAGCCGAAGCCAGAAATTCCGTACGAATAGAAAGGTAGCGAAGGCGATCGGGATGCCAAGGACCAGCGCTCCGACAAAAAGCACGGCCGACCAGCCCAGCAGCACCCCGATATCGTCGAAGGGGTTGGGCCGGCCCTGATAGAGCCCGCCCAGGATCACTGTGGAGAACATCACGAGCGGCGTTGCGATCAGGCACCCGACATAAAGGCGCAGGAACAATAACAGCGTTCGCCCCAACCGGCCCCAGCCATTCGCCGCCAGCGGCATCGGCTCGACGCCCCTCATGCATCGATCGGCCGCGGCCGCTTGTGCTCGTCCACCGCGACGAACACGAACTGCGCCTGGGTGACCAGGCAGCTTTCCTCGGAATGCCGGGCGCGGCGCCAGGACTGGACGTCGATCGTCATCGAAGTGCGCCCCACCTTCACGATATCGGCGAACACCGAGACTTCGTCGCCCACCGAGACCGGCGCGTGGAACTTCATGCCCTCCACCGCGACGGTGACCGCCCGCCCGCGCGAATGGCGCGCGGCGACCAGGCCCGCGGCCAAGTCCATCTGGCCCATCAGCCAGCCGCCGAAGATGTCGCCATAGGCATTGGCGTCCGCGGGCATGGTGCTCACGCGGATCGCCGGCTGCTGCTGCGGGGGCGTCGCGCCACCCTCAACCATCGGCGCGCGGCTCCGTGCCGGCGAGCTTGGCCTTGTCCTCGGCGAACGCCCGGCGCACCGGGCCGACGCCCATCAGCACCACGGCGATCATGCAGGCATAGCCGACCAGCCAGATGTCGCCGGTCGCGCGCGGATAGGACCAGGCCGCCGCGGCCGAGATCAGCGCCGCGGCGAGCAGCCCGATCGCGATGTGCACCACTTCGATCAGCACGCGCATTGCCGCGCCCTCCGGTTCAGGCGATCATCCCGAAGGGATTCTCGACCAGTTCCTTGAAGATCTTCATCATCTCGGCGCCGTCGGCCCCGTCGATCGCCCGGTGATCGAAGCTGCCGGTGGCCGACATCACCGTCGCCACGCCCAGTGCGTCGTCGACGATATAGGGGCGCTTCTCGCCCGCACCGATCGCCATGATCATGCCCTGGGGCGGATTGATCACCGCCTCGAACTGCTTGATCCCGAACATGCCCATGTTCGAGAGCGAGGCGGTGCCGCCCTGATATTCCTCGGGCTTCAGCTTGCCGTCGCGCGCGCGGGCCGCCAGGTCCTTCATCTCGGCCGAGATCGCGGAGACCGCCTTGTTCGCGGCGTCGCGGATGATCGGCGTGATCAGCCCGGTCGGAGTCGAGACCGCGACCGACACGTCCGAGCGGCTGTACTTGATCAGCTGGTCGCCGGTGTAGGTGACGTTGCACTTGGGCGCCTGAGCCAGCGCCACGCCGAGCGCCTTGATCAGCAGGTCGTTGACCGAGAGCTTGATGCCGCGCGCCTCGAGCGCCTTGTTCAGGTCGCCGCGCAGCTTGAGCAGCGCGTCGAGCCGGATGTCGAGCGTGAGGTAGATGTGCGGGACGGTTTGCTTCGACTCGGTGAGCCGGCGCGCGATCGTCTTGCGGATATTCGAGAGCTTCTCGGCCTCGTGCGGGATCGATTCGTCCCACCAGACCGGCTTGTGCTCGGCCGGGGCGGCGGCCGGCGCGGCCGGGGCCGAGGCGGCGGCAGCGGCCGGAGCGGCGGCAACGGGCGCGGCGCCGGGCTTGGCACCCTCGACATCGGCCTTGACGATGCGGCCGTTCGGGCCCGAGCCGGCGACGCCGGCCAGGTCGACGCCCTTCTCGGCGGCGATGCGCTTGGCGAGCGGGCTCGCCTTCACGCGGTCGCCCGAGGCGGCCTGGGCCTGGGCGGGCGCCGGAGTCGGCGCGGGCGCAGCGGCGGCCGGAGTCGCTGCCGGCGCGGGAGCCGGCGCAGCCGCCGGAGCGGGAGCCGGCGACGCGGCGGCCGAGGAGACATCCTCGCCCTCGCCCGCCAGCACCGCGATCACGGTGCCGACCTTCACATTGTCGGTGCCCTCGGGGACGAGGATCTTGGCGATCACGCCTTCGTCCACCGCTTCGAACTCCATGGTCGCCTTGTCGGTCTCGATCTCGGCCATGAGGTCGCCGGACTTCACCGTATCGCCCTCCTTCACGAGCCACTTGGCGAGGGTACCCTCTTCCATGGTGGGAGAAAGCGCCGGCATCTTGATTTCGATCGACATGAAGGTTCCCGTTGTTGGAGCCCTGAACAGGTTCGGGCCCTCTTTGCGCCGCCCCCGCCCCGGGTCAAGAGACGCGCTTGCAGGAAATGACGCTACGGGGCACGTAACGCACGACCAAGAGGAACCTTCCATGCGCACCTATCTGGTGGTGATCGACGAGAGTCCGGAGGCGGAGATCGCGCTGCGCTTCGCCGCGCGGCGTGCCGTGAAGACCGGCGGGAACGTCGAAATCCTCGCGCTCATCCCCAAGCCGGACTTCGTCCAATGGGGCGGCGTGATGGCGACGATCGAGGAGGAAGCGCGCGAACGCGCCGAGGCGCTGGTCGCCCGTGCCGCCGGCACGCTGTTCGCCGAATCGGGGCTGCAGCCCTCGATCACTGTGCGCGAGGGCGACGGCCCCAGGATCGTCCGCGAGATGATCGCCGCCAATCGCGACATCGCCGCCCTGGTGCTCGGGGCCGCGGCGAGCGGCCCGCCGGGGCCGATGGTCGCGCATTTCTCCGGATCGGACGCGGGCAAGCTGCCGGTGCCGCTGATGGTGATCCCCGGCGCGCTCGACATGGACGCGATCGACCGGCTGAGCTGAGTATATTCCTCCCCGAGCTCGCTCGGGGAGGAGGACCGTTCGCGCAGCGAATGGTGGAGGGGCCGCCGCAACGCGGCGGTATCCGCCGCGCCCCTCCACCACCGCCTTCGGCGGCGGTCCCCCTCCCCCAGACAAGCTGGGGGAGGAACTGGGTTGGATTGACCCGTCCTCGCTCCCCCGCCACTTTCGCCGCATGCGCATCCTCGCCCTGGCTTCGTTCCTCCTCGCCCTCCCCGCCGCCGCCCAGGCCCAGGAAAAGTCCGACCCCGCCCGGCTGAAGGCCAGCGTCGAGAAGCTGGTCGGCTTCGGCACCCGCCACACGCTTTCGGATGCGGACGACCCGAATCGCGGCATCGGCGCCGCCCGGCGCTGGTTCGCCGCCGAGCTGGCCAGGCTGGGGGACCGGTGCGGCTGCATCGAAGTCGCCAACATCGCGCGCGGCTTCACCGGCCCCCGCGCGCCGAACGGGGTGCAGATCGTCGACGTGCTCGGCTTCCAGGCCGGCACCGATCCCAAGCGCGTCGTCATCGTGATGGGCCATATCGACAGTCGGGTGCGCGACGTGATGAACGCCACCGCCGATGCCCCCGGCGCCAATGACGATGCCTCCGGCGTCGCGCTGGTGCTCGAGGCGGCGCGCATCCTCTCCCGCGAGAAATTCCGGGCGACGATCGTCTATGCGGCGCTTTCCGGCGAGGAGCAGGGGCTGTTCGGCGGCCAGCTGCTCGCCGAGACCGCGAAGGAACGCGGCTGGACGGTCACGGCGGTGCTCAACAACGACATCGTCGGCAACACCGTCGGCACCGATGGGCGCAAGGTGGCCGACCGGGTGCGCGTCTTCTCCGAAAGCTTCGGCGAGAATGATGCCGCCCAGGCGCTCCAGGGCCTGCGCGCCGATGGCGGCGAGGATGACGGCCCCTCGCGCGCGCTCGCCAAGGCGATCGGCCAGGTCGCTGGCGCCATCCCCGGCGGGCTCAAGGCCTTCCTCGTCCGCCGGCCCGACCGGTTCGGCCGCGGCGGCGACCATTCGCCATTCCAGAAGCTCGGCTATCCGGCGGTGCGCTTCTCGGTGGGGGTCGAGAATTACGACGCGCAGCACCAGGACCTCGCCCCCGGCAAGGGCGACACGGCCGATCGGATGGACTTTCCCTATCTGGCGAAGGTGACCGCGCTCAACGTCGCGACGATCCGCCGCCTGGCCGCCGCGCCGGCGGCACCCGACAGCGTGACGATCGGCGGCGCGCTCGCCTCCGACACCTCGGTGAAATGGGCGGCCGTGCCCGGCGCGGTTGGATATCGCGTCCATTGGCGCCGCGCCGATGCGCGCGACTGGACCGACCATCTCGACGTCACCGGCACCGAAGCCAGCCTGAAAGGCGTGGTGGTCGACGACAATTTCATCGGGGTGTCGGCGCTCGGCGCGGACGGGGCCGAGAGCCTGGTGACGTTCGGGCGGCGGTGAAGCCCCACTCCCCTCCCTGGAAGGGAGGGGAGCCTATTCCTGCAATATGGGATCGCCGCGCATTCGCCACGCAGTGCGGCGGGAAATCAGCGGCAGCCGCAGACGCAGCACTGCACCCGGGGCTTGTACCGCCGCACCGGCGCCTTGCGCACCACCCGGCGCGGCGCGGCGCGGACATAGGTGGTCCGCTCGACCACTTCCTCGGTCACCGTGGTCGTGGTGGTCACGGCAGGCATGGTGACGATCACGGTCGAGCCCACCGGCGCGCCATAATAATAGGCACCGGACTGGTAGCTGCCCCCGCCATAATAGGCCTCGCCCGACCCGTAATAGCCCTGGACCTGCACGCCCGGCGGCGGCGGCAGCGGCGCGCCGGCCGGCGGCGGATAGTCCCCGGGATAGTCGTCATAATAGTCGTTCGGGTCGATCGGCCGGATGGGCTCGCGATAGCCGGCGCCGGTGCCGGACCGGCTATAGGCGCTCGAATAGCTGCCGCTCGAATCAGCCCAGGAATCCGCATCGGCCCAGCCGATGCCGCTCACCGAATCCCACACGTCGCCACGATCGTCGACCAGCACGGCATCGTCGTAATAGCGGACCCAGAAATAGCCATGGGGCGGCGCGGCGAGGCCCCAGCTCAGATAGTCGGGAATGCGGAAGCCGCCGCCCATCCAATAGCCGGGCAGATGATTGCCCCGGCCGAGCCGGCGATAGCCGTTCCAGCCGCCCGGCGCCTGGGCACCGGCATACCAGCGGCCGCCGATCACCCCGCCCCAGCGATTGCCGTTCGGCCGGGTCGCCTGGCCATGGCCGCGCGGCGGCAGCGCCATCCAGCGGCCATTCTGCCAGACGCGCGCGCCGGCGGTCGGCACGCCCGGGCCGTTCTGGACGACGGGCGGCGGACCGGGAACGCGCGGCGGCGGCGGCATCGGCACGCCGCGCCCGCCATAGGCGCCGCCCGGCGCCGGGATCGGGCCGCCGCTGCCGCTGCCGCCCCAGGCGGGACCGGGCGCGGCCACCTGCGCAACCGCCGGCAGCGCTGCCAGCAGCGCCGAGGCCATCAGGGCCGGCTTCAACAGGTGACGCATATCGATACTCCTTCGCCCCATGCCGGAGCGCGCGCTGCTCCGATGGTTGCCAAAGAGTTAAACCCCGCGCGTGCGGGGCGCCACTTTTGCCTATGCTTAACGGAGTCCCGATCCGGGTCAGCCGGCCAGACGGGGACCCAGGATGCGCATCAGCGCCTCGCAGCCGGCGGCGTCGCCGGCATCGAAGCGGGCCGGGCTGGGGCTGTCGAGGTCGAGCACGCCGATCAGCGCGCCCTGGACGACGATCGGCACGACCAGTTCCGAGCGGCTGGCGGCGTCGCAGGCGATATGGCCGGGAAAGGCGTGCACGTCCTCGACCAGCTGCGTCTCGCGCGTCGCCGCGGCGGCGCCGCACACGCCCTTGCCGAAGGGGATGCGGATGCAGGCGGCCTTGCCCTGGAACGGCCCGAGCACCAGCTCGCCGTTCACGTTGCGATAGAAGCCCGCCCAGTTCAGGTCGGGCAGATACTGCCAGATCAGCGCCGCGACATTCGCCATGTTGGCGATCGCGTCGGGCTCGTCGGCGGTGAGCGCGTCAAGCGCGGCGGCGAGGTCGCGATAGAGCTCGGTCTTGTCGGCGGTGTCGATGTCAAAGGCGTACATGGCGTCCATGTAGGCGATCCGGCGCCCCGGCGGGAGGGGTCAACCGATCAGGCGCGGCAGCCACAGCGCCATCACCGCACCGAAGATGCCGACCCCGGCCGCAAGCGCGAGCAGCCCGAGCCCGGTAGCGACGGCGAAGCGCGACAGCGGCCCGCGCCGTTCGGCGGCCAGGTAGGTCTCCAGCAGCGCCAGCGGCGCGAGATAGCAGCCAAAGGCCCAGGCGCGGACGAAGGGGCCGTCAAAGTCCGGCCCGATGCCCACGGGTCCGCGATTGGCGAGGATCCAGAACATCAGCCCGACGCGGAAGAACCACACGCCGCTCGCCAGCACGAAGGCGCGCAGCGCCCAGCGGCGATGCTCGGCGAAGCGGCGCTGGCGGGCGAGCCGCCAGGCGACTGCCCCCGCGCCGAGGATCAGCAGCCCGTTCAGGCTGATCCCGATCCGCAGCAACGGCCCGCCCGCCGTGCCCCGGGTCCACACCATGTAGAGCCCGCCCAGGCTGATCAGCAGCGCGGTGAGCATGTAGGTGCGGCCGTTCCAGCGATGGAAGCGCGGCCAGCGGCGGCGGATCGCGGGCACGAGCTGGAGCGGGCCGCCCAGCGTGATCACCGCGGCGAGCAGCAGGTGCATCGCCAGCACCAGGTTGCCGGCCAGTCCGCCCGGGACATAGCCGCCGACCAGCACCTGGTTCCACCGCGCGAAATCGCCCTGCACGGCGGCACGGCCATAGAAGCCGGCGATGTAGAGGACGAAGGCGAGCTGGCCGGTCGTCGCGACGGCGAACCAGAAGAGGACGGAGCCCCTCAGCGCCTTGACGCTCCACATGGCGACGGTCTTCTCGGTCATCTTCCCTCCCGGACTTGCCAAGCGGTCGATAACCCGGCGAGACTGGCCCCGGACATGACCGCGCCGACCGGAAAGCATGACTTTGCGCGCCAGGCCGCGCCCACCGTCTCGGCGGGCTATGCCGGCTATCTGTGGCGCTTCGCCGTGGCGCGCGGCGCCGATGCGGCCGAGCTGGCGCGGCGATCGGGGATCGATCCCGCCGGCCTCGCCGATCCCGACACGCGCGTGCCCTTCGCCCGCTATCAGGCGCTGATGCGCGCCGCGAAGGAATTGTGCCGCATGCCCGCGCTCGCACTGCACCTGGGCGCGGGCAACGACTTTCGCGAATTCTCGGTCGTGGGCCTCATCTGCTATGCCGCGCCGACCATGGGCGAAGCACTGGCCGAGCTGAATCGCTATGGCCGGCTTGTCGCCGAGGTCGACCTGGCAATGACCGGCCCGCGCTTCCGGATCGAGCAGCGCGACGGCGGCACCTGGCTGACCGACACCCGCGCCGACCCCAACGCCTTTCCCGAGATGACCGAGGCCAGCTGGGCGCGCTTCATCGGCGAGACGCGGCGCCACTTTCCCGATGCGCCCTTCGCGCTGGCCGTGCACGTCACTCATGCCGCCCCGGCCCATGCCGCCGAATATGAAGCGGTGCTCGGCGTGCCGGTCACCTTCGCCAGCGATCGCAACGCGATCCGGATCGATCCGTCCTGGCTCGGCATCGCGCTGCACAATCCCAGCCGCTATGCCTTTGGCGTGCTCAGCGAACGCGCCGATCAGCTGATGCGCGCGCTGGAGAGCGCCAAGTCGATGCGCGGCCGGGTCGAGGGTGCGCTGATGCCGATGCTCCACCGCGGCGACGCCACGATGGAGGTCGTTGCCCGCAAGCTCGGGCTGAGCCGGCGCTCGCTCCAGCGCCGGCTGAAGGACGAGGACAGCGGCTTCGAAGCCGTGCTCGACGCGCTCCGCCACCGCATGGCGCTCAACTATCTGAGCGGCGGACGGACCTCGGTGAACGAGACCGCCTATCTGGTCGGCTTCTCCGATCCCAGCGCCTTCTCCCGCGCGTTCAAGCGCTGGACCGGCACGAGCCCGCGCGGATGGCTGGAGCGGGAATGCTAGGGTCGCGATGCCTTCAGGAAACACCGTCCTCCCCGCCTGCGCGGGGATGACGGGCGTCGTTTCAAGGGCTTGCTTAGGTTCTCACCCCAGGTTGAGGACTCATATTCCTCCTTCGTCACCCCGGCCTTGCGCCGGGGTCCCGCTACCTCGACAGCGCGAGCAGCAGCGGGATCCCGGCGCAAGGCCGGGATGACGGCGGGAAATCAGATACTTGCTTGGGTTCTCAACCTAGTCGAGCCGCACCTTGCCGCGGCCCGCCTTCACGGCGCTGCGCCCCTTCTTCTCGTCCACCCGCCGCGCCTTGGCCGCCTTGCTGGGCTTGGTCTTGATCCGCCTGGCGTCGCGTTCATGAGCCTTGGCGATCAGCTCGGCGACGCGCTCGCGGGCATCGGCGCGATTGGCTTCCTGGGTGCGGAACTTGCGGGCTGTGATCACCAGCTCGCCGCCCGCGGTCAGCTTGGTGCCGGCCAGGGTCTTGAGCTTCTGATAGGCATGGGGCGCCAGGCCCAGCTTGAACACGTCGATCCGCAACTGGACGGCAGTCGCAACCTTGTTGACGTTCTGCCCGCCCGGCCCGGTCGAGGCGAGGAACTTCTCCTCGACGATCGCCTCGTCGGGTATCTCAGCCATGGCCGAAGCCGGCCCCGAAACCCGCATTGTGGAAGCGCACCGGCAGCGGGGCGGTGGCGTGGATGTCGTCCTTGCCCTCGCGCGGCAGGGTCAGCTCGATGGCGTGCAGCATCATCGCCGGCCCGCCCCGGCCATAGACCGGATCGCCCATCACCGGCGCGCCCAGCCCTTCGGCGGCATGCACGCGGATCTGATGGGTGCGGCCGGTCTCGGGATAGAAGGCGACCAGGCTCTTGCCGCCCTTGCGCTCCATCACCTTGTAGCGCGTGATCGAGGGCTTGCCCCGGGGATCGCCGACCATCCGCCAGCCCTGCTCGCGCGTCGAGACCTTGGCCAGCGGCAAGTCGATCGTGCCGCTGTCCTGCGCGGGTTCGCCGTCGAGGATCGCCAGATATCGCTTGGCCACGGCCCCGGCCTCGAAGGCCTGGGCGAAGCGCTTCAGCGCCTTGGGGTTGCGGGCGAGCAGCAGGCAGCCGCTGGTGTCGCGGTCGAGCCGGTGGACGGGCACCGGCAAGCGCTGGAAACCGAAGGTGAGCTGGTCGAGCAGGTCCTCGAGGCTTTCCGCGCGGTCCCGCGGACGATCGACCGGCAGGCCCGCGGGCTTGTCGATCACCAATGCCTCGCCGTCGATGAAGAGCACGCGATCCTTGAACATCGCCTGCCCATGCCACCGCCGGCGCCGAAGCGCCAGCGGTGGTGGGTTCGGATCAGCGCTGGAAGCGGATCGAGCAGACCGACTGACGGCCCTGCACGGTGGTGTGCCAGTTGCCGGTCCATTCGCCGCGCATGTCGCGCGCGGTGTCGCGGCACTTGCGATCGGCGTCGGACTGGCTCCAGAGCGGCCCGACCTCGATGTCACGGATCACGCCGCCGGTGCCCCAGCCGCCGCCGTCGCCGGGGCGACCGCCACCGGGGCGATCCCAGCCGCCATCACCGGGACGACCGCCGCCGGGACGATCCCAGCCGCCGTCACCGGGGCGACCGCCACCGGGACGATCCCAGCCGCCGCCCGGGCGACCGCCGCCGGGACGGCCCCAGCCGCCCTCGCCCCAGCCGCCATTGTCGCCCCAGCCGTTGTTGCGGCGCGGGTCGACGTCGGTGATGCGGTAGAGGAAGCGCGGCGGGCCCGAGCGTGGCACGCCCGAGATGTCGCCGCGGCGCAGGTCGAGGCGCACGCGGGCGCCGCGCGACGGATCGTAGAGGTTGACCGCGTCGCGGCTGCGATTGGTCTCGTCGAAGCGGTGGATGAGCGTGCCGTCATCGGCGAACTCGACCCAGCGGCCGGGACGGGTCTCGACAAAGGCGCCGCCGCCGCTGTGGCGGACGCGGCCGACATTGTTGCCGTCCACCCGCTGCATGGCGGCGGGTGCGGCGTAATGGGGCGCCGGCGCCGCCGAAGCGGTGGCGCTCAGCAGCGCCGCGGACAAGGCAAGACAGGAAACTCGCAGGAACATGATGATTTCTCCCTCTGCTGCAACGGCGGGCCTGTTTTTGACCCTGTGGACACAACTGCGCAACGACACAGCAATGTGCAAAGTTGCGTGAGCCTTTCCGCTTGAACCGCGTTTGAACGGGTGACGCCTTTTTTCAGCGTCGCGAGGTTGCGTATGCGTCCTTCGGCCTTGATCCTGCTCTCGCTCCTGCCGCTGACGGCGCATGCCGGCGACGACGCCGCGCCCCCGCCTGCGCCCGTCGCGCGCCTGTTCAACCATCTCCCCTATGGCGAGGCGGCGCCGGCGGACCTGCAGCCGGTGCCGGGTCTCGCGGGCTGCGTCATGGCGCGCGAGGCAGTGCCCGATGTCGAGCGGCTGCTCGCGGCGGCGCGGGCGGAGGGGATCGCGCTCGGTGCCCTGTCCTGCTTCCGCTCGATCGCCCATCAGCGCCAGCTGTTCTGCGCGGGGCTGCGCGACTGCGACGGTGAGGCGGCCCTTCGCGCCCGCTTCGTGGCGCCGCCGGGCTATAGCGAGCATGCCACCGGCTATGCGATCGACTTTGTCCAGCGCGGCGCGGATTGCCGCGCGGCCGAGCAATGCTTCGCGCTGACGCCGGGCGGGCAATGGCTGATGCGCCGGGCGCCGGCGTTCGGCTTCGAGCTCTCCTTCCCGGCGGGCAACAAGCAGGGCGTGGGCTGGGAGCCCTGGCATTGGCGCTGGGTGGGCACGCCCGCGGCCCGTGCCCGCTTCGCCGCCGCGCGGACGAACTTCCCGGCGCCTCCCGCCGTTCCGCCCGCGCAAATGAAAACGGCGGCCGGACACGAAGTCCGGCCGCCGCTCCTGGAGACCGCGCCAGGAGGGGGAGATTACGCGGTCTCGACTTCGCGGGGGGAAACCGCGAGCTTGTTGGCCACCTCGGCGATGCGGCGGCCCTGATAGCGGGCGCCGTCCAGCTCCACTTCGCTCGGCTGGCGGCTGCCGTCGCCGTCCGCGATGGTGGTCGCGCCATAGGGCGAGCCGCCCTTCACTTCGCCGACGCCGGACTGGCCCTGGAAGCCATAGTCCAGGCCGACGACGGTCAGGCCGAAGTGCAGCAGGTTGGTGATGATCGAGAAGAGCGTCGTCTCCTGGCCGCCATGCTGGGTGGCGGTCGAGGTGAAGGCGCCGCCGACCTTGCCGTTCAGCTGGCCCTGGAACCAGACGCCGCCGGCGCGATCCCAGAACGAAGCCATCTGGCTGGCCATGCGGCCGAACCGGGTCGGCGCGCCGACGATGATGCCGTCATAGCTGGCAAGCTCGTTGACGTCCTCAAGCACCGCATGGCTGTGGTCGGCAACGAAGCCGGCGGCCTGCGCCACTTCGAACGGCGCGGTCTCGGGCACGCGGCGGACATCCACTTCGGCACCGGCGCTGCGCGCGCCTTCGGCAACGGCGTCGGCCATCTTCGCGAGGTGGCCATAGGACGAATAATAGAGGACCAGGATCTTGGACATGACGGTTTCCTTCGAGTTCCCCTCCCGCTGGCGGAAGGGATTGGGAGAGGGGTGAGCAAGGCGGGAAGGCCGCACGCCTTCCCCCTGGCCCCTCCCGCGAGCGGGAGGGGGAAGTCGGTTATTCGCTGTCGACCAGGACGATCTCGGCGTCCTCGATCGCAGTGATGACATAGGCCTTGCCGCTGGCGAGCGCGGCACCGTCCCGGGCATTGACCGGCTCGCCGTCGATCTCGATCCGGCCGACCGCGGGCACCAGATAGGCGTGGCGGCCGGCACCCACTTCGTGCGTGACGCTCTCGCCGGCCTTCAGCGTGGCGCCGAGCACCCGGGCATCGGCCCGGATCGGCAACGCGTCGGCATCCTCGGCAAAGCCGCTCGCCAGGGTGACGAACCGGCCCGAGCGATCGCCCTTGGGGAAAGGCTTGGCGCCCCAGCTCGGCTGGCCGCCCCGCTCGCGCGGCATGATCCAGATCTGGAAGAGCGTCGTCGTCTCCGGCTCGAGATTATATTCGGCATGGCGCACGCCGGTGCCCGCGCTCATCACCTGGACGTCGCCCGCGCCGGTGCGGCCCTTGTTGCCCATCGAGTCCTGGTGCGTGATCGCGCCCCGGCGGACATAGGTGATGATCTCCATGTCCTGGTGCGGATGCGGCGGGAAGCCGGCACCCGCGGCGATCTCGTCGTCGTTCCAGACGCGCAGCGCGCCCCAGCTCATGCGGCTGGGATCGTAATAGTCGGCGAAGCTGAAATGATGCCGCGCATTGAGCCAGCCATGGTCGGCATGGCCAAGCGTCTCAAAGGGTCGTTTGTCGATCATGGGGTCTGCACCTCCTGTGTTGAGCAGGAAGATAGGCGGCAGGATCGCACGGTAAATGGAAACGTTGGAAACCGATCGTTTCCCAAGTCTTCCGTTCGAGGTGAAAGCTGCTAGACTGGGCCGGTCCACCGCCGAAAGCAGCCGTCATGCCGCATGTGCTTCGTCGACTCCTCACCCCAGCCATCCTGCTCGCCCTGCCCGCCACCGCCCTGGCGCAGCAGGCCCCGGTGCCGACGACCTGCCCCGCTGCGACGGCGCCGGATGAGGACGGGCAGAAGGATTTCGATTGGGAGATCGGATCCTGGACGACGCACCTCAAGCGCCTGAAGAGCCCGCTCTCGGGCTCGACGACCTGGGTCGAATATCGCGGCACCAGCGACGTGCGCCCGGTGATGGGCGGGCGGGCCAATCTGGTGGAGCTCAAGGTCGAGGGGCCGGCGGGCCGGATCGAGGGCACCTCGCTGCGCCTCTACAATCCGCGCGCGCGCCAATGGTCGCTGAACTTCGCCAGCGCCGGCGGAGGCGTGCTCACGCCGGCGCCGATCGGCGCGTTCCACAAGGGCTGCGGCGAATTCTATGCGCAGGACAGCTGGGAAGGACGCGCCATCCTGGTGCGCTTCGTGATCTCGGACATCACGCCGAACTCGGCGCGGTTCGAGCAGGCATTTTCAACCGATGGCGGCAAGAGCTGGGAACTGAACTGGATCGCCGTCGACACCCGGCGCCCGTGAGCGCCAGCGAGAGAAACAACGCATGAAGCTACCGGATTTCGAGGCCTGGGCCGTTTTCGCCGCGGTGGTGGAGCACCGCTCCTTCTCGGGCGCGGCGGACGCGCTGGCAGTGTCCAAGGCGACCGTTTCCAAGGCGATCACGCGCCTGGAAGCCCGGCTCGGCACCACCCTTTTCCACCGCACGTCGCGCCGGCTGACGCTTACCGACAGCGGCCGCAGCCTTGCCGAACATGCCCAGCGCATCCTGAGCGAAGGCGAGGCGGCGGAGGAAGCCGCTTTCGAATCCGCCAGCGCCCCCGCCGGTCTCGTCCGGGTCGCGGCACCGCTCACCTTCGGCATCCAGGCGGTGGCGCCCGTGCTCGCCGACTTCATGAAGCTCTATCCCGGGATCAAGGTGGAGCTCCGGCTGTCCGACGCCTTTGTCGACATCGTCGGGGAAGGGATCGACATCGCGCTGCGCATCGCCGAGCTTCCGGACAGCTCGCTGCGCGCACGCCGCCTTGGACCAATGGTTGCCCATATCGTCGGGTCGCCTGCCTATTTCGATCGGGTGGGGCGGCCCCAGCATCCCGCCGACCTCGCCCGCCATTCCTGCTTCGTCTACACCAACACCGCCAACCCCGATGTGTGGCGCTTCCGCAAGGCGGGCGGCGAGGAAGCCGCGGTGCGGGTCGAAGGGCCCATGCGCACCGACAATGGCGACGCCATGCTGCCCGCGCTGCGCGCCGGGCTGGGCGTGGCCCGGCTTCCCGAATTCATGGTGGGGGACGATCTGGCCAAGGGAAGGCTGGAAGCCGTGCTCGCCGAATGGTCGGCCAGCGCGTCCGGCCTCCATCTGCTCACGCCGCCCGGAACGCTCCGTCCCGCGCGGGTCGAGACGATGATCGCGTTCCTGTCCGAGCAGCTGAAGCGGACCTGCGGCGAGATTCGCGTCGAGAGGACTCGACTCCGTAACGAGAATGAGTCCTCTCCTAGGTAGATTCCCTACGACTCGTGGATTCAAGCCGGTTAGGGAGAAATTAACCTTTTGCCTTCAGACCCGCTTAGGTTAATGAATCGCTCAGGGCATGCCTTTCATTGGGGCAAGGCAGCCTGCGGGCAAGGGGACTTTGACGATGCGCGTGCTGTTGATCGAAGACGAGCCGAGCACTGCCAAGGCGATCGAGCTGATGCTCACGGCCGAGGGGTTCAACGTCTATACGACGGACCTCGGCGAGGAGGGCTTGGATCTGGCCAAGCTCTATGACTACGACATCATCCTGCTCGACCTGAACCTGCCCGACATGCACGGCTACGATGTCCTCAAGAAGGTCCGGGTCGCCCGCGTGCAGACGCCGGTGCTGATCCTGTCCGGCATCAACGAGATGGATTCCAAGGTGCGCTCCTTCGGCTTCGGCGCCGACGATTATGTGACCAAGCCCTTCCACCGCGAAGAGCTGGTGGCGCGCATCCACGCCGTGGTCCGCCGCTCCAAGGGACACAGCCAGTCGGTCATCCGCACCGGCAAGCTGGCGGTGAACCTCGATGCGAAGACGGTCGAGGTCGACAGCGCCCGCGTGCACCTGACCGGCAAGGAATATGCAATGCTGGAGCTGCTCTCGCTCCGCAAGGGCACGACGCTCACCAAGGAAATGTTCCTGAACCACCTCTATGGCGGCATGGACGAGCCCGAGCTCAAGATCATCGACGTCTTCATCTGCAAGCTGCGCAAGAAGCTCAGCATGGCATGCGAAGGCGAGAACTATATCGAGACCGTCTGGGGCCGCGGCTATGTGCTGCGCGAGCCCGACGGCATCGAGGAGCCGGTTTCGGCCGTCGCCTGACGCAACAGGTTTCCAGGGGGTTGGCGAGGCCGCGGTCCGACGAGGATCGCGGCCTTTCGCTTATGCCCTCCGGCGCCGCGCGACGGCATGGCGTTCCGCCGCTTCGAGCAGCGCGACGAGATCCGCGCGGCTGACGTCGAAGCTTTCCTGCGCCGCCTCGAGCGCGGCATCGATATCCTCGGGCAGAATGCGCGGGTCGGCCGGCACCGGCACCGGGCGGTGCGGATAGCTGTGGCCCGAGAAGCGGTGGAAGACCAGGCCGGCGACCACCAGCAGCGCGGCATTGAGCCCGCCCGGCACCAGCGCGAGCCAATAGCCCTTGGCGAGCAGCTCGGGCCCGCCGAGCACGGCCAGGAGCGCGCAGCCGCCGCCGGGCGGATGCAGCGAGCGCGTGGCCGACATGAGCAGGATCGACGCCCCCACCGCCATGCCGGCGGCGAGCGGGCCATGGCCGAGCAGCTGCGTGGCGAGGATGCCGCAGGCGATCGACAGGATCGTGCCGACGATCACAGGCCAGGGCTGGCCGAGCGGGCTCGACGGCACCGCGAACAGGATCACCGCCGAAGCCCCGATCGGCGCCGCGAGCAGCAGCGCCGCATGGCTGCCCACGATCAGCGCGCTGATCGCTCCGGCGGCGCCAATGGCGAGCGCCGCTCCCAGCGCGGCGACGGCACGCTCCCGCCAATTGGTGCCGGAAAGCTGGCGCAGGCGCAGCAGTCGATCAAGCCGCTCGAGCATCTTCGTTCCGTTCCCCCGCTATCGGCAACGGGATGGTGCGCAGCCGCCCCTCCGCGCCTTCGACCAGCCGACAGGCCGCGAACGGGATCAGCAAGGCGACCGCCCGCCGTCCGGTCGCAACCCGCATCCGCGCCGCCTATTTCTTCACGAACACCCGCGCGCCGCCCACCCAGGTCTCGAGCACCTGGGTGCCGCGCAGTTCCGCCGGCGAGGCGAGCAGCGGATCGCGATCGACGATGATGAAATCGGCGCGCATGCCGGGCGCGAGGCGGCCGATCTGCTTCTCGGCAAAGCCCGCCCAGGCCGCGCCGGTAGTGAAGCCCGCCCAGCCCTGCTCGCGCGTCACCGCCTCCTCGATCCGCCAGCCGCCAAAGGGCTGGCCATTGGCGTCGGTGCGCGTGAAGGCCACTGCCCAGCCGGCCCAGGGATCGGGGCTTTCGACCGGATAGTCCGAGCCGAAGGCGATGCGGGTGCCGTCCTTGAGCATCGTCTTCCAGGCATAGGCGCCGGCCAGCCGGTCGGGCCCCAGCCGCGCCTCGGCCATCTTCATGTCGCTGGTCTGGTGGACCGGCTGCATCGAGGCGATCACGCCCAGCTTGGCGAAGCGCGGCAGGTCCCTGGGATCGACGATCTGGGCATGCTCGATCCGCCAGCGGCGATCGTCCTTATAGGTGTCGGACAGCACCTCCACCGCGTCGAGCACCTGCTGGTTGGCGCGGTCGCCGATCGCATGGACCGCGATCTGGAAGCCGTCCATCGCGCCGCGCGTCATCATGTTGAGGAGCTGGTCGTCGGTGAGGAAGCCGAGCCCCTTCTGCCCCGGCGCGTCGCTATATTCGGCCTTGAGCCAGGCACCGCGGCTGCCGAGCGCGCCGTCCGCATAGAGCTTGATCCCGCCCATGCGCAGCCGGTCGCCATAGAGCCAGGGCGTCGGCCCCTGCCCCGCCACCGCCAGCGCGGTCTCGACGCCGCTGGCATAGCTCATGATGCGGATCCGCAGCTGGCCCAGGTCCGCCATGCGGCGATAGGTGAGCCAGTCGTCCACGCTGGTGCCCATGTCGGCGGTGGCGGTGATGCCGAGCGACAACAGCCGGTCCTGCGCCGCGAGGAAGGCGGCGTTGCGCTCACGCGGGGTCTGCCGGGGCACGAACTTGTCGACAAGCGCGGTGGCGCCATCGACGAACACGCCCGCGGGCGCGCCCTTGGCGTCCCGCTCGATGCGGCCGCCATTCGGGTCCTTGGTCGCGGCGGTGATGCCCGCCACCTGGATCGCACGGCTGTTCGCCCAGGCGGCGTGACCGTCGACCCGCTGCAGCCAGGCCGGCCGGTCCGACACCGCCCGGTCCAGCTCCGCCGCGGTGGGGAAGCGGCCGAGCTTCCAGGTTTCCTGGTTCCAGCCGCGGCCGATGATCCACTTGGTGGGATTGGCATCGGCATAGGCCTTGATCTTCGCCAGCGCCTCGTCGAGCGAGGTGGTCGCGGAGAGATCGAGCAGCAGCAGCTGCGCGCCCAGCCCCATCACATGGCCATGCCCGTCGATCATGCCCGGCAGCAGCGTCTTGCCGCCCATGTCGAGCTTCCATTCGAGCTTCTTGGGCCGCTTGTGCTCACGCGTGAGCAGCGCGGTGACCTGGCCGTCGCGGTTGAACATTATGCCGTTGAAGCGGACCACGTCGCCCTTCTCGTCCAGCGTCATGCCGTTGACGTTGTCGATCAGCCCGTCCGCCATGGCGGCGGCAGGGGCGAGGACGAGGGCGAACGCGGCGAACAGCCGCAGGAGGCGCTTCAGCATGGAGCCAGGGCATAGGGCCTGTTCTCCCCGCGCGCCAGATACGGCGCCTTCATGCCCGCCGAACATGGCCTTCATTGCAGAAGCGTGGTTTCCCCCCGCCGCCAGATGGTCTAGGCGAGCGGAATCATGGCCAGCAAGACAGTCCCGGCGACCCAGCCGCTCCCCGTATCGATCGACGACGTCCGTGCAGCGCAGGCGCGCATCATGGGCCAGATCGTGCGGACGCCGACGCTGGTGAGCAAGACCCTGTCGGACCTGACCGGCGCGACCGTCTATCTCAAGTTCGAGAACCTGCAGTTCACCGCCGCCTACAAGGAGCGCGGCGCGCTCAACACGCTGCTCCAGCTCGACGAGGCGGCGCGCGCCAAGGGCGTGATCGCCGCATCGGCCGGCAACCATGCCCAGGGCCTCGCCTATCACGCCACCCGGCTCGGCATCCCGAGCACGATCGTGATGCCGAAGAACACGCCGATCGTGAAGGTGACGCAGACCGAGCATCACGGCGCCAACGTGATCCTGGAAGGCGAGACGTTCGACGCCGCCTATGCCCATTCCCGCCAGCTCGAAGCCGAGCATGGCTTCACCTTCGTCCATCCCTTCGACGATCCGCGCATCATCGCGGGCCAGGGCACCGTCGCGCTCGAGATGGTCGAGGACGTGCCGGAGATCGACACGCTGATCATCCCGATCGGCGGCGGCGGCCTGATCTCGGGCTGCGCCACGGTGGCCAAGTCGGAAGGGCGCGACATCGAGGTGGTCGGCGTCCAGGCCGAGCTCTACCCCTCGATGTACAACCGCATCCACCACACCGACATGCCCTGCGCCGGCGACACGCTGGCCGAGGGCATCGCGGTGAAGCAGCCGGGCGGCATCACCGCCAAGCTGGTCGAGGCGCTAGTCGACGACATCGTGCTGGTGAGCGAGCGCCGCCTCGAGGAATCGGTGAGCCTGCTGCTCCAGATCGAGAAGACGGTGGTCGAGGGCGCGGGCGCCGCCGGCCTCGCCGCGCTGCTCGCCGAGCCGCAGCGCTTCAAGGGCAGGACCGTGGGCATCGTGCTGTGCGGCGGCAACATCGATCCGCGGCTGCTCGCCTATGTGCTGCTGCGCGACCTGGCCCGCTCGGGCCGGATGGCGCGGCTGCGCATCCGCCTGCAGGACCGGCCGGGCGCGCTCTACAAGGTGGCGCAGATCTTCGAGCAGCTCTCGGTCAACATCCTCGAGCTTTCGCACCAGCGCATCTTCACCAATCTGCCCGCCAAGGGCCTGAGCCTCGACGTGGAGTGCGAGACGCGCGACCGCGACCATCTCGATCGGCTGATGACCGCGCTGCGCCGCGCCCAGTACGAAGTGCAGTTGGTCGAGCTGGCATAGGCCGGGTGGCGCAAGGCCGATTCGCGCCGGCTCCGGGCCGCGGAAGTTTACGAAGTTTACGCTACGGGGGGCCGGTTTTCCCCTCGCGCAGGCATGCGCGCGGCGGGTGCTGTCGGCGCAGGGCATGAGGGCGACTTGCATCCATCAGGATGGAGCAGGCGAAATCCTACATTGCAAGGTCGCCTCCCCCTCCCCGCAAGGCAGGGGTCGGGGTGGGTGGGGTCCGGGCAATACTGCTGGCCGAGTACCGACCGCACCGTAACGCGGTCATCTACCCATCCCCAGCCCCTCCCTTGCAGGGAGGGGAGCACAGCCGCGACTCCGCCGGACTCCTTGTGTTCCGCGCCGACCGGACGAAGCGAATCGCACGCGCGACGAATTGAGTCGTCGCTGGATTCACACGATTCACCGCAGCCGGTATGATGGCCGCGCCGGACAAATTCCCTTTTCAGGCAGCGGCTTACGCGGCCCGATGGTTAATGCCCGCGCCCTCCGTGAAACTGGTGAATCGTTAACCCTCTTTCATGGTAAAGCCGCTTTTCATCCTTCGCGAAGCACCGCATATTCAGCCTTGTCGGGTCATCGTATCGGCCAGAAGATAGGGGCATCAGGGGTGACTGCACTTTCCCGTTTTCCACGGTTCTTCGTCACCAGCCCTTCCCCGTGCCCCTATCTGCCGGGGCGGCAGGAGCGGAAGATCTTCACCGAGCTTTCCGGCCTGCACGCGGGCGAGCTGAACGACGCGCTGGGCCGCATCGGCTTTCGCCGCAGCCAGTCGGTCGCCTATCGGCCGAGCTGCGCGGGCTGCACCGCCTGTGTCTCCGTCCGCGTCGTCGCCGATGCGTTCCGGCCCAATGCCAGCCAGCGCAAGCTGCTCAAGCGCCATTCGGACCTGGAGATCACCGCCTGCAAGCCCTGGGCGACCGAGGAACAGTTCACGCTGCTCCACCGCTATCTGAAGGCGCGCCATCCGGGCGGCGGCATGGCGGCGATGGACGAGAACGACTATGCCGACATGGTCGAGCAGTCGCCGGTCAGCTCCTATGTGATCGAATATCGCGAGCCTTCGGTGGACGGCGCGCGCGGCCGGCTGGTCGGCGCCTGCATCACCGATCAGCAGGCCGACGGCCTGTCGATGATCTACAGCTTCTTCCTCGCCGACGACGACAGCCGCCCGGGCCTGGGCAACTTCATCATCATGGAGCACATCCTGCGCAGCCAGGCGGCGGGCCTGCCCTATGTCTATCTCGGCTATTGGGTGAAGGGCAGCGAGCGGATGGCCTACAAGACGCGCTATCGCCCGATCGAAGTGCTCGGCCCCAATGGCTGGACGGTGCTGGAGGGCGAGGACCTGCAAGTCGCGGCACCGATGCAGGCGAACGCGGCCGCCTTCGCCTGATCCGGTTCCTCCCGCGCAGCCAGGTTGCGCGGGAAGATCCTATTCCTCGCCTCCCAGCTGATCGACGTGCAGATCCACGGCCAGCTGCTCCTGCCCCTGTCCGATCCGCATGCCGCCCGTCGCTGCGGCGGTGCTCGCGTCGAGCCCGATCGCGACGCGGACATAGCTTTCGTCGGGACTGAGCCCGGTCGAGGGATCGAAGCCCACCCAGCCCAGGCCCTCGACATGCGCCTCGGCCCAGGCATGCGGCGCCGAGCGGGCAGCATCCTCGGCACGATATCCGGAGACATAGCGCGCCGGCACCGACAGGCTCCGCGCGACGGCGATGAACATCTGGGCGACGTCGCGCGAGCTGACTTTCCGCCCTGCCTCGAACGCCTTTGACGCCGTGCAGCCGGCATCGGGCAAGTCGGGCACGCAGGGGAAGCGCTGGCGCAGCGCCGCGTTGAGCGCGTGAAGCCGCTCCAGCCGGTCGCCGCCCGCACCGATACTCTCCGCGGCGAAGACGAACAGCGCGTCGCTCGTCCTGGTGCGCGGAGTGCCGCGCAGATAGAAGAGCGGCGGCAGCGGCTCCAGGCTGCCGCGCACGATGCCGCTGGCCTCGCTGGTCAGCACCTCGCCGGTGACGGTGATGTCGAGCGCCGCGATCGGCCCCTCGGCATAGAGCATCGTCACCGAATTGCCGAAGCCGTCGCCCGCGTCGCGCAGGCGCGCGTCGCAATCCACGCCGACCAGCCAGCTCACCACCGTCTGGTCCTGCGTGTCGCAGGGCGTGAGCCGCAGCATCTGGACGATGCGCGCCTGCGGCTCGCTGAACCGATACTGGGTCCGGTGCTCGATCGCGATCCGCATGCCGCCCCCTAGATGAACCTGAACTGCCGGGCGATCGCTCCGTCGAGCATCGCATTCTCGCGGACGAACGCCCCCAGATGCTCGTGCAGGCCGGAGACGATCACGTCATGCGTCCTGGTCTTCTGCATCCGGGCCAGGCGCGTGCGGGCCATGCGATCCGCCTCGCCCTGGAGCCCGGTGCGCTTGGCGAGCGCGTTGAGCAGCGCGACCACTTCCTCGACACAGGCGGCGAGGCTGCGCGGCAGTTCGGCGCGGCTGATCAGCAGGTCGATCACATTGGCCGGCTGGAGCCCGTCATTGTAGAGCCAGCGATAGGCGTTCACCGCCGAGACGGTCTGGAGGATCGTGTTCCACTGATCACGATCGACCACGCCGCCCACCCGCTCGCCTTCGGGAAGCAGCAGGTGATATTTGACGTCGACCAGCCGCGCGGTGTTGTCCGCCCGCTCGATCGCGGCCCCGAGCTGGATGAGCAGGGTCGCCTCGTTGCGCATCATCCGGTGGATCGCGCCCTCGAAGCCGCGCGTCTCGCCCTTCACCTGCTCGAGCAGGTTGAGCGTCGCGGTGGCGCCGCCGATGGTCTGGCGGTTCTGGAAGAGCAGCCAGGCACGGTTGATCGCCGTCCAAGCCTCGCGGGTCAGCGCGGTGCGCACGGCCCGGGCATTGTTGCGCGCCATCTCCAGGCAGCGGACGATCGAGCCGGGATGACCGTCGTCGAGCGCGAGGAAGCGCGCGACATGGGCCTGGGTCGGCTCCTGCCCGGTCGCGGCAAAGGCCTGGTCGGTATAGGTGACGGCGAGCGCGCTCTGCCAGGCCGCCTCGCCGGCGGGACGGGCGGAGAGGGCGTCGAGGCGGACGGTCGCCTCGACCAGCCGGGCGATGAAGTCCGCCCGCTCGAGATAGCGGCCGAGCCAGTAGAGCGCAGCGGCGGTGCGGGAGAGCATCAGCATGTGCAGGCCCCCCTCGCGATGCGCGCGCGGGAAGGGCCTGGGATCATGCCCCTCATGCCCCTCATGCCCCGTCGTCCAGCAGCACGAAGCTGTCCTTGGTGCCGCCGCCCTGGCTGGAGTTCACCACCAGCGAGCCTTCGCGCAGCGCCACGCGCGTCAGCCCGCCCGGCGCCACCCGCACACCGTCGCGACCGGTCAGCACGAAGGGGCGGAAATCGACATGGCGGGGGGCCAGGCCCCGATCCGCCAGCGTGGGCACGGTGGACAGCGCCAGCGTGGGCTGGGCGATATAGCGGTGCGGCTCGGCGACCAGCGCGGCACGGAATGCCTCGATCTCGGCCCGGGTCGCGGTGGGTCCGACCAGCATCCCATAGCCGCCCGACCCGTCGACCAGCTTCACCACCAGCTCCGGCAGGTTGGCGAGCACATATTTCAGCGCCTCGGGCTCGCGGCAGCGCCAGGTCTCGACATTGGGCAGCCTCGCTTCGCCGCCCGAATAGAAGCGCACAATCTCGGGCATGTAGCTGTAGATCGCCTTGTCGTCGGCGATGCCGTTGCCCGGCGCGTTGAGGATCGCGACATTGCCCGCGCGATATGCCGCCAGGATGCCGGGCACGCCGAGCATCGAATCCGGACGGAAGACCAGCGGATCGAGGAAATCGTCGTCGATGCGGCGATAGATGACGTCGACCTTCACGCGCCCGGCGATCGTCTGCATCCAGACGATGTCGTCGTCCACCACCAGGTCCGCCGCCTCGACCAGCTCGACGCCCATCGAGTCCGCCAGGAACGAATGCTCGTAATAGGCCGAGTTGAAATGACCGGGCGTGAGCACGACGCAGACCGGCTTGGGATTGGTGCCGGGCGCCACCGATCGCATCGTCTCGAGCAGCATGTCCGGATAGCTGTCCACCGGCGCCACGCGGAAATCGCGGAACAGCTCGGGGCAGAGCCGGATCATCGCCTCGCGATTCTCGAGCATGTACGACACGCCCGAGGGCGTGCGGGCATTGTCCTCCAGCACATAGAACTGGTCCGGACCGGTACGCACCAGGTCGATGCCGCAGATATGCGCCCAGACGCCGTGCGGCGGGCGGATGCCGTCGACCTCGGCGCGGAACTGCTCGTTGAGATAGATCAGCTCTGGCGGGATCACGCCTTCGCGCAGGATCCGGCGCTCGCCATAGATGTCCTCGAGAAAGGCGTTGATCGCCTCGACCCGCTGGACCAGCCCTTCCGAGAGCCGGGCCCATTCGCCCGCCAGGAACACGCGCGGCACGATGTCGAACGGGATGATCCGCTCCGCTGCGTCGCTGTCGCCATAGACGGCGAAGGTGATGCCCAGCTGGCGGAACGCGGCTTCGGCGGATTGCTGGCGGCGTTGCAGCTCGGCGGCGTCGGTATCGGCCAGCCATCTCGAAAGCGCGGCGAACTCGGCGCGCGGACTGTCAGGCCCGCCATGCCCCCAGATTTCGTCGAACGCCCCGCTTGCCGCCATGCGCCTCCCATGTGCCGGTAATGCCGACGGATCGCATGCTGCAACGCTTTGTTGCGTTGCACAAGGGGGGCATCTCCCTCTCCCCTTCAGGGGAGAGGGCTGGGGAGAGGGGCATGATGCCCGCACTCCCCCTCTCCCCGACCCTCTCCCCTGAAGGGGAGAGGGAGCTAGCTCGCATATTTCACGCTGCAGCCATAGGGTCGCGTCTCCGGCACCGATACCGGCTTGCCCGCGCGCATCTCGGCCAGCGCCGCCAGCACATGGTTGCGTGCGCCGGCGATGTCCGCGACATCGGCGGTGGGCCGGTCGTCGATCCCGCCCTTGTAGGCGAGCCGGCCCTGGCCATCGATGACGTACAGGTGCGGCGTCGTCTTGGCGCCATAGCCCTTGCCGACCAGCCCCTTGGGATCGAGCAGATAGGCAGTGGGCTTCGCCTTCTCCGCAGCAACGAACTGCTGCGCCTCCGGCCCGGTCATGTGCCCTTGCAGGCCCGGCGCACCCGAGTTGATTGTCAGCCACACCACGCCCTGCGCGGCCGCCGCCGCCTGAGTCCTCTGCATGTTGCCGCTACCATAATGCTTCTTCACGAAGGGGCAGCCGGGGTTGTTCCATTCGAGCACCACGGTCTTGCCGCGATAGGCGGAAAGGTCGACCACCTTGCCGTGCATGTCCAGGGCGCGGAAATTGGGGACGGCGGCGGCGATCTCGGGCTCGGCCATCAGCGGCGCGGCAGCGACACCTGCCGCCACGATGGCGGCACCGACCAGCATGCGATGAATCATCTTCGCTCTCCTTCTCAAGCCCCGTTTGCGAGGTCGATCAACATGGCCTGGGTCAGAATCTGGGGCAGGACGCGCGGCTCGGCCTCGCCCGGCCCGTACCACAGATAGAGCGGCACGCCCGCGCGGTTGTGACGCTCGATGAAGCGGCCGAGCGCGGGATCCCCGTCGGTCCAGTCGCCCACCAGCACCGCCACCTTGCGATCGGCCAACGCCCTGGCGACGGCATCCGTCTCGATCACCGCCTTTTCGTTGACCTTGCAGGTGAGGCACCAGTCGGCAGTGAAATAGGCGAAGACCGGCCTGCCCTGCGCCCGCAGCTCGGCGAGGCGGGCCTCGCTGAACTTCTCGGCGCCCGGCACCGCCCTGGCCTCGGTGGGCGCGGTGCTGACCAGGGCGATCGCGCCAAGGGCGAGGACGAGCAGCGCCGCCGCCGGCAACCAGGCGAGCGCCCTGCCCCGGCGCTGGCGCAGGCCCGTCCACCACAGGCCCAGCACCGCGAGCAGCGCGGCGGCGAGGCCGATCGTCATGCCGGCAACCCCGGCCTGCCGCCCCAGCACCCAGGCAAGCGCGAGCGCAGTGAGGAACATCGGCACCGAAAGGATGCGGCGCAGCGTCTCCATCCAGGCGCCGGGCCTGGGCAGCAGCCGGCGGAAGGCGGGCACGAAGCCGAGCAGCAGGAAGGGCAGCGCGATGCCGAGCCCGAGCCCGGCGAACACCGCCAGCGCCGCCGGCCAGGGCAGCACCAGCGCCGCGCCCAGCGCCGCGCCCATGAACGGGCCGGTGCACGGCGTCGCGACAAAGGCGGCGAGCGCGCCGGTCATGAAGGCGCCGCCGGTTCCCCTGGAAGCCGCGCGATTGACGAAGCCCGGGGCGGAAAGCTCGAACAGCCCGGCCAGGTTGAAGGCGATGCCGGTGACGAGGAGCAGCAGCAGCAGGATGACGCGCGGATCCTGCAGCTGGAAGGCCCAGCCCAGCGTCGCGCCGCCCGCCCGCAGCGCCAGCAGCGTGCCGCCCAGCGCCAGGCAGACCAGCACCACGCCCGCGGTATAGGCCAGCGCCTCGGCGCGCGGGCTGCCGCCCTCGGCATTGGCCTTGGCCAGGCTCAGCGCCTTGAGGCTGAGGATCGGGAAGACGCAGGGCATGATGTTAAGGATCAGCCCGCCCAGCACCGCGCCGAGAAAGGCGAGCAGCGCGCCGCTCCACGGCAGCTGCGCGGGCACGGCCTTGGCGGCGGGCACGGTGCCGGGCACCGCGCGCACCCAGAAGCCCTGCTTGCCGAACGCCAGCAGCCCCTCGATCGGCCCCACCGACTTCACGCCCGCCGTGTCGACCACCACGCTGTCGCCGTCGCGCGTCACTTTCTGGGGGGCGGCATAGTCGAACGCGCCGTGGGTGGCAGGGAAGAAATAGCCTTCCCCCCGTGCCGCTGCGGCAGCCGGGAAGGGAATGGCCAGGCGCAGCGCCTTGCCCTGGACCTGATAGACTCCCTGCGCGCCGAGCGGCCTGGGCAATGCCGCGCGCCAGGCGTCGAACTGGGCCCGGATCCCGGGAACCACGCTGCCGTCGCCGATCTGGAGCGTGGTCGCCAGGTCCGCCTTGCCGGGCACGCAGATCGCATCGGTGCAGACCAGATAGTTGAGCTTCAGCTTGATCGGGAAGGCACCGCTCGCATCCGCCGGGACCTTGAGCGTCACCAGCGGCGCGAACGGCCCTTCATAGACATAGTTCATCAGCCCGGCGATCGTCAGCCGCTCGGGGACCGGATAGCGGATCTCGCCGATGCCCGTGCCCTTGGGCAGCGTCCATTCGGCGCGCGCCGGCAGGCCGGCATCGCCGGGATTGAGCCAATAGGCGTGCCAGCCCTTCTCGGGCACCGCGGCGAGCGCGAGCGTCACTTCGCTGCCGGGCGCGGGCCGATCGCTCTCCGCGACCAGCGTGATCCGCACATGCTCCTCGCCCGGCGCCTGGGCCATGGCCACGCCGGCAAGCATCCAGAGCAGCAACGCCATCAATCCGAAACGAACCGCCGTCATGGAGCGTCCTTGCCGTGGAAGAGCTGTTGGCCCAATAGCAGCCCGGCAGGATTTGCACACGCCGGAGGTGGCCAAAGCATGAAGTCGTTCCGTCCGCTCGCAGCAGCCGCCGCGCTGCTCGCCGCAGCCCCGCTCGCCGCCCAGGAAACCGCGCCGGCGCGCAATGTCCCCTCCGAGGCGCCGCGCGCCGCGCCGTCGCTGGTGGTGGTGATCTCGGTCGACCAGTTCTCGGCCGATCTGTTCGCGGAATATCGCGCCCAGTTCAGCGCCGGCTTCGCCCGGCTGATGTCGGGCGCGGTCTTCCCCTCGGGCTATCAGAGCCATGCCGCGACCGAGACCTGCCCGGGCCATTCGACGATCCTGACCGGCGACCATCCGTCGAAGACCGGGATCATCGCCAATGACTGGACCGATTTCGGCGCGCCGCGCGCCGACAAGACAGTCTATTGCGCCGAGGACGAGAGCGTGCCCGGCAGCAGCTCGAACAGCTACACCGTCTCGGACAAGCATCTGAAGGTGCCGACGCTGGGCGAGTGGATGAAGCTCGCCGATCCGCAGAGCCGGGTCGTCTCGGTGGCGGGCAAGGATCGCGCCGCCGTGATGATGGGCGGCCACAAGACCGACGAGATCTGGTGGTGGAACGGCAAGGCGTTCGTCTCCTATGCCGGCCGCGCCGAGCCGGCGATGGTCACGCGGATGAACGCCAATGTGACCAGGCGGATCGGCGAGGCGCAGGAGCCGCTCGAGCTGCCGCCCTTCTGCCAGGCGCGCAGCCGCGCCTTCCAGCTCAACCCGAACCGCAGCGTCGGCGACGGCCGCTTCGCCCGCGCCGCCGGCAACAGCACCGCCTTCCGCGCCTCGCCCGAGTTCGACGAGGCGATCGTGGCGACGGCCGCCGGCCTCGCCACCGACATGAAGCTCGGCCAGTCGGGCCATACCGACCTGCTGATCGTCGGCGCCTCCGCCACCGATTATGTCGGCCACACCCTGGGCACCGAAGGCAGCGAGATGTGCCTGCAGCTCCTCTCGCTCGACCAGACGCTGGGCAAGCTGTTCGCCGTGCTCGACAAGACCGGTATCGACTATGCCGTGGCACTGACCGCCGATCATGGCGGCCATGACATGCCCGAGCGCAACCGCGAGCATGCCGCGCCGATGGCGGCGCGCGTCGCCAAGGGGCTCGACGCCAAGACGATGGGCAAGGAGATCGGCGCGGCGCTCGGCATCGCCGGGCCGGTGCTGGTGGGCGGCAATTCGGGCGACGTCTATCTCGCGCCCGACCTGAGCAAGGCCGATCGCGTCCGCGTCCAGGCCGAGGCGATCAAGCGCTGGTCGGCCAATCCGCAGGTGGAGGCGGTGCTCACCCGTGCCCAGATCGCGGCGACGCCGATCGTCCACACCCCGCCCGAGACCTGGACCCTGCTCGAGCGCGCCCGCGCTTCCTATGATCCGCAGCGCTCGGGCGACCTGGTGATCGCGCTCAAGCCACGCGTCACGCCGATCGCGGGCACCGAGGGCGGCTCGATCGCCACCCATGGCAGCTTCTGGGACTATGACCGCCGCGTGCCGATCCTGTTCTGGCGCAAGGGCATGACCGGCTTCGAGCAGCCGCTGTCGGTGGAGACGGTGGACATCGCCCCGACGCTCGCGGCGCTGATCCATGTGCCGGTGCCGGTGGAGATCGACGGGCGCTGCCTGGATCTGGATGCGGGTGCGGGCGACACCTGCAAGTGAAGTGACTTCTCCCTCTCCCCTGAAGGGGAGAGGGAGTTCTACCGCCGTCGCTCGAAGATGCGGATGCCCGGCCCCAGCTCGTTCCGGCCGAGCGTGCCGAGCTGGCCGGTGAAGTCCGCGACAAAGGCGGGATTGCCCGGCGCACCCGGCGCCATGCTGGCCGTATTGCCCTCGATGCGCAGGCCCGCGCTCGGATAGGTGCGCCCCTCCGCCGCGACCACGATCAGGGCCGAGCTGTTCTCCTTGCGCGTCCCCTGGACGAAGGTGTTGCCGGCGATCAGGCCGGTGCCGCCCTCGGACAGGTCGATCATATAGTTGGTCTTGCTGCCCCGGCTGTCGTCGAAGCTGTTGCCGGTGATCGTCACCCGGCGGGCGCGCAGCTTGACGTAATGGCCGCCGGTGCCGCGCTCGAAGCGCGAATTGGTGACGACCACGTCGCCATCCACCGCGAGATAGATTGCGTGGCTGCAATTCTCGGTCTCGCACTGGCCAAGCCCGGCAAAGGTCGTGTGGTCGATGGCGATGCGGCGCACCGTCTCGTGGCCGCCGCCCAATATGCCTTCCTGGCTGTCGAGGAACATCGAATTGGTGACGGTGAGGTCGCCCATCTCGATGCGGATGCCGGCGCCGTTGCCGTCGGGCACCGCGAAGCCGCGAAAGACGATGCCGTCCACTGCCGAGCCCCGGCCGCGCAGCACGAAGGCGGCCTTTTCCTCGCAGGTCTGGCTCTCGAAGATCGCGGTGCCGGGCTGGACCGCCTTGAAGGTGATCCTGCCCCCGGTCTGCACCGTGCATTCGCGATAGGTGCCCGGCGCGATCAGGATCGTCGCGGTGCCGTCGCGCACGGCGCTCACCGCGTCGTCCAGATGTGCGAAGCCCTGGCCGGTCTCGGCGACGACGAAGGGCGCGCGCTCCTGCTGGGCGGCGGCGGGCGCGGCGATCAGGGCGATGGCCGAGAGGATGGGCAGGCGCATGATCCTTTCGATACGATCGCAGGCGTTAAAATTCCTCCCCGAGCTCGTCTCGGGGAGCGGGACCGCTCGCGAAGCGAGTGGTGGAGGGGCTTGCCGGCACCGGCGCGGTGCGCCGGCCCCTCCACCACCGCCTTCGGCGGCGGTCCCCCTCCCCCAGCAAGCTGGGGGAGGAATTGCGCTACCGCAGCGTCTTGATGATTCCCGAGAAATCGAGCCCCGCGCCGTCGCCGTCGACGAAAGCCTGGTAGAGATGCTCCGCCCGCGTGCCCATCGGCACGTTCGCGCCGACGCTCGCCGCCGCTTCCAGCGCCAGCTTCAGGTCCTTGAGCATCAGCGGCGCCGCGAAGCCGCCCTGATAGTCGCGGTCGGCCGGGCTTTCGGGGCCGACGCCGGGGACCGGGCAATAGCTCGTCATCGACCAGCTCTGGCCCGAGCTGACCGAGGCGATGTCGTAGAAGCGCTGCGCGTCCAGCCCCAGCTTCTCGGCCAGGGCAAAGGCCTCGCAGGTGGCGATCATCGTCGCGCCCAGGATCATGTTGTTGCAGATCTTGGCCCCCTGGCCCGCACCGCTGGCGCCGGCATGGATCACGGCCTTGCCCATGTCCGCCAGGAAAGGCTCCGCCCGGCCGAACGCCTGCTCGGTGCCGCCGACCATGAAAGTGAGCGTGCCGGCATTGGCCGCGGCGATGCCGCCCGAGACCGGCGCATCGACCGCCATCAGCCCATGCTCGATGGCAGCCTGCGCCATGCGGCGGGCCGTGTCGACGTCGATCGTCGAGCAGTCGATCAGGATCGCGCCGGGCGAGGCGTTCTCCAGCAGCGTTTCGGTATAGACCGCCTCCACATGCCGGCCCGCCGGCAGCATGGTGATCACTGCCTCGGCCCCCACGATCGCCTCGGCGGCGGTGGCGGCGGGAAGGCAGCCCGCGGCCTTGGCACGATCGAGCGCCTCCTGCGAAAGATCGAAGGCGCGGACGTCATGCCCCGCCTTGGCAAGGTTCGCGGCCATGCCGCCGCCCATATGGCCCAGGCCGATAAATGCTACGCGTGCCACTTGGTCTTCCTCTCTTCTTATTCCCCTTCCGCTTGCGGGAGGGGTTAGGGGAGGGCCTGTCTACCCCTCCCCGGAATTTAAAGCCCCTCCCCCGACCCCTCCCGCAAGCGGAAGGGGAGCAGAAGAAGTTTACTTCCCCGTCCAGTTCCCCGGGCGCTTCTCGACGAACGCCGCCATGCCTTCCTTCTGGTCGGCGGTGCCGAACAGCGCGTGGAACAGCCGGCGCTCGAACTGCACGCCCTGCGCCAGCATGGTCTCATAGGCGGCGTTGACCATCTCCTTGTTGGCCAGCACCGCCAGCGGCGCCATCGCGGCGATCGCTTGCGCGGTCTTCACCGCTTCCTCGACCAGTTCGGCGGCCGGCAGGATGCGGCTGGCCAGCCCGGCGCGCTCGGCTTCCTGGGCATCCATCATCCGGCCGGTGAGGCACATCTCCATCGCCTTGGCCTTGCCGACGGCGCGCGTGAGGCGCTGCGAGCCGCCCATGCCCGGCGAGACGGCGAGCTTGATCTCGGGCTGGCCGAATTTGGCGCTGTCCGCCGCCAGGATGAAGTCGCACATCATCGCCAGCTCGCAGCCGCCGCCCAGCGCATAGCCCGCCACCGCGGCGATGATCGGCTTGCGGGTGCGGGTGAACGCATCCCAGCCGGCGAAGAAGTCATGGCCGTACATGTCGGCAAAGCCCTGGGCCTGCATCTCCTTGATATCCGCCCCGGCCGCGAAGGCCTTCTCGCTGCCGGTGATCACCGCGCAGCCCTGCGACGGATCGGCGTCGAACGCCTTCATCGCGTCGAGCAGCTCGGACAGGACCTGGCTGTTGAGCGCATTGAGCGCCTGGGGGCGGTTCAGCGTGACCAGCGTGGCGCCGCCGCGCTGCTCGACAAGGATGGTTTCGTAAGCGGTCAAAGCTTCCTCCATGGCGCCGTGGCGGCGCGGAAAGTCTCAAAAGTCCCGACATCATCGCACGCGGCTCCCCCCGGGCCCTCAAGGCTGCCGGGCAAGCAAACGGACATGAGGAAGGGCGCTGCGATCATGCCATGGCCATGCCATGGGACAGGGGCGGTAGGACAGCGATTCATGCCGGCGTCCATGCCTCGCCCGCGGGCAGCGGCGCGAAGATCGCATCGACCGCCGCATCGCTGACGCCTTCGAGCGTCGCGGGATTCCAGCTCGGCGCATTGTCCTTGTCCACGATCAGCGCGCGGACGCCCTCGATGAAATCATGGCTTTGCGCAACGCGGCCGCCAATGGCGAATTCCTGCGCCATCTCCTCGGCGAAGCTGTCCCTCGACCGGCCCTCGCGGACGAGACGGAGCGAGACCTTCATCGACTGGGGCGATTTGCTGCGGAGCGTCGCGAGCTGGGCGGCGGCCCATTCGCCGCCATCCGCCGCGAGCGCGGCGAACACGCCTTCCACCGTATCGGCGGCGAAGAGCCGGTCGATGATGCCTTGCAAGGCGCGTATCTTCGCGTCGGGCGCCGGGATCGACAGTTCGGCGAGAACCGCTTCGACCGATGCCGGATCGGCGGCGATGCGCGCCTTGGCCCCGTCGAGCGCGGCGGCGGGCAGATAATGGGTGGCGAGGCCGAGCGCGAGGCACTCGGCACCGTCGAGCCGGTGGCCGGTCAGCGCGAGATACTCGCCGATCTTCCCCGGCAGGCGCGAGAGATACCAGCCGCCGCCCACGTCCGGGAACAGGCCGATACCCGTCTCGGGCATGGCGAATCGCGTGTTCTCCGTCGCCACCCGGTAGCGCGCCGGCTGCGAGATGCCGACGCCGCCGCCCATGGTGATGCCGTCCATGAAGGCGACGATCGGCTTCGCATAGGTGAACAGCGCATGGTTCAGCCGATACTCGACCCGGAAGAAGTCGCGCGCCTGGCTGCCGTCGCCCGCGCCGCTCGTCGCGATCATGCGGATGTCGCCGCCGGCGCAGAAGCCGCGCCCTTCCGCATGGTCGATCAGAACGATCTCCACCGCCGGGTCCTCTCGCCATGCCGTCAGGGCGCCGAGCATCGCCGCGCACATGCCGGTGTTGAGCGCATGGATCGCCTTGGGGCGGTTGAGCCGGATGCGGCCCGCCTTGCCTTCGGCCTGGAGGATGACTTCAGCGTCCATTTTCGTCCTTCATCGGATTGCCCGCCCACACGCGGGGCCATAGCCTCGCCGCGACACGAGAGAGAGATACGCCATGACCGGAACCGGCACGACGAAGTGGTACAACATGCACAAGGGCATCGGCTTCATCACGCACGACGGGAGCAAGGAGGACGTGATCATCCGCCTCGCGACGCTGCGCGCGGCGGGCCTCGCGCAGCTCGTCGAGGGCCAGCGCCTGGAATTCGAAGCCAAGATGGGCTCGCAGGGGCTGGAGGCCATCATGGTCCGTCCCATCTGACGCGAGGCTCACTGGCGGGTGAGCTCCCGGCCGACGATCATCCGCATCACCTGGTTGGTGCCCTCGAGGATCGAGTGGACGCGCAGGTCGCGCCAGAAACGCTCGATCGGATAGTCCATCAGATAGCCATAGCCGCCGTGCAGCTGGAGCGCGCGATCGACCACCGAGCTGCCGGTGTCGGTCGCCAACCGCTTGGCCATGGCCGCGAATTTGGTCTTGTCCGGCGCGCCCGACGTCACCTTGGCGGCGGCGAGATAGAGCAGCGCCCGCGCCGCCTCCAGCTCGGTCGCCATGTCGGCAAGGACGAACTGGGTGTTCTGGAAATCCGCGATCGGCTTGCCGAACTGCTGGCGCTCCCGGGTGTATCGCACCGCTTCGTCCAGGCAGCGCTGGGCGCCGCCGAGCGAGCAGGCGCCGATGTTCAGCCGGCCGCCATCGAGGCCCATCATGGCGAAACGGAAGCCCTCGCCTTCGCCCCCGATACGGTTCGCCACCGGCACGCGGACATTGTCGAAGCTTACCTGGCGGGTGGGCTGCGAATGCCAGCCCAGCTTGCGCTCGTTCGCGCCGAAGGACACGCCGGGCATGTCCTTTTCGATCACCAGGCAGGAAATGCCCTTGGGGCCCTCCTCGCCGGTGCGGACCATCGTGACATAGACTTCGTTCTCGCCGGCACCCGAGATGAACTGCTTCGAGCCGCTGACGACATAGTGATCGCCGTCCAGCACCGCCCGCGTCTTGAGCGCGGCGGCGTCCGAGCCCGAGCTCGGCTCGGTAAGGCAATAGGAGGCGATCCGCTCCATCGTGATCAGCGAAGGCAGATATTTGTCCTTGACCGCCTGGCTGCCGAAGCGGTCGATCATCCAGCTCGCCATGTTGTGGATCGAGATGAAGGCGCTGGTCGAGGGGCAGCCATAGGCCATCGCCTCCATGATCAACGCCGCCTCGAGCCGGCCCAGGCCGATGCCGCCGCTCTCTTCCGAGACATAGATGGAGGCGAAGCCCAGCTCGGCCGCGGCCCGGATCGTGTCGCGCGGGAAGATGTGCTTCTCGTCCCACTCCGCCGCGTGCGGCGTGATCGCGTCGGCAGTGAATTTCCGGGCCATCTCCTGGATGGCGCGCTGGTCGTCGGTGAGTTCGAACTGGTCAGTCATGAAAGGATCCTTGGGCCGGACGGCGATCCGGAAGGGTGGAAACGACACGGTTCCCCGGCAAAGGCCGGGGAGCAAATAGGGCTGAACAGGAGGCGAGGATCATTTCCCCGCCCCCAGCTTCTCGTGCAGCACCCGCTCGGCGAAGAGCGCATTGGCGACCTTGACATCGTTGCGCTCGTACCAACGCGGCTTGGCGAGCTTCTTCTCCCAGGCGATCTGCTCGATCATCGTGCCCGCCGTCCAGGCGACGTCCGGGCGCTCGCGGTGCATCGGATCGGCATAGGCCTCGTCCGCGCCGATGATCTCCCAGCCGTCCTGGCGCAGCGCGTCGATCAGGTCGCCCAGGAACAGCCCGGCCATGTCGGTCTCGTGCAGCAGCAGGACGTGCGCCGGCGAGCGGCCGAGCGCGCGGCGGGCCAGCTCGTCGCCGAAATCGGCGGACCGGACATGCGTCTCGACATAGAGGTCGCGCAGCGCGTCCATGTCGATGGCCTTGCCCGCCTTGCGCGCCGCGATGGCCTGGCCCTCCATGTTCCAGTCCGAGCCGTCGATCGTCGCATAGCCGTTCATCATCCCCCGCGCGGCCAGGCCGGCGCGGACGGCGTCGCGCTTCGCCCTGTCGGGCCCGCCCTCGTCCAGATAGGGGAAGCGCAGCCAGGGGCGGTATGCCTTGCCCTGGGTCTTCAGATAGGCCTCGGCCCGGTCGATATCGGCGAGGAAGATGTCGGCCGTCACCTTGGACAGCTTCGGATGGGTGTTGGTGTGGTTGGCGAGCACCCCGCCGGCGGCGACATAGGCGGCGATGCGCTTCGGCGCGTCGATCCCGTCGCCGAAATGGACGATCCGGTTGGGATTGAGGAAGAAGACCGGCTGCGGCACGTGGCGCGAGCGAAAGATCTCGACCAGGCGCGCGGTGCGCTCGTCGGGGGTGAGGAAGGCGCCGCGGCCGCGCGGCACGTCGTCGAAGCTGAGCGCGATGCGCTTGGCCGCCTGGGGCGGCGTCGACGCGATCACGCTGATCGTGCGCTTGCCCGGCACCACCATCGCCAGCGCGATGCAGGCGATCATCGCCTTGAGCACGAAGCGCAACCCGGTCATCGCCCTTCCCCCCTGGTTCCAGCCGTCTCCGCCAATAGACGCTGGCGGAGGGCGGCGCCATAAGGCTGCGCATGGAGCGGCTGTTGCTTATCGATACGGCGATGCGGCTGATGGGCGTCGGCCAGCTGCTGCTGATGGCGCTGGTGGCGGGCCGCAGCGGCGCGCCCGCGCCGATCCGCCGCGCGACGATCGCGCTGCTGGTGTGCGTGGCGGCCTATCTCGCCATCGTCTCGCCCGCATTGCAGCTGTGGCGCTCGGCGGCCTGGCCGGTGATCCAGCTCTTCTCGCTCAACGCCCCGCTGGCACTGTGGGTGTTCGCCCATCTGATCTTCGAGCGGCCCGTCGACAGGCGCCTGTTCGCGCTTGCCTTGGGGGTGACGCTGATCGACTGGCTGCTCTTCACCCATGCGCTGTACGTGACCCATCAGCGGCCCGTGGCGGCGGGCGCGGTGCAGCACGGCATCGCCTTCCTGCTCGCGGTGCATGCCATCGTCATCGCCATCGCCAATCGCGGCGACGATCTGAGCGAGAAGCGCCGGATGTTCCGGCTGGGCTTCGTGATCGTGGTGGGCGTGCAGACCCTGGGCATCGTGGTGGTGGAGAGCGTGTATGACCTGCTGCGCACCGATATCTGGCTGATGCTGCTCCAGTCGGGCACCGCGCTGATCGCGATCCTGGCGTTCGGCGCCGCGATGCTCTCGGCCAATGCCGAGCTGCTGTTCGACAGGGCCGCGCCGCAGCCCATACGCCCGCCGCTGTCGCCGGCCGAGCATGTGCTCAAGCAGAAGCTCGACGCGGCGATGGCCGCCCATGTCCATCGCGAGCCCGGGCTCGGCATCGGCGTGCTCGCCGGCAAGCTGGGCGTGCCCGAGCATCGGCTGCGCGCGCTGATCAACCAGCGGCTGGGCTATCGCAACTTCTCGGACTTCCTCAATTCGCACCGCATCGCCGATGCCAGGGCCTGGCTGAGCGACCCGGCCCGAGTGGACCTGCCCGTGCTCACCCTGGCGATGGACCTGGGCTATGGCAGCCTCGCCCCGTTCAATCGCGCCTTTCGCGACGCCACCGGCACCAGCCCCAGCGAATATCGGCGCGCGGCGATCCTCGATCCCGAAAAAGGCTGATCGATTCCGGAAATGCGCGGCATTTTCCGGGCGCGGCGGGACCGGCGCGGCGCCGCGGCCTAGCAGATCGGCATCCGCTTTCGAGGATGCGACATGCAACATTGGATCGTACCGCTCGCCGCGCACGGCGCGCACAGCTTCGCCGTCGAACTGGCCCGCTATCTCGTCGCCGCCGGCGGGATGACCGCCATCCTCTGGGCCGGCGCGCGCTGGACCGCGGCCCGGCGCATCCAGAAACGCCCGCCCGCCCGGGGCGACCGGGCCCGCGAGTTCCGCCATTCGATGCTCTCGGTCGGCATCTTCGCGCTGTGGAGCATCGCCACGCTGGCGATGAACCAGGCGGGGATCATCCATCTCGCCTTCGCCGCCCCGCCCTGGTGGCAGGCGGCGCTGGAGTTCGTGGCGATCGTGATCGCGCACGATGCCTATTTCTACTGGATGCATCGCGGGCTGCACACCCGGGCGATGTTCCGCCGCGCCCACCTGACCCATCACAAGTCGCGCACGCCGACGCCCTGGGCCGCCTATAGCTTCGCGCCGATCGAGGGCGTGCTGGAGGGCATGTTCCTGCCGCTCTTCCTGCTGTTCGCGCCGATGCACGCGATCACGGTGCTCGCCTTCCTGCTCCACCAGATCGGCCGCAACGTGCTCGGCCATTCGGGGCACGAGCTGATGCCGCCGGGATTCACGCGCTTCCCGCTCACCGCCTGGCTGACCACTGCGACGCATCATGACCTGCACCATAGCGGCGGCGGGCATAATTTCGGGCTCTACTTCACCTGGTGGGATCGCTGGATGGGCACCGAGCACCCGCGCTACCACGAAGCCTTCGCGGCGGCGGCAGTGCCGTGGTTCGGGAAGGGAAAGCGTGAAGTCGCGGCCAGGACCTGACCGATCATTCCCAGACAAAGACCGTCCTCAGCTTGCACCCTTCCGGCGCGGGGCCGGCCTCGTCGAACAGCGATACCCGTTCGATCGCGGCCAACTGCGCGGGCGTGAACCGGCGGGACGAGCGGAAATAGGCGACGCCGTGGCTGCCGTTCCAGATCGCCACGACATGGCGGCCACCCTCGCGCCACGCCTCGAACAGAGTCTGCCCCGCGGCCGTGGGCTGCTTGCGCCCCTCGCCCGAGGGCGGGCTGCCCCATTGGATACCTGTGACGTCCAGGCTGCCGAACGCACCCTTCCAGCGGAACCGGCCGCTATGGATGCCGCCCTGGCCCAGCTTGATCCGCTCGCCCGCGCGCAGATCGATGACCGGGCCGTAACCGCAGAAGCGGCCCGGCCCGTCCACGACCCCATGCTGGCCGCTACCGGCCAGTGCAAGGAGCAGCCCTGCCCCGAGGGCGAGCATGGATCAGCCCATCGTCGGGATGATGAAGGCACTGTCACCGGTGCCGCCGCCATCGGGCCAGCGCTGGGTGATGGTCTTCACCTTGGTCCAGAACTTCACGCCTTCCATGCCGTGCTGGTTGGTGTCGCCGAACGCCGAGCGCTTCCAGCCGCCAAAGGTGTGATAGGCGACCGGCACCGGGATCGGCACGTTGATGCCGACCATGCCGACATTGACGCGCGCCGCGAATTCGCGCGCCGCATGGCCGTTGCGGGTGAAGATGGCGACGCCGTTGCCATATTGATGGTCGCTCGGCAGCCGCAGCGCGGTCTCGAAATCGGGCGCGCGGACGATCTGGAGGACGGGTCCGAAAATCTCTTCCTTGTACGCCTGCATGTCCGGCGTGACGCGATCGAACAGGCTCGGCCCGATGAAGAAGCCCTGCTCATGGCCCTGGAGCTGGAAGCCGCGCCCGTCGACCACCAGCTCGGCGCCTTCGTCCACGCCCGTCTGGATCCAGTTCTCGACGCGCTGCTTGTGGGCGGCGTTCACCACCGGGCCGTAATGCGCCTCGGCATCGGTGGAGACGCCGACCCGCAGCGCCGCGATCGCCGGGATCAGCTTCTCGCGCAGGGCATCGGCGGTCTTGTCGCCCACCGGCACCACCACCGGCAGCGCCATGCAGCGCTCGCCCGCCGAGCCGAAGGCGGCGCCGGACAGGTCCGCCACCACCTGGTCGAGATCGGCATCGGGCATGACGATGCCGTGATTCTTGGCGCCGCCCATCGCCTGGACGCGCTTCCCGGCCTCGACGCCGCGGCGATAGACATAATGCGCAATGTCCGACGAGCCGACGAAGCTGACCGCCGCGATCGCCGGATGATCGAGGATCGCGTCGACCATTTCCTTGTCGCCGTGCACGACCTGGAGGATGCCCTCCGGCGCGCCGGCCTCGCGCATCAGCTCGGCGAGGCGCACCGGCACGCTGGGATCGCGCTCGCTGGGCTTGAGGATGAAGGCATTGCCGCACGCGATGGCGACGCCGAACATCCACATCGGAATCATCGCCGGGAAGTTGAACGGCGTGATGCCCGCACCGATGCCGAGCGGCTGGCGCATGCTGTACACGTCGATGCCGGGGCCGGCGCCCTGGGTATATTCGCCCTTCAGCACGTGCGGGATGCCGCAGGCGAATTCGATCACTTCCAGGCCGCGCTGGATGTCGCCCTTGGCGTCGGCGATCACCTTGCCATGCTCGGAGCTGAGCAGGTGCGCCAGCTCGTCCATGTGCTTCTCGACCAGCGCCTTGAACGCGAACATCACGCGGGCGCGGCGCTGCGGGTTGGTCGCGGCCCAGCCGGGCTGGGCGGCGAGCGCGGCGGCGACGGCCTTGTCGAGATCGGCCTGGGTGCCGAGCTGCACCCGGGCCTGCACCTGGCCGGTGTTCGGATTGAAGACGTCTCCAGTGCGGGCGCCGGCACCGCCGTCATGGCCGACAATAACATGGTCGATGTTACGCATTTCGCTCTCCTGCGGACTCTGCCGGCCCGACTCAGTGTGTAATTTAATTACGCAGTGGCACATCAACTCCCCTCCCGGCAAGGGAGGGGCCGGGGGTGGATCGATGTACGCGATACGGCGCCGCATCCCTGCGACCACGGTATCGCCGCAACGCCACCCACCCTCGCCCCTCCCTTGCAGGGAAGCGAGGACTATTCTGCGCAGCCGATCGGCACGGGGAGCAACCGGCCCTGCGCATCGCCGATCACCATCACCTCCACGCCGAACGCCGCGCGCAGCGGCTGATGGGCGAGCGCGTCGCCGGGCACGCCAAAGGCGATCATGCGACCGCCGCCGAGCAGCAGCACCGCATCGGCCAGGCGGGCGGCGAGGACGGGATCGGCGAGCGTGACGACGATGCCCATTCCCTGGTCCGCGGCCGCGCGCAGCTGCTCGATCCGGGCGAATTGCGCGGCCGGATCGAGTGCGCTCAGTGGATCCCCGGCGAGCAGCCAGGCCGGACGCGCGGCCAGCGCGGCGGCAAGATCGGCGGGGCCCCGGCCGAACCGGCGGCGGCCACCATGATGCTCGACCAGCGCGATCGCCCGGGCGCGCTCGGCCCGGCCCAGCCGGCCGATCAGCCGCCCGCCCAGCCGGACATGGCCGGCATCGGCATCGGCGCGGCCGGCGAGCGCGCGCAGCAGCACGGCCTTGCCCGCGTCGGCCGGGCCGAGAATCGCCGTCACCTTGCCCGGCGCGAGCACCGCATCCACGCCGTCGAGCACGCGGCGCTCGCCATGGCTCAGGGCCAGATTCTCGATGCTGAGCTTCATGTCCCGCCCTAGGCACCGCCATATGACAACAAGGTGACAGCCGGTGGCGCGATTTTCGCGAGGAATCGCCCGCAACCCGCGAAAAAAAGCGCTTTGTCTCGGTACTGTAACGCTGGGCTAAGCGCGCATTTACCAACCGCGCCCTATCCGGCGGGGGATGTCCTTGGCCGATCCCTTGCCCGCCCCAGGCGGCACCTGGCTTACCGAGCGCGAGCTCAATCCGCCATTGCTGACGCTCACCGACACGATGTGGCGGGCGGCCGAGCTGTTCGGCAGTGATCCCGAGCTGCGGCTGGTGGCGATCGTCGACGCGCACGCGCGTCCGCTGGGCGCGATCTTCGAGAAGGACGTGCGGCGGCTGCTGCTCAATCCCTTCGGCCATGCGCTGATGCGCAACCCTTCCTATGGCGCCGCGGTGTCGCGCTATGTCCGCGCCTGCCCCGTTGCCGAGATGACCGACGATCTCGGCCGGCTGATGGAACGCTATCGCGCCTCGGGCGGATCGGAAGGAATGATCCTGACCCGGGGCGGCCGGGTGCAGGCGACGATGAACAACCGCCGGCTCGTCCATCTCGCGGCCGAGCGCGAAGTGGCGATGGCGCGCGCCCAGGTGGAACGCGCGGCGCGGATCGAAGCGGCAAGCAAGCGCTTCGAGGCGCAGGTGGAAGCGCTGTCGCGCGACATGGGCCTGCTCTCCACCGCGCTCGAGGATGGCGCGGTGCTGACGGCGGACCGGGCGAGCGGCGTGGGCGACCGCGCCCTGGCGGTGGCGACCGCCGCCTCGCAGACGAGCGACAACATGGCGGAGATCGCCGCGCGCGGGCGCGACCTGGCCGGCGCGCTCGCCGGCATCGCCCATAATACCAGCGATGCGCGCCAGGCGGCGGCGGCGGTCTCGCAGCTGGTCGAGACCGGGAGCGCGCGCACCCGCGACCTGCTCCATTCGGCGCAATCGATCGATTCGGTGATCCGGCTGATCAGCGACATCGCCCGGCAGGTGAACCTGCTCGCGCTCAACGCGACGATCGAGGCGGCGCGCGCCGGCGAGGCGGGGCGCGGCTTCACCGTGGTGGCGAACGAAGTGAAGCAGCTCTCCACCCAGACCGGCATCGCCGCCGACCGGATCACCGCGCATGTCCGCGAGATCCGCGGCGGGATCGACGAGGTCGCCGCGGGGCACAACCGAGTCGAGCAGGCGATCGGCGCGATGGCGGCGCTGGCCGACGCCGTGGAAAGCGCGGTCGCCCGGCAGGAGGAAGCGACGCGGACGATCGCGCGCAACGTGGACGAGGCAGTGCATGCGAGCACCGGCATCCAGCGCGACGTCGAGGCGATCGGCGGCACCTCGCGCGATGCCTCGGACCAGGCGCGGGCGATGCGCGACGTGGCGGGGCGGCTCCATGTCGGCGCCGATGCCCTGTCGGACCAGGTCCATGCCTTTCTGGCGGAACTGCGCGTCGCCTAGGTTGGGGACTCCTATTCTTGCTTCGTCACCCCGGCCTTGCGCCGGGGTCCCGCTATCTCCCCAGCGCAGGAAGAAGCGGGATCCCGGCTCAAGGCCGGGATGACGGTAGAAAATCAGATACTTGTTTGGGTTCTCAACCTAGGGCGAGAACCCGAACACGTCCTTGAAACTGGTTTCGTCATCCCCGCGCAGGCGGGGATCCAGGGTAGCGTGGGGCAATCGAAGCAATCGTGCGCAGCGTTGCCGGAGAAGGCGAAACGAGCCGCTTGGCCCTTGCTCTTGGCCCTGGATCCCCGCCTGCGCGGGGACGACAAGAAAGGGATATCAGTCCCCGCCCTAACCGGCGGCGGTGACGATCTCCACCCGGACCGGCATGCGGACGCCGCCATCCTCCCAATGGCCGGCACAGGCCTCCGCCAGGCGGGCGCAGGCCGCCTCGCGCCGGGCGGGCGGCGCGCCGAGCAGCGGCGCCGCCATCGACGAAGAGGCGAGCAGGAAATCGGCCGCCGCCTCGGGCGTCGCGCCGGGCACGGGCAGCGCGCCGTGCCAGCCGCGGCTGGCGGCGTCCCGGAAACCGGCGGCATCCAGCAGCGCGATCAGCTTCCCGGGATCGCCGTAGCGGACCGGGCTGGGCGCATCGGGATCGGCAGGGGGCAGCTCGATCACCGAGGCGACCGCCGCGCGGATCTCCGCCATGAAGCCGACTTCGGCCGCCGGGCCCCAGACCGCGAAGGCCAGCCGCCCGCCCGGCGCCAGCCAGTGGCGCAGATTGGCGAAAGCGGCCGCCGGATCGTCGAAGAACATCACGCCGAAGCGCGAGGCGAGCCGATCGAACTGCCGCTCTGGCCGATAGGTCGCGACATCGGCCTCGACGAAGTGGGCCACCGCGGCGGCCCGCGCCGTGGCGGCGGCGACCAGATCGGGCGAGATGTCGAAGCCGGTGATGTCGCTGCCGGCGGGCGCCGCCGCGGCGATGGCGCGCGCCGTGCCGCCGCCGCCGCAGGCGATCTCGGCGATGCGGCAGGGCGCATCCAGCGCCAGCGCCGCCACGAACGGCGCGTCGATGGGCGCGAGCATCGCCTCCATGCCGTCGAGCCGGTCGCGCCACTGGGCACCGCGGCCGCCCGCCCAATCATATTCCGAAGCTTGTTCCCGCATGCGGGCCAGGATGCGCCAAAGCGCGGCGCAGCACCAGCGCGGGACATCAAAAAAGCCGCCAGATCGATGACCTGGCGGCTTTTCTATATGGTGGGCGCGGCAAGGATTGAACTTGCGACCCCTGCGATGTCAACACAGTGCTCTACCACTGAGCTACGCGCCCATTGGCCTGTCGGCCGAAACGGGAAGCGGGCCTTTAGCGGGCAACACAAACCCGCGCAAGCATGGTTTTCAGTTTTTGCGGCACCGGTCCGTTCCCCCATCCGGCACCGCCAGAGTCGGAAACCTCAATTGAACCCGGCATTCTCCGCCTCGAACAGCCGGTCCACCTCGAGCACCAGGTCGCGCAGGTGAAAGGGCTTGGAGAGCACGCGCGCCTGGGGCACCTGCTTGCCCGCCTTGAGCGTCACCGCCGCGAAGCCGGTGATGAACATCACCCGCATGTCCGGCGCGATCTCGCTCGCCTTCTGGGCCAGCTCGATGCCGTCCATTTCCGGCATCACGATATCGGTGAGCAGCAGGTCGAACCGCTCGCCCTCGAGCAGCGGTATGGCCGCGGTGCCGCGATCGACCGCGCTGACCGCATAGCCCGAACGCTCGAGCGCCCGGGTCAGGTATTCCCGCATCACGCGGTCATCCTCGGCCAGCAGAATCCGGATCATGTTCCCCCACTCGAAATCGACAGGACCCCATCCTATACCCGAAGCCCTTAAGATTTTCCGCCCTTATCCCATTCCATGCCATTGCGGCAGCGCGATGGCGCGCATAGTCATGACGTCGTGATCGGAGAATCCTTCGTCCGCCATGGCCCCGCCGAGCCGCGGAGCCCGGTGATCCTGTCCGTGCCGCATGCCGGGCGCGCCTATCCCGACGCGCTGCGCGCGGCGCTGCGCGTGCCGCTGGCGGCATTGCACGGGCTCGAGGACCGGCATGCCGACGCGATCGCCCTTGCCGCCCGGCGCGACGAGACGCTGTTCGTCGCCACCCGCCCGCGCGCCTGGATCGACCTCAACCGCGCCGAGCACGAGCGCGACCCGCGGCTCGACGACGGCGCCTGGACGCATGGCGCCCCGCTGTCGGCCAAGCTCCGCTCCGGACTGGGGCTGGTGCCGCGCCGGGCGGGAAACGCAGGCGACATCTGGCAGCGCCGGCTGAGTGCCGACGAAGTGCAGCAGCGCATCCATGCCGACCACCGCCCCTGGCACACCGCCATCGCCGCCGCGCTGGCATCGGCACGGGCGCGATTCGGCGTGGCGGTGCTGCTCGACGTCCATTCGATGCCGCCGCTCGGCAATCCGGCGACGGCAGCGCGGCTCGTGCCGGGGGACCGGTTCGGCAAATCGGCGGCGGGGCGCTTCCTGGGGCGGATCGAAGGCGTGGCGCGCGCGCACGGCATCCGCACCATGGCCAACACACCCTATTCGGGCGGCCACATATTGGAGCGCCACGGCGATCCGCGTCGCGGCGTGCACGCGATCCAGCTCGAGTTCGATCGGTCGCTCTATCTCGATTCGGCACTCGACCAGCCGGGCCCGGGACTGGCGACCGCGGTGCGGCTGCTGCGCGACCTGATCGACGCGGTGGCGGACGAAGCGCTACCGGGGGCGATCGCGGCGGAATAGCGCCGGTCAGGGAACCTTGTACCCGGCCATCCAGAAAAACAGGCCGGTCATCAGGAAATGCGCCGTCACCAGCAGCCAATAGAGCCCGGGTTCATACTCCCGGTAAATTGCCGCATCGGGATCGGGGTTGCGAAACACCAGGACACGACGCCGGACAACCGCGACCACACCTCGCCCAAGCACGAGACACCCCAGCAGCGACGGCCAGAGCCAGAACCATTTCGAGAACCAGTCCATGCCCGATTCCTATCAGGGGCCGGCGGCAAGGCGGCACATAAAAAACCACCTCGTGGTTACCCACGAGGTGGCCAAGGTTCAGGGAGGAGACACGCCCGAGGGCGTGCCGTACGGCCTCGCGAAAGGGGGGACACGACGCCGTACAAATCAAATATAAGTGAGGGGTCGGATAGTTCAAGGGGTCGCGAGAAACCGTTTTCAACGCGCGATCAGCCGAGCCGGTGCGCCCCTGGAAGCATGCGCGCCAGCACCCGGTCGCGCAGGATGAAATGGTGGCGCAGCGCCGCGGCGATGTGAATCACCACCAGCGCCGCCATCAGATAGCCGAGCAGCTCGTGCGCCTCGTGCGCGGTATGGGCGATGCCCGGCGTGGCGGGCAGCACCGGGATCTCGAACAGCCCGAACCAGTTGATCGGGCGCGGACGCTCGGGATTGGAGGAGAGCAGCCAGCCGCTGACCGGCAGGACCAGCAGCAGCGCATAGAGGATGAAGTGGACCGTATGCGCGGTCGCCTTCTCCCAGGCCGGCAGCAATTCCGGCAGGTGCGGCGGCTTGTGGGTGAGTCGCCAGCCGATCCGGCCCAGCGTGAGCACCAGCACGGCGATGCCGACCGACTTGTGGATCGGGATCACGCCCCACGCCCGCGGCATCGCGTCGTGGAACAGGCCGACGATCAGGTTGAACAGGACGAGCGCGGCGATCGTCCAGTGGAAGGCGATCGCCCCCCGGCTGTATCGATCGCCGCGCCCCATCACGATCAGGCGTTCGGCTGGACGAGCTGCGGCTCGGGCATCTTGCCCTGGCGCAGCTGGCGGCCGAAGATGTCGCGCATCAGGCCCAGCGAGAAGAGATGCGCATAGATGAGCGGCAGCATGCCGTTCTGCACGATCTTGCGCAGCTGGTCGCCGCGCATCTCATTGAGCTTGTTCTCGTCGACCATCATGAAGCCGCGATAGACGAAGGGCTGGGCGGCGCCGTCCGGCTGGATCGTCACTTCGCCGTCGATCAGCAGGTCGAGCTCCTTGAGCTCCTGCATGAACTGGCCCGTGCGGGCGCCAGCCTGCTCGAACTGCTCGTTGAACTGCAGGATGTTCTTGGTGGTGTCGCTCGGCTGGCCGTCGACGAACAGGGCCTCGCCCTCCTCGAACGCGCCGACCGTGTCCGAAGTCGGATCGAAGCACAGCGACAGCTCGTCGCTGTCCGGGCGCAGGCGCGCCAGCAGGTACGGATAGCGGCGGATATAGGCCGGGACGTAGAAGTTCGTCTCGTTGAGCGCGCCATCCTCGTCGAAGAAGGTGTTGATGCCTTCGTTCAGGCCCATCAGCGCCAGCGGCACCGGCTCCTCGCCCTGCGAGAAGACGATCGGCATGAAGCGCTGCACCAGCGGGAATTCCTCGACGGTGACGGGCACCGCGTGCTGCTTGGCGAGGAACGGCGCCTTGTCGGCGGCGCGAATCTTGAAATCGGCGTGCTGCTGGCTCGAGAGCGGCTGAAGCTCGTTGTAGAACAGAGGCAGCGACTGCTGCGGGGCGGAAGCCATCCTAAATCTCCTGGGAACTAAAAATGCTGATGTCTGGAATCCCGGGGCGAGGGTCTATGGGGTGTCAGCCTCGGGCGCAAGCGCTACCAGCTTGCCGGGATTCAGGATTCCGCGGGGATCCAGTGCCGATTTGATCGCTTTCAGTACCGCGATACGCGAAGGCGGGCTCAAACGCTCCAGTTCGGCGCGCTTCATCTGTCCGATACCATGTTCGGCGGAGATCGAACCGCCCTCGGCCACCACCATGTCGTAGACGAGACGGCTCACCGCCGGCCCGTCGCCGGCATACCAGGCGTCGCGATCGGCGCCCTGCGGCGCGCGGACGTGGAAATGGACATTGCCGTCGCCCAGATGCCCGAAGGCAGTGGCGCGGGTGCCGGGAAAGCGCCGCTCGGCCTCGGCCGCGGCCGCGAGCATGAAGCGCGGCATCTTGTCGACCGGCACCGAGATGTCATGCTGCATCGCCGGCCCCAGCGCGCGCTCGGCCTCCGAGATCGAATCGCGGATGTGCCAGAAGGCCTCGACCTGGGCCTCGCTGGTCGAGATCACCGCGTCCTCGGCCAGGCCCGCCTCGAACACGGGCACGAGCAGCCGCTCGAGCAGGGCCGCGGGCGGCTCGGCGCCCGGCTCGGTCGCCACCGATTCGATCAGCACGTGCCAGGCATGCTCGCCGGCCAGCGGCGAGCGGGTGCCGGGAATATGGCTGAGGACATGGCCCAGTATCTCGCCCGGGATGATCTCGAAGCTCTCGATCGTGCCGGTGCGCGCCTCCATCAGGCGCAGGATGCGGAGCGCGTCCTCGGGATCGGCGACGCCCACCCAGGCGGCGGCGCGCTCGACGATGGCGGGATAGAGGCGCAGCGTCGCGGCGGTCACGATGCCGATCGTGCCTTCCGCGCCGATCAGCAGCTGGGTGAGGTCGTAGCCGCGATTGTCCTTCTTGAGCGGCACGAGCCCTTCATGGATCGAGCCGTCGGGCAGCACCGCCTCCACCCCCGCCACGAGGTGGCGCATGTTGCCGAAGCGCAGCACCTGGGTGCCGCCGGCATTGGTGGAGACCAGCCCGCCGATCGTCGCGCTGCCCTTGGCGCCCAGCGTGAGCGGGAAGCGGCGGCCCTGCTCGGCCATGGCGGCGTGGAAATTGGCGAGGATCACCCCGGCCTCGACCACCGCGAGATTGCCGGCCGTGTCGACCGAACGGATCCGGTTCATCCGCCGGGTGGAGAGGAGCAGCGCCGAGCCGTCCGCCGGCGGCGTCGCGCCGCCGACCATGCCGGTATTGCCGCCCTGGGGCACGATCTTCACGCCCAGCTCGCCGGCAAGGCGGACGATCGCGGCGACTTCCTCGGTCGATCCGGGCGAGAGCAGCGCCGGCGCGCTGCCATGGTAGCGGCCGCGCCAGTCCGACTCCCAGGGCTCGATCACATGGGGATCGGTGGTCACCGTCTTGGGGCCGAAGCGTTCCAGGATGGTATCGACGAGCTGCTGCTGGGCTGGTGTCATAGCATTTTTGGGCTAGCACGACCGGTGTCAGTTCATCCACTGTTCAAACCTGCAACGTACATAACCAACGCGAAATGCCGAATCCGTTCCTGGTCGCATCCAGCCTGCTGCTTCTCGTCGCCGCGCCCGCCGCGGCGCCCGCAGGCGTGCCCGACTGGAAAGCGGTTACCCTGAACCTTCAGCAAGAGCAGCAGCGCGTGACGATCCAGGTGCCGCGCGTCACCATCACCAGCAGCGCGACCATCATCGTGCGCCGCGCTCCCCATGTGGTCGAGAAGAAGGCGAAGGACTGTGTGAAGGTGCAGGACATCTCCGGCTTCGCGGGCGTGAACACCCAGGACAGCGTCGACCTGGTGCTGCGCGACGGCTCGCTGCTGCGCGCCAAGCTGGGGCGCAAATGCCAGGCGCTCGGCTTCTATAACGGCTTCTACGTGAAGACGAACAAGGACCAGAAGATCTGCGCCGGACGCGATTCGATCCGTACCCGGGCGGGCCGTTCCTGCGACGTGGAGGACTTCAGGACGCTCGCGCTGGAGCGTTGAGCACCTCCGCGCTTGACTTTCCCCGATAAATCCGCAAGCGCGTGAAGGCTTCGCGCGTGGACCTGCCACGCCGATTTTCCGGAAATTTGCATGAGCTTTGCCGATCTCGGCCTTTCTGACGAACTTCTGCGCGCAGTGACCGATGCGGGCTATACCGAGCCCACACCCATCCAGCGCCAGTCGATTCCCCCCGTGCTGATGGGCAAGGACCTGGTCGGCATCGCCCAGACGGGCACGGGCAAGACCGCCGCCTTCGTGTTGCCGATGATCGACATCCTCGGCGAAGGGCGCACCCGCGCGCTGATGCCGCGCTCGCTGATCCTCGAGCCGACGCGCGAGCTGGCCGCCCAGGTCGCCGAGAATTTCGAGAAATACGGCACCCACCACAAGCTCTCCATGGCCCTGCTGATCGGCGGCGTGCAGATGGGCGACCAGGTGAAGGCGCTCGAAAAGGGCGTCGACGTGCTGATCGCCACGCCGGGCCGGCTGATGGACCTGTTCGGCCGCGGCAAGATCCTGCTCAACGGCTGCAGCCTGCTCGTGATCGACGAGGCGGACCGGATGCTCGACATGGGGTTCATCCCCGATATCGAGGAGATCTGCACCAAGCTGCCCAAGGAACGGCAGACCTTGCTCTTCTCGGCGACGATGCCGCCGGTGATCAAGAAGCTGGCGGACAAGTTCCTCAACGATCCCAAGCGCGTGGAGGTCGCCCGCCCGGCAACGACCAACACCAACATCACGCAGTTCCTCATCGAGACCACCACGATGAAGAAGCGCGAGACGCTGCGCGCGCTGCTCGATGCCGAGGACGTGCAGACCGGCATCGTCTTCTGCAACCGCAAGACCACGGTGCGCGAGCTCAACAAGAGCCTGCAACGCCACGGCATCCGTTCCGCCGAGATCCATGGCGACATGGACCAGCCGGCGCGCCTCGCCGAGCTGGAGCGGTTCAAGAAGGGCGATGTGAACATCCTGGTCGCCTCGGACGTCGCCGCGCGCGGGCTCGACATCAAGGGCGTGAGCCACGTCTATAATTTCGACGCGCCCTGGCATCCGGACGATTATGTCCACCGCATCGGCCGCACCGGCCGCGCCGGCGCGACCGGCACCGCCTATACGCTGGTGACCAAGGAAGACGCCGAGAACGTCGCCAATATCGAGAAGCTCACCGGCCAGAAGATCGAGCGGGTGAAGCTGCGCAACGCGCCCGCTCCGTCCGAAGAGGAAGAGCCCGCGGAAGCACCCCGCGGCCGCCGGCGCAAGGGTGACGAGGACAAGGCGCGCAAGCCGCGCGCCCGAAAGGAAGAGCCCAGGCGCGAGGAGGCACGGCGCGAGGAGCCGGTCCGCGAGACCCGCGCTCGCGACGAGCAGCCGCGCCGCGACCGCGACCGCAACCGCCGCCGCGACGAGCGCGACGACGGGCCGGACGAGGGCTGGAACGGCCCGATCCCCGATTTCCTGAACTACACGCTGGCCGAATGATCCGGCGGGCCGGGCTGGCTCTCGCGCTGGCGGCGGCGATGCTGCCCGGCGCGGCGCCGGCCCAGCGCGCGGCACCCCGGCTCGCGGCCCGCACGCTCGACCAGCTGCCCCTCCCCCTGTCCGCGCCCTACGATCCCGGGCGCGACGCGCGCCGCGACATCGACGCCGCGCTCGCCGGCGCGAAGCGATCGGGCAAGCCGCTCCTCGATTTCGGCGCGAACTGGTGCGTCGATTGCCGCGTGCTGGCCGGCGTGCTCGCCCTGCCCGAGATGCGCGGCTGGGTGACGCGTAATTTCGTGCTGGTCCAGATCGACATCGGCATGTTCGATCGCAACCTGGATCTGCCGCGGCGCTTCGGCGCGGCCTCGCTCGAAGCGGTGCCGGCGATCCTGGTGATCGATCCGCGCACCGGCAAGGTCCGCAACCGCGACGACATTCTCGGCCTGGGCGACGCCCGTATCATGCAACCCCAGGAAATGGCCGACTGGCTGGCCCGCTGGACGCGATGATCGAATATGTACCCATCATCGAAAGCCCCTGCGTCAGCATCTGCGTGATGGACGCAGCCACGGGCTGGTGCATCGGCTGCGGCCGCACGCTCGAGGAGATCGCCCGCTGGAGCGAGACCGACCAGGCCGATCGCGACGCCGTGATGGCCGAACTGCCGGCGCGGATGGAGCAGCTGGAAGCGAAGCCCCGCTAGGGCGGGGACTCCTATGCTTCCTTCGTCACCCCGGCCTTGCGCCGGGGTCCCGCTGCCTTGCTGACGGAAGCAGAAGCGGGATCCCGGCGCAAGGCCGGGATGACGGCGGAGAGCGGGAGTCCCCGTCCAACCGCCAACCTGCCCGCCCATCGCCGGCACAACATCACCCACGCGATCACCCACGCGCATCCGCGATTTGTGACGAACGCGCCGCCGGCGGGACGAACCGCATGGACAGCCACGCCCCCGAATTGCGATTCAGAGGCGCGACTCCGGCGTGCGAACGGAGCTGTCAGGGAGGATCGTCATGAGTATCGGTCGCAGGGATTTTCTGAAGCTGGGCGGCGCCGGGGCCGCCTATGCCCTGTTGCCGGGCGCGGCGGCCGCGCCCGCGATCGGACGCCCCGTCATCGACGTCCATATGCACGCCTATCCCGCGACGATGCAGCTTCCCGCCCCGGTCACCAATCCGATCTCGGGTTTCAAGAGCCCGATCCGGACCGGCGCCGACCATCTCGCCGCCTGCATCGCCGAGATGCAGAAGCACAATGTCGTCAAGGGCGTGGTGAGCGGCGGCGATGGCGACCGGCTCCAGGCGGCGATCGACTGGCACGATCGCGACCCCGATCGCTTCGTCGCCGGCGCAGGGATCCGCGGCTCGGACGACACGCCGCTGCCGCCGATCGAGGTGCTCCGCAAGGCCTTTGCGGACGGCAGGCTCAAGGTGCTGGGCGAAGTGACGTCGCAATATGCCGGGCTGTCGCTCAGCGACCCCAAATACGACCCCTATCTCGCGCTGGCCGAGGAGTTCGACGTGCCCGTCGCGCTCCACACCGGCACCATGCCGGCGGGGACCAGCTTCGATCCCTGCTGCACTTCAGCGCGGGCCCGCTTCGGCAATCCCGAGCTGGTGGAGGAGGCGCTCAATCGCCATCCCAAGCTGCGCCTCAACATCATGCATGGCGGCTGGCCCTATCTCGACGACACGATCGCGATGCTGATGCTCTATCCGAACGTGAACATCGACACCGGCGCGATCGACTGGCTGCTGCCGCGCCCCGCCTTTCACACCTATCTGCGAACCTTCGTGGACTCGGGCTTCTCCAAGCGCATCATGTTCGGATCGGACCATATGTACTGGCCCGACGCGATCGGCCTCGCGATCGAGGGGATCGAGAGCGCGGCCTTCCTGACCGAGGCGCAGAAGCAGGACATCCTCCACGACAATGCCGTGCGCTTCTACAAGCTGTGAGCGGATAGCGGCGCTCGGGCGGACCGCACATGTACCTCGCCACTCCGGCCTTGAGCCGGGGTCCGCGGTGTCTTGTGCCCAATGCGAAAACTTCCGGGCCGGGGCCCCATATTCTCCATCGTCATCCTCGCGCAGACGGGGATCCAGGGCCAGGCGCGGAGCAAGTGCGGCAAGTCACGCCCTCTCCGGAAAGCGTTCGCGTGGTGGCGCCACTATCCCGCATTACCCTGGATCCCCGCCTTCGCGGGGATGACAGGTTTGCTGATCGAGTCTTCCCCCACTCGCCTTCCGGCGTCCCGGCCTCCTATCGGGGCGACCAAAAGGATCGGCTAGGACGGATCGCCATATAGTGGGAAGGGGCTTTCCCGTTCCCCGGCGAAGGCCGGGGGCCAGTCTCGGCGCATCCGGCCAGGCACGAGAACCTCTCGAACGGCGTCGCAACTGGGCCCCGGCCTTCGCCGGGGAACGGCCTTTCCTCCGCCGGCAAGGCGCGCTCGATACAGATCCCAAATGTCGATCCGCCCTAGGCCGGCGCCTGTGCCGGCTGCAGCTCCGCCACCAGCGCATCGTCCTTGGCCGAGGCGCGCTGATAGGCCTCGCGCCCGCTCAGCCGGCCGAAATAGTCCAGGAACGCTTCGCGCTTGGGCAGCGTGCCGAACATCGTGCCCCAGCCGATCGCCGAGCCGACATAGATGTCCGCCGCGGTGAAGCGGTCGCCGGCGATATAGGGATGCGCCGAGACGGCCTTTTCCAGCACGTCCACCGTCAGCTCGTAATTGCCATAGCCGAACATGCGGCCCTGCTCCGGCCTGGGGACGAACTGGGCGGCATGGTTGGTCACCGCCTGCTCGACCGGGCCGGCGGCGAAGAACAGCCAGCGATAATAATCGGCGCGCTCGCTCGCATCGGGGGCGAGGCCCGCCGCCGGAAAGGCTTCGGCCAGATAGGCGCAGATCGCGGCACATTCGGTGACGACATGGCCGCCATGGACGATCGCCGGCACTTTCCCCATGGGATTGATGCCCAGATAATCCTCGCCCTTCATCGTCGTGCCATATTCGACGACCTGCGTCTCATAGGATGCGCCGGCCTCCTCCAGCGCCCAGCGGACGATGCGCCCGCGCGACTGGGGATGGGTGTAGAAGATCAGATCGCCTGTCATGATTTCCCTCCGGATCAATCGAACATAAAGTGAACAAATCAATCGATCGCGTCAAGCGCCGTTCAAAGCGTGGCGAAGGTGGCGAGCAGGCGCTCCCAGGCGCGATTGGCCTGCTCCGCGTTATAGACCTGGCTGTCCGGCGGGCACCAGCCGTGCATCGTGCCCTTGTAGACTTCGATCTCGGCCGGCTGGCTGCTGGCGGCGAAGGCGGCCTTGAGCTTGTCCTTGTCCTCCGGCGCGCGGGCGTCGTCATTCTCGGCGATGGCGATCAGCCAGTGCGCCTTCATCTGGGGCACCAGCGCGATCAGCCCCTCGGCCGCGAGCCCGCCGCCATGGAAGGTCGCGCCGCCATGGACCCGCGCGGGCACCGCGGCAGCGGTGTACATGACCATCGGGCCGCCCATGCAATAGCCGGTGCTGCCGATGCCGCGCTTGGCGTCGACTTCCTTCTGCCGGTCGACCCAGGCGACAAAGGCCTTGGCGTCGCGCGTGGTCGCATCGGGCGTGAGCAGCTGGCGCCAGGGGCCGACCTTGGCCCGGAGCGCGTCGTCAAAGCCCTGGCCGGGCGTGACGAAGGGCGCTTTGGTGGAGCGGTAGAACTGGTTGACGGTGAGCACCGCATAGCCCGACTGGGCGAGCCGGTCCGCCATCTGGCGAAAGGCGGGCCGCAACCCGAAAATGTCCGGCCATACGATCACGGCGGGATGCCTGCCGGTCGCGGGCGCGACGAAATAGGCGTCGCAGGCGCCGTCCGGCGTGGCAATGACGACATCGCGTCCCGCGATCTCGGCCGCATCGGCCGGGGCCGGCAGCAGCACCGCGACGCCGGCGGCAGCGGCGCCGGCGCCGAATTCGCGGCGTGTCAGCAGGAAACGCGCATTGTCGGCGGCGGTCAGCTCGTCACACATGGGATCCCTCCACGGTCTCGGATGGCGCCCGGCGTGCCGAGTCGCGGCGGCAAGGCTACACGCCCCGCCCGCTTCCGTCATGCGGCGAGGCGATCCTGCCGGGCATGGCGGGCAAAGGGACTGAGGCCGAGCCAGCGCTGCATCTGCGCCGCGATGCCGGGGGCGCCGGTGAGCAGCAGCGTCTCGCGATCGAGCGCGTCGCGCACCGTCTCATACCCCATCCAGATCGCCGTCATCGTGCGCAGGTCCGAAGAGACGAACAGATCGACTTCATGGCCGGGATCGATCGAGCACAGGTCGACGCCCGATTGCGGATCGACCACCAGCCAGTAGCGGCGGCGCGGCTCCGGCTGCTCGGGGAAGCGGAACTGGATCACGTTGCGCCGGGGCGGCAGCGGCGTGGGATCGAGATGGCGGCGCATGTCCCACATCAGCAGCTGCGCATCGAGATGCTGGAGCGAGAGTTCATACGCCACCCAGCGCTGGCCCCAGATGCCGAACGCCTCGACCACCGGCTCCAGCTCGCGCCCGGCTTCGGTGAGGCGATAGTCGGTGCCGCCCTCCTCGCGCGCGACGATGCCCGCGCATTCGAGTTCCTTGAGCCGCTGCGAGAGCAAGGCCGGCGACATGCGCGGCACGCCGCGGCGCAGGTCGTTGAACCGCGTCGATCCCGCGAACAGCTCGCGCAGCAGCACCACCGTCCAGCGCGTGCACAATATCTCCGCGGCCATCGCCACCGGGCAGAATTGCTTGTAGCTCCCTTGCGTCATCCCCGATCCTTCCGGCCGAATACTGCACGAACATGCATTCATGGTAGTTCAGACTCTGTACCGCAAGTTCAGTTTCTGAACTGGAGCATGACCCGGCGGATGGCCGATTGGTGGCGCGACCAATCGACCGAAAGGGGGAATGACGATGGAAGGCAAGCTTGCGGGGCGGGACTGGATCGCCGAGGCCCGAGCGATCGCCACGGAGATCGCGGCGCATGCCGATCGCCACGATGCCGAGGAGAGCTTCGTGGCGGAAGGCTATGCGCGGCTGAAGGAAGCGGGCTTCTTCAAGGCGCTGGTGCCCGAGGCGCTGGGCGGCGGCGGCGCCGATTTCGCCGATGTCTGCGGGGCGATCCGCGTGCTGGGCGCCGCCTGCGGCGCGACCGCGCTCGCCTTTTCGATGCACACCCATCTGGTCGCCGCCGCGGCGTGGCGCCTGAAGCACCAGGATGCGCCGACCGAGGGCCTGCTCCGCCGCGTGGCGGCCGAGGAACTGATCCTCGTCTCGAGCGGCGGCTCGGACTGGCTGGAGAGCGCCGGCACCGCCGAGAAGGTGGAAGGCGGCTTCCGCATCACCGCGCGCAAGCCCTTTTCCAGCGGCTGCGAACTGGGTGACCTGCTGATGACCAGCGCCGTGCACGATGATCCCGAGGCAGGGCCGACCGTCCTCCATTTCGGCGTGCCGCTGCGCGCGGAGGGCGTGACGATCGCCGATGCCTGGCACGTGCTCGGCATGCGCGGCACCGGCTCGCACGACCTGATGCTCGACAAGCTGTTCGTCGCCGACGCGGCGATCGCCGGGCGGCGGCCCCAGGGCAAGTGGCACATGCTGTTCCATGTGATCAGCATGATCGCCTTCGCCGCGATCTATTCCGCCTATATGGGCGTGGCGGACGGCGCCCGGCGGCGCGCGCTGGAAATCGCGCGCACCCGCCAGCCCGACTCCCATCTGCTCCAGCGCATCGGCGAGATGGAGAATGCCCATGCCGCGGCGGACATGGCGATGCGCGAGATGATCGCGATCGCGGCCGGCGGCGCGCCGGGGCCGGCCACGACCAGCCGCGCGATGACGTGTCGCACCCTGCTCGGCGACGCGGCGATCGGGACGGTGAGCCGGGCGATGGACGTCGCCGGGGGCGCGGGCTTCTATCGCAAGGCCGGGCTGGAACGTGCCTTTCGCGACGTGCAGGGCGCCCGCTTCCACCCGTTGCAGCGCGAGCCGCAGCACGCACTGGCCGCCCGGGTCGCGCTGGGGCTCGACATCGACGGCTGAGCCCGGCATGCGTCGCCCACGCACAAAGGGACGGCGCATGGATCTCCAGGCCTATTTCGCGCGGATCGGGCATGACGGGCCGCTGACCCCCGACCGCGCGACGCTGACTGCCCTGATGCAGGCGCATCTCGCCGCCTTCCCCTTCGAGAATCTCGACGTGCAGCTGGGGCGCCCCGTCTCGATCGAGCCGGACGCGATCTTCGACAAGCTGGTCGTCCGGCGGCGGGGCGGCTGGTGCTTCGAGCAGAACGGATTGTTCGGGCGAGTGCTCGAAGCGCTGGGCTACGAAGTGCGCCGCATCTCGGGGGGCGTCATGCGGCAAGTGCATGGCGAAGCGGCGATGGGCAACCATCTGGCGCTCCTGGTTACGCTGGAAGGCCGGCCCTGGCTGGTCGATGTCGGCTTTGGCGGCATGCAGGCGGCGCCGCTGCCGCTGGCGCCGGGCAGCGCGCGCCATCCGCCCTATGACGTGGCGCTGCGCCGGATCGACGGCTGGTGGCGCTTCGAGGAGCGCTATGGCGAAGGCGATCCCTTCAGCTACGACTTCCAGGACGCGCCCGCCGACGAGGCGCTGCTCGCGCGGCGGTGCGGCGAGCTGCAGCGCCAGCCCGAATCGCCGTTCGTCCAGAATCTCGTCGTCCTGCAGCGGCGCGGCGATCGCCACACGACGCTGCGCGGGCGCGTCCTGACCGAGCGGGGCCCCGCGGGCGAGGCGCACATGCTGCTTCCCGATGCCGAAACGCTGGTCGAGCGGCTCGAACGATGCTTCGGATTGCAGCTGCCGGAGGCGGCGGGGCTGTGGGACGGCGTCTGCGCCCGCCACGCCGCGCTGTTCCCGGACCAAGCCTAGGCCGCCAAGCCGCTCCACGGGAAAATCGACGCGCATACGCGAATCCCCCGAACCGCATTCGAGGGGAAGCCACGCGCCCGCTGCCGGGCGTATCAACGAAAGCCGGCCCCGTTTCGGTGGAGCCGGCCGGTCGTCAGTTGTTGCTGCTGCGGAACAGCGTCTCGGCCGTGTGCTCGACCGGAGCGGCCGGAGCATCCTCGCCGGCGGCTTCGGCATCGCGGGTCGCGGCCTGGCGCTCGGCGCGGAGCTGCTCGATCAGCGCCTCGCGGTCGCCCTCGAGGCGGGTATCGACCTGCGCCTCGATGCCGGCGGCCTTGGCGGCCTTGGCGACGATCGCATCGAGCTCGCGCTGCGAGGTGAGGCCCAGCGTCACCGGGTCCTTCGGCACGATATTGGCGATGTTCCAGTGGCTGCGATCGCGGATCGCGGCGATCGTGGTCCGGGTGGTGCCGATCAGCTTGCCGATCGCGCCGTCCGAGATCTCGGGATGGTTGCGCAGGATCCAGGCGATGCCGTCCGGCTTGTCCTGGCGCTTCGAGACCGGCGTGTAGCGCGGCCCCTTGGTGCGACGGACCTGCTCGGGGCCCTTGAGCATCTTGAGGACGTAGTTCGGATCCTTCTGGCCCTTCTCGATCTCGTCCATCGTCAGCTCGTGCGCGCGGACCGGATCGCGGCCGGTGAGCTTGGTCGCGGCGGTATCGTCGGCGATCGCCTGGACCTCGAGGATGTGCAGACCGCAGAACTCGGCGATCTGGTCGAACGAGAGCGACGTATTGTCGACCAGCCAGGAAGCGGTCGCATGGGGCATCAGCGGCTGGGCCACTTACAGTCTCCAGAAATAGAAGAGGCCGCCCATCACGGGCGGCCTGTAACGGGCCTGACTTAATGCGATGCCGCGCGAAGAGCAAGAAAAAGGGGGAGGTAACCAGCGGCAATTACCGTCATCCCGGCGAAAACCCGGATCCCGGTTCCAGCCTTCGCCTTCGCCCGAATTCGCCGGGATGACCATCCTGGCTGGAGTCACGACCCGATCAGCCAACCGCGTCATCCCCGCTCCCCCTTCCTCGTCATCCCCGCGTCGGCGGGGATCCAGGGCCAGGGGCAAGGCGCGCGAGGCTCGCCTTGCCGTGTCCGGCAGGCCTCCGCGCGATTGCTTCGGTCATCCCCGACTAGCCTGGATCCCCGCCCGCGCGGGGATGACGGCTATTGGGCACGCCTTGTCCCAAGGGGATAAACGCCAACTCGTTTCAGCATGACGGAACCGAGAGAGGCTTCGACATTCAGTTCCTTCCCTCGCCACCGGGAATGGAAGGGACAGAGCCGAATGTCGATCCGTCCTAAGCCGCGACCCGCTCCCCGTGCATCGGATGCAGCGCGTTGAGGAACTGGCGGGCGCTCGCTTCCCAGGTGAAGGTCCTGCCATAGGCGGCGCAGGCCGCGCGGTCGCGGGTCAGCGCCTCGCCGATGGCCCTGGTGAGATCGGCATCCATCGCGCCGGTCTCCGGCGTGAGCACGTCGATCGGCCCGGTGACGGGATAGCCGGCAACCGGCACGCCGCACGCCAGCGCCTCGATCATCACCAGCCCGAACGTGTCGGTCTTGCTCGGAAAGACGAACACGTCCGCCGCCGAATAGGCCGAAGCGAGCTCGGGACCGAACATCGGGCCGAGGAACCTCGCCTCGGGAAAGCGGGCCTTGAGCGAAGCGCGTGCCGGCCCGTCGCCCACCACCACCTTGGTGCCCGGATGCGTCGTCCTGAGGAACGCCTCGAGATTCTTCTCGATCGCGACGCGGCCGACATAGAGCTGCACCGGCCCCTCAAGGTCCCGCATCGCCGGATGCGGATCGAGGCCGGGACGGAAATTGGCGAGGTCCACGCCCCGGCCCCAATGCTTCACATGGGAAAGGCCGTGATCGGTGAGCGACTGGCGGATCGACGGCGTGGAGGCGAGGATCGCCTGGCTCGGCGCGTGGAACCACTTGATGTAACGCCAGATCCATTCGGCCGGCACGCCAGAGCGCGCCGAGACATAGTCCGGAAACTGGGTGTGATAGGCAGTGGTGAAGGGCATTTCGTGGCGGATGCACCAGCGCCGCGCGGCGACGCACAGCGGCCCTTCGGTGGCGAGATGGATCGCCGCGGGCCCGAACTCCTCGAGCATCGCCCCGACACTGGCGACGCGGGCAAGCGCGAGGCGGATCTCCGGATAGGTGGGGCATGGCAGCGAGTAGAAGAGATCGGGCGAGATCACCTCGACCAGATGGCCCTGCTTCTCGAGCACCCGGCGCACCGATTGCAGCGTACGCACGACTCCATTCACCTGGGGCTCCCAGGCGTCGGTCACGATAGCTATCCGCACAGGTCCGACCTCCGTTGCCGTCACGCAGCCGCCAGTCTGACCCCGGATGCTGCCTCGCTCTCGCGTTTCGCCATCTCTTCGGCCCAATGGAGAATTTCCATGGTACCGTCGTAGTGCTCAACGAGCGCGGTGCAACCCTCCACCCAATCGCCGTCATTATAATAGGCGACGCCTTCGATGTTGCGCATCTCGGCAGTGTGGATGTGTCCGGCGATCACGCCGTCGACTCCCCGCGCACCGGCTTCGTGCGCGACGATCTCTTCGAATTTCGAAATGAACTCGACTGCGTTCTTCACCTTGGCCTTGGCGTATTTGCTCAGCGACCAATAGGGCATGTCGAGCCAGCGGCGGACGCGGTTGACCAGCCGATTCAGGCCCATCATCGCCTCATAGGCGGCATCGCCCAGATGCGCGAGCCAGCGGTGCGACATGGTGATCGCGTCGAACTCGTCGCCGTGCAGCACGAGCAGGCGGCGGCCATCGGCGGTGGTATGGATCGCCTGGCGGCGGATATGCACCCCGCCGAAGTTCAGCCCCGAGAACTGCCGGAACATCTCGTCGTGATTGCCCGGGATATAGACGATCTCGGTGCCGCGCTTCGCTCGCTTCAGGAACCGCCAGACGATGTCGTTGTGCGAATCCGGCCAGTAGAAGCGCTTCTTGAGCGCCCAGCCGTCGATGATGTCGCCGACCAGATACATCACGTCGCAATCGACATGGTCGAGAAAGTCGATCAGCATCTCGGCATTGCAGCCGCGCGTGCCGAGATGGATGTCCGAGATCCAGACCGTGCGATAGCGCTTGCGCTCGGTGATCGCCTTTTCGGGGATCGACGGAGTCGATGCGTGGAAATCCGCGACATGCTGCGCGTCGAACGGAAGTCTGGTGATCGTGGCCATTCAACCAGCCCTGCAAATGCCCTTGCCTGGCCCGGCTAAATGGCCGCGGAATATTACAATTGGAATCGTTTCGACTTCACGCAGATGTCACAGAAATCTGCATAATTGATCGCTTACGCTCTACGAATCGGGCACCCCGTAATTTTAGGCGGTGATCGGTTTTAGGCGGTGATCGGAATGTGCCGCGGCAGCGCCGCCATCCGATCGAGCCACGCCCGCAGCGCGGGATAGGGCTGGAGGCTGAATCCGCCCGTCTCGGCGACATGGGTATAGGCGTAGAGCGCAATGTCGGCGAGCGTCGGCCGGTCGGCCACGAACCAGTCGCGCTTCGCCAGATGCTCGTCCATCAGCGCGAGCGCCGCCTCGCCGGCGGCCCGCTTCACCGGCAGCATCGCCCGCTGCGCGTCGCTCAGATTGTCGAGGCCGATCCAGACGGTCCAGAAGCGCAACGTCGCGACATTGGGCTCGTGATTATATTGTTCCCAGAACAGCCAGCGCAGCATGTCCGCGCGCTCGAACCGGTCGTGCGGGATCAGGTCGCTGCCATCGGCCAGGTAGAAGCAGGCGGCATTGCTCTCGGGCAGGAAATCGTCGGCGCCGATCTGGAGCACGGGGATACGGCCATTGGCGTTGACCCGGCCCAGGAATTCGGGGGTGCGCGTCTCGCCCTTCACGATGTCGTACTCGCGCCGCGCGAGCGGCAGCCCCAGATGCGCGGCGGTGAGCCGGATCTTGTAGCAATTGCCCGAAGCGGCATATTCGTGAAGCACCAGCGCAGCCATGATTTCCTCCCTAGCTCAGCCGGTTCTTCGGACCGGGCGGCGCGCGGCGTCCAATAAAATGCGCCGGGCGAAACATAAGCAAGGCTTATGATCAGATATAGCCGTTCTCCGCCCGCCAGCGCACCGTGCGGCGATGCCAGAGCCATAGCGCCAGCCCGACCCCCGCGACGAACAGCCAGCCCCAGACATGGCTCCACCAGGGCACTCCGCTCGTCGCGCGCAGATCACGGCCATTGGCCTTGTCCAGCGCCGCATGGCCGACCTCGTTGAGCGGCGCGGCGACCACGCCCCAGTCCGAGCGGAAGAACAGCACATGGCCATATTCGACATTGTACCAGAAGGGCATGCCGAGAAAGGTCGCCTCGCGCACCGAATAGCCGAACCTGGGCGCGCTCATATTGGCATAGGAGGGCGCGGGCGCTTCCAGCCCGTAGCTGGCGCGCTTGATCGCGACATATTGCTCGGCCTTGCTCGGCACGCGCTGGATATGGACGCCATAGGCATCGATCGCCGAGATCATCTCGCCCAGCTCGGGCGGCACCTTCACTTCGGCCAGATCGTCGACGACCGGGCGGTTCGCCGCCACCCAATAGCGATCCGACAGCAGCAGCGCGCCGGCCAGCACGAGCAGCAGCACGGCGCAGAGCAGCTTGAGCGCCGGATCCTTCCGCAGGAAATGCATGCGTCCCCTCCCCCAAGGCGACGCGCTCAGCTGCCCGAGCGCGCCTTTCGCGACGCGGCGCCGGACGGTCCCGCCGGCGCGTCGTCATCATCGTCATCACCCGCCGGCGCCGCGGCGATGCCCTTGACGCCCGTCTCCGCCGCTCCCGCGACGAGCCCGTCGAGCGTGCCGCCATCGAAGCCCAGTTCGCGCATCAGCCCGTCGATCACCGGCGCCTGGGCGCGGTAGCGCAGCGCCGCCGCCACCGCCGAATTGGCGAGGTTGCGATCGCCTTCCCCGCCGCTCTCCGCAACCCCGGCCGCGCCGCCGCGCCCGGTGATGCCGTCGACCTGGACGATCTTGATCGAATCGATCGCCTCGAGCGGCTTGGAGGCTTCGCGGATCACTTCCGGCAGCACCTTGAGCAGCGCCAGCTTGGTCTGGAGCGACATGTTGTCGGAGGAGAGCAGGTTCGCCGCCTCGTTGATCGCGCGCTGGCCCGCGGCCTCGACTTCGAAGCGGACGCGGTCGGCCTCCGCCTTGAGCTTGGCGGCCTCCGCCTCGCCCTCGGCCTGGAGCCGCGCCGCCTCGGCCCGGTCGGCCGCCGCCTGCTTCTCGGCATCGGCCTGGACCTTGATGCCGATCGCGGCGCGCTCGGCCTCGCGGGCGGCGTCGATCAGTTCGATGCGCTTCTGGCGCTCGGCAACCTCGGCCTCGCGCGCGGTGCCGACGCGCTCCTCGGCGATCACCGCCTTGGCGCGCGCCTCGTCGGCGATCGCCCGGGCCTGGCTCTCTTCACGGCTCTTGTTCTGCACCGCGATCTGCTGCTCCTGCCGGGCGAGCTCGAGCGCCTGCTCCTGCGCGATCTTGGCCTGCTGCACCGCGCGATCGGCTTCGATCTGCTGGCTGTCGACCAGCTTCTTGGCTTCGATCTTCGCCTGTTCGGCCTCCTGCTGGCGCAGCGACTGCTCGCGCGCGACTTCCGCGGCCTGCACGGCACGGCGCATCTCGACCTCGCGCTCCTGCTCGAGCCGGGCGAACTCGGTGTCGCGGCCGATCAGGAAGGACTGGCGCTGCGCCTCGAGATTCTTGGTCTCGATCTGCACGCGCGTGTCCTGCTCGATGTCGTTGCGCGCCTTCTTGCGCAGCTCGATCTGCTCGGTCAGCTTGGTCAGGCCCTCGGCGTCGAAGGCATTGTTGGCGTTGAAATGCTCGATCGAGGTCTGGTCGAGACCGGTGAGCGAGACCGACTCCAGCTCCAGCCCGTTCATCGCCAGATCGACCGAGGAAACCTGCTGCACCTTCTGGACGAACTCGGCGCGCTGCTCGTGGAGCTGCGCCATCGTCATGCCCGCGGCGACCGAGCGCAGCGCATCGACGAACTTGCCCTCGACCAGCTCCTTGAGCGCATCGGGGTGCATGGTGCGCATGCCGAGCGTCTGCGCCGCGGTGGCGATCGCCTGGGCATCGGGGCGGACGCGGACATAGAATTCGGCCTTCACGTCGATGCGCAGGCGATCGAGCGTGATCAGCGCATCCATGTTCTTGCGCTCCACGGCGAGGCGGACCGTGTTCATGTTGACCGGCATCGTCTCGTGGAAGACCGGCAGCACCAGCGCGCCGCCGTTGATCACCACCTTCTCGCCCCCAAAGCCCGTCCGGACGAAGCCGATCTCCTTCGAGGCACGCTTGTAGAGGCGGGCCAGCATGAGGCCGATGACCAGGAACAGGAGCAGCCCGACGCCGGCATATACGAAATAGGGGATCATCGACGAAGCTCCTTGGGGCACGATCGCATTCATGGGTCACCCATCCAGTCGGGGGAGATAGAAGTCGCCGCGCGAGATCGCGCGGAAGCATTCGCCTTCGCGGCGGACGAGCAGCACCTGCTCGCCCTCCTGGAAGACCTGGCCGGCGCCGTCGGGCTCGACCATGACATAATGGACCTGGCCGTGATGGTCCTGGGCGCGGGCGCGGGCGGGCGAGCCCTGGCTGGCGCGCCCGGTGACAATCTGCGCCGTGGTGCCGATCAGCACCTCGAGCGGCACCGCCGTCGTATGGTCGCGCGGCAGGATCGGCGCCAGCAGCCGGGCGGCCAGCCCGGTGACCGGCAGCGCGGCGACGCCCACCAGCGGCACCGCGGCGAACATCGGCAGCGGGGCGCCGGTCCAGTCGCGCAGCAGCTGCTGGAGCATGAGCCCGCCGACCCCGAACACCGCCAGGAAGATGACGATCAGCATCAGCAGCGGCAGCCGTCCGATGCCGAGCCAGGACAGGAAGTCGAAATGGAGATCGCCATGGACGTCGGCATGCAGGTCCGCGTCCACGTCATGCCCGAAGCCGATCACCTGCACGAGGCCGATGAGCAGCATCAGCAATACCGCGACGACGAACGCGAAATTCCCTTCGGCAAGAAGGAACGCAAGCACCCTGGACACCCCCGATTCGAGGATGGAATCTAGATGCCGATCGATCGTTCCACTAGCGAAATCGGAATCTTTTCAGCCTGCTGGGGAGCGGTGCTCAGTCGATCGTCAGCACGATCTTGCCGACATGCTCGCCCGATTCCATGCGGGCATGCGCCGCCGGCGCCTCGGCGAGCGGGAACACCTTGTCGATCACCGGCTTGAGCCTGCCCTCTGCCACGAACGGCCAGACCGTGCGGTGCAGCTCGTCGGCGAGGAGCGCCTTGAACTCGAGCGGGCGCGGGCGCAGCGTCGATCCGGTCAGCGTCAACCGCTTGCGCATGATCTCGAAGATCGGGATCGTCGCCTGCATGCCGCCCTGCACGGCGATCGACACATGGCGCCCCTCTTCCGCCAGGCACTGGAGGTTGCGCGGCACATAGTCGCCGCCGACCATGTCGAGCACGATGTCGACGCCCCTGCCCGCCGTGATCTCCATCACCCGGGCAACGAAATCCTCGGCCTTGTAGTCGATCGCGTGATCGGCGCCGATCCGCCGCGCGGCCTCGCACTTGGCCGCCGATCCCGCGGTGACGATGATCGTCAGCCCGAACAGGTTGGCGAGGTGGATCGCCATGGTGCCGATGCCGCTGGTGCCGCCATGGACGAGGATCCACTCGCCCTCCGTCGCATAGGCGCGCTCGAAGACGTTGCTCCACACCGTGAACAGCGTCTCCGGCATCGCCGCCGCCTCGACCATCGACAGCGCGGGCGGCACGGGCAGGCACTGACCCTGCGGCGCCACTGCATATTCGGCATAGGCGCCACCGGCGATCAGCGCGCAGACGCGCTGGCCCAGCAGCTCGCGCGGCACCTCCTCGCCCACCGCGGCGACGGTGCCGGCGATCTCCATGCCGAGGATCGAGGGCGCGCCGGGCGGCGGCGGATACAGGCCCTTGCGCTGCATCACCTCGGGCCGGTTCACGCCCGCCGCGGCCACCTTGACCAGCAGCTCGCCGCGCCCCGGCCGAGGCACCGGGCGCGACACGGGCACCAGCACCTCGGGCCCGCCCGGCGCCTCGGGGTCGATTGCCAGCATCGTTTCCGGAAGACCCATCGGCTCGTCGCTTTCGAACGCAGAAGAAACCCGGGGTCTTATTGACATCGGTCCGGCCCCGGTCAACGCTGGGCCATCATGGACGCCGACGAAAATCTTCCGCGTCGCAAGGACGACCTCGTCGCCCAGCTCGCGAAGCAGGACCTCGATCCCCTTTCGGTTGAGGAGCTTAACGAGCGAATCGCGCTGCTCGAGGCCGAGATCGCCCGAAGTCGGAACAAAATTTCATTTGCCATTAACCACCGCGCAAGCGCGGACGCTCTATTTAAGAAATGAGCGTGACGGCACCGGAGATGGGGCGAAACGCCAATCCGCTCCGGTGCGGGGCCGCTGCGCTTGATGCCGGGCCCATGTCTCCCGACATAGGGGGAGACAGGGGCCGCGTATCCTTTCCGGCCCACAGGAGTTGTACCTGAATGCCTAGCTTCGCCTCCGCCCTGGAATCGACCCTTCACAAGGCGCTCGAAGCCGCGAGCTCGCGGCGCCACGAATATGCCACGCTGGAGCATCTCCTCCTCGCGCTCGTCGACGACGAGCATGCGAGCAAGGTGATGAGCGCGTGCGGCGTGGACCTGGGCGAACTCAAGAACACCGTGGCGCACTATCTCGACACCGAGCTCGAGGCGCTCAAGGTCGATCAGGCGACCGATCCGTCGCCGACCAGCGGCTTCCAGCGCGTCGTCCAGCGCGCGATCCTGCACGTCCAGTCCTCGGGCCGCGACGAAGTGACCGGTGCCAACGTGCTCGTCGCCCTGTTCAGCGAGCGCGAGAGCTACGCCGTCTATTTCCTGCAGCAGCAGGACATGAGCCGCCTCGACGCGGTGAGCTACATCTCGCACGGCGTCGGCAAGGGCGGCACCGGCAGCAGCGAGGCGCCCACGCCGAAGGGCGCCGCCGACGAGGACAAGGCCGCCAAGCAGGAGACCAAGTCCGGCAAGGGCGAGAGCGCGCTCAAGCAGTTCACCGTCGACCTCAACGAAAAGGCCAAGGCGGGCAAGGTCGATCCGCTGATCGGCCGCGCCGCCGAGGTGGACCGCACCGTGCAGATCCTTTGCCGCCGCTCGAAGAACAATCCGCTCTATGTGGGCGATCCCGGCGTGGGCAAGACCGCCATCGCCGAGGGCCTGGCGCGCAAGATCGTCGAGGGCGAGGTGCCCGAGGTGCTCAAGGAAGCGGTGATCTACTCGCTCGACATGGGCGCGCTGCTCGCCGGCACCCGCTATCGCGGCGATTTCGAGGAGCGGCTGAAGCAGGTCGTCACCGAGCTGGAGAAGCTGCCGCACGCGGTGCTGTTCATCGACGAGATCCACACCGTGATCGGCGCGGGCGCGACCAGCGGCGGCGCGATGGACGCGTCGAACCTGCTCAAGCCGGCGCTGTCGGGCGGCTCGATCCGCTGCATCGGCTCGACCACCTACAAGGAGTTCCGCAACCATTTCGAGAAGGACCGGGCGCTGCTCCGTCGCTTCCAGAAGATCGACGTGAACGAGCCGACGGTCGAGGACACGATCAAGATCCTCGCCGGCCTGCGCACCGCGTTCGAGGAACATCACCACGTCAAGTACACGCCGGATGCGATCAAGTCGGCGGTGGAGCTGAGCGCACGCTACATCAACGACCGCAAGCTGCCCGACAAGGCGATCGACGTGATCGACGAAGTCGGCGCGATGCAGATGCTGGTGCCGCCGTCCAAGCGGAAGAAGACGATCACGCCCAAGGAGATCGAGCAGGTCATCGCGACCATGGCGCGCATCCCCCCGAAGAGCGTGTCGACCGACGACACCAAGACGCTGGCCAATCTGGAGACCGATCTGAAGCGGGTCGTGTTCGGCCAGGACAAGGCGATCGAGGTGCTCAGCTCGGCGATCAAGCTCAGCCGCGCGGGCCTGCGCGATCCGGACAAGCCGATCGGCAACTATCTGTTCTCGGGCCCGACCGGCGTCGGCAAGACCGAGGTGGCGAAGCAGCTCGCCGAGCTGCTCGGCATCCCGCTCCAGCGCTTCGACATGTCGGAGTACATGGAACGGCACAGCGTCTCGCGCCTGATCGGCGCCCCTCCGGGCTATGTCGGCTATGATCAGGGCGGCCTGCTCACCGACGCGGTCGACCAGCAGCCGCATTCGGTGCTGCTGCTCGACGAGATCGAGAAGGCGCATCCGGACCTGTTCAACATCCTCCTGCAGGTGATGGACAATGGCAAGCTGACGGACCACCACGGCAAGACGGTGGATTTCCGGAACGTGATCCTGATCATGACCACCAATGCCGGGGCGTCGGACATGACCCGGGAGTCGATCGGCTTCGGCGAGATCAGCCGCGACGACGTGCAGGAAGAAGCGGTGAAGAAGCTCTTCACCCCGGAATTCCGCAACCGCCTCGATGCGATCGTGCCGTTCGACTATCTGCCGACCGCGGTGGTCAGCCGGGTGGTGGACAAGTTCATCCTCCAGCTCGAGCTGCAGCTGGCCGATCGCGGCGTCCACATCCAGCTCGACGAGCCGGCCAAGGCGTGGCTCACCGAGAAGGGCTATGACAAGCTTTATGGCGCGCGCCCGATGAGCCGCCTGATCCAGGAGAAGATCAAGCAGCCGCTGGCCGAGGAGCTGCTGTTCGGCAAGCTCGTCCATGGCGGCGAGGTGAATGTGAAGCTGAAGGACGGCGCGTTGACCTTCCAGGTGACGCCGGCCGCGCCCAAGCCGAAAAAGGGCAAGAGGGCCGAGGCCGCCAAGGCCTCCAAATAAGGGCTTCGGCCGTTGACGAACGATGCGGGCCGGGAGGCGACTCCCGGCCCGCTTTGCTTGTCCGGTCCCGGGCGGCCCGTTCTCCGTCGCAGCCATTGCGCCTGGCGTCGCCGATACCCGGGTGGGGACCCAGACGAGTCCTTGGAACCACGCCCGTCATCCCCGCGCAGGCGGGGATCCAGGGTAACCGGGGATGATCGAAGCAATCGCGCGCGCGTTGCCGGAACCGGCAAGGCGAGCCTCGTGCACCTTGTCCCTGGCCCTGGAGCCCCGCCTGCGCGGGGGTGACGGGGAAGGGATAGCGGGGATGACGCTGGAGAATATGCGTCCCCTGCCCCAGGGATCAGCGCTCGCGGCTCGCGACTTCGACGCCCCGATTGGCGAGCGCGATGGCGCGGTCGACCTGCGGGCGCGCGGTCTCCGCCGCGACCCTGTGGCAGGCGCGGACGCCAGGGCTGTGCAGCAGCGAACCGGCGGCACGATGGTCGCCACAGACGCGGACGACGGCGCGGTTCACGCGGCGGTGCAGCGCCTGGCGGCCTTCGGCGGTGGCGAGCTCGCTGGCCCGGTACGAAACCTTCACGCTGTTCTGGGCACATGCCGGCACGGCCGGAACCGCGAGCGCGGCGGCAATGAGGATGATCTTCATGACAAGCTCCTGCGCGAGTTGGTCTTCTGCCCGCTCCCCGCGGCCGGTCTCTCGCCGGCTCGGGCGCGCCCTAGTCGCGCGATGCGTAAGCCGCATGATCGGACGATTACGTCGCGCGGTCTTTGATGTGACGATCGCGATGAACCAGGCGCTTGGCCTTCGCCCATGGCGCATGTGTTATATTTAAATAACACACCCGTTGCATTTTCGTGTCGTTGCCGTAAGGAAGGCATGCGTTTCGGGTCGCAGCCATGGTCTTGCCAGGGAGAATCCGAATGCGATCGATGAAGTGGAAGATTGCGGGCGCCGGCACCGCGCTGGCGGGCACGCTCGCCGCCGGCCTGGTCGTTGCACAGACGGGCAACGATACCGCCCCCGAAGCACGATATGTGATGGACGTCGGCACCACCGCCGGCATGATGGGCCAGGGCGACGGCCGCGAGATGACGCTGCGCCTCGGCTCGCGCCTGCCCGCCACCGGCGGCGCGCCCAAGGCCGATCATTTCCTGCCCGAGGGCATGCGCATGGGCGCGTCGGTACCGCTCGCCTCGCCCGAGCCGGGCACGCGCGACGAAGACAAGTCTGCCTATGACAAGCTCATGCGGCCCAAGGGGCGGCTGCTGATCTATTGGGGTTGCGGCGCGCATGCCGGGCCGGGCCAGCCGGTGGTCATCGATTTCGCCAGGCTCGGCAAGGGCCAGGCCCCGCCGGAGCTGTTCAGCGCGAGCATCCCGGCCGAGGCGGTGCCCCGGCCGGGCACCAGCCGAACCTATGGCGATTGGCCGAACGGCAAGACGAACGCGAAGGTGCGGGGCAATTCCTCGCTGATCGGCCCGCACCGGATCGCCGGCAACTACAGCCCGGAGATCGGCTTCGCGCTCACCCAGGACTTCATGGCCGCGCCGCGCGTGAAGTCCGGCCAGGCGGCCGACGGCTCGATCCCGCTCAACTGGGCGGCGGTTCCCGCCGCGACCGGCTATTATGCCTGGGCGATGGGCTCGGCCGGCGAAGGCAAGGACGACATGGTCTGGTGGGCGTCCTCCGCCACCCGCCAGTTCGGCGGCGACCTGTGGAGCTGGCTCTCCCCGGGCACGGTGAACCGGCTGATCGGCCAGCAGGTGGTGATGCCGCCCGGCCAGACCAGCTGCGCCATTCCCGCCGAAGTGAAGAAGGCCGCGGGCCAGATGCTGATGGGCTTCCTCTATGCCTATGGACCGGAGGCCAATTTCGCCTTCCCGGAGCGGCCCAAGGATCCGAAGATCGCCTGGCGCCCGAAATGGACCGCCAAGGTCCGCTACCGGGCATTGGGCAATTTCATGGCCGGCATGCCCGACATGGCCGATGCGATGCGCGGCCAGATGGCGGACGAGCCGGACGAACGGCCCGAGCAGAAGCCCAAGCCCTGCAAGCCCAAGCTGGGCGGCCTGCTGAAACGCGCCGCGGGCATCGGCGACGGCTGCTGAACCGCCAGGGCCAGGGGAGCGGCGCGCATCGCCGCCGCGCCCCTGGCACGGGATAAGTGGCTGAGGGGCTTCATAAAGACGATCCGGTACGCATGTATCTTTACGGGTTGTTTGTCATGTTGGGCGTAGACCCGCGCCATGCTGGCGTTGCGTTTCCTGCGGCTGTCCGTCCTTGTCGGCGCGTTGATCGCGCTGCTGGGCATGGTCGTGCCTGCGCAGGCACAGGGGATGGTGGGGCAGGCGCTCAAGGTCTGCGTGCTGCGCGACACCGGCGGAATGAACCCGGCCGAGCTGATCCGCCACCCTGAGCGCTTCGATTGCAGGACACCGCAATATCGGCTCGGCCCCGGCAATTTCTGGGTGATCTCGCGGGACATCGAGCAGCGTTCCCGCCCGTCCGACCCGCTCTCGGTGCGCTTCGCCAGCCTCTGGCAGCAGGGACTTGCGCTGCACGCGCTCTATGCCGACGGGCGGATGACGACCCAACGCACCGACGCCCGCGGCATCACGCCCTGGGTCCAGCTCGGCGCGGTCGCCGAGATGCCGATCGCGCGGCGCGAGGCCAAGGTCGTGCGCCTGCTCTGGCACGTCGAGGGATCGGCGAACATGCGCGGCGTGATGCTGGGGCCACGACTGGTGACCGGTGCCGAGAGCCAGCGGGCCAACATCGCGCTCACCGGGCTCTATGCCGGCTTTGGCGGGCTGTGCCTGGCGCTGTTCGTCTATAATCTCGCCCTGTGGGGGGCGCTGCGCCACCGTTTCCAGCTCTTCTACTGCGTGATGGCGCTGGGGCTGCTCGGCTATGTCTTCTCTTCCTCCGGCGGGCTGGCCTGGGCCTTTCCGGACATCGCCAACAACGATCGATTGCGGCTCAACTATCTCCTGCTCGGCTTCACCGGCGCGAGCGCGCTGATCTTCGCCCGCAGCTTCTTCGAGGAGCAGGTGTTCGCCGGCTGGCTCGGCCGCTTCGTCTATGTGGTGGCCGGGGCGTTGCTCGGCGTGGGCCTGCTCGTCTTCTGCTTCGCGCCGCTCAACGTCCAGATCGTCGATGCCGCCTTCAGCACGGTCTTCCTGATGCTGGGCGCGGTGGTGGCACCCATGTTGTGGCGCGCCTGGCGGGTGCGCTCCAATTATCTGTGGCTGTTCGCGATCGGCTGGGGCGCGCCCATCCTCACCTCGCTGATGCGGACGCTCGCCAATTTCCACGTCCTCCAATGGAGCTTCTGGCTCGACAATTCGACGCTCCTCTCGATGGCGCTGGAGGCGCTGATGTCGAGCCTCGCCATCGCCTATCGCATCAAGCTGCTGCGCGACGAGCGCGACGACGCGATCGCCAGCGAGGTGATGGCCCGCCGCCTGGCCGATACCGATCCGCTCACCGGGCTGCTCAACCGCCGCGCCTTTCTCGCCCAGGCGATCGGCCGGCCGGGCGAGCAGCTGCTGCTCATCGCCGACATCGATCATTTCAAGCGAGTCAACGAGACCCTGGGGCATGACGGCGGCGACGAGGTGCTGCGCCTGCTCGCCCGCACGCTGCGCCAGAGCGCGCCGCTCGGCGCGCTGGTCGCCCGGCTGGGCGGCGAGGAGTTCGCGATCCTGGCGCCCGCCGATGCCGGGGTGGAGCCTGAGCAGTTGCTCGCCCGGCTGCGCACCACGCGCATGCCCTTCGACCTCAAGGTCACGGCCAGCATCGGCGCCTGCACCGGTCCGCTGACCAGCGACATCGACTGGAAGACGCTCTATCGGGGCGCCGACATCGCGCTGTTCGAGGCCAAGTCCGCGGGCCGCGACCGCGCCCGCTCGGCGCATCGCGAAGCCGCCTGACCCGCTTGCCCGGCAGCGCCGCGCGGCGTATGGCCCTTTACCATGTCGGGACGAGCCAGGAGGATAGCCTTCGGGGCGCTAGCTGTGCTTGCGCTGCTCGCCTTCGCCTCGCCCAATCGCCGCGCGGACATCGCCATCCGGATGCAGCGCGTCGACGATCTCTCGCCGCAGCGGCTCGAAGCCGCGCTGGACATCGGCTTCTTCGCCGTCTCGGTGCTCATCACCTGGAGCAAACGGCTTACGACTTGACCCCCGCAAAGGCTTGCTTACACCTGTGTCAATGACTGATCCCGAACAGATCTGGCGTACCAGCTATCGTCACCCGGGCGCATGGGACACGCAGTTCCCGCCCCAGTCCATGATCGATCTGTTCGAAGGCAGCGCCCGCGCGCATCCCGATGCGCCGCTGCTCGATTTCATGGGGCGGCGCTACAGCTATGGCGAGACGCTGGACGGCGCCAACCGCGTCGCCTGCGGCCTGAAGGCGCTGGGCTATGGCCCGGGCGACCGGATCGGGCTCTTCCTGCCCAACGTCCCCCATTATGTCGCGGCCTATTACGGCATCCTCAAGCTCGGCGCGACGGTGGTCAATTTCTCGCCGCTCTACACGGTCGAGGAACTGAGCCACCAGGTCGAGGATTCGGGCACCAGGCTGCTCTTCACCCTCTCGGCCTCGGCCCTGCTGCCCACCGCGCTCAAGGTGCTCGAGCAGAGCGCGCTGGAGCGGCTGGTGGTCGGATCGGTCGCCGGCGCGCTGCCCGCGGCGAAATCCTTCTTCTATCGCCTGTTCAAGCGCGCCGAGGTGACCGAGCGGCCGCAGGACGAGCGCATCCTCGCCTTTTCCGGGCTGATCGCGAACGACGGCGCCTGCACCGCGCCGAAGATCGATCCCGTGAAGGATCTGGCGCTGATCCAATATACTGGCGGCACCACCGGCACGCCCAAGGGCGCGATGCTGACGCACCAGAACCTGTCCGCCAATGCCCGCCAGGTCGCACGGCTCGATCCCGAGATGGGCGTGGCCAGGGACACGGTGCTCGCCGTCCTCCCCTTCTTCCATGTCTTCGCCAATACCTGCGTGCTCAATCGCACCGTGGTGACCGGCGGCGAGATCGTGATGCTGCCCCGCTTCAACGCCAAGCAGGCGCTGGCCGAGCTGCGCCGCACCCAGCCGCGCGCGCTGCCCGGCGTGCCGACCATGTACCAGGCGCTGCTCGACGCGCCGGGCATGAAGCCCGAGGACTTCAAGTCGCTGCGCTTCTGCATCTCGGGCGGTGCGCCCCTGCCCGCCCAGCTCAAGGAGGAATGGGAGCGGATCACCGGCGCGCGGGTGATCGAGGGCTATGGCCTGTCCGAAAGCTCGGGCGTGGTCTCGACCAATCCCTATGCCGGGCTCAACAAGCCCAGCACGATCGGCCAGCCGATCCAGGGCACCCGCGTCCGCCTGGTCGACAAGGAGGACCCCAGCCGCCCGCCGCCCGAAGGCGAGCCCGGCGAGATCGTCGTCTCCGGCCCACAGATCATGAAGGGCTATTGGAACCGCCCCGACGCCGATGCCGAGGTCTTCGTCGAAGTCGATGGAGGGGGGCATTGGCTGCGCACCGGCGATGTCGGCCTGATCGACGAGGACGGCTATATCCGCATCGTCGACCGGCTGAAGGACATGATCGCGGTGGGCGGCTTCAAGGTGTTCCCGAGCCAGATCGAAGCGGTGCTCTACCAGCATCCGGCCATCAAGGAGGCGCTCGTGATCGGCCTGCCCGATGCCTATCATGGCGAGATGCCACACGCCTATGTGACGCTCGACGAGGATGCCGCGCCGATCGACGGCACCGCGCTCGCCCAATGGGTCAATGCCCGCATCGGCAAGCATGAGCGCGTCGCCGAAGTGGTGGTGCGCGCGAGCCTGCCCAAGACGATGATCGGCAAGCTGAGCCGCAAGGACCTGATCAACGAAGTGATGGCGGAGCGCCAGGGATGAAGGCGCTGCTGCCCGTGCTGGCCCTCGCGCTCACGGCGGCAGCCCCGGCATCCGAGCAGCGGATCGACGTCGCGCTCTCCAATTTCAAGTTCACGCCGTCGACAATCGCGCTGGTCCATGGCCAGACCTATGTGCTGCGCCTGACCAGCAGCGGCGGGCACAGCTTCGCGGCGAAGCAGTTCTTCGCGGCGGCGGCGATGCCGGCGGCGGACCGGGCGAAGATCAGGGACGGCAAGGTTGAGCTCGACAGCGACACGGTCGTCGACCTCCACCTCACCGCGCCCGGGCCCGGCACCTATCCGATCAAGTGCACCCACCTGCTCCATGCGAGCTTCGGGATGACGGGGAAGTTCGTGGTTTCATAAATTCCTCCCCGAGCTTGTCTCGGGGAGGGGGACCGCGACGCGCCAGCGTCGTGGTGGAGGGGCCGGCGCAACGCGTCGGTGCCCGCCGCGCCCCTCCACCACCGCCTTCGGCGGCGATCCCCTTCCCCCAGGCAAGCTGGGGGAGGAACCAATCTAGTCCCCCGGCTTCACGTCCTTGCCGAACATCACGGCCTTCAGGTTCATGAACTCGTGCATGCCCCAGGGCCCGAGCTCGCGGCCATGGCCGGAGAGCTTCACGCCGCCGAACGGCGCCTCGGGCGTGGAGGCGAGCAGCGAATTCACTGCCGTCATGCCCGACTGGATGTCGCGGGCGAAGCGCTCGATCTCGGCTTCGTCCTTGGTCCAGACCGCCGAACCGAGGCCATAGGGCACGTCATTGGCCAGCGCGATCGCCGCGTCGATATCCTTCACTTTGTAGACGGCGGCGACCGGCCCGAAGATCTCTTCCTTCGCCACGTCCGATTCGGGATCCAGGTCGGTCAGCACCCCCGGCGTCATCCAGGCCCCTTCCCGCTCGATCCTGGCCGCGCCGAAACGCAAGGTGGCGCCCCCGGCCACGGCGCGCGCGACCTGCTCGAGCACGGCGTCACGCTGGGCGGTGCTGGAGAGCGGGCCCATGCCCGTCCCCTCTTCCATCGGATCGCCGATCTCCACTGCCTGCATCCCCGCCTCGAACCGCTCGAGGAATGCGTCGTACACATCGGCATGGACGATCATCCGCTTGGCGCAGATGCAGCTCTGCCCGGCATTCTGGATGCGCGCGGTGACCGCCGTCTTCGCCGCCAGCGCCAGATCGGCCGAGGGCATCACGATCAGCGGGTCGGATCCGCCCAGCTCGAGCACCACCTTCTTGAGCGCCCGGCCGGCCGCCTGCGCCACCTGCGCGCCCGCGCCTTCGCTGCCGGTGAGCGTCACCGCCACCACGCGCCGGTCGGCGATGATCGCCGAGACCTTGTCGGACTTGATGGCCAGGTTCTGGAACAGCCCGTCGGGCGCGCCGGCCGCGCTCATCATCTGCTGGATCAGCGCCGCGCAGCCCTGCACGTTCGAGGCGTGCTTCAGCAGGCCGACATTGCCCGCCATGATCGTCGGCGCGAGGAAACGCACGACCTGCCAATAGGGGAAGTTCCACGGCATCACCGCCAGCACCGGGCCCATCGGCAGCCAGCGCGCCACCGCATGGCCGCCGCCCGCCGTCTGCACTGTCCTCGGCTCCAGATAGGCGGGGCCGTTCTCCGCATAATGGCGGAAGCCGCTGATGCACTTCTCCACCTCGGCCACTGCGCTGGCGAGCGTCTTGCCCATCTCCCTGGTCGCAGTCTCGGCCAGATGCTGCTTGTTCGCTTCCCAGGCGTCCGCGATCCGGCCGAGCAGCGCAGCTCGCTGCTCGAGCGGCGAATCGCGCCAGGACCGGAATGCCGCCTCGGCGCGGGCGAGCGCCGTCTCGATCCCGTCCGCGTCCAGCTCCCGATGCGTATCGACCGTCTCGCCGGTGGCAGGATTGATGCTGGTGAACATGCGCGCTTCTCCTTGGGCCCGATCCCGTAACGCGCAGCTAGGAAGCGGGATGCGCGGTTGCAATCGCGCCCCGGCCCGGCGCATAGCGAAACCATGGCAGAAGAAGCGGACGTAACCGCGCTCTCGTTCGAGGAAGCGCTGAAGGAACTGGAGCGCATCGTCGCGCGGCTGGAGAGCGGCGAGGCGCAGCTCCAGGAAGCGATCGACCTCTATGAACGCGGCGACCGGCTGCGCCGCCAATGCGCCGCGCGGCTCGATGCCGCCCAGGCGCGGATCGAAGCGATCCGTACCGACGCCGAAGGGCGGGCCGCGGGCACCGCACCCTTCGCCGCCGGCTGAACCACGCCATGGCGCACGCCTCCCTCGCGCTGCAGGCGGCGCTCAAGCAGGTCTCGGCGGAAATGGACCGCCAGTTCGACCTGCTGCTGGCGATTCCCTCCGATCCGCGCGAGGGGCTGTACCGCGCGATGCGCCATGCCGCGATCGGCGGCGGCAAGCGGCTGCGCCCGCTGCTCGTCTCCGCCACCGCGCAACTGTTCGGCGTCGACAGGACCTGCATCGCCCGCACCGCGCTCGCGCTGGAATGCATCCATGTCTATTCGCTGATCCATGACGACCTGCCGGCGATGGACGATGACGATATGCGCCGCGGCAAGCCGACGGTGCACCGGGAATTCGACGAGGCGACTGCAATCCTGGCCGGCGACTGCCTGCATGCGCTCGCCTTCGAAGTGATCGCGGACGAGCGCACCCATCCCGATCCCTTTGTCCGCATCGAACTGTCGGGCACGCTTGCCCTCGCCGCCGGCCCGGCCGGCATGGCGGGCGGGCAGATGATGGACCTGGAGGCCGAGAAGGCCAGCTTCGACCTCGCCACCGTCACCCGGCTGCAGGCGATGAAGACCGGCGCGCTGATCAGCTGCGCGGTGGAGAGCGGCGCGATCCTGGGCCGGGCGCCGCAGGAAGGCCGCACGGGCCTGCGCGGCTATGCCCGCGATATCGGCCTCGCCTTCCAGATCGCCGACGACATCCTCGATGCCGAGGGCGACGAGGCGCTGGTCGGCAAGAAGCTGCACAAGGACGGCGCGGCGGGCAAGGAGACCTTCCTCTCGCTGCTCGGCATGGACCGCGCACGGGCCCAGGCGCGGATGCTGGTCGAGCAGGCGATCGCGCATCTGAAGCCCTATGGCGCCGAGGCCGATCTGCTGCGCGATATCGCCCGCTATACATTGGAACGCGACCGGTGACTTATTCTTGCCGTCATCGCGACGGAGGAAAGGACCTATGACTGTACGCACCGGCGTCTATCCCGGCACCTTCGATCCGATCACGCTCGGCCATATGGACATCATCCGCCGCGGCGCGAAGCTGTGCGACCGGCTGGTGATCGGCGTGACCACCAATCCCTCCAAGAACCCGATGTTCACCGTCGAGGAGCGGATGGAGATGGTGAAGCGCGAAGTGGCGGGGATCGCGGGCGAGATCCATGTCGTCAGCTTCGATTCGCTGCTGATGGACTTTGCCGAGCGCGAGGGCGCCAGCATGATCGTCCGCGGCCTGCGCGCCGTCGCCGATTTCGAATATGAATATCAGATGGCCGGCATGAACCAGCAGCTGAACAGCCGGATCGAGACGGTCTTCCTGATGGCCGATGTCTCGCTCCAGCCGATCGCCAGCCGGCTGGTCAAGGAAATCGCGCTCTATGGCGGCGATATCCGCAAGTTCGTGCCGGCCGCCGTCCATGCCGAGATGACCGCGCGCATCGCCGTGATCGGTCGCAAAGGGAGTGGTTGAGGCCACGCTATTGGTCTAGAGCGCCTGTCGAGGGTGTATATCCGAGTGGGGAATTTGATGCGTTTGTTTGCCGCACTGGCCGCCACGGCCCTGATGATGTTCGCCACGCCCGCCCTTGCCCAGGGCGGCGGGGGCAAGGCCCGCAAGCCGGTCGCCGAGCCGCTCAAGGGCGTGAGCGCGGAGGATGTGAACAGCATCCATCCCGCGGTGGTGCCCGCGGATCCGGCCGAGACCTGGGTGCTCGACCTGTCGACCGGCGGTCGCGTGCTGATCCGGCTGCGCCCCGATGCCGCGCCCAAGATGGTCGAGCGGATCAAGACGCTCACTCGCCGGCATTTCTATGACGGGCTGACTTTCCACCGCGTGGTCGACGATCCCTATTACATGGCGCAGGGCGGCGATCCCAAGGGCAACGGCACCGGCGATTCCGACCTGCCCAACGTGCCGGCCGAGTTCAACAACCTGCCGCACGTGCGCGGCACCGTCGCCGCCGCCCGCCGCGGCGCGCCGGACCATGCCACGCCCGCGCAGAAGACCGAGGCCGAGAACAGCGCGAACAGCCAGTTCTACATCATGATGGCGCCCAAGCTCGCCTTCGATCACGATTATACCGTGTTCGGCCGGGTCGTTGCCGGCATGGAATGGGTCGACAAGATCGAGCGGGGCGAGCCGCCGGCCAATCCGACGAAGATCGTCCACGCCTATATCCAGTCCGACAACCCGCCGCCCTATGCCAACCTGCCGGCCGATGCCCCCAAGGCACTGCCGCCGGGCGAAGTGAAGGCGACGCTGCCGCAATAACGCGCGCCGGCCCCGGCGGAAACGTATCCGTGAACGTAGACCTTTTCGACTTCGAGCTTCCGAACGACCGGATCGCGCTGCGCCCCGCCGCGCCGCGCGATTCGGCGCGCCTGCTCGTCCTCGACGGCGCCGAGACACGCGATCTGCGCGTCACCGACCTGCCCGGCCAGTTGCGGGCCGGCGATTGCCTGGTGTTCAACGACACCCGCGTGATCCCCGCCCAGCTCGAGGGCATGCGCGGAGAGGCCAGGATCGGCGCCACGCTCCACAAGCGCGAGGGGCCGCGCCGCTGGCGCGCCTTCATCCGCAACGCCAAGCGGCTGCGCGCCGGCGACACGATCGATTTCGGCCAGGGCGTCACCGCCACGGCCGGCGACCGCGCCGAGGACGGCAGCTTCGCGCTCGACTTCCAGGGCGACGAGCCGGTCGAGCTGCTGCTGGCGCGCTGCGGCCGCATGCCGCTGCCGCCGTACATCGCCTCGAAGCGCCCCACCGATGCGCGCGATGCCGATGACTACCAGACGATGTTCGCGAGCGCGCCCGGCGCGGTGGCGGCGCCGACGGCGGCGCTCCACTTCACGCCGGAGCTACTCGCCGCGCTCGACGCAGCCGGCATCGGCCATAGCATGCTGACCCTCCATGTCGGCGCGGGCACTTTCCTGCCGGTCAAGGCCGAGGACACGGCGGACCACAGGATGCATGCCGAATGGGGCTGCATCGACCAGGCCACCGCCGACCGCCTCAACGCCGTCCGCGCCGGTGGCGGCCGCGTGATCGCGGTGGGCACCACCAGCCTGCGCCTGATCGAGAGCGCCGCGGACGAGGACGGGCTGATCCGCCCCTTCGAAGGCGACACCGCGATCTTCATCACCCCGGGCTATCGTTTCAAGGGCGTGGACGGACTGGTCACCAACTTCCACCTGCCGCGCTCGACGCTGTTCATGCTGGTTTCTGCGCTGATGGGGCTGGAGCGGATGCAGGCGGCCTATGCGCATGCGATCACAGAGGGGTATCGGTTCTATTCCTATGGGGATGCGTCGCTGCTTTTGCCGTGAAAGAGACCTTCGGCAGCGGCGCCCGCATCGCCGACAGCCCGGTCAAGCGACGGATCGTGACGCACACCTTGTGTGGGACTGCCCCCATATCCGCGGGGCCCGCATCCTCCTACCTATTTTCTAGATTGCTGCCGGGAACTTATGAAATCACCTTGCATGCCACGGAAGAACATAATCTGGATACGGGCTTCCCCCCCGCCCGCCGCGATCGGCCGCAGCCTCGAACGAATTTGCCCCCGATTGAAAACCGTTGAGAAGATATAGAGGCAGGAAGGCCAGGCCAAGGTTTTGGTATTGATACGTGTGCGATTGTTCATGATCGCCCGTACGAATTACGTTTATTCTATTGAAATCTCGATATTTTGATCCTGAATACCCAGTGTCATCGGTACCCGGCTCTATTGAACCCGCATAGAGTTGGACATTCCCAAGTGTAACGGCACCGCTGCCTCCAAATATCAGGCGACCATCGCGGGCCTGACCAATGCCACCGCCAATGAACTGGATAGAATTATCCTCGAACCTAAGTTTAACGTCATTTCCTGCCAGCAAACCCATTCCCATGTTTAGCAAGCCTATCGCGCTTCCTACTATTGTTATAGGCAGAGCGTTTATCTTACCAAGAATATCTATCACGCCACCTAAGGCTGGCGGTGAACCAGCATCGGCACTGGAGACCCTTATATCTTCAACCGAAGGAATGACACCCTTAGAATCTATATACTTATTGATCCGCTCGCCGAGCGTCTCGCCGATGACCTGAGGAAGCGTCCTCAAGAGATTGTCACCGAAACTTGTGCCGGTCAGAAGCGATCTCGCGGCCGCCTCCCCTATCCCTTGCGCCATGCTCTTCCCGACTTCCTGGACATCCCCCGGAAGTCGTTTGAACCAACTGTCGGACGGACCGTCGGGGATTCGGCCCTTGATTTCCGCTGTCAGTGCAGAGCCAATGCTCGCGGCTCCAAACCCGGCCCAATCGAACTTGTCCTGCAATCCAGTGACGATGCCGACGCCCTGGGTCACGCCATTGATCGCCGCCCCTCGCACGACGTTCCCGAGGAACTCACTGCCCCGCATCGCCCCATCGAGGCCGCGTTGCGCAAACTCGGCCTGGAGGCCTCCGCTTACACCGCCACCGATCGCCGCGAGTGCCACACCCTTCCAGCTGAACCTGTCCTGCAGACCTGTCGCTAGGCCAAAGCCCTGACTGGCAATGCTGCCGGCTGCCGCACCGACGGCCCCGGCGGTCGCCGCGCCAGCGGTCGCGCCAAGCGCATTCGCGAAGAAGGTCGCCGTCGCCCCCTTGGTGACAAAGGTCACCACCACCGCGATCACCACCATGATGATCGTGCCGAGCACGCCGCCGCATTTCTTCTTCTTCGGCTTGGCGGCCGGCTGCGGCGTGGTCGGGCTGGTGTCGCCCAGCGCCTCGAGCGGGTCATAGGGATTGAAGGTGCTCGCGGTGTTCGAATTGCGCAGCACGCCCGAGGGGATGACCAGCTGCTGCCCCTCGATCAGCGCGCCCGACGCCGTCATGCCATTGGCTTCGGCCAGGCGGAACCAGAGCGAAGCGTCGCCCCATAGCTGGGCCGCGATCGATTGCAGCGTGTCGCCCGACTGCACCGTGTAGCTGCCGCCCGCGCCGCCCTGCGTGTAGCTGGTGATCGGCGAATAGCTCTGGTCGAAATCCACCTGCGAGACGGAAGTCGTCGAACCCAGGCGGAACGGGCCGGTGCCGATCGCCGCCGTCCGATTGGTGATCGAAACCTGGTAGCTGGTCTCGAAAGTGCCGTTGTTGCCGAGATAGCCGTGCTGCTCGCCGCCGAAGCGATACCAGATCTCGTGCGGATCGCCCTGGCTGCCATTGTTGTCGGCTTCGTCGCGGCGGATCACCTGGCCGGCCATGTCGTTCACGAACGTCACGGTGCGCGGGCGACCGTCGGCGATTCCCACCGACGTCAGCTGCCCCCAGGCATTGCTGTAATAGGTGCTGGTGAAGACCGTGGCCTTGGTGATGTCGGCCCGGTACCGGGTGGCCGACTGGACGGCACCGCCATACCAGACGAAATCATTCTCGGTCCGCGAGGTGGGCTGCGCGGCGCCGTTGCGGGTATTGGTGGCATCGATGGCAACCACCGCGCCCAGCGCATAATTGCCGCCGGTGCCGAAATCATAGGTGTTGACGGTGGTGTAGGTGTCGCTGCCCTGCAGCCCCGACACGGTTTCGCGATAGAGCTGGCCCTTGGGGTTATATTCGAGCAGCCGGTCATAGACGACGCCGGTGCCGTTGCCGGAATAGTCGGTCTGCCGGGTCAGCCGCCCCAGCCCATCATATTGGTACAGTGCCGCCAGCCGCTCGGCGGCGGTGCCCAGCTTGATCTTCACGGTCTTCAGATTGCCGAGCGCGTCATATTCATAGCGCTCGGCCTGATCGGCATTGGTCACCCAGCGGGTCGCCTGCACGCGCTGGCCCGCCGCGTCATAGAGCATGTCGATCCCGGTCGTGCTCCGGACGATCTGGCCGCTCACCAGCGCGCCCTGGCTCGTCACCACGCGATTCATGCTGTCATAGCGATACCATCGGTCATCGGTCGTCGCCGCGGACGAGCGGTTCCCCTGGGCATCGAGCGTGTAGTGCAGCGCCCGCACATGGCGCACATTGCCGACCGCGTCGTACCAGTAGCTCGTCGTCGATGCCGCCACGGCGGTGCCCGCCTCGACGATCTGCGTCAGCCGGCCGAGGATATCGTAGGTGGCGGTCGCGTTGCGATAATCCTTGCGAAGGTTCGTCTGGTAGCGGCTGTTCTCCGAATATTGCTCGAGCGTCAGATTGCCCCACAGATCATAGCCATAGGTCGTGGAACGATCGGTCACCGGCGTCCCGCCGCTCTGGCCGGTGGTGACGATGCGGCCGACCCAGCCGGTATTGAGATAGGTGTAGGTGAAGGCGTCGCTGCCCGCCGGCGCGCTGGTCACTATCCGGCCGGCACGGTCATAGGTGAAGGTGTAGACGTGCCCGCCCAGATCCTTGCGGTACACGTCATGGCCGAAGAAATCGGTGTGCTCGACCAGCGTGCGGCCATTCGCATAGGTGGTGGTGCTCACCCAGCCGCCGACCGTCTCGGTACCGGGCGTCGCCATGGTGGAGCGCCATTCATAGCTGATGGTGGTGGTGTCGCCGCCCATCGCGATCGTGCGGACCACGCGCCCCTGCGCGTCATAGTCGGTCGCGTCGAAGACGGTCGCGCCAAGCGCTCCCGTCCAATGCCTGAGGCGCCGGCCGAGCATGTCATAGGAGTAATAGTCGGTCTCATAGCCCCGTACCGAGGCGATAAGCCGGCCCATGCCGTCATAGGTCATGGTCGAGACGCGGCTGATCTCGTCCGTCGTCCGGCGCAGGTCGCCGAACTGGTCATAATCGTAGCGCACGACGCCGCCATCGGGATGGAATTCCGCCGTCACGAGCGGATCCGTGCCGCCATAGCCGCTGCCCGCGAGCAGCAGGCGCGTGTTCACGCCGCCATTCGCATCGCGCACGCCGACCAGCCGTCCGGAAAGATCGTAATAATAGGTCTCGGTCGGGCGGACGTTCGTCAGGGCCCCATTCTCGCCCTGCACCTGCACCTGCGCCTGGGAAATCCAGAGCGAGCGGCCCATCGTGCTGTAGCCATAATAGGTCTCGCGCCCGTTGACGGACTGATAGACCAGCTCGCCGAACGCATTGTAGGTGCGGCCGTCCTGCTGGTCGGCAAGCGTGCCGGCCATGTCGAGCTCGCGCCGGGGCATGAGCGCGTAGAGGAGCTCGCCACGCCCGCTATAGGACCTGATCGTCGCATTGATGCCATCGACCAGCGTCGCGCCGACCTGATAGGTGCCGTTGCGCGTGGCCATCGCCAGCACCTGATCGAGCGTCTTGCCGGCCAGATCGGCGCCTTCGCTCTCGATCACCAGCGTCTGGTTGCCCGCGCGATCATACACATAATAGCGCCACACGCCGTCGCCCTGGTTGGTCCGCCAGAGCCGCCCCGCGGCATCATAGGCGAACAGCACCTGCGCTCCGCCGTTCACGCCGGTCGCGATGATCTGCCCGAAGGCGTTGTAGATCGTGTCCTGCGCATCGGTCCGCACCCAGGCGCTGCCGGTCCAGACGCCGACGGTCCGCTGGGTCACCCGTCCGAGCAGGTCGTACCGGTAGAGAATGCCCTCGCTCGCCTGCGTCCCGTCGGATTTCACCCGGACATAGGTCTGGGTGACGACATTGCCGGACAGGTCATAGGTGTAGTTGGTGGTGCCGTTGGCGGCATCGGTCATGCTGAGCAGACGGCCGGCGGTGCCATAGCTGTATTTGGTGAGGCGATCGTTCGCCGCGAGCGTGATGTTGCCCTGGCGGGTGAGGGTCAGGTCGCCAAAGCCGTTATAGTAATAGCGGACCGTCGGCGAATGGCTGGCGGCGACCGCGCCGTCGGTGCCGGCATAGGTGGAGCGGGTTTCCTGAATCAGCCTGCCCGCCACATCATAGGTGTAGGTGACCGCGTCGCCGGTGGCCTCGGTCTTGCGGATGAGCCGGCCGAGGACGTCATAGAGATAGCGCACGGTGGAATCGGTCGGCGCCTGGCCGAGCGCGCCGCTGGCGCCGACCGTCCACGCGACGACGTTCCGCCGCGTCTCGCTGAGGCGCCGGCCGACGCGATCATAGGTGAACACCGTCTCGCGATCGTCCACGGTCGTGGCGATCGCGGGCGGCGTCGCGCCGGGCGTGACGGTCAACACCGTCGCGTACCGGCGCTCGGCCAGCACATTGCCTTCCGCATCCAGGACCCAGCTGGTGAGATAGAGGCTGCGGTCCACCTCCGCGACCTTGCGGCCCAGCCGGTCGAAATAGGACCAGCTGCTCTTGCCATTGCCGTCGGCGGTGCGGATCAGATTGCCGCCGGCGTCGTAGACATTGGTCGTGACGATGTCGTTGATGCCGGTGTCGTAGCCCGATCCGTTCCAGGCGCCGACCCGCACGCCCGCGATCCGGGTGGTGACCAGCCGGTTGAGCTGGTCATAGCCAAAGAAGGTCTGCCGCACCAATCCGTCCGGCGCGGCGGGGGGCGCGCTGGGGCGCGGCGCGGGCGGACCGCCGGGATAGGTGAACGCCTGGAGGAACTGGTTTTCATAGACCCGGCTCTCGGCCAGGTTGCCATTGGCATCGTAGCTCCAGGCCGAATAGACGCCTTCCGCGTTCAGCTCGACGATCTTGCGGTTGCGCTTGTCATAATAGCTGAAGACGCGCCCGCCATTGGCCTCGATCGTCTCGATGAGATTGCCCCGCGCGTCGTAGCGGAAGCGGCGGGTCGGCACCTCCAGCGTGGTGCTCATGTGATCGGACTGGCTGACGACCAGGACGGCGTCGCCTCGCGTCTCGATCAGGCGGTTGTTCCGGTCATAGACATAGTTGGTCGTGCGCTGCTCGGGCAGATATTCGCCTTCGACCATGCGGGTCCGGTTGCCATACGCGTCATAGGTGAAGCGCGTGACGACGCTGGAGGCGACCTGAACCCCGTTCGAATCCTGGGACGGGATCATCCTGGTCTTCCAGGCGACGAGGCCGCGCCGGTCATAGCCCGTGAAATCGAGCCAGGTGACTCCGTCGAAGCGGGAGATCTCCTCCCCGAAGACGTTGCGGCCGATCGACTCCAGCCTGCCCTCGGCATCGGTCAGGGTGAGGAGCGCTCCCCGCCGATCATAGGTCATCCGCGTGACGGCATCATTGGCGCCGGGCGCGCCGCCCCGGGCGGCGCGGCGAATGACTTCGATCAGGTCGCCGAACATCGAATAGCGATTCTCGGTGACATAGTTCTCGGCATCGCGGACGCGCACGACATTGCCGAGCGCGTCATAGCTCTTCTCAGTGACGTTCCCGAGCGGATCGGTGATCCGGACGGCGTCGCCGAACCCGTCATATTCATAGCGCGAGACGCCGCCGAGCGCATTGGTCTCGCTCAGCAGCAGGTTGCGCTTGTCATAGGTGCGCGTGGTGACCCCGCCCTTCGGATCGGTGACCGACAGGATGTTGCCGAAGCCGTCGAGCCCATAGCGCGTGGTCGCCTGGTCGGCGGTGCCATAGGCATCGATGCGCGCGATCAGCCGGCCCGCACCGTCATAATCGAACCGCGTCTGCACCTCGTCCGACGTGCCGTACGCGACGATCTCGGCGCGGACCGAGCCGTCGGGATTATATTCGAGGTGGCGGCGCGCGCCTTCGCCGTCCCAGCTGTCGACAAGCCGCCCGCGCGCGTCATAGGCGTAGGTCAGCGCCGTCGCGCTGGCGCCGAGCTGCGCCCAGACTCCGGCGGCCACGGTCTCGTCGCTGGCGGAGATGCGCGCGGGCCAGCGCCGCACCAGGGTCAGGTTGCCGCGAAAATCATAGCTGTTGCCGGTGACATAGCCTTCGCCGTCCACGGCGTAGATCAGCTCGCCGCGGACATTGTAATAGCTGCGCGCGACGCGATTCTGGGGATTGCCCTGCTGCGTCTCCGCCCATTCGCCGATCACGCCGGGATGCGGGAGCGCATCGGCGGCGTAGCGGATGGCATAAGCGGTGGTGCGGACGACGCGGCCGAACGCGTCATGCTTGTAGCCGGTGACCGCGCCCTCAGGATCGATCGAATAGGCGAGCTGGCCGGACGCGTCGTAGATCGACCAGGTCACGCGGACGCCCGACCAGCCGGGGGCGCCGAGGCGCGGAAGCACCGCCTCGATCTCGCCGAACCCGCTCGGCATGAAGGCGATGGCGCCATATTCGATCCGCGCCGTCTGCCGGCCCGCCGAATCATAGCGATAGCCGGTCACCCGATCGCCCGCGTCGATCACGTAGCGGAGCTGGCCCAACCCGTCATAGGCGTAGCGGGTCCGCTGGTTGCCGGCGCTGTCCTGGATGCTGCCTCGGATCTCGTCGAGCGACGCCGCGCCGCGCAGGCTCGCCGCCGCCGCGGTCGCATAGGCGATCTCCTCGATCTTCCGGCCTGCCGCGTCGTAGCGGATCGTGGTGAGATATCCCTCTCCGTCGAGCGTGCCGATCTGGCGCCCCGCACGATCATAGAAGGTTCGGACCGAGGCATAGGTAGCGCCGAGCGCCAGCACTACCTGCTGGAAGGTCGGCGGCGTGGCCTTCCAGGAGTCGAGATTCGCTTGGCTGACCGCGGCCGCATAGCGTTGGCTATCGACGATCTGGCCGGCGCGGTCATAGCCGTAGATGGTGACGCCGCCGCTTCCGTCGATGGCCGCGCCGAGCCCTGATTCATTGTACACCCGCAACGACCACAGGTCGTCGATACCGGTCGCCGGGCGAATCTGCGCGGGATCGATTGCGGCGAGGGGATCGTCGAGCGCGGCGAGCGCGGCCGCACCGACCCGGCCGTCATAGCGGATCGTCACGATGAGCCGGCCGGCATTGTCGTAGCGATATTCGGTCATCTCGCCCAATGCCGAGATCTCGGCAATGACGTGCCCCGCGCTATCGTAGAGCCAATGCTGCTTGCCGCCATCCTCATCGATCGTGGTGCGCAGCCTGCCGAGCCGGTCGTAGCGATAGGCTACCGTCCGGTACCTCCCCTCGATCACGTCCTCCTCTGTCGAGAAGAGCAGGTTCCCGGCGGCGTCATAGGTCATGGTCCGGACCATGCCGCCGTCTTGCGTGACGACCCTTCGCCCCTGCGCGTCGAGGAAAGTGACGCGGGAGATGTCGCCGTCACCACTGTTCGACATCACCGTGCGACCCAACCCGTCATAGGCATAGGTCTCGGCGCGCTCGCCGCTACGGGCGCGCATCAGCAGCCGGCCCGCGGCGTCATAGGCATAGACGGTGCGGATATCGGCCGAGGATGCGAGCGGCACGCCGGCCGAAGTGGCGGCGGCATAGCTGATCGTGGCGATCAGGTTGCCGCGAACATCGTAGCGGTTGGAGGTGATCCGGACCGAGCTCAGGTCGGCGATGCCGGCGCGCCAGGCGTTCATCTGCGCTTCGCTCGGCGCCGCATCCCGGGCAAGCCCGCTTATGTCGAAACGCTGCTCGGGATATTCGATCGTGTCGGTGCGCTGGCCATAATCGTCGTAGCGATATTCCGTGACGCCGCCTTCCGCGTCGATCCGGTAGCGCAGATGCAGCTCGGCATCATAGACGTAGCGCGTGGCCCGGATGACGGGATCCTGCCCTCCCCCCGCCAGATTCTCCCATTCGGTGAGAATCTCGTTGCGCGCGCCGAAGCTGCGGGTGACCGTGCGATAGCTCGGGATCAGGGTGGTCGCCTGCCGGTGCCCGAGCGCATCATAGGCATAGGAAACCGTATTGCCGAGCGGATCCACGATCCCCCCGAGCAACATCGTCCACCAATTGACGCCGTTATAGAAGAACCGCGTGACCTGGCTGGCGCCGCCGGGGCGGAGCGGAGGCGCCACGATGCGCGTGAGCCAGGCCCCCTCATATTCCATCCGAGTGACCTGGCCCAGCGGGTCGGTGATCGCGGTGTAGCCGTTCAGGGCGGCGTCGGCGCTATAGGCGAGAGTGGTCGACCGGGCCTCGCCCGAGATCACCTGGGTCACCCGGGTGACTCGGCCCATCGCGTCATAGTCGAATTCGACCCGCGATCCGTCGGGCTGGGTGATCGAATCGATCAGCTGGGATTTGTAGCGATAATTGTAGGTGGTGATGTAGACTTGGCCGTCCTCGATGCTTCCGTCCTCGGGCGAAAGATCGACGATCACCTGCGAGAGGCGGTTCGCCGTGTCGTAGCGATAGCGCACGCGCGTGAGCGATGTGGGGCCCTGATCCTCGTTCTCGAAGCCGGTGACGAGCTCGACGAGATTGACGCCGTCCCATCCATATTGGACCCAGCCGCCATCCGCGGTCGTGACCCTGACCAGCTGCGCACCGTCATAGGTGAAGGTCAGGCTGTTGCCGTCGGTGTCGGATTGCGCGACGAGCCGCCAGCGGTTTCCATATGCCCCATAGCGTTCGGTGACTTGCGTCTCGCCATCGGTCCACAGCCACTCGCCATTGCGCAGGACCAGCGTGTCGAAGCCGCCCATCGGGTCACCGGCGATATAGGCCGCGCTGGCCGCGTCCCAAAGATAGGTGACGCTCGAGCCGTCGCCCGCGACTCGCCGGACCGCGTTGGCGAGTCCCTGCTCCCATTCGACATAGCGATCGGTGTTGAGCCGCCACTTGTCGCCATTGTCGTCCGAGGGGGCGCCGAGCCCGTTGTAGATGCGCTCGATGGCGAGATCGGGCCCGCGCCCGACAAGGAACTCGTCCTGCTGATGGATCACCAGATTGCCGGTCGCGGCGTTGACAAGCACCTGTTCGCCGGCGCGCCCCAGCGCGGCCGAGCCCAGCAGCCCCGCCGACCCGATGATCCGACCCGAGCCGAACGCGAGCCCGACGTCCCGTCCAGAGAAAATCGCCACCATCGCCTGACGTCCCCCGACGCAAGATGCGTATCTGAGGTAGTCGGAGATTTCCGGTGAGAGTTTAGCCCCAATGCTTCCAAAATGGATGCTGACGCGCGCATCGCCGACCGGCGACGACACCCGTCCGCCCGGCGCGGAGCGGGCCCTAGGCGACGCGATGCCCCACCTTCGCCACAGATTGCGGCTTGGGTGCCGGCGCGGCGCCGTCCTCGCCGCGAATCGGAAGGATCCTCATGCGCCTGTTGTTCGCCCTCGCGGCCCTGATCGCGACTCCCGCCTTCGCGCAGGAGCGGACACGCATTCCCACGCCCGAGGGCAACAGCGCCGCGCCGATCGGCGCGAGCACCACCCAGCAGCCCGCCTTCACCGTGATCGTCGAGCCGGTGGCGATGATGATCGCCGCCTTCGATGCGGACGGCGACGGCAAGGTGACTCGCGCCGAGTTCGACGCGGGGCTCAAGCACAGCTTCGACGTGGTAGACACGCAGCACCAGGGCTGGTTGGGCTATATCGCCTATTCGGACTGGCAGGAGCGCTGGATGGGGGATCGCAACACCGTGCCCAGCCCCTTCGAAGTGGATCGCGACGGCGACAACAAGGTGAGCTTCGCCGAGCTGGCGGAGCGCTTCGACCTGCTCTTCAAGCGATTCGACGCGGACAAGAACGGCGTGATCGAGCGCAAGGAACTGGTCACCATCCGCCCGCAGGCCATGCCGGGTCCAGGCATGGGCCGGGGCAAGAAGGGCCGCGGCCGGAATTGATGTCCTAGCATCACATGCCGGGACACGGCTAAGAGCGGAACCATGGGCGCGCATCACGACCATAACCACAGCCATAATGGCCATAGTCACGCGCCCGCGGACTTCGGGCGCGCCTTCGCCATCGGCACGGTCCTGAACCTCGGCTTCGTCCTCGTCGAAGGCGCGGCCGGCTTCCTCACCCATTCGATGGCGCTGCTGGCGGATGCCGGGCACAATCTGTCGGACGTGCTCGGGCTGCTGATCGCCTGGGGCGGCGCCGAGCTCGCCAAGCGCCCAGCCTCGCCGCGCTTCACCTATGGCCTGCGCGGGTCGTCGATCCTCGCCGCGCTCGCGAACGCGGTGCTGCTGTTCGTCGCGGTGGGCGCGATCCTGCTGGAGGCGATCCAGCGCCTTTCGGAACCGCGCGACATTCCCGGCGTGACGGTGATGATCGTCGCCGGCGCCGGCATCGTCATCAACTTGGGCACCGCGCTGCTCTTCGCCCGCGGGCGCAAGGGCGACGTCAACATTCGCGGCGCCTATCTCCACATGGCGGCGGACGCGGCGGTCTCGGCGGGCGTGGTGATCGGCGCCGCGCTGATGCTGCTCACCGGCGCGGAATGGATCGACCCGGTGGTCAGCCTCCTCATCGTCGTCGTCATCCTGTGGAGCACCTGGGGCCTGTTCACCGAATCGCTCACCATGGCGCTGCAGGCGGTGCCCAAGGGCATCGATTCGGCGGCGGTGGAGGCGGCGCTGGCCGAGCTGCCCGGGGTCAGCCGCGTCCATGACCTCCATATCTGGCCGATGAGCACCACCGAGGCGGCGCTGACCGCGCATCTCGTAATGCCGGAGGGCCATCCCGGCGATGGGTTCCTGATCGCACTGCAACATCGGCTGGCGCATGACTTCCGGATCGATCATACGACCGTTCAGATCGAGTTGGGGGACGGGGCGGAATGTCGCATGCATGGGAATGGACACGCGCATGACTGACGCGTCGCCCATCCGGCTGGTGATCTTCGATTTCGACGGCACGCTCTCCGACAGCGGAGACTGGTTCCTGTCGGTGGTCGACGAGCTGGCGCGCAAGTTCCGCTTCCGCACCGTCCAGCCGGACGAAGTGGACATGCTGCGCAACAAGAGCTCGCGCGACGTGATCGCGTTCCTGGGCATCTCCAGGTGGAAGCTGCCGCTGATCGCGCGCCACGTGCGCCGGCTGGTCGGGCGCAACGCCCACCAGATCGAGCTGTTTCCGGGCACGCCCGACCTGCTCGAGCAGATCGCCGCCACCGGCGTGAAGATCGCGCTGGTCACTTCCAATGCCGAGGCCAATGTTCGCAAGATCCTGGGCCCCGAACATGCGGCGCGGATCGATTGCTTCGCCTGCGGCTCCTCGCTGTTCGGCAAAGCGCCCAAGTTCCGCCGGGTACTCAAGAAGATGGGGGTGAAGCCCGGCGAGGTGCTGGCGGTGGGAGACGAGACCCGCGACATCGATGCCGCGCGCGAGGTGGGCATGCGCGCCGGATCGGTGCTGTGGGGCTATGCCGCGGAAGAGCTGCTGATCGCGATGCGGCCCGACGTGCTGTTCCGCACGCCGCAGGACATCATCGAGCACGTCGCCGCGCGTCGCTGAGGGGCGATGTCATATCGTAGCAGGGGGAAGGGAATGCGGCCGCAATCGATCGTGCTTTTCGAGCGGATCACCTTCGCGGCATTGCTCGCGAACCTGCTCGACGGCGCGCTCAAATGGGATGCGACGCGCGATCACATGGCGAAGGTAAGCGCCAATCCGGCAGCCCTGCTCATGCTGGTGTTCGCCGCCTGGTTCATGGTGGCCGCCTTCCTCACGCTGCAGATCTCCCGGTGGCGGAGCAATGTGGCGATGTGGATCAGCATCGCATTGTTCTTCTTCGGCCTGCCCATGACGATCATTCCCTTCGTCAACGGCACGGCAAGCGATTCGCAGGTGATCCCGGCGCTGGCGACGCTGGCCCAGATCTTCGCCTATGGCTTGCTGTTCACTCCCAGCGCGACTCGCTGGATGGAAGGCAGGCCGGAAATCTCCCCCGAAATCTTCCGCTGACCCGCCAAAGCCACCCTCGCGGTCGTTGAACTCGCGGCCCCCGTCTGTAGAGTGACGGGCATGGAACGACTGCGTTGGACCTGGATCTGGCTTCCGCCCTTCGCGGGCGCGGCCAGCATACTCTTCGGCGGCGTGGTCGACATCCCGCCGCTGCTGCTCGGCCTGGTGCTGATCATCACCGTGCTGGCCGCGGTCCACCATGCCGAGCTGATCGCGCACAAGGTGGGCGAGCCCTTCGGCACCTTCCTGCTCGCGCTGGCGGTGACGGTGATCGAGGTGGGCCTGATCCTCACGCTGATGCTGCAGGGCAAGTCCGGCGCGGAAACGCTCGCGCGGGACACGGTCTTCTCGGCGGTGATGATCATCCTGAACGGCCTGATCGGCGCGTTCATCCTGCTCGGTGCCCTGCGCCACCGCGAGCAGAGCTTCCAGCAGGTCGGCGTCAGCGCCTCGCTGGCGACGCTGTGCACGCTGACCGTGCTGACCCTGGTGCTGCCCAATTTCGCTGCCTCGGCCGGCCCCTTCTACGCGCCTTCGCAGCTCGCCTTCGTCGCGATCGTCTCGCTGCTGCTCTATCTCACCTTCGTCGCCGTGCAGACCGTGCGCCACCGCGACTATTTCCTGCCGCCGAACGAGGAAGCCGCCGACCTGGAGGCGCATGCCCCGCCGCCGAGCGGGCGCCAGACGCTGCTGTCGGGCGTGCTGCTCACCGCCTGCCTCGTCGAAGTGGTGCTGGTCGCCAAGGCGCTCGCGCCCGCGATCGAGGACGGCGTCGCCGCCGCCGGCGCCCCGCACGCGGTGGTGGGCGTGGTGATCGCGATGCTGGTGCTGCTGCCGGAGAGCGTGGCGGCGGTGCGCGCGGCGATGGCCAACCGGCTGCAGACCAGCCTCAACCTCGCGCTCGGCTCGGCGCTGGCCACCATCGGCCTCACCATCCCGGCGGTGGCCGTGCTGTCGCTGTCCCAGGGCCTGCCGCTGGCGCTGGGCCTCGATTCGCGCGGCATCGTCCTGCTTTCGCTCACCCTGCTGGTGACCACCCAGTCGCTCGCCACTGCGCGGACGACGGTGCTGCAGGGCGTGGTGCATCTCGTCATCTTCGGCGTGTTCGTCTTCACCACCCTCGTGCCCTGACCAGCCGGCCGATCGCACCGGGGGTGAAGCCCGGCGCAGAAATACTTGACTCAATCAATTATATCCGTGCAGTCTCGCGGCATGGAACAGGCCATCGAACAATTCCGCGCCTTCAACCGGGCGCATACCCGCTTCGCCGCAGTGCTCGCGCCGCGCTACATGGACAGCGAGATGGGCGTCGCCGAGGCGCGGCTCCTCTATGAGATCGCCGGCCGCCAGCCGGTGCTCGCGATCGAGCTGCAGGAGGTGCTCGGGCTCGACGCGGGCTATGTCAGCCGCGCGGTCAAGCGCTTCGAGGAGCGCGGCTGGGTTGCCCGGGCGCGCGGTACGGAAGATGCGCGCCGGCGCCCGATCGCCCTGCTCCCCGCCGGCCGGACGGCATTCGACGCACTCGACGCGGCCACGCGCGCACACAGCCGCCGCCAGCTCGAATCGCTGGGCCCCGGCGGCGGCCCGCTCCTCGGCCACCACCTCGCCGCGGCGCGCGCGCTGATCGAGGGCGGCGCGGGCAGCTGGACCATCCGCACGCTCCGCACGGGCGACATGGGCATGATCGCCAGCCGCCAGGCGACCTTCTATGCCGAGCATTATGGCTGGGAGCGGCCGATGGAGCTGCTGCTGGGCGACGTCACCACCGGCTTCCTGCGCGACTTCAAACCTGGCCGGGAGCAATGCTGGGTCGCCGAGCGCGGGGGCGAGATGCTCGGATCGGTGATGCTCGCCGATGGCGGCGGGGGCGTCGCCAAGCTGCGCCTCCTCTATGTCGAGGGCCATGCGCGCGGGCTGGGCATCGGCGACGCGCTGGTCCGCAACTGCATCGCGTTCGCGCGCGACGCCGGCTATGCGCGGCTCGACCTGTGGACCCACACGATCCTCGCGAGCGCGCGGCGCATCTATGCCGCGCAGGGCTTCGAGCTGGTCGACAGCGCCACCCACACGATGTTCGGCGAGCCGGTGATGGGCGAGACCTGGTCGCTCGACCTCAGCCGAGATGCACCGCCAGCCACACCGTAGCGCGGTCCCCGGCGGTCCAGGTCACCCAATGCCTGCGGCCCCGCTCGATCAGCAGATGATCTCCCGGGCGCAGCACGCGCTCGCCCTCGTCCCCGATGCGCAGCCCCGCCGCGCCCTCGAGCAGCAGCACCCATTCGTCCCAGTCCTGCACCATGGGGGCGTCCTCCGGAGTCGCCTGCCCCCGCGAGACGATGCGCTCGATGCGGATGCCGGGGCGCCGCAGCAGCGCGGTGAAGACTTCGCCCGCGCCGGCATCGGGCAGGTCGGCGAGAAGGTTCGCGATCATCCCCCGCCGTTGCGCTCCCTGGCCAAAGGAGGCAAGGGCTCGCACATGCCCCGTTTCGAGTTCACCATCCACGCCACCGACGGCAAGGCGCGCCTTGGCACCATCGCGATGCAGCGCGGCGAGATCCGCACGCCTGCCTTCATGCCGGTCGGCACCGCCGCCACCGTCAAGGCGATGAAGCCCGCCGAGGTCCGCGCCGCCGGCGCCGACATCATCCTGGGCAACACCTATCACCTGATGCTGCGCCCCGGCGCCGAGCGCGTCGCCCGGCTGGGCGGCCTGTACGCGTTCATGGGCTGGGACCGGCCGATCCTGACCGATTCGGGCGGCTATCAGGTGATGAGCCTGGCGGACCTGACCACCCGCAGCGAGGAAGGCGTCGCCTTCAAGTCGCACCTCGACGGCTCGCGCCACATGCTGAGCCCCGAGCGTTCGATCGAGATCCAGCGGCTGCTCGGCAGCTCGATCACCATGGCGTTCGACGAGCTCGTCCCCACCACTTCCACGCGCGAGGTGCAGGCCGCGGCGATGGAGCGGTCGATGCGCTGGGCGAAGCGCAGCCGCGACGCCTTCTTCGCCGCCGAGGACCATGCCGCGCACAACGCCATTTTCGGCATCCAGCAGGGCGCGCTCGACGAAGGGCTGCGCAAGGCTTCGGCGGATGCGCTGCTCGACGTCGGGTTCGATGGCTATGCCGTCGGCGGCCTCGCGGTCGGCGAAGGCCAGGAAGCGATGTTCGGCGTGCTCGACTTCGCGCCCGGCCAGCTCGACGCCGCCAAGCCCCGCTACCTGATGGGCGTCGGCAAGCCCGACGATATCGTTGGTGCCGTCGAGCGCGGGATCGACATGTTCGACTGCGTGCTGCCCACCCGCTCGGGCCGCACCGGCCAGGCCTTCACCCGCACCGGCCCGATCAACATCCGCAACGCCAGGTTCGCCGAGGATCAGGGGCCGCTCGACCCCGAATGCCCCTGCCCCGTCTGCGCCACCTGGAGCCGCGCCTATCTCCACCATCTCGTCCGCGCCGGCGAGATCCTCGGCGCGATGCTGATGACCGAGCATAATATCTGGTTCTACCAGGTGCTGATGCAGGATTTGCGCGCCGCGATCGGCGACGGCCGGCTCACCACATTCGCGAACGGCTTCCGCGCTTCCTACCATGGCGGACGGGATTAGGTTGAGGACTCATTCTGTTATTTCGTCACCCCGGCCTTGAGCCGGGGTCCCGCTGCCTCGCTAACGGAAGAAGAAGCGGGATCCCGGCTCAAGGCCGGGATGACGATGGGAATCAGATACTTGTTCGAGTTCATCCGGCCTAGCATGGCCCACGCAACCGGAAGGGGGATTTGATGCTGCTGATGCTCCGCTTGCTTTCGCTGGTCGTCGGGGGCTTCACTGCCTGGCGCGTGCTGGGCGGCCAGATGACCAGCACGCTGTTCAAGGTGCCCGATCTTGCCGTGGGCGCGGTGATGGTGCTTGCCGCGCTGATCCCGAACAGGGGCGCGGCGCCGGCGCTGGTCGCCGCCAATGCCTATGCGTTCGGCGTCTTCTCGGTCGCGCTTGCGGGCTATCTGGTGCCGAGCAAGCCGGTCGAGCCGCTGCTGATTGCCGGGATGGCAGCCAATCTGGTCGTGATCCTGCTGCTCCTGCCCAGGCTCGGCGGCAGCGGCCATTAGGGTAAAAATTACCTTCACCATCAAGTGTTTCGCCTTGGGACGCCGGGAAATCCGGGGGCGCGGGGGGCGCTGGAATCGGCTATTGCCGCGCGCGGGGAACAGGCCCCGGCGGAGTAGGCGCAACTTTGTTCTGGCGGCGTTTCTCGAAGATGCAGGCACGCGGGATCGCGGCGGCGCTTGTCGCGTCGCTGATCGGCGCCGGCTTCTCCGCCCAGGCGCTGGCCCCCGCCAGCAAGCCGAAGGCCGAGCCCAGGCCGGTCGTCACCGGCTATGAGGCCGAGGATCATTTCCCCGGCGCCGCCTTCTATTATGCCGTCGACGACGATGCCGCGGTAGGCGCCGGCACGACGGGCACGGCGAAGCTTCCCGACATGCCGATTCCCGCGGACGCGGCGGATGCGCCGGTCGACGGATCCATCCAGCCGGCGCTGCCCTTCCATCTGGCCGGCAGCGGCATGGACAAGGCACGCGCGCTCCAGTGCCTGACCACGGCGATCTACTATGAAGCGGCGAACGAGCCCGCCGACGGGCAGCGCGCCGTTGCGCAGGTGATCCTCAACCGGGTGCGCCATCCGGCCTTTCCCGCCACCGTGTGCGGCGTCGTGTTCCAGGGATCGGAGAAGCGCGGCTGCCAGTTCAGCTTCGCCTGTGACGGCGCGATGGACCGCGCGCCCGTCCGCGCGGCCTGGGACCGCGCCAGCCGCGTCGCCGCCGCCGCGCTCGCCGGCCAGGTATTCGCCCCGGTCGGGATGGCCACGCACTATCACACCTATGCGGTCACCCCGGTATGGAACCGCGGCCTGGTGATGACCGGGGTGTTCGGCGCGCATTTCTTCCATCGCTGGAAGGGGTGGTGGGGCACCGCCGCCGCCTTTCGCCAGCCCTATCGCGGCAGCGAGCCGCTGCCCGAGCCGCATGTGCGCACCGATCTTGCCGCGGTGATCGCCCCCATGGTGCCCATGCCGACGCCGATGCCGGTGCCGGCAATGCCAGGCAAGGCCGCCGCGCCGATCGCGACGCCGCGCGAGAGCATCCAGCCGGCCTATGCCCAGAGCGGCACGCCGATCGGCAGCTATGCGCCCCGGCCCCAGCCCGCCGCCACGCCTGCGGATGATGGCGAATCGCAAATCCTCGACAAATGGAAGGACAGCGGCAAGCCGCTGCGCTGAACGAATACGGCAACGGGCTCCACCTTTCGGCAGAGCCCGTCCCGGTCGGGTTCCCCCTGGGGGATCAGGGAAGGGGAACCTGCTAGGTTGAGAACTTATATTCTTCCTTCGTCACCCCGGCCTTGCGCCGGGATGACGGCAGAAAATCAGATACTTGCTGGGATTGTCGGCCCAGTCCTCACCAGCGACGCTCGCGATCGTGCTTCTGGACGCGGATGCGCGCCGAAAGGGCATCGAAGCGACGATCGAGGTCACGGCGCTCGGCGAGCGTCAGCCCGGGGCGCGAGCGGCGATACTGAGCCTCGAGCCGGGCCAGGCTGTTGAACTCGGCGCGCAGGCGAGCCGCCTCGCTGCGGCTGAGCTGGCCCGAGCGCACGCCCTGGTTGATGCGGGCCTCGAGATTCGCCTGGCGGCCGTTGATCGACTGCCACGCCTGATAGGCGGGCGCCGGATGCGGCGCGGCCATCGCCGCGGTCATCGGAACGGCCGAAGCGGCGATGCCGAGGCCGGCCAGCATCAGGGTCAACTTGTTCATTTTACGCTCCTCTTTTTCAAACCGGGCCGCCCCTGCGGCCTGAAACCGGTTATGGGGAGCGGCTGTCGCATGCTTGTCCCCAACCCCGTGCATTTGTGTCGCAAGCTGTCGTGCGCGCGGAAGTTCCGTTCATCTTCGGGAGCACGCCGCTCCGGCGCGGCGACCCGAGGGTCGGTGGAATCGATTGACGCATATGGCAGCGTCTCTAGATTCCCGGCCGGAGATGAAGAGGAAGCAGATGGCGCTCTCGATTGCTGAACTGACGCTGGTCGAACAGCGCGTGACCAACGACGCGCCGAGCGTGGTCGTGGCCTATCTGCTCTGGCTGTTCCTCTGGTTCGTCAGCGCCCATCGCTTCTATCTGGGACGGCCGGTCTCGGCGATCCTGCAGATCCTGTCCTATTTCGTGCTGATCGGCTTCGTCTGGGTGCTGATCGACGCGCTGCTGATCCCCGGCATGATCCGCGCGCGGCAGGACGATATTCGCCGCGACATGATGCACGAGCTCGCCCGCTCCTGAGCGACTTGCCTCGGAATCCGGTGCGGACCTATCGGCCAGGTCGAGGACTCATCGTCGCCCCCACCGTCATCCCGGCCCTGCGCCGGGGTGACGGAGCAAGAATATGAGTCCCAGCCTAAGCCGCGATCAGCCGCTCGGCCTGGGCACGCGCCTCGTCGGTGATCTCGGCCCCGGAGAGCATGCGGGCGATCTCCTCGCGGCGCGCCACCGCGTCGAGCGGCGTCACTCCCGTGCGCGTGACCGTCCCGTCATGGCTCTTGGCGATGAGCAGGTGGCGGACGCCGCGCGCCGCCACCTGGGGGCTGTGCGTCACCACCAGTACCTGCGCCGTGTCCGCCAGCCGGGCCAGCCGCTCCCCGATCGCGCTCGCCACCGCGCCGCCGACCCCCCGATCGATCTCGTCGAAGATCAGCGTCCGCGCCCCGCCCTCCTCGGCCAGCGCCACCTTCATCGCCAGGATGAAGCGCGAAAGCTCGCCGCCCGAGGCGATCTTGACCAGCGGCGCGAAGGGGGCGCCCGGGTTGGTCGAGACTTCGAACTCGACCCGGTCCATGCCGAAGGACGACCAACTCGCCTCGTCCTGCGGCTCCACCACGGTGCGGAAACGCGCGGCGTCGAGCTTCAGGGGCTTGAGCTCGGTCGCCACCGCGGCATCGAGCCGGGCGGCGGCCATGGCGCGCAGCGCGGACAGTGATTTCGCCGCGTCGGCATAGGCCCGGTGCGCGTCGGCCACCGCTGCCTCGAGCCGTGCGATCCCTGCCCCGCCGCTCTCGACCCGCTCGAGCCGGCCGGCCAGCGCCTCGAGCAGCGCCGGCAGTTCGTCGGGCTGGGCCCGGTGCTTGCGCGCCAGCCCGCGCAGTTCGAACAGCCGGGCCTCGTCCGCCTCGAGCGCGGCGGGGTCGAAGGCCAGTGCCTCTGCGGCGGCATCCACCCGGTCCTGCGCGTCGGCGGCCTCGGTGATCGCCCGGTCGATCGCGGCGAGCGCCTCGGCGAGCGCCTCGTGATCCCCGGCGATCCGCTCCAGCACGCGCGCGGCCTGGCGGAGCTGGCTCAGCCCCCCTTCCGAACCGTCGAGCAATTCCGCGATGCCCTGCAGCTCGCCTGCGATCTTCTCGCCGCGCTGCATGGCGGCACGGCGCTCGGCCAGCACCGCCTCCTCGCCCGCTTCCGGAGCAAGGGCACGCAGCTCCGCGACGGCATGCTCCAGCCATTCGCGGTCGCGCTCGGCCAGGTCCTGCTCGGCCCGCGCCACCGCGAGCGCCGCCTCGGCATCGCGCCAGGCCCGGTGGGCGATCGCCACCGGGCCGGGATCGCAACGCCCAAAGGCGTCGAGCAGCGCGCGGTGGCCACGCGGATTGAGCATCCCGCGATCGTCATGCTGGCCATGGATCTCCACCAGATGCGGCGCCAGCTCGCGCAGCAGGCCGGCGGAGGCCGGCTGATCGTTGAGAAAGGCACGGCTGCCGCCATCGGCCTTCACGATGCGCCGGACGATCAACGGCTCGCCCGGCTCCAGCTCCAGCCCGTTCTGATGAAAGAGATTGGCGACCTCGCCGTCCCGCGCCGGCACGTCGAAGGTCGCGGTCACCACTGCCTGCGCCGCGCCCTGGCGCACCAGCCCCGTCTCGCCGCGTGCGCCCAGCGCCAGCCCCAGCGCATCGAGCAGGATCGACTTGCCCGCCCCGGTCTCACCGGTGAGCACGCCGAGCCCCGCCCCGAACTCCAGGTCGAGCGCCTCGATCAAAACGACGTCGCGAATGGCCAGCGCAGTCAGCATGCGCCCGCTTCTATCGCAGGAACTTAACGAGAACGAAAGCCCCGGCCATCAGCTCGCGGGCTTGGCCGCCACCGTCTCGGCCTGCTTCAGCTTGCCCTGGTTCGCCTGCATCAGCTTGTAGGCGTGGTTGTACCAGTCGGTGCCCGGATAGTTGGCGCCGAGCACGGCCGCGGCCTTCTCCGCCTCTTCGGGCACGCCGAGCGCGAGATAGGATTCGGTGAGGCGCATCAGCGCCTCCGGCACGTGCGTGGTCGTCTGATACTGGTCGACCACGGTGCGGAAGCGCAGCGTCGCCGAGAGCCACTGGCCGCGCGTCTCGTAGAAGCGGCCGATCTCCATTTCCTTGCCGGCGAGGTGATCGCGGACCAGGTCGATCTTCAGGCGCGCATCGGCGGCATATTTGGTGTTCGGATAGCGACGGGTCAGCTCGCCCAGCGAATCGAGCGCCTGCTGCGTGATCTTCTGGTCGCGCGTCACGTCCTGGATCTGCTCGTAATAGCACAGGCCGATCAGATAATAGGCATAGGGCGCGTCGCGATTGCCCGGGTGGACGGCGAGGAAGCGCTGCGCCGACGAGATGGACTCGGTATAGTCGCGGTTCAGATAATAGCTGAACGCGCCCATCAGCTGCGCGCGGCGGGCCCAGACGGAATAGGGGTGCTGGCGCTCGACTTCGTCGAACAGCGCCGCGGCCAGCTTGTACTGATGCTGGTCGAGCTTCTGCTTGGCGGTGGAATAGAGCGTGCCGACGTCGCGCGCGACATAGGGAAGGTCCTTGCCGCCGCCCTTCTTGGCGCAACCGGCCATCGAGAGCGCGAGAACCGGGAGAAGAGCGAGCGCGAGCGCGCGGGTGGTGGGAGTACGCATGGATGGGGGTCTTAGCCCGGTCCAGTGGCGTCAAACAATCCTTTTCGCGGCGGGATTGCGGCGGACCCGCGACAGGCGCCGCGCGTTGCGCTAGCGAGCCCTGATTCGGGAGGAAATTCGTGACCGCAACCTTGCTTGCCACACACCGTGTCGACAAACCCTGGGGCCGCCACACGCTCTGGCCGGGCTTCGCCGATCCGGCGGCGGACGGCGAGCCGGTGGGTGAGGTCTGGTTCCAGACGCCGGGCGACAGCACGCCCGACCTGCTGATCAAATATCTGTTCACCAGCGAGAAGCTGTCGGTCCAGGTCCATCCCAACGACGCACAGGCGCACGCCGCCGGGCTGCCGCGCGGCAAGGACGAATGCTGGGTGATCCTCGATGCCGAGCCCGATTCGACGATCGCGCTGGGCACGAAACGACCCGTCGACCGCGAGACGCTGCGCGCCGCCGCGTTCGACGGCTCGATCGAGGACCTGCTCGACTGGAAGCCGGTCAAGGCGGGCGACTTCTTCTATTCGGGCTCGGGCACGATCCATGCGATCGGCGCCGGGATCACGCTGGTCGAAGTGCAGCAGAACAGCGAGACCACCTATCGCCTCTACGACTATGGGCGCCCGCGCGAGCTCCATCTCGACCAGGGCATCGCCGTCTCCGATCCCGTCCCCTATGTGCCGCATCCGATGCCGGGCCGCGTCGCGGACGGCCGGGAGATATTGGTCGAGGGGCCGAAATTCGTGCTCGAGCGCTGGGAAGGCGGCCCCCGCGCGCTCGACCTGCCCGCAGGCGTCACCGGCTGGCTGATCCCGCTGCGCGGCGAAGGCGTGGTGGACGGCGTGGCCTTTCGCGCCGGCGAATGCGTGACGCTCCAGGGCAGCGCCAGCCTTCACGCCGAGGCGGGCAGCGACCTGCTCTTCGCCTATCCTGGGGACAGGCGGCTCTGAGCCATGGCCATGCGATGAACGGGAAGTAGTTTCCCGTTCACGCAACTCGCCTCCTTGCGGTACGTTGGATGGCAGGAACCATAAGGAGGACTCCCATGCGTATCCTTTTCGCCGTCGCGATCGCCGGCGCCGGCCTTGCCGCGGCGCCCGCCAGCGCGGCCCCCATCGCCAACGCGCCGCTCGCGATCAGCGCGCCCGTGACCGCCGCCCCGCAGGACTGGCGCGACCGTGACCGCGACCGCGACCGCTACGATCGCCGCGACCGTCGCGACAACCGCCAGTGGCGGAGCGATTGGCGCCGCTATCGCAACTACGACTATAACCGCCTGCCCCCGGGCGAGCGCTATTACAATCCAGCGGACTATTATCGCGATGGCCGCTATTATCGTGAGCGCCGCCTGAGCCGGAACGACCGCGTGTATCGCGGCAATGACGGGCGCTATTATTGCCGCCGCTCGGACGGCACGACCGGCCTGATCGTGGGCGGCGTCGCGGGCGGCCTGCTCGGCAACGCGCTGTCGGACGGCCGCAACGCCACGCTCGGCACCTTGCTCGGCGCGGCGGCGGGCGCGGCGCTGGGCTCGTCGGTCGATCGCGGCGAGGTTCGCTGCCGCTAAGAGCTTGCCACGCAGGCAGAGAGGGGCCCGGCAGCAACGCCGGGCCCTTTTCTCATGCGCGAACGGCGCGGATCAGAAGATGAAGCCGCCCAGCCAGAGGCGGACGATGCCGACGATCGCAACGACGACATTGAGGTTGCGCCCGGTGCTCGAATCCGAAAGCGCCCCCAGCGCGATGCCGATCACGGCCACCGGGATCACCATATAGTTGAGCCAGCCGAAGAACGGGATCAGCGCGATCAGCATGAGCGGCAGGGCGATGATGCCCACTAGGATCGAGATCAGGTTCAGCATGGCAGCCGTTATATCCCATCCAAGGTGTATTAGCAATATATAACAGCTACGCCGCGAGCGGGATCAGCACCTCGATGCGCTTGAGGAGCGCGGGCGTGAAGGGCGAATTGTAGAAGGCATGCTCGACCGGCCCGGCGGGACGGAAGCCGTTGTCGCCGATCCAGGCGCGCAGTTCCGCCTCGTGCGCGTCGAGCTGGCCGTCGCTGTCGACGCCGGTGAAGCGCAGCGCGGCGATCCGCCGGGCGGGGAGCATGCGCAGCCGCACGCCGGCGGACGGATCGGGCAGAGTCTCGATGCTCGCATCGGCCGGCATCACGAAGCGAGTGCGCCAGCCGCGCCCGTCCTCGTCGCCGTCGGACAGCACCGGCACCGTCATCGGCAGGCGACCGCCCGCCCGCCCCCTGCCGAACACATAGTCGGCGAGCCGGGTAAAGCCGACGGAGAGGGCCGCCTGGCGAAGCCCGGGCACCACCGCCTCGGCGACGAGCAGCTTGGGATAGTCGCGCACGCTGAAGGCGCCGTCGCGGGTGACGGTGCTGAACGCAGCCTCGTCCTCGGGCCTGAAGAGCAGTGCGTATCCGACACCGGCGGCAACCGCGGCGGCCACGCCGGCGCCGACCATCTTCGCGTTGAGCTGCATGCAAACCCCATCTGATCGCTCGTGCAGATACGCACATGCGCGGCCGGAGTTCCGCCCGAAGGCCAATGTCGAGCCGGCCGGGAATCCCCTTGGCCAAGGCTTCCTTAACCTTCCTCGGGCATGAAAACGGCCCAAAGGAGCGTTCGAGATGGTCCGCCGACGGTATTTCCTGATGCTTGCCCTGCCCCTCGCGCTGGCGGGGTGCGGCAGCCGCGGAAGCCTGGGCGACGTCTCCGAGACGGAGAGCGGCAACGCCGCCGATCCGGCGCTGGCCAGCGCGCTGCAGGACCAGATCATGGTCGACCCCCAGCTCGGCCGCCAAGCCAATGGCGATGCGATCCGCCCGCCGGGCCAGCCCTATTCCGGCGCCGTGCCCAACGACAATGTCGCGGCGAACGGCAGCAAGGTCGACAATGGCCCGCTGCTCAAGACTCCGGCCCCGACCCAGGCGACCAAGGAATGCACCCAGTGCGCGGCGGCGCGCGAGTCCGTGACGCTCGGCGGCCTCGCCGCCCGGCAGAAGGATCCCAAGTCCAGCCAGTGCGCCGCCTCGCTGCAATATGCCGCCGGCTGGGCGCAACGCCTGCCGCGCGACCTGCCGCTCTACCCGCAGGCGCGGGTGACCGAGGCGGCGGGCAGCACCGCCGGCAAGTGCCAGCTGCGCGTGGTGAGCTTCTCCTCACCCCAGCCGATGCAGGTGATGCTCGACTGGTACTACACAAAGGCGATCCGCTCGGGTTATTCGAGCGAGCATCAGGTCGATGGCCGCGAGCACATATTGGGCGGCACGCGCGACAAGGACGGCGGGGCCTATGTGCTGTTCCTCACCACCCGCCCCGATGGCGGAACGGACATCGACATGGTGGCCAACAACGGGATCTGACCCTCTAATTCCTCCCCCAGCTTGCTGGGGGAGGGGGACCATTTGCGCAGCAAATGGAGGAGGGGCCGGCGCAACGCGCCGGTACCCGGCGCACCCCTCCACCACCGCCTTCGGCGGCGGTCCCCCTCCCCCAGACAAGCGGGGGGAGGAATTGAAACAGTTCCCCTCTCCACGATAACGCGCTAACCGCTCGGGATGCCTGCCCTTATCCTCGTCATGCTCGGCGGCGCCTTCGGTTCCGGTGCGCGCTTCCTAACCGGCAAGCTCACGCTTGCCTGGTTCGGGCCCAACTATCCCTGGGGCACGCTCGCCGTGAACCTGATCGGCGGCTTTCTGATGGGCGTGTTCGTGGGCACGCTCGCGAAGCTCGGCCAGGGCGGCGAGCAGTGGCGCCTGCTGATCGCCGTCGGCGTGCTCGGCGGCTACACCACTTTCTCGGCCTTCACGCTCGACCTGATGAACATGATCCAGCGCGGCGACTATGGCATGGGCCTGGCCTATGTCCTCGCGTCGGTCGTCGGCTCGGCGGTCGCACTGTTCGCCGGCCTCAGCATCCTGCGAGCACTGCCATGACCCTTCGACCCGCACAGGACGTCCGCCAGTTCACCGTCAAGGCCGATGACGACGGCATCCGGCTCGATCGCTGGTTCAAGCGGCACATGCCGGATACCAGCTTCAACACCGTCTCGCGCTGGGCGCGCACCGGCCAGCTCCGCGTCGACGGCGCGCGCGCCAAGCCGGGCGATCACGTCTCCGAGGGCCAGGTGATCCGCGTGCCCCCGGCCGAAGCCGCCAAGCCCGAAAAGCCCGGCCGCCCGAAGCGCGAGCGCATCAAGCTCAGCGACGAGCAGATCGACTTCGCCCGCAGCCTGGTGATCCACCGGGACGATGCGGCGCTGGTGCTCAACAAGCCCCCCGGCCTGGCGACGCAGGGCGGCACCAAGACCACCGAGCATGTCGACGGGCTGCTCGACGCGCTCCAGTTCGAGGCCGAGGGCCGCCCCAAGCTCGTCCACCGGCTCGACAAGGACACGAGCGGCGCGCTGCTCGTCGCCCGCACCGCCCGCGCCGCCGCGGCCTTCTCGAAGAACTTCTCCAGCCGAACGGCCCGGAAGGTCTATTGGGCGCTGGTCGTCGGCGTGCCCAGCATCGAGGACGGCATCATCGACCTGCCGATCGGCAAGCAGCCGGGCACCGGCGGCGAGAAGATGCAGGTCGACGAGAAGGAAGGCCAGCCGAGCCGCTCGCGCTACCGGGTGATCGGCCGCGCGGGCAACCGCGCCGCCTGGGTCGAGCTCCAGCCCTTCACCGGGCGCACGCACCAGTTGCGCGTCCACATGGCGGCGATCGGCTTCCCGATCGTCGGCGACGGCAAATATGGCGGGCCCGAGGCGTTCCTGACCGGCGGGATCAGTCGCAAGATGCACCTCCATGCGCGCCGCATCCGCGTCGACCATCCCGATGGCGACAAGATCGACGTGCGCGCGGCGCTGCCGCACCATTTCGCCGAATCGCTCGCCACCCTGGGTTTCGAGGAGGCGGAGGGCGACGCGCTGCAGCTGGACGACGGCCCCGCCCCGCTCACCAAGGAACAGCAAAAGGCCAATGCCCGGGCGCATGCCAAGACGGTCCGCAAGGAGCGCCGCGGCGAACGGCGCGGTCGCGGCGAAGGGCCGAGCGGCGACAAGCCCGCGCCCCGCAGCGGCGGCAAGCCGAGCACCCGCAAGCCGCCCGCCGCCAGGCCGGGCGGCAAGCCGGCGGCCCGCAAGCCTTCGCCGCGCGGCGCCCGGCCCGGCCCGCGCGCCGGCGGCGACAAGCCCCGCACGCCCCGGAGCCGCTGATGCATCCGCACCCGGCCTTCCGCTGGGAGGACCGCCCGGCGATCCGCGCGCTGGTTCGCGACATCGGCTTCGGCGCGCTCTTCGCCGCGACACCCGACGGCCCCCGAGTCGCGCATGTGCCGATCGTGTGGCTGGGCGACGACACGCTCGGCTTCCACCTCGCGCGCGGCAACGGCCTCGCCCGCCATCTCGACGGCGCCACCGCGCTGTTCAACCTGCAGGGCCCCGACGCCTATGTGAGCCCGGACTGGTACGGCATCGGCCCGGACGAGGTGCCGACCTGGAACTATGTCGCGGTCGAGCTCGAAGGCCAGGTGACCCGCACCGACGAGACCGGCCTGCGCGCGATCCTGGGCGCGATCAGCCACGAGCAGGAACGCCGCCTCGCGCCCAAGCCCGAATGGACGCTGGACAAGGTCGATCCCGCCAAGGCCGCGAAGCTGCTCACTGCGATCATCGGCTACCGCCTGGAGGTCCGGGCCTGGCGCGGCACGCTCAAGCTCGGCCAGAACAAGCCCGACGCCGCCCGCCTGGCCGCCGCCGACGCGCTCGAGGCACGGGGCCGCCGCGCCATGGTCACGCTGATGCGGGGGGCGAAGTGAACGGGGCATCCCCAATTCCTCCCCGAGCTCGTCTCGGGGAGGGAGACCGCCACCGCAGGCGGTGGTGGAGGGGCACGCCGGTCGTCGGCGTGTTGCGCCGGCCCCTCCACCATCGCTTCGCGATGGTCCCCCTCCCCCAGCAAGCTGGGAGAGGAATTTGATGACCAACCGCCTCGCCGTGTTCGACTGCGACGGCACGCTGGTCGATTCGCAGGCCAATATCTGCCGGGCGATGGAAGCCACCTTCGTCGCGCACCGGCTCGATCCGCCGGATCGCGGCGACATCCGCCGTATCGTCGGCCTCAGCCTGGTGCCCGCGATCGCCCGGCTCCTGCCCGAGGGCGGCGACGACCTGCACGAGGCGATGGCCGCCGAGTACAAGCGCGCCTTCTTCGCGATGCGCGCGTCCAACGCGCTCGACCCCGAACCGCTCTATGACGGCATATCGGAGACGATCGCGGCGCTCGACGATGCCGGCTGGCTGCTCGGCGTCGCCACCGGCAAGTCGGACCGCGGGCTGGGCCTGATCCTCGAGCATCACGGCATCCGCCAGCGCTTCGTCACGCTGCAGACCGCCGATCGCCATCCCTCCAAGCCGCATCCCGCGATGCTCGAGCGCGCCATCGCCGAGGCTGGCGCCACGCCGCAGACCACGGCGATGATCGGCGACACCAGCTTCGACATGGCGATGGCGCGCGCCGCTGGCACGCATGCCCTTGGTGTGCTATGGGGGTACCACACATCCGAGGAGCTGCTCGGCGCCGGCGCGCATCATGTCGCCGATCATGCCAGCCAGATCTTCGCGCATCTGGAGATGCTATGACAGACGCCGAACGCCTGGCGATGAAGCGCTACTACATCATCGTCGCAGTCAACATGCTCGGCACCGCCGGTGCCGTGATCGGGCTGCTGGTCGCCGGCCGCGCGCAGCATTATGGCATGACGGTCTTCGGCGGCGCGATCCTGTTGTCGTCGCTCTATTTCATGGCGGTGGTGCCGCGCTTCCTGGCGCGGCGCTGGAAGACGCCGGTGGAGGCGACGCCCGAGGCATGAAGCGTTTCTGGAAGGACGTGACCGTCGAGAACGGCCAGGTGGCGCTCGACGGCAAGCCGGTGCGCACGCCCGATCGCGCCCCGCTCGCCCTGCCCAGCCCGGCACTGGCCGAGGCAGTGGCGGAGGAATGGCGCGCCGTGGGCGAGACGATCGATCCGCGCGCGATGAAGCTCACTGGCCTCGCCAATGCCGCGATCGACAAGATCGCGGCCGATCCCGCGCCCTTCGCCCAGGGCCTCGCCGCCTATGGCGAGAGCGACCTGCTCTATTACCGCGCGGATGGCCCCGAGCCGCTGGTCGCACGCCAGGCCGAAGCCTGGGACCCGCTGCTCGACTGGGCGCGCCGCCGCTACGACGTGCATTTCGAGACCGCGACCGGCGTGATGCACAGGCCCCAGCCCGAGGCGACCGTCGCGCGGCTGGCCGAGGCGGTGCACGCGCTCGACGCCTTCCATCTCGCCGGGCTTTCGCCGGTGGTGACGGTGAGCGGCACGCTGATCGGCGCGCTGGCGCTGCTCGAAGGCGCGGTGCATGCCGAGACGCTGTGGCAGGCCGCGCATGTCGACGAGCTGTGGCAGGCCGAGCAATGGGGCGAGGACACGCTGGCGGTGCAGGCCCGCGACGCGCGCCGGGCCGATTTCGACGCGGGCGTGCGCTTCCTGGGGTTGCTCTAGGCACTTCCTCCCCGAGCTTGTCTCGGGGAGGGGGACCATCGCAAAGCGATGGTGGAGGGGCCGTCGGTGAAGCCGGCGGTTCCACCGCCGCCCCTCCACCACGCCCTACGGGCGCGGTCCCCCTCCCCCAGACGAGCTGGGGGAGGAACTAAATCAGAGGCCCATTGTCAGCCGCTTCGGACCACCAGCGCCCAGACGGGCATCAGGCGCCTGCTACCCCGGCTCGCCGCGGCAGCGCCCAGGCGAGCACCGCGCCGGCCGCGATCCAGCTCACCACCTCGCTCACCCAGAGATAGAGGAAATAGCCCCAGGGCGCGTGGTTGAAGATCGGCTGGCCGAGATCGGAATAGGCCGTGACCGCCACCGCCACGATCGCCACCAGCCTCAGCCGCCCCGCGAAATCGAGCCCGCCCGCCACCGCGCGCAGCGCGAACCCCGCGAGCAGGGTGCAGATGACGGCGAGGATCAGCCCGCCCACCAGCGCATTCGCATCGAACGCCGCGAAGCCATGCTGGTTGAACAGGATCATCGCCACCGGCCCCTGGCCATAGAGCGCAGTGCCTGTCGACGTATAGGGCCAGGGCACCGGATAGGCCCCGGTGCCGAGCGGCCCGAGATGCTGGGCCAGCGCCGCGTGGAGCGCCGCGCTGGTAGCGTCGTCGGCCTTGGAAAGCGCGAGCAGGTTGAGGGGCGTCCCCCAGAAGATAAAGCCCACCAGCCACATGGCCAGCCCGCCGAGCGCGCCGCCGAGGAACAGTCTTGCCATCATTACCTCCCCCTGTTGGGAAGGCTACTTCATCAACCCGCGGATGAATCCGATCAAGCCCGTCTGGCGCGAGCGCTTCAGCCGCTCGGCATTCAGGATGGTGTGGACCGACTTATAGCACTGGTCGGCATCGTCATTGACCAGCACATAGTCATAGCCGTCCCAGTGGCTGACTTCGTTGGCGGCGCGGGCCATGCGGGCGTCGATCACTTCGGTCGTGTCGGTGGCGCGATTGATCAGCCGCTGGTGCAGTTCCTTGAACGATGGCGGCAGGATGAAGACGCGAACCACGTCGCCGCCGGCCAGCTGGAAAAGCTGCTGGGCGCCCTGCCAGTCGATGTCGAACAGCACGTCGCGGCCCGAATCGAGGATCGCCTCGACATGCGCGCGCGGCGTGCCGTAGCGATGGTCGAACACATGCGCCCATTCGAGGAACTCGTGGTTCGCGACCATCTCGCGGAATTTCTCGAGATCGACGAAATTATAGTCGACGCCATCCTTCTCCCCCGGGCGCATCGCGCGGGTGGTGTAGGAGACGGACATCTGAAGATGATCGTCGGCGGCGAGCAGCTTGCGGGCGATCGTCGACTTGCCGGCGCCCGAGGGCGAGGAAAGCACGAACAATACGCCGCGGCGCTTGAATCCGTGCGGGTCGGTCTCGGTGCGATGGGGCATGGGCGCCTTTGGCGTGGGAGTCCCACCCGCGTCAAGTCATGCGAGTCGACTCAGGCCGATGCGCGCATCCGTTGCGATATCCGGTGCGCGCCATAGGCGGCGGCGCCGAGCACGATCGCGGCGGGCACGATCTTCTTCGCGGCCTTCCAGGTCAGCACCCCGGCAACGGCGCCCAGCGCCCCGCCCTCGCCGTCCGCCCGGTCGATGCGGCTGCCGATCCAGCCTGCGATCACGTCCCCGATCATATGCGCTCCCTTGGTGGTTACGCGGGAGCAAGCGCCTGAAAGGGCTCAAAGTTCCCCTCCCTGCAAGGGAGGGGCCAGGGGTGGGTGGCGTGCTCGCGATACAGAAAGGCCCAGCGATATGGCTCCATATCGCCAGGCCTCTACCCACCCCTCGGCCCCCTCCCTTGCAGGGAGGGGAAGTGCAGGTTTACCGCCCGATCATCGTCTCAGGCCGCACATATTGGTCGAACGTCGCTTCGTCGACCAGGCCGAGCGCCAAGCCGCTCTCCTTGAGCGTCAGGCCCTTCTCGTGCGCGTTCTTGGCGATCTTGGCGGCATTGTCATAGCCGATCGCCGGCGCCAGCGCGGTCACCAGCATCAGCGAGCGATCGACCAGCTCCTTGATCCGCGCCTCGTTCGCCTTGGCGCCGTCCACCGCGCGCTCGGCGAAGCTGACCATGCCGACCGACATCAGCTCGATCGAGCGCAGCACGTTCGAGCCGATCAGCGGCTTGAACACGTTGAGCTCGAAATGGCCCTGCATGCCGCCGACGGTGACGGCCATGTGGTTGCCGATCACCTGCGCCGCGACCATCGTCAGCGATTCGCTCTGCGTCGGGTTCACCTTGCCCGGCATGATCGAGCTGCCCGGCTCGTTGGCCGGCAGGTCCAGCTCGCCCAGGCCGGAGCGCGGACCGCTGCCCAGCAGGCGGATGTCGTTGGCGATCTTGGTGAGCGACACGGCCAGCGTGTTGCAGGTGCCCGACAGGTTGACCAGCTGGTCCTTGGTCGCCAGCGCCTCGAACTTGTTCGGTGCCGTCACGAAGGGCAGGCCGGTGATCTTCGCGATCTCGGCCGCCACGTCCTCGGCATAGCCCGGAGGCGCGTTGAGCCCGGTGCCGACGGCGGTGCCGCCCAGCGCCAGCTTGAAGATGTCGAGATCGAGCACCGAGGCGAAGCGCGCCCGGGCCGATTCGAGCATCGCGGCATAGCCCGAGAATTCCTGGCCCAGCGTCAGCGGCGTCGCATCCTGCAAGTGCGTGCGGCCGATCTTCACGATGTGATCCCAGGCCTTGACCTTCGCCTCGATCGAGGCGTGCAGCCGGTCGAGCGCCGGATAGAGCTTCAGCGTGACTGCCCGGGCGGCGGCGATGTGCAGCGCGGTCGGGAACGAATCGTTCGACGACTGGGCCATGTTCACATGGTCGTTCGGGTGAATCGGCGCCTTGCCGCCGCGCTTGCCGGTGAGGATCTCGTTGGCGCGGCCCGCGATCACTTCGTTGACGTTCATGTTGGTCTGGGTGCCGCTGCCGGTCTGCCAGATCACCAGCGGGAACTGGTCGTCCAGCTTGCCGTCGACGATCTCCTGCGCGACCTGGTCGATCACCTTGGCGATCTCGGGGTCGAGCCCGTGCTTCACGTTCACGCGCGCCGCGGCCTGCTTCACGATCGCCTGGGCATGGACGATGCCGAGCGGCATGCGCTCCATCTCGCCGAACGGGAAATTCTCGATCGAGCGCTGGGTCTGGGCGCCCCAATAGGCGTCGGCGGGGACTTCGATCGCGCCGATCGAATCGGTTTCGGTACGGGTGGTCACGCTGGCTGGTCCTCTTGTCCGTTTCGCGCTCCCCTAGCCCCTGGGCCGCCGCGATTCCAGCGCTCAGGGATTCTGCGTACGCGTTAACCAAGAGTGCGTTCTTGGCTGCCTAAAAGCGAATCATGTACGTCGATGCGTCCATGGCTGCCCGCGCGGCGAAAGAACGCCAGCCGCGCAAGAACCTGCTGCTCGCCGCCACGATCGAGGCGGACGGGCTGAAGGTGCCCGTGCGCATCCGCAATCTCTCCGAGGGCGGGGCGATGGTGGATGGATCGGCCCTTCCCCGCACCGGAACGCTGCTGACGCTCACGCGCGCGGAGATCGAAGTCGGCGGCCGGGTGGTGTGGCAGACGCAGGGCCGCTGCGGCGTCGCCTTCGATACGACTGCGATCACCGTCGACGAATGGGTCTCCGGCAATCGCGTCGCGAGCTTCCAGGGCCATCGCGGCCAGGCCCGGGTCGATGCGATCCAGCAGGCGGTGCGCAGTGGCGGCGCGCTGCCCGCGGAACCGGCCGCGCCAGCCGCGCCGGACCTCGCCAATCTCGGCACGCGCCTGGTCGAGGAGATCTTCCATGTCCGCGAGCTGCTCGACCGGCTGGGCGAGCAGCTGATCGACGATCCGCACGTGATCGCCACCCATATGGCGTCGTTGCAGAATCTCGATCGCGCCAGCCAGATCCTCGATCACCTGGGCGCGATCCTGGGCGCGGACGATCCCGCCGCCGCGGTGGATGCCGTGGCAATGCAGGAACTGCGCGCGCGGCTGCTGCGCTAGGGCAGATTCGAGCCTCCGCGCCCCTCGTCATGCCGAACTTGTTTCAGCATCCAAAGTGCCGCGAAGGATATCGCCCGTGGCGCGTCGGACCCCGAAACAAGTTGGCGCCTGGCCCCTTGGGGCAAATACCCTTCCGTCATCCCGGCGAAGGCGGGGATCCATTGAGGTCACCGTTGCCGCTCCATCGGCTCACACAGCCAGATGGATCCCCGCCTTCGCGGGGATGACGGCTATTGGACACCCCTTGTCCCAAGGGGACAAGCGCCAAACCAGTTCAGGGTGACGGAACATCCGAAGCGACGCGCCCCTCGAAGACGCGAGCGCTGCCCTATTTCTTCCGCTTGAAGTCCACCGAGACGACGTTCGAGCCGTCCTCGACCGGCTTGGCCGGCGGCTCGTCATTCTCGGCCTCGTCATGCTGCGGCTCGGGCTCGTCGCCGCCATCGGCCGCCTGGAAGCGCAGCTCGAAATTCACCGCCGGATCGTGGAAGCCGGTGATCGCCGAGAAGGGGATGTTGAGCATCGCCGGCACCTGATTGAAGCTCAGGCCCACCGAGAATTTATTGTCGTCGACCTTCAGGTCCCAGAATCGATGCTGCAGGACGATGGTCATCTCGTCCGGGAAGCGATCGATCAGCCGCTGCGGGATGTCGACCCCGGGCGCGTGCGTCTTGAAAGTGATGTAGAAATGATGGCCGCCGGGCAGGTTTCCGCCCGAATCGGCGACCGAGCCGAGCACGCGGCCGACCACGGCGCGCAGGGCTTCCTGCACGATCTCATCATAGGGAATCAGGCTATCGGGCACGTTGCCGGTCATGCCCCTTGGGTAGCGTCCCCGGCAGCACGGTCAAGATTGCATGCGCGGCAACCATCGCTATGTGGGACGCCATGCGCACCGCCACCGTGAGCCGCAAGACGAGCGAGACCGCCGTCGACGTCACCGTCAACCTCGACGGCACCGGCGCCTATGCCGTTTCCACCGGGATCGGCTTTTTCGATCACATGCTCGAGCAGCTCAGCCGCCATTCGCTGATCGATCTCGACGTGAAGACAGTGGGCGACCTGCATATCGACCAGCACCACACGGTGGAGGATACCGGGCTGGCGATCGGGGAAGCCATCGCCCGGGCGCTCGGCGACAAGAAGGGCATCCGGCGCTATGCCGACGCGCTCTCGCCGATGGACGAGACGCTCACCCGCGTCGCGGTGGACATTTCCGGGCGCCCCTATCTCGTCTGGAAGACCGAGTTCAGCCAGAAGCGGCTGGGCGAAATGGACACCGAGATGTTCGAGCACTGGTTCCATTCCTTCGCCCAGACCGCCGGGCTGACGCTCCATATCGAGACACTTTACGGCACCAACAACCATCACATCGCCGAAGCCGCGTTCAAGGGCCTGGCCCGGGCGCTGCGCGAGGCGGTGGAGATCGATCCGCGCAAGGCCGATGCGGTGCCCAGCACCAAGGGGGTGCTGTGAATATCTCCCCTCCCGCTTGCGGGAGGGGTCGGGGGAGGGGCTGTCACGACACCTCACCCACGTCGATCCCTCCCCTAGCCCCTCCCGCGAGCGGGAGGGGAATGTGACCATCGCCCTGATCGACTATGGCGCCGGCAACCTCCATTCGGTCCACAACGCCCTGAAGGCGGCGGGTGCGGCGAACGTCGCCGTCACTGCCGATCCGGAAACGGTGCTGGGTGCCGACCGGATCGTCCTGCCCGGCGTCGGCGCCTTCGGGGCCTGCGCCGCCGGGCTGCGGGCGATCCCCGGCATGGTCGAGGCGCTGCACGAGCGGGTCCGCCGGCAGGGCGCGCCCTTTCTCGGCGTCTGCGTCGGCATGCAGCTGATGGCCGATGCGGGGGAAGAGATGGGCAGCCATCCCGGCCTCGGCTGGATCCCCGGCACCGTCCGCGCGATCGCGCCCGCCCCCGGCATCCGCGTGCCGCACATGGGCTGGAACGACGTCGTACCCACCCTGTCCCACTCGCTGATCGAGCCGGGCCAGGCCTATTTCCTGCACAGCTTCGCCTTTACCGGCGACGCGGTGCTCGCCACCACCGACCATGGCGGCCCGGTCACCGCGGCGATCGGCCGCGACAACATGATCGGCGTCCAGTTCCACCCCGAGAAAAGCCAGCGCTACGGCATCGCGCTGATGGAAAGGTTCCTCGCTTGGCGCCCCTAGACCCGGATGGCCTGATCATCTTCCCCGCCATCGACCTCAAGGCCGGCCAGGTCGTGCGCCTGGCCGAGGGCGACATGGCCCGCGCCACCGTCTATGGCGACGATCCCGCCGCCCAGGCGGAGATCTTCGCGCAGGCCGGCGCCGAATGGCTGCATGTCGTCGATCTCGACGGCGCCTTTGCCGGCGAATCGGTCAATGGCGCGGCGGTATCCTCGATCCTCGAGCGCTTCGGCGGCAAGATCCAGCTTGGCGGCGGCATCCGCAACCGCGAATCGATCGAGCGCTGGCTCGACCTCGGCGTCCGCCGCGTGGTGATCGGCACGGCCGCGCTGGAGAATCCGGACCTGGTCCGCGAGGCGGCACGCGACAATCCCGGCCGCATCGTCGTCGCCGTCGACGCGCGCGACGGCATGGTCGCCACCCGTGGCTGGGCCGATGTGTCGGACGTGGCGGTGGCCGATCTCGCCCGCCGCTTCGAGGATGCCGGCGTCGCCGCGCTCCTCTTCACCGATGTCGGCCGCGACGGGCTGCTCAAGGGCTGCAACGTCGAGGCGACCGTCGCCCTGGCCCGCGCCGTCGCGATCCCGGTCATCGCCAGCGGCGGCGTGACCGACATCGCCGACATCCATGCGCTGCGCCCGCACGTCGCGGACGGCGTGGAAGGGGTGATCACCGGCCGCGCGCTGTACGATGGCCGGCTCGACCTCAAATGGGCGATCGAGGTGGGCAGGGCATGAGGTTCGCGGGACGCGAAGAAGCGAAGATTTTGTTCGCGCAGAAGCACAGAGAGCGCAGAGATGTCTCGCGCCGCGCAAGCGGCGCCCTCTGCGAAGAGCGCGCGCCAGTTTCCGCCGCTGACGCGGCCTCGGCGCTCACCACGAACAATGGCTCTCTGCGCTCGCTGCGCCCCTGCGCGAACCACCTTCTTCCCGGCGCCCTCGCCCCCCATCGCGAGCAAATCGCATGACCGTCCGCGCCCGCGTCATCCCCTGTCTCGACGTCGCCAATGGCCGCGTGGTCAAGGGCGTCAACTTTGTCGACCTGGTCGATGCCGGCGATCCGGTCGAGCAGGCGCGCGCCTATGACGCGGCGGGCGCCGACGAGCTCTGCTTCCTCGACATCACCGCCAGCCACGAAGCCCGCGGCACCATCCTCGACGTGGTGCGCCGCACCGCCGAGGTCTGCTTCATGCCGCTCACCGTCGGTGGCGGCGCGCGCGGCGTCGAGGATGCCCGCGCCCTGCTGCTGGCCGGGGCCGACAAGGTGGCGGTCAACTCCGCCGCGGTCTCGCGTCCCCAGATCGTCGCCGAGATCGCCGAGAAGATGGGCAGCCAGTGCGTCGTCGCCTCGGTCGACGCGCGCCGCACCGCGAATGGCTGGGAAGTCTTCACCCATGGCGGCCGCAAGCCCACCGGCATCGACGCGGTGACGCACGCCCTCGCCCTCGCCCATCTCGGCGCTGGCGAGCTGCTGATCACGTCGATGGACCGCGACGGCACCCGCGACGGCTACGACCTGGAACTGATCCGCGCGATCGCCGACCAGGTGACCGTGCCCGTGGTCGCCTCCGGCGGCGTCGGCAACCTCCGGCATCTGGTGGAGGGCATTCGCGACGGCCATGCCAGCGCGGTGCTGGCGGCCTCGATCTTCCACTTCGGCGAGGCGAGCATCGCCGATGCCCATCGCGCAATGGCCGCGGCCGGCATCCCGGTGCGAAGCCCGGTTGTCGGTTAGCCTTACATTTACCAGTTCCGCGAGGCGTATCTTAACCATCGAAAGCCACGGAAATGCGCCGGATCCGCAAAGCGGCCGGCTTCTTGCTCCCTCTCGAGGACAATCAAAAGAGGGAACCAGGACCATGAACCGTACCTTCGCCAATCTGGCCGCGTTCGGCCTCGTCGCTACCCTTTCGGCCATGCCCGCCTTCGCCATGGACAAGCCGCCCGTCGATCCGGGCACGCCCTCCAGCAGCAGCAGCAGCGGTGGCGGCACCACGAGCAGCAGCGGCGGTGGCTCGGGCAGCCCCACTTCGATTCCCGAACCCGGCATGCTCGGCCTGTTCGCGCTCGGCACGATCGGCGCGCTGGCCGCGCGCCGGGTCCGTCGCCGCGGTTAACGATTTGTCGGGGCGTTGCGGCTAAGCTCGCCTGCCATGCGCAACGCCCTGCTTCCCCTGCTGCTGCTCGCCGCCATGCCCGCCCTGGCCGCCGACGAGCCGCCGCATACCGGCCGGGCCGGCACCCGCTCGATGCCCGAGCTTTCGGACCTCGCGCTCGCCGCCTGCGCCGTAGCCGGCGTGTGGTTCGTCCGCAGCCGGCTGCGCGCGCGCTTCCGCAAGACCGCGCCCCGCGATTGAACCGCGGGGATTGATGCCCAAGGATTGACAGGCGCGCCCGGCTCCCGCAGCCGGGGCCATGGCCGACTCCCTCGACGCCCTCGAAGCCGTGATCCGTGCCCGCCGCACGGCGAGCCCCGACAGCTCCTATGTCGCGAAGCTCACCCATCGCGGCCGCGCCAAGATCGCGCAGAAGCTGGGCGAGGAAGCCACGGAGACGGTGATCGCCGCGATCCGGGACGATCGCGAGGAACTCACCAAGGAAGCGGCCGACCTCGTCTTCCACCTGCTCGTGCTGCTCGCCGATGCCGGCCTGGGCCTGGACGACGTCCGCGCCGAGCTCGCCCGCCGCGAGGGCGTGTCGGGGATCGCGGAGAAGGCGGGGCGGCCCCAATAGCCGTCATCCCGGCGAAAGCCGGGATCACGTGCAATGGCGCCATGCGGCCCGAGATCCCGGCTTTCGCCGGGATGACGGTTTGCTATTGGATGGGCAAAGGAGCCGCGCATGCCCATCGACGCCACCCAGCCCTATGACGACCAGAACGTCTTCGCGAAGATCCTGCGCGGCGAGATTCCGTCGCGGAAGGTGTTCGAGGACGAGTTCGCCCTCGCCTTTCACGACATCAACCCGCAGGCGCCGAACCATGTGCTGGTGATCCCCAAGGGCGCCTATGTCTCATGGGACGATTTCTCCGCCCGGGCGAGCGAGACGGAGATCGCCGGCTTCGTCCGCGCGGTCGGCCAGGTCGCGCGCGAGGCCGGGTTCGTGGCGCCGGGCTATCGCCTGCTCGCCAATACCGGGCTCGACGCGCATCAGGAGGTGCCGCACCTCCATGTCCACATCTTCGCCGGCAAGCCGCTCGGCCCGATGCTGGCACGCTAGGTCGGGAACTCGAACAAGCATTTGATTTTCTGCCGTCATCCCGGCCTCGCGCCGGGACGACGAAATGAGAGTCCGATCTTCGGGCAACTGCGCTATCTGTCCGGGCTCTCGAGCCAGCCGAAACCGCCTGATCCGGGGGGCGTCATGCATTTCCAGCACACTTTCCACCTCGCTTCCTATCTCGACACGCTGATCAGCTATGGGCTCGCCCTGGTGCTGGGGGCACTGATCGGCGCCGAGCGCCAGTATCGCCAGCGCACCGCCGGGCTGCGCACCAACGCGCTGGTCGCGCTCGGCGCGGCGGCGTTCGTGGACCTCGCCCAGAAGCTCGCCGGCGATGTCGAGGCGGTGCGGGTGATCGCCTATATCGTCTCCGGCATCGGCTTTCTCGGCGCGGGCGTGATCATGAAGGAGGGCATGAACGTCCGCGGCCTGAATACCGCCGCCACGCTCTGGTGCTCCGCGGCGGTGGGCGCCTGTGCCGGCACCGACATGGCGGCGGAGGCCGCGACGCTCACCGTCTTCGTGGTGGCCGGCAACACCTTGCTGCGGCCCGTCGTGAACGCGATCAACCGCATCCCGCTGGCCGGCGGCACGCTGGAGGCGACCTATTCGGTCATCCTCACTGCCGATCCGGCCGACGCGCCGGCACTGCGCGATCTCCTCGTCGATCACCTGGAGCTGATGCGCTACCCCGTGGCCGATACCGAGATCTCCGAGCGATCGGAGGATCTGGTCGAGATCCGGGCGACGCTGGTCAGCACCGGGGCGGTCGATGCCGATCTGGATGCGATCGTCGCGCATCTGGCCAGGACGCATGCCGTGCAGCACGCCACCTGGGAAGTGCAGACCCACGACTGAGCGCGGCGGCGGACCGGCGCGCTTGCCAAGCGCGCCGCCACCTGCTTGCCTCGCCGCCATGCGCTATCTCAACCTCGCCGTCGCGATCGTCGCCGAAGTCACCGCCACGTCGTTCATGAAGCAGTCCGAGGGATTCACCCGGCTCCTCCCCTCGGCGATCACGATCCTCGGCTATGCGATCGCCTTCTATTTCCTCTCGCTCACCCTGCGCGAGATTCCCACCGGCATCGCCTATGCGATCTGGTCCGGCGTCGGCATCGTGCTGATCGCGGCGATCGCCTGGGCATTCCAGGGCCAGAAGCTCGACCTGCCGGCGATCCTCGGCATGGCACTGATCATCGCCGGCGTGCTGGTGCTGAACCTGTTCTCCGGGGCGGCGGCGCACTGAGCGGCACCCGCACTTGCAATGTAGGATTTCGCCTGCTCCCCTGGGATCGCCACCCGATCGCCACCCCTGTCATCCGCGCCAGGGCGCGAATCCACGGTAGCGCGGGATATCGATGCCTCCGCGCGACCGCGCTCCGGATTGGAAGGAACCTGCTTGCACCTGCTGCCCGCCCGGCCCCGGATCCACGCTCTGGCGGGAACGACGAGCGCGAGGGGCATGGCCCCGGCCGGATGGGTGCTCCACGCCCTCTCCCGCCGTGCCGGCCCGGCGACAGGCCCTCCGGCACCCGGAAGACAAGCCCCCCATGGCATCAACTTCGTAAACTTCCGCGCACCCCGGCCGCACGACTCGGCGCTTTGCGGCACTAAAGGATTGCCTCCCCCGGTTTTGCGGCTAGGCTCCGCGCTTTCATCCAAAAGGGGCGGCGGAACAAACCGCCGTTGAGGGGACCATCCAATGATCTTCGGGCGCGTAAAGCCACTCGATGCCATCCTCGCCACTGCCGAGAAAAAATCGCTCCACCGTTCGCTGGGGGCTTTCCAGCTCACCATGCTCGGCATCGGCGCGGTGATCGGCACCGGCATTTTCGTTCTCACCGCCGAAGCCGCGCAAAAGGCCGGCCCGGGCATGATGATCTCGTTCATCATCGCCGGGGTGGTCTGCGCCTTCGCCGCGCTCTGCTATGCCGAGATGGCCGCCATGGTCCCGGTCTCGGGCTCGGCCTATACCTATAGCTATGCCGTGATGGGCGAGCTGATCGCCTGGATGGTCGGCTGGGCCCTGATCCTCGAATATGCCGTGGCCGCGGGGGCGGTCTCGGTCGGCTGGTCGGGCTATGTCGTCGGCCTGATCGAGCACAGTTTCCACATAAACATACCCAACACGCTGGTCTCGGGGCCCTTTGACGGCGGCATGATCAACTTGCCGGCGATGCTGATCGCGGGCCTGGTCACCTGGCTGCTCGTCATCGGCACCAAGGAGAGCGCCACGGTCAACGCCATCCTGGTCGCGATCAAGATCACTGCGCTCACCGTGTTCATCGTGCTGGCCGTGCCGGTGATGAACAGCGCGCAATTCTCGCCCTTCGCGCCGACCGGCTTCATCGGCGTCGGCATGGCGGCGGCGTCGATCTTCTTCGCCTATGTCGGCTTCGACGCGGTCTCCACCGCAGCCGAGGAAACCAAGAACCCGCAGCGCAACATGCCGATCGGCCTGATCGGCAGCCTCGCCATCTGCACCATCTTCTACCTGCTCGTCGCCGCCGGCGTGATCGGCGCGCCGGGCCTCAGCACCCAGCCGGTGACCGACACGATGGGCCATGCGCTCGAGCCGGGCAGCCGCGAGCTGGCCGCCCAGTGCGCCGCCCGCGCGGCCGAAGGCTTCAAGGACGTGGTCTGCTCGAAGGAAGCGCTGGCGTTCACCCTGCGCGAGATCGGCTGGCCGCAGATCGGCAACCTGCTCGGCCTCGCCGCCGGCCTGGCGCTGCCCTCGGTCATCCTGATGATGATGTTCGGCCAGACCCGCATCTTCTTCGTGATGAGCCGCGACGGCCTGCTCCCCGCCGCCTTCTCGAAGATCCACCCGACCTTCAACACCCCGCACGTGATCACGATCATCACGGGCATCGCGGTGTCGCTGTTCGCGGCGTTCTTCCCGGTCGGCCAGCTCGCCAACATCTCCAACTCGGGCACGCTGTTCGCGTTCGCCGCGGTGTCGATCGCGGTGATGGTGATCCGCAAGACCGAACCGAACCGCAAGCGTCCGTTCAAGACGCCGTTCGTGTGGGTGACGGCGCCGATCTCGATCCTGGGCTGCGTCTTTCTGTTCGCGATGCTCGACCATAAGAGCATCATCCTCTTCGCCTCCTGGGCGGTGATCGGCCTGCTGGTCTATTTCGGCTATAGCCGCTCGCGCAGCCATGTCGGCCGCGGCATCGTCGACGTGCCCGAGCACGAAGCCTATGACGAGCTGGACCCGCCGGTGCCCGGCACCCGCTGAGGGCGCCGTTTCCAGGCAAGGAAAAGGGCCGGAGGAGCGATCCTCCGGCCCTTTTCTCTTCAACTTCCTCCCCGAGCTTGCTGGGGGAGGAGCTAACCGCTCAGGCCAGCTTCTCGGCGGCCAGTTCCTTCAGGTCCACCTCGGCGCGGGCGCCGTAATGCTGGATGATCTCGGCGGCGCAGAGCGCGCCCAGGCGCAGCGAATCCCGCACCGGGCGGCCCTGGGCCTGGCCGTGGAGGAAGCCCGCCGCGAACATGTCGCCCGCGCCGGTGGTGTCGACCAGCCGGGCGATCGGCTCGGCCGGAACCTCGACCCGCTCGTCGCCGACCAGCGCGATCGCGCCTTTCTCGCTGCGGGTGACGACCAGCACCGGCACCTTGCCGTGCAGGTGCTGCACCGCCGCCTCGAATTCCTCGCGCTCGCACAGCGCGAGCAGCTCGTTCTCGTTGGCGAACAGGATGTCGATCATCCCGTCCTCGATCAGCTTGCGGAAGTCATCGCCATGGCGCGAGATGCAGAACACGTCGGACAGAGTGAAGGCCACCTTGCGGCCGGCGGCGCGGGCGATCTCGATCGCCTTGCGCATCGCGGCGCGCGGTTCCTCGGGATCCCACAGATAGCCCTCGAGATACAGGATCGCGCCATTGGCGATCAGCGCCTCGTCCAGCGCGGCGGCCGGCAGGAACTGCGAGGCGCCGAGGAACGTGTTCATCGTGCGCTGCCCGTCGGGCGTGACGAAGATCAGGCAGCGGGCAGTGGCGGGCTGGCCGGGGCGCACGGCGGTGTCGAAATCGACGCCGGCGGCGCGGATGTCGTGCGCGAAGACCTGGCCCAGCTGGTCGTCGGCCACCTGGCCGATGAACGCGGTCCGGCCGCCCAGCGCGGCGATGCCCGCCACGGTGTTCGCCGCGGAACCGCCCGAGATCTCGCGGCCCGGACCCATCTTGGCATAGAGCGCGTCGGCGTCCTCGGGCGAGAAGATGAGCTGCATCGAGCCCTTGGCGACGCCGATCTCCTCGATGAAGCTGTCCTCGGCCTGGGCGAGGATATCGACGATCGCGTTGCCGATGGCGACGACGTCATAAGTCGGGCTGGTCAAACTGTTGCTCCAAAAAGATTGCGCCGCCGCCGTAGTGGCGGGCAATAGAGGATGCAATGATTCACGCCTTCTTCCTGTCGCTGGGCCAGCTCTTCGACCGGCCGATCCTGGCAGTCTTCGTCAAGTCCGCGATCCTGACATTGGTGCTGTTCGCCGCGGCGAGCGTCGGCCTGTGGTTCGGCATGCATGCGCTCGCCGACAGGATCGCGGCCTGGCTGGGGGGCTGGAGCGGCTCGGACGCCTTTGCCGACATCGCGACGATACTGATCGTGCTTATCGCCCATTGGCTGATGTTCCGCGCCATCGCAGTGGCGGTGATCGGCATCTTCGCCGACGAAGTGGTCGCGGCGGTGGAGCGGAAACATTATCCCGGTGCCCATGCCCGGGCGCACGACCTGCCCTTTGGCCGCGCGCTGGCGATGGGCCTGGGCTCGGCGCTGCGGCTGATCGGCGTGAACCTGCTGCTCTCGCCGCTATATCTGATGCTGCTCGTCACCGGCCTGGGCACGGCGCTGGCCTTCTTCCTGGTCAACAGCTGGCTGCTCGGCCGCGACCTGGGCGACATGGTCGCGGCGCGGCACATGCGGCGCGACGAATTGCGTGGCTGGCGGCGGCGCACCGGCATCAGCCGCTTCGCGCTGGGCGCCGCGAGCACCGGACTGTTCCTCGTCCCGATTTTGAACCTGGTCGCCCCGGTGCTCGGAGCCGCGATGGCCACCCATGCATTTCACCGCGGGAGGCGGGCATGAAGAAACTTATCCTGATCGGAGCACTGGCGCTCGGCGCCTGTGGCGGAGGCGGCGTGATTCCGCCGCCGCGGGCCGGCTATGTCCCGGTGCCGAGCGCGCGGCCCGCGCCGGGCGGCACGCCGCTGCCCGCCAATCTCACCGCGATCCACGGCGCCACCGCCCCGCGCCTGATCGCGCGCTTCGGCAAGCCCCTGCTCGACATGAGCGAAGGCACCGCGCGCAAGCTCCAGTTCGGGGGGCCGATCTGCGTGCTCGACACCTATCTCTATCCCCAGGGCCGCGGCGAGCCGGTGGTCACCCATGTCGATGCCCGCCAGCGCGATGGCCGCCCGATCGACGAGGCGAGCTGCGTCGCCGCGCTCAGCGGCGGGCGCTCCGGCGGGCGGTGAGCGACACGGTGCATCGCGCCGCCGCGGCGGGCTATGCGACTTCGGCCGACACCTATGCCGCCGGCCGGCCGGACTATCCGGCCGAAGTCGGCCCCTGGCTGCACGACACGCTGGGCCTCGGGCCCGGGCGCACGGCACTCGAGGTCGGCGCGGGCACGGGCAAGTTCCTGCCGCGCCTGATCGAGACCGGGGCGCGGGTGATGGCGCTGGAGCCGGTGGACGCGATGCGCACCCTCCTCGCCGTGCGCTATCCGCAGGTGGTCGCGATCGCCGGCACCGCCCAGGCGATTCCGCTCGGCGACGCCAGCGTCGACGCGCTGGTCTGCGCGCAATCCTTCCATTGGTTCGCCGATCGGGCCGCGCTCGACGAGATGCGCCGGGTGCTGCGCCCCGGCGGCACGCTCGGCCTGATCTGGAACGTCCGCGACGAGCGCGTGCCGTGGATGGCCGCGCTGGAGGCGCTGGTCGAGCCCTATGCCGGCGACGCGCCGCGCTACCGCAGCGGCGCCTGGCGCAAGCTGTTCCCGGCGGACGGCTTCGCGGCGCTGCCCGAGCGGCGCGTGCCCTACGCCCATATCGGCGATCCCGAGCGGGTGATCGTGGACCGCACGCTCTCGGTGAGCTTCATCGCGGCGCTGCCGCCGGCCGAGCGGGCGAAGATCGCCGCCAAGGTCCGCGCGCTGATCGCCGCCACGCCCGAGCTCGCCGGCCGCGATGCCATATCCTTCCCCTATGAGACGCGGATGTTCGCCTGGCGCCGCACGGGCTAGCCGATGGCGAGCCGCTCCAACGCCCAGCCCGCCGCCTCGCGCACCGTCTCGTCGGGATCGTCGAGCAGCGCCCGCACCGGCCCGATCAACGCAGCACTGCCGCTATTGCCCGCCGCGATCAGGCAGTTGCGCATCATCCGGTCGCGCCCGATCCGCTTGATCGGCGAGCCCGAGAACACTTCGCGAAACCCGGCATCGTCAAGCGCGAGCAGATCCGCCAGCGCCGGCACGGTCAGCTCCGCGCGCGGCGCGAAGGCCAGGTTCGCCTGGGCGGCATGGGCGAACTTGTTCCAGGGGCACACTGCCAGGCAATCGTCGCAGCCATAGATGCGGTTGCCGATCCCCGCGCGGAACTCCTCCGGGATCGGCCCCTTGTGCTCGATCGTCAGGTACGAGATGCAGCGCCGCGCATCGAGCCGATAGGGTGCCGGGAACGCATCGGTCGGGCAAGCCGTCTGGCAGGCGTCGCAGCTGCCGCAGGTGGTGCGCACCGGCGCATCGGGCGCCAGCTCCAGCGTGGTGTAGATCGCGCCCAGGAACAGCCAGCTGCCATGGGTGCGGCTCACCAGATTGGTGTGCTTGCCCTGCCAGCCCAGCCCCGCCGCCTCGGCCAGCGGCTTCTCCATCACCGGCGCGGTATCGACGAACACCTTGAGCTCCGCGCCGGGCGCGGCGCCGACCAGCCAGCGCCCCAGCTCCTTCAGCCGCCGCTTCATCACGTCGTGATAGTCGGCGCCCTGGGCATAGGTGGAGATGCGGCCGATCCCGCCTTCCCCCGCCAGGGCAAGCGGATCGGTGCGCGGCGCATAGCTCATGCCGAGCGAGATCACCGACTTCACTTCGGGCCACAGCCCCGCCGGCCGCTCGCGGTGATGCGCGCGCTCTTCCATCCAGAGCATCGAGCCGTGGCGCCCCTCCTCCAGCCATTGGCGCAACCGCTCGACGGTCTTCGGTGCGGCGTCCGCGCGCGCGATCCCGCAATCGGCGAACCCGATTTCCGCCGCTTTGGCCTTTATTCGCGCTTCCAGTGGCTTGTGCTGTTCCACGCGGACCCGCTACCACGTTTTCGTGGTTTGCGGCACCAGCCCGCTCCCCCACCCGGCCACCCAAGGGCAGTATTCTATGGGTGGCCGGGTGGGGGAGCGGGCTGGTGCCGTCCTCGGCGTGGCCGAGGCACTGATGGAGACACTCTTTTGTCTGGCGAATTGGCCGTAAGCGCCCGGGGGCTCGTCAAATATTTCGGGGATCGGCGCGTCGTCGACGGCGTCGACATCGCGGTTCCCAAGGGCCTCGTCTATGGCGTGCTCGGCCCGAACGGCGCCGGCAAGACCACGACTCTGCGCATGCTGCTCGGCATCATCGAGCCGGACGAAGGCGCCCGCACCATGCTCGGCCGCACCCATCCGCGCGACGCCAGCGACCTGGTCGGCTATCTGCCCGAGGAGCGCGGCCTCTATCCCAACATGAAGTGCCGCGAGGCGATCGCCTTCATGGGCGCGCTGCGCGGCCTGCCCTGGGCGACGGGGCGCAAGCGCGCCGACGCGCTGCTCGACAATGCCGGCCTCGGCCATGCCAAGGACGAGAAGATCCGCAAGCTCTCCAAGGGCATGGCCCAGCTGGTCCAGCTGCTCGGCTCGGTGGTGCACGAGCCCGAGCTGCTCGTCCTCGACGAGCCGTTCTCCGGCCTCGACCCGGTCAATCAGGAAAAGCTCGAAAGGCTGATCCGGGCCGAGCGCGATCGCGGCGCGACCATCCTGTTCTCCACCCATGTCATGGCCCATGCCGAGCGCCTGTGCGACCGGCTGTCGATCATCGCCGGCGGCAAGGTCCGCTTCGAAGGCACGGTGAACGACGCCCGCGCCATGCTCCCGATGAAGGCGCATTACACGCCGCACCATAATGTCGAGGGTGCAGCCAGCCTGCTCCCCGCCGACGCCGTGCGCGAAGGCGATGGCTGGCGCTTTACCCTGCCGGCGGACGGCATCGAGGCGCTGCTCGTCAAGCTGATCGACGGCGGCTACGGCGTCTCCGGCCTGTCGATCGAACGACCGGGGCTGCACGACGCCTTCGTCAAGATCGTCGGCGAAGATGCGTTGCGGGACCAGGATCAGGAGGAAGCCGCATGAGCAGCTTCGCACGCACCTTGCGCCAGGCGCTCACCGTCGCCCGCCGCGATTTCACTGCCACGGTGTTCACTCCCACCTTCCTGCTCTTCCTGCTCGCCCCGGTGCTGATGATCGGCTTCGGCACGGTCGGCGGGATCGGCGCCCAGTCGATCGTCGGCGACGATTCGCAGATGCGGATGGTGGTGATCGCGCCGCCCGCCCAGGCGCCCACGCTGCTCGAGACCGACAAGCAACTGCGCTCGCTCTTCCCCAAGAAGAGCGAGCTGATGCCGCCGCCGCTCACCATCGAGGCCCCGACCGGCGATCCCGCCGCCCAGGCGCGCGCCTATTTCGACAGCGACAAGGTCGATACCGCGGCGGTGCTCTTCGGCCCGCTCGACAAGCCCGAGATACTCTATGCCAGCCGCGGCTGGACCGAGGCGCAGTTCCTCGCGCAACTGGCCGAACAGAGCCTGCGCGCCCAGAAGCTGGGCAGCGCCGCACCCACCAGCATTGTCACCCAGACGGTGGTGAAGCGCGGCCAGGGCTCGCCCAGCGGGCGCGGCCAGGCCGCCTCGATCGGCGTGTTCGCGATGTTCTTCCTCACCTTGTTCCTCTCGGGCCAGGCCGTGGGCACCATGGCCGAGGAACGCTCGAACAAGGTGATCGAGATCCTGGCCGCGGCCGTGCCGCTGGAGAGCGTGTTCTTCGGCAAGCTGATCGGCATGTTCGGCGCCGCCGTGCTGTTCGTGCTGTTCTGGGCGACGATCATCATCAACGCGACCAGGCTGCTGCCGCCCGAGATCGCCGGCAGCTTCCCCAGCCTCGTCGCGGCGATCGGCGCGCCCGCCTATGCCTTCCTCTTCATCGCCTATTTCACCATGTCCTACATGCTGCTCGGCGCGATGTTCCTCAGCATCGGCGCGCTCACTTCCACCCAGCGCGAGCTGCAGATGCTCTCGCTGCCGATCACCATCTTCCAGATGATGATGTTCGGCCTCGCGCTCGGCGCGGCGACGCGGCCGGACAGCTGGATCGCCACCGCGGCGCAGCTCTTTCCGTTCAGTTCGCCCTTCGCGATGATCGGGCTGGCGGGCAGCCAGCCGGCGATCTGGCCGCACCTGCTGGCGCTGGCCTGGCAGGCGCTGTGGGTGGCGATCATCATCACGGTGGGCGCGCGGGTGTTCCGCCGCGGCGTACTCAAGTCAGGCAGCCCCAAGCGCCGGACGAAGATCGAAGCGGCCATCTGATTAAATTCCTCCCCGAGCTCGCTCGGGGAGGGGGACCATTCGCGCAGCGAATGGTGGAGGGGTAGCTGGGCAGACGGCGGCGCGCCACCGCCGCCCCTCCACCACGCCGCTTCGCGTCGCGGTCCCCCTCCCCCAGACAAGCTGGGGGAGGAATGAGACGGTCAGCCACCTCCCACTATTGACACTTCTGTCAATTAGGCGTTTCCTCCGGGCAAACGCCAGGAGAGGCAGCATGGCTACGCTTGTGACCGAAGCCGGAATCCCCGAAGCCGTCGATCCGCTCGACGTCAGCCGGCCCGAGCTCTACCGCGACGATGTGTGGCAGGCGCCGTTCCGCGAGCTGCGCGCCCGGGGCGGGATCTATCATTGCGAGAACAGCGGCTTCGGCCCCTATTGGTCGATTGCCACCTACAAGCCGATCGTCCAGGTCGAGTCGCTGCCCGACATCTTCTCGTCCGAGGCCGGCGGCATCACCATCGCCGACATACAGGAAGGCGATATCAAGATGCCGATGTTCATCGCGATGGACCGGCCCAAGCATACCGACCAGCGCCGCACCGTCGCCCCCGCCTTCACGCCGAGCGAGATGGTGCGGATGAGCGACAATATTCGCATGCGCACCGCCGAGATCCTCGATTCGCTGCCCGTCGGCCAGGAATTCGACTGGGTCGACAGCGTCTCGATCGAGCTGACCACCCAGATGCTCGCGCTGCTGTTCGACTTTCCCTGGGAGGAGCGGCGCAAGCTTACCTATTGGTCGGACTGGGCGGGCGATATCGAGATCGCCAAGGATCCCGTGCGCAAGGAGGAGCGGCGCCAGATCCTGTTCGAATGCGCCGCCTATTTCGGCAATCTCTGGCAGGGCAAGCTGGGCACGGAGCCCAGGCCCGACCTGATCTCGATGATGATCCATTCGGACGCGATGAGCCATATGGACCAGATGGAGTTCCTCGGGAACCTGATCCTGCTGATCGTCGGCGGCAACGACACGACACGCAACTCGATGAGTGCCTATGCTTGGGGGCTCGAGCAATTCCCCGATTCGCGCGCGAAGCTCGAGGCCGATCCGGGCCTGATCGGCAATGCCACGCAAGAGATCATCCGCTGGCAGACCCCGCTCGCGCACATGCGCCGCACCGCGACGCAGGATACCGAGCTGGACGGCCACAAGATCCGCGCGGGCGACAAGCTGGGCCTCTGGTATCTCTCGGCCAATCGCGACGAGAGCATCTTCCCCGATGCCGACCGGATCATCGTCGACCGCGAGAATGCCCGGCGCCACCTCGCCTTCGGGCACGGCATCCATCGCTGCGTGGGCGCGCGTCTCGCCGAGCTGCAGATCGGCATATTGATGGAGGAGATGGCCAGGCGTCGCCTGCGCGCGAACGTGCTGCGCGAGCCCGAACGCGTCGCGGCCTGCTTCGTGCACGGGTACAAGAAGATGGCGGTGGAGCTGACACGCTATTGAGGGTCAGGTTGCGGAAGGGGTGCAACCTTTCCCCGCCTTCGTACGAACCTATATCGTCGCAATAACGAGAGGTTCGCCATGCATACCGACCGCCGCGCCTTCCTCACCATTGCCGGCATCGGCGCCTTCACTGCCGCGTGCGGTGGCGGCGCGCCTGCCGAAGCCGCGCAGAAGTTCGAATTCACGCTCACCGATGCCGAATGGAGGAAGCGGCTGAGCCCGCTGGCCTATCAGGTGCTCCGCCAGGGCGCGACCGAACGGGCCTTCACCAGCCCGCTCAACAAGGAGCACCGCGCCGGCACCTTCGCCTGCGCCGGCTGCGCCTTGCCGCTCTACGCCTCGACGACCAAGTTCGACAGCGGCACCGGCTGGCCGAGCTTCTGGCAGCCCTTGCCCAAGGCAGTGATCACCCGCGCCGACAATTCGCTGGGCATGCGCCGCACCGAAGTGCTGTGCCGGCGCTGCGGCGGGCATCTCGGCCATGTCTTCGACGACGGGCCGCCGCCCACCGGCAAGCGCTATTGCATGAACGGCGCGGCGCTGGCGTTCGTGGCGAAAGGATAGTCCCCTTCCATTCCCCTCCCTGGAAGAGAGGGGAGCGAACAGGAAAAGGCCAGGGCGATGCCGGGCCTTCGCGTTCCAACCTGTCGAAGCGATCAGCCCGCGTCGGGCGTCTCGTTCTTCGCTTCCGCCATCAGGTCGCTGAGGTCGAGGTCAAGCGACGGCTTGAAATCGTCGTCGATGTCGTGCGGCGCGCCGCCCGAATAAATGAAGCCGTTGACCGGATAGACCGAAGTACCGAGGCCACCCGTCGGCGCGAACCACACCTTCACTTCGCTCCAGTCGCCTTCGGGCGAGACGTCGACGGCGCGGACGTTGCGCTCGATGCCGCCGGCACGCGACCAGTTGGCATGGGTGAGCAGCACTTCACGATCGCTGACGACCTGGCTGACCATCGCGACATGGCCGAGCGGCATGCGGGCGGTGCGCTGGAACGACATCACCGAACCGACCTTCGGAGTCTCGCCGCGCTGATAGCGACCGGCGGCCTGCGACCACCAGGTCCAGGCATTGCCGTGAATGTTCACGCCGGAGATTTCGCGGGCATAGGGCGCGCACTGCCAGAAGGTACGGCCCTTGGCCGAAGCCGCCTGGGGGGCGGCCATCATCAGGGTGCAAACAGCCATCAGCGCGAAACGCGCTGCGAAAACACGGAAATTCATGGACCCCCCGGTCAGGAAGCAGTCTGATGAACAGCGACTGACCAGATCATAGGACGGAAGTATAGGGCCGCGGCCGGTCGATGGGACGAACCGTTGCGACGAGCCGATGACCTGCTGATTCGCCCTGATTCGCGAGGAACCATGCCCGGAAACCGGCCGCCGGCGCGCGCTGGCGACCCGCCGGGCCCTACGGGCGAACCCGGACCCGGATACGCCCCGGATGGGCAGCTGCCCCCTGCAAGCCCATCACTATGCGCAGTTTTCCACAAGCGGGACTTCGGTTCATCGCATGCATGTTGCGCCGCGGAATCAGTTGGTTTCCTATAATGAACAGGGGACGACGACTGGTTCAGCGGCTCGTTAACCATATTGCCGCACTATCGGTCTCGGAGGGTCACGATATGGGGTGGGAGTATTGAGCTATGGGAGCACGGGCAAAACCGGCTGAAGGCGCGATGACGCTGGCTGAAATGAAGGAATTCGCGGGTTTCAGCGCGGCGACCCAGCGCTATGTGCGCCGCTCGCTCGACATCGGGCTGGACCGCGAGGACGCGATGGCGCGCTGGTCGCGCGACGTGGTCGAGGCCGCCAGCATCCGCGCCCAGGCGCATGTCTATGAGCGCCTCCACGAAGTCCGCGCGCTGATGCCCGACGACAGCGACTTCGATTCCATCGAGCCGTTCATGTCGCCGCTCGTCGCCATCGCCGCCTTCGACCTGAGCCAGGGCCGCCTGACCAGCTTCTCGAGCTTCCGCTTCCTCTACGAGCGGCTGATCGGCGCCGAAGTGCGCCCCTGGCTCCCCTCGGCCTTCTGCGCCGCGGCGGCGCTGCCGCATCTCCATCCGGACCTGCGCCGCAAGCTGCTCCAGTCGATCAGCGAAGCCGCCGCCACTGCCTCGGGCTGGTCGAACCGCCAGCCGAGCTTCTATCCGGCCTGGGTGGAGAAGGTCGACACCGCGTCGCTCTCGCACTGATTTCCCAATTCCCCTCCTGCTTGCGGGAGGGATTCCCTTTGTCTTCTTCCTCCCGTCATCCCCGTACAGGCGGGGATGACGGTGGAGCGGAAGATGACGGACCTGGCGCCGAGACCTGGCCTACCGACAGGCCCGCCATCCCCATTCCCCGCGCTCCGCCTCGTCGAGGTGCAAGTGATCGCGATGCGCGGCGTTATAGTCGGGCGAGAGCACCGTCGAGAACAGCCGGCAGGCCCCGGTGCGCACTTCGCGCAGGAAGGCGGCCTTTGCTCCGCCCTCCTCCCAGTCTTCGGCCACCCCGATCCGCGTCCCGTCCGCCAGGCGAAAGGCGGCGATGTCGATCGCATCGGCAGTCGCATGCTCGCTGCGGCCGTACATGCGCCGGCACGCATAGCTGCCAAGATGCTCGATCCGCACGACCGCCGCGCCGAAATGCCGCTGCGCGGCCGGCTGGACGATTTCCCATTCCCAGAGCGAGAGCGCCGCGGCCACCGGGCAGGAGATGCCCGGGCTGGCCGGCACGAAGCCGATCCCGCGCGACCCGCCGGGAGCAAGGCGCACCCCGTCCGCATAGCCGCATTGCGGCGCGTCGCCAGTGACGCTGGCCAGCGCCGCATAGCGCACCCCCGCGGCGCGCAGCAGCGCCCGGCACCGGGCATGGTCGCCGGTCAATCCGGCGAGCTTGCGGCCAGTGAAGATGCCGATCGGCTGGCCCAGATCGAGCCGGGTCCAGGGCAAGTCCTGCGGACGGTCGCGCAGCGCCACCCAGGCCAGGAGCGATCCGCCGAGCAGCGCGGCGAGCGGGATCGCCGCCGTCGCGGCGTGGCGCCCCCGCCTCACATGCGGATCGCCTGGTCAAGGGGTTGCGTGGTGATCGGGTAGCCAAGATCGTCGGGAATGCACAGATGGCGCTCGCCATCGCGTTCCTCGATCCAGGGCGTGACGGTGCGGATCGGATGGGCACGGGCATCGGCGACGGCATCGTCATAGCTGGCGAACAGCGCCAGCCGGTCGAGATTGCGGCGGGTGGGAAAGATGATGTGCACCTCGCCCCGGTCGGCGGCGTCGAGCACCGCGCGCGCGCGCGCCCAGAAGACCCGGACATTCTCGTTGCCGTCGACCTGCGGCTCGGCCCCTTCCGGCGCGCGGGCCAGGTAGAAGCGCGTGTCGAACACCTTGTGGTGCACGCCCCTGGGCAGCCAGCGCGCAAAGGGCACCAGCCGGTCCAGCGCGAGCACGGCGCCGGCCTCGTCCAGCAACTCGCCCATCGGCTCGCCGGCATAGAGGCGCTGGCGTAGCGCGATCACCTCCCCGGCTGGATCGAGGCCGATCGCGACGCCCGCTTCCTCCAGCGTCTCGCGGATCGCGGCGATGCGCGCGGCATTCTCCTCGACATCGCCGGCATGCAGGCCCGCCAGGACGAAATCGCCCGGATCGACGCGGCCGCCGGGAAAGACCAGCGCGCCGCCCGCGAACGACATGGCACGGGCCCGCTCCACCATCAGCAGCTCGGGCGGCCCGTCCCGGGTCTCGCGCATCACGATCACGGTGGCGGCGGGAATCGCCTGTTCGTCGGTCATGGGACGGATGTAGGTCGTGCGCTCAGGGATGGACACCCAATTCCTCCCCCGGCTTGCTGGGGAAGGAGCCGTAACGCTACCACCCCGCCACCTTCAGCCGCACCTTCGCCACCATGTCGGACGAGGTGACGAACAGCGTTCGCCCGTCCTCGCCAAAGCAGCAATTGGCGGCGGCCTTGCCGGGCGCGATCAACCCCAGCTTCCTGCCGTCCGGCGCGATCACATGGATCCCGCCCGGGCCGCTGGCGAACAGATGGCCGCTCTTCGCCACCTTCATGCCATCGGGCAGCCCCGGCAGCTTGCGCGCCACTTCCGCCGAGAAGTCGACGAACGGTGCCAGCCCGCCTCTCGCCGAGCCGTCCGCCGCCAGTTCGCAACGGAAGATCTTCGCATTCGCGGGGTCGGACTGGCTGACATAGAGCCGGTCGAGCCCCGGCGAGACGCCGATGCCGTTCGGCCGCTTCAGGCTCTTGTCGATCAGCCGCACCCCGCTGCCGTCCGGACGGACGCTGTAGACGCCGTTGAACGCCAGCTGCTTGAGCGGCGAGGCATCGCCCTCGGCCAGGCCATAGGGCGGATCGGTGAAATAGAGGATCCCGCCGCGTCCGATCGCCAGGTCGTTGCAGCTGTTGAACTTCCTGCCTTCGAATGCGCCGCAGACGATCGTCTTCCGCCGGGTCGCCAGGTCCACCCGGGCGATGGCGCGCGTGCCCGAATCGGCCATCAGCAAGTCGCCACGGGCATCGATCACCATTCCGTTCGAACCCGCCTCGCGCACCCCCGCCGGGATCGGCCCGGCCAGGCCCGAGGGATCGAGGAACGGCCGGGCGCCCTCGCCCGCCCGCCAGCGATACGCGATGTTCGCCGGCACGTCGGAGAAGAGCAGATAGCCGCCCTTCCTCACCCATGCCGGCCCCTCGGCCCACCGGAACCCGGTGGCGATCACCTCGATCGGGCTGGCCGTGTCGATCAGCGCGTCGAGCGCCGGATCGAGGCGGGTGATGCTCCCCACCGTCTCGCCCAGCGCCACTCGCGGCGCCAGGGGCAGTGCCGCCAGGCCGGCCAGCATCGCGCGACGCGTCGTCTCGGTCATCTTCTTCTCCGTCCAGCCGGCGGAATCGTCCGATCCACAAGCGCCGGGGAGTATATCGTCGCGATCCGCCGCATGGCGCGCAATCCTTCCTTCGAGTGCGAGGGGAAATACCCGGTCAGTCGAAGCGCGCGCGGAAACACGCGCGAAGCGCCGCATGGGTCTCCGCCACACGCGCCAGCAATGCCGGATCTGCTTCGGCATGGCGGGGCTCCGCCGCCCGCAACGCGGCGGAAGCGATCGGCGCCTCGACCAGCACCGCAAGCCGGGGCGCATAGCGGCGCGGACTGGCGCACAGCGCGTCATAGTCGACGAAGAACTGGCGTTCCCGCACCCGGGCCGGCGCCGAGAGCAGCGCGCGGTGCACGCTGTCCCACAGCTTCAGCCAGTAACCGACGCCAGTCGGGTCCTCGTCGCGGCCGGGGGCGCCGTCGAACAGGAACGGCCGGTGGTCGGCGCCGAATTCGTGATGGCCGAGCCAGGTCATGAAACGGCGGCGGAACGGGTCCTCCCCCGCCAGCCGGGCCGCCCGGCGATGCTGGGACAGCAAGGACAGCGCCTGCTGCAGCGGATCGCGGAACGGATGGATCAGAAGCGCATCGGGAAAGCTGGTGGCGAGCGCTTCCAGGCGCAGGATGTTGTTGTTGTTCTTCGACAGATAGCGAGCGCCGCCATGGCGCAGCAGCACCAGGCGCACATAGTCGCGAAAGGCAGCGAGCGTCTCGGGATCCGGCGCGGCCGGCGCCAGCCCGTCGCGCCGCAGATAGCGTTTTCCCTCCAGCGCGCGCCAGAAGACCTCCTCGATCGCCTCGGGGCTGTCGAGATCATGCGTCAATCCGTCGCCATGACCGCGTTCGCTGGCCTCGACGTGCCGCTTGCCGCCGAGCCTTGCCCAGCTGTTCGGCGCGAGCGGAAACGGCAGGTCGCGATAGGACGGCGCGGCAAAGCCGCCGCCCTGGTGGAGCAGCCGGGTGAGGATCGAGGTGCCCGCGCGCGCCAGCCCGGCGATGAACACCGGGCGCCGGATCGGCACCGCGGCGATCTTCCCGCGATGGGTGGCACGCTCGATGTCGAAGGTCGCTTCGAGCAGCGCGGGTGAACCCAGGGCGATGCGGTGGAGGAGCCGGTCAGCTCCGCTGTACACGCGGAATCACCTGCCAGCGCAGCACGGCATAGCCGAGCGTGAAGGGCATCAACGCGAGCCTTGCCGTCCAGTCCGTCCGGAAGGCTCCGATTTCCGGCCAGTTGGCGTCGAGTGCCAGCACCATGAGCAGGGGCGCGGCGGCGGCGAGCAGCAAGCCGCCGGCACGCATCGTCCGTGCGAACATGCGGCCCGAAAGGATCCGGAGCGCCCGCTCCTTGCCCCAGTCCGAAACGCCCCGCCTGGCCATCAGCCGCATGGCATGCTGGCCGCAGGCGGCAAGCTCGCGAAAGGCCGGGATGAGCGGCAGGGCGCGGGCCAGCTCGAGCACCGCGACAAGGGCGAGGAAGAACAGGATCACCGGGCACGCCCGCGGATGCGGCGGACCAGCCGCTTGATCGGATACCAGACGACCGAGACGATCGCGAGCAGGATCGAGCCGATCAGCCCGAAGGCGACTCCGATCGCTCCCAGCCCGAGCCCGGGCCCGGTATAGGCCTGGGCGGCGAGCGGTGCCGAGAGGGCGAGGGCGATCGACAGGGGTCTGAGAAGTTTCACGAACATTTGGCATTCACCGTAGCTTGAATGGCGGGGCCATCGGTGGCGGGATCGAGATAGCGCGCCCAGGAAAGGGCCATGCGCCGCTCGGCGGAATCGGCGGAGATGTAGCGCCAGCGCACCGCGCCTTCGGGCGACATGCGGACGAGGCGGCCCTGCTCGGTCTCCTCGATCATCGCGTCGCCATTGGCGAGCGGCGTGCCGCGCCCCTGGGCGCGGGTGGCGATGCGGTTGGCGGCGAAACCCCTGTCCCAGGGCGAGCTGGTCTCGCCGCTGGACAGGTCGTGGACGAGCAGGCGGTTGTGCCCGTTCACGCGCTCGTCCGGATAGCCCATCAGCGTGTTGTTATCGAACACCGAGATGCGGTGATCGTCGAGGATGCTGACATCGTGCTGGAAGCGCCACGGGCCGATCTTCCACCACAATATCGCACCGGTCGCCGGCCGGTAGAGCGCGATCAGCGAGAGGTTGCGGATGCTGAGAAACAAATCCCCCCTCTTCCAGAACCTTCCGTCCGCCATCACCGGCTGGATATCGTTGAGATGGAAGGGGTCCTGCACATAGGGCCGGCCGCGCCACAGCCTGCCCAGCCCGTTGCGCTCGAGGATGTCGGCGATCCGGTCGACGTTGCGCAGCTTCCCCTCGGGCGAGACCCGCGCCACCGCATCGTCCCAGAAATCGGGCTTCACCCCGGGCTCGCGCGGCACCGGGTAGCGATAGGGCACCCACAGGTCGCCGTCCGGGCCCAGCTCGGTGGAATGGTTGAAGATGCCGTCGAGCGACCAGAGCAGCTTGCCGCACGCATCGTAGCGGGCGAGCGGCGAGCTGTCGTGCAGCACCAGGCTGCCATCGGCGAGCAGCAGCGGATGCATCAGCCGGTTGCGCGCGGCATTCTTGTCGCGGTGCAGGTCGGTGAGCGCGGAAGCGAAGCGCGAGCGGGCATTGGCGGCATCGACATCGGGCACGAACTCGCGCACCACCGCGCCGTCCGCGAGACGGATCAACTGCACCACCGATCGCTTGCGCCGGGGCTCGAAGGGCGAGATCAGCGCATAGCCGGCATCGACGAACCCCGGATCGCGGGCAAAGCCGCCCGGCAGCTTCTCATAGGCGCCGTGGAAATAGGGCGCGTTGCTGCGGAACAGGTGCTGAATCGTATCCGGGACGCGAGCCAGCATGATCGCCGCGCGACCGACCGCGCCCGACTTCTCCCAGCCATCGACGATCGCGCCCATGCCCATCGCGGCGAGCGGAACGAGCAGCAGCGTCAGGGCGAGGGTCCACAAGGGCACGGGCCGGGCAAGCAGGCGTTCCAATGCGCTGCCCCGCGCTTCCATTTGAACTTGCTGATCCCGAACCATCCGCCCTTGTCCCCCGGGGCATGTGGTTCGGCGGCGCGGGTGTCGGCGGGATTTCGGGACGTCGCTGGCAGGTTTCCGCTTTGTGGCCGTATTAGACGGGCAGGGTCACCAGTGCGGAAAGGCCGCCCTCTTCCCGGTTGCGGATGGTAAGGTCGCCGCCATGCGCGCGCGCCACCGCGCGGGCACTGGCCAGGCCCAGACCGATGCCACCGGTGTCGCGGTTGCGCGAACGTTCGCCGCGGAAGAAGGGCTCGAACACGCGCTCCAGGTCTTCCGGCGGCACGCCGGGCCCATCGTCACGCACCTCGATCAGCGCCTGGCCATCGGCCTCGGCCAGCGAGACTTCGGCGCTGCCGGCATATTTGAGCGCGTTGGTGACGAGATTGTTGAGCATCGCCTTGAGCGCCGGCGAATTGCCCTCGATCACCACCGGATCGCCCGGCGCGAGCGTCACCGATGCGCCGCGATCGCTCATGTCGTCGGTCACCGTCTCGGCGAGCGAGCGCAGGTCGAGCGGCTTGCGCACACCCTGCTTGGTCGTGTCGCGCAGATAGCTCAGCGTCGCGGAGATCATCGCTTCCATGTCGCGAATGTCGCCCTCGCACGCCTGACGCAACGCGTCGGGCGCTGCCTCGAGCCGTAGTCCGAGCCGCATCAGGGGCGTGCGCAGATCGTGCGCGACCGCGCCGACCACGGTCGCGCGATCGTCGACATAGCGATTGAGCCGGGCCTGCATCCGGTTGAACGCCGCCGCGGCATCGGCGATTTCCATCGGTCCCTCGATCGCGATCGGCGCGGCGCGAGGGTCGCGGCCGAGCCGTTCGGCGGCCTCGGCAAAGGCGCCGATCGGCTTGGCGATGCGATGCGCGAGGGCCCAGGCAAAGGGCGCGACCGCTGCGGCGGACAGGATCAGCCACCACAGCACGAACAGCCGCCACGGCTCGAAGCTGTGGTTCGAATCGATCAGGGTCCACTGCCCGTCGTCCCGGCGGAATGCCGCGGAGAAATCGCCGATTATCACCACGGCCCGCGCCGCCTGATCGCTGGCCGGCGGAACGGCGCGCGGCACGCTGGCGCGATCATAGATCTTCTCGCGCTGCATGAACGGCGTGGGGAAGCCGATCCGCACCCGTTCCACCGGCACCTGCAGCGCCTTGGCCAGCGCGAGCTCGATGCGCTCGCTCCGGGGGTTCCAGGGCGTCGGCTCGACATCTGCCGGGTGGGATATCAGGAAATCGCCGTCCGGATCGCCGATGCCGCGCATCGCGTTGGCGATCTGCCCGACGCTGTAGACCTTGGTCGAAGGCGCCTGCACCGCGATCAGCAGGCCGAGATTCATCAGCTGCGTTATCGCCACGCAGGCAACCATCAGGACGAAGACGCGCAGGAACAACGGAGACCCCGCCCCCCCGCGTCGCGGTGTCACGCGCGCACCACCTTGGGCACGAACAGATAGCCTTCATTGCGCACGGTGCGGATGATTTCGTCCCCGCCCGAGCGCAGCTTGCGGCGCAGGCGGCTCACCTGCACGTCGATCGCCCGGTCATAGGCGTCCGAATCCGGGCCCCGGGCCGCGGCCAGCAGCGCCTCGCGGCTCAGCACCCGGCGCGGGCGCTCGATAAACACGCGCAGCACCGCGAACTCGCCATCGGTGAGACCGACCAGCACGCCATTGGGATCGAACAGCTCATGGCTGCCGAGATCGATGCGCCAGCCCTCGAAGACATAGACGTCGCCACTCTCATTCGTGGCGATCGCGCCGCGCTTGCGCAGCGCCGCGCGCACCGTGGCGAGGATTTCGCGCGGACTGCATGGCTTGGGAAGATAATGGCCGGCGCCGACCTCGAGGCCGAGAATCCGGTCCTGCTCCTCGCCAAGCGCGCTCAGGAAGATGATTTCCGGCCCATCGGCGCGCGCGATGCGGCGGCAGGCGGAAAGCCCGTCCTCGCCCGGCATCATGATGTCCAGGATCACGAGATCGACCGGCGTGCGCGCGAGGATCTGATCCATGTCGCGGGTGCTGGACGCGGTCTCGACCTTGTAGCCGCGCGAACCGAGGCTGTTCGCCAGCAGCATGCGGATATCGCGGTCGTCGTCTACGACGAGCAGGGTCGCCGAATCGTCCTTGGAAGTCACGGAAGCAAGCATGACCCCAGCTTCTACGACAAAATGCGTCTAGGGTGTTGCGCGAATTTGTAACAAGATTCACCCGAGCCTGGTCGCAATCGGGACTCCCCGTTTCAGGGTAAGCGTCACCGGCGTCTTCTCGGCGATTTCGGCAAGCCGGGCATTCTGCTCGGCATCGGTGCCCGTGATCGTCAGGATGCGCTCGATGTTGAGCGTCTCGCCCTGGCCGTGGAGGAACAGGGCCACCTCGACATGCTCCACCGGCCACCCCTTGCGCTCGGCATACATGCGCAGCGTGATCGCGGTGCACGCGCCCAGGCTGCCCAGCAGCAGCTCATAGGGCGCCGGCCCGGCATCGCCGCCGCCCCGCGCCTCGGGCTCGTCGGCGACGAGCCCGCGCTTGCCGAAGCTGATGTCGGTGGCATAGGGGGCGTCGCGCCCGATCCTGGCGATGGCATGGGTCATGCGGACAAGATTAGGGCACGGCGGCCGGCCCGTCATCCCCATTCCCGTCCCCATTCCCGTCCCGTCATCCCCGCGAAGGCGGGGATCCGGGGTCACAGGCGCTGTCCTTCCTGGCCCTGGATCCCCGCCTTCGCGGGGATGACGAAGAGAAGCAGCGGGATGACGAAGAGAAAGTGTCGGGAAGGCCCGCTCAGCTCTTCTGCCAGCCGCCGCCCAGGGCGCGGAACAGGTCCACCTGGGTCTCGGCGATGAAGGCGTCGGCCTGTGCCAGATCCGCCTCGGCATCGGCGAAGGTGCGTTCGGCGTCGAGCAGGGCGAGCGAATCGATATCGCCCTCGCGCTGGCGGGCGCGGGCGATGTTCACTGCCGCTTCCGCCTCGTTGCGCGCCGCCTGGAGCGCGGTGCGCCGCCCGAGCGCATGGCCATAGGCGGAAAGCGCCGTCTCGGTCTCCTGCAGCGCGTTCAGCACTGTGCCGTCGAACGTGGCGAGCGCGGCCTTCGTATCGGCCTCCGCCCCTGCCACCCGCGCCCGGGCCGGTCCCGGGTTCACCGCCCAGTTCAGCAGCCCGCCGACCAGCCAGCGCAGTGGGCCGGCGCCGAACACGTCGCCGAAATCGGTGCCGGTCGAGCCGCCCGACACGCCGAGCGTGATCCGCGGATAGAGGTCGGCGGTCGCCACGCCGATCCGCGCGGTGGCGGCGGCCAGGCGGCGCTCGGCGGCGCGGATGTCCGGCCGGCGCGCCAGCAGCGCGGCGCCGTCGCCGACCGGGATCGGCTGGCCGAGCCGCAAGGTGGTGCTGCGCTCGCCCGCCACCGCCGGCAAGTCGGCGGGGGTACGGCCGGTCAGCGTGGCGAGGCGGAACAGCGCGGCATCGCGCGCGGCCTGGAGCGCGGGCACCTCGGCCTGGCGCTGGTTGCGGAGCGCGCCGATCCGGGCCGTGTCGAGCCGGGTGGCCAGGCCCACGCCGCGGCGGCGCTCGGTCAGCTCGATCGACTGGTCGAGCAGCTTGACGATATGCTCGGCGACGCCCAGCCGCTCGGCCGACGAGGCCGCATCGGCATAGGCACGCGCAGTCTCCGCCGCCACGATCACGCGGACCGCGTCGGCATCCGCCTCGGCCGCGCCGACATCGCCGCGCGCGGCTTCGGTGCCGCGGCTCAGCCGGCCGAACAGATCGGCCTCGTAGCTGACGCTCAGCCCGGCATCGACCTGCCAGTCCTCGCGCGGAGCGCCGGGCAGGCGCTGGGCCGCGGGCAGGCGGCCATAATTGGCGCCGGCGCTCAGGCTGGCCTGGGGCAGCTGGTTGGCCTTGGCGCCGCGCAGCGTCGCGCGGGCCTTTTCGATCCGCGCCACCGCGACGCGGATATCGGTGTTGGCGGCCAGCGCGTCGGCGACGAGCTGGTCGAGCACCGGATCATTGTAGAGCCGCCACCAGTCGCCCTGCACGGGCGCTGCGGTCACCGCGGGATTGGCCGCCACGAAATTGCCGGCCGCCGTCTGGGGCGGCGTGGGCGCGACATAGTTCGGACCGGCGGCGCAGGCGGCGAGCGCCAGGGCCGAAGCGGTTGCGAGGAAAATCTTGTACGTCATTTCACTTCCTCCTGCCCGTCATCCCGGCGAAAGCCGGGATCTCAGGCGATGGCGGGAAAAGAGCCGCCCGAGACCCCGGCTTTCGCCGGGGCGACGGTTGGTTATTCGGCAGGCTGCAGCGCCGGCGCGTGGCCACCTTCGTCGTGCGCCTTGCGGTTGCCGCGCATCTTCGCGATGCGATCGCCGAGCGCGCGGCAGACGACATAGAAGGTCGGCGTGAAGAGCAGGCCGAACGCAGTCACGCCCATCATCCCGAAGAACACCGCGGTGCCCAGCGCCTGGCGGAGCTCCGCACCCGCCCCGCTCGCGATCAGCAGCGGCACGGCGCCGAGGATGAAGGCGAACGAAGTCATCAGGATCGGCCGCAGGCGGTCACGCGCGGCACGCACCGCGGCCTCCACCGGCGACAGCCCGTCCTGCACCTCTGCCTGGTGAGCGAACTCGACCACGAGGATCGCGTTCTTGGCAGCGAGCGCGATCAGCACGACCAGGCCGATCTGCGTGAGCACATTATTGTCCATGCCCCGCAGATTCACCCCGGCCATGGCCGCGAGCAGACACATCGGCACGATCAGGATGATCGCCAGCGGCATGGTCAGGCTCTCATATTGCGCCGCCAGCACCAGGAAGACGAACACCACCGCCAGCGCGAAGACGAGCCCGGCCGTGCTGCCGGCCATCTTCTGCTGGAAGGCGATGCCGGTCCATTCCGCGCCATAGCCCGGAGGCAGCTCGCTCGCGAGCTTCTCCATCGTGTCGAGCGAGGCGCCCGAGCTGTAGCCCGGTGCGGTATCGCCATCCACTTCCACCGCCGGGAACAGGTTGTAGCGCGTCACGCGGTACGGGCCGGTCTTGTTCTCGAAGGTCGAGACCGAACCGATCGGCACCATCGCGCCCGAGTTCGAGCGGGTCTTGAGGTTGGCGATGTCCGCCTCGGTCGCCCGGAACGGCGCATCGGCCTGCGCGGTCACGCGATAGGTGCGGCCGAGCATGTTGAAGTCGTTCACAAAGGCCGAGCCGAGATAGACGTTCAGCGCCTCGAACACCCGCTCCGGCGGCACGCCCAGCATGTCCGCCTTGCGCCGGTCGATATCGGCGAAGACGCGCGGGGTGGCCGTGTTGAAGAAGGTGTAGATCTGCTTCAGCCCGGGAGTCTGGTTGGCCTGGCCGATCAGCCCGAACGCGGTCTTGCCCAGTTCGTCATAGCCATGCTCGGCGCGGTCCTCGATCATCATCCGATAGCCACCGGCCGAGCCGATGCCCTGGATGACGGGCGGGGGGACGACGAGCAGCATCGCCTCGTTGATATCGGCGGTGCGCTTGCGCGCCTCGTTCATGATGCCGTCAAAGGTGACGCCGAGCTTCTTGCGCTCCTCGAAGGATTGCAGCGGCACATAGGCGGCGGCCGAGTTCGGGGCGAGCGTCTGCGACGGGCCGTCGAAGCCGGCGAGCATCACCGATCCCTTCACGCCCGGGATTGGCAGGATGCGGGCGACGACCTTGCGCATCACTTCGTCCGTCCGCTCGAGCGACGAGCCCGGCGGCAGCTGGATGACGGTGAGGAAATAGCCCTGGTCCTGCTGCGGGATGAAGCCCACCGGCGTGACCCAGAACATGCCGATCGTCGCGGCGATCAGGCCGACATAGGTGAGCATCATCCGCTTCGGCCGGGTGACCAGCACGCGCGTGAGCTTGGCATAGCCGACGCTCATCCGCTCGAAGCCGTTGTTGAACGCATCGGCGCCGCGGCGCACGATCCGGCCGATCGGCCCCCTGGGCTCGCTCTCATGATGGCTGAGCAGCACCGCGGCCATTGCCGGCGACAGCGTCAGCGAGACCAGCAGCGAGATCGCGGTCGCCGCCGAGATCGTCACGGCGAACTGCTTGTAGAAGGCGCCCGACAGACCGTTGAGGAACAGGGTCGGCAGGAACACCGCGAGCAGCACCAGCACGATCGCGACGAGCGCGCCGGACACTTCGTCCATGGAAGTCCGCGCCGCCTGGAGCGGGGTCATGCCGCGCGCCAGGTTGCGCTCGACATTCTCGACCACGACGATCGCGTCGTCGACGACGATGCCGATGGCGAGGACGAGGCCGAACAGCGAGAGGTTGTTGAGCGAGTAGCCGAGCGGCAGCAGCACCGCCATCGTGCCGATCAGCGAGACCGGGATGGCCAGCACCGGGATGATCGCCGCGCGCCACTTCTGGAGGAAGACGATCACCACCAGCACGACGAGCAGGATCGCCTCGCCCAGCGTGTGATAGACGGCGTCGATCGACTGCGAGATGAACTCGGTCGGGTTGTAGATGACGCGATATTCCAATCCCTTGGGGAAGTTCTTGGACATCAGCTTCAACTGGTCCTGCACCGCATTGGCAGCAGCCAGGGCGTTGGAGCCCGGGCGCTGGAAGACGGCGAGGATCACGGTCGGCTTGTTGGAGAGATAGGTGTTGGACGAATAGTCCGCCGCGCCCAGCTCCACGCGCGCCACGTCGCTCACGCGCACCTGGTGCCCATCGGCATCGGTGCGGATCACCACCTGGCCGAACTGTGCGGGGTCCTTCAGGCGTCCCTGCGTCTCGATGTTGAGCTGGAAGGCGTTGCCGGTGGGCGTGCTGCCCGGCTGGCCGAGCGTGCCGGCGGCAACCTGGACGTTCTGCGCGCGCAGTGCCTGGACGATATCGCCCGCGGTCAGGTTGAGCGCGGCGGCGCGGCCCGGATCGATCCATACGCGCATCGCATAGTCGCGCGCGCCGAACATGCGCACGTCGCCCACGCCTTCGACACGGGCTAGGCGGTCCTTCACCTGGGTCAGCGCATAGTTGGAGATATACTCCCGATCGACCGAGTTGTCCGGCGAGATCAGGTTCACCACCAGCAGGAAGTCCGGCGTGGTCTTGCGCGTCACGACGCCCAGGCGCTGCACCTCTTCGGGCAGGCGCGGGATCGCGACGGCGACGCGGTTCTGCACCAGCACCTGCGCGGAATCGAGGTTGGTCCCCGACTTGAACGTGACGGTGATGGTGACGTTGCCGTCGCCGGTCGACTGCGACGACTGGTAGAGCATGTCGTCGACGCCGTTGATCTCCTGCTCGATCGGCGCGGCGACCGTCTCGGCGACGGTCTCGGCCGAGGCGCCGGGATAGGAGGCGGTGACCGTCACCGTCGGCGGGACGATGTCGGGATATTGGGAAATCGGCAGCGCCAGATAGGCGATCGCGCCGATGATCGTGATCACGACCGCGATGACCGCCGCGAAGATCGGGCGCGTGATGAAGAACCGCGAGAGGCGCATGGGGCCACTCCTCGAAAAAAGAGGTCTGAACGAAGAAAGTGTCAGCCGCCGGACCCTGGGGAGATCCGGCGGCTGACGGTCAACGGGCGAAGGTAGCTTCGCCCGTCACCGGCGCCGTGAGGGCCGGCGCCTGACTGGTTGCGGTCGGCGCGATCTTGCCGGGCTTCGGGTCCACCTTGCCGCCGGGGGCCGCGAACTGCGTGCCCGAGATCACCACCTTGTCCTGGGCGGTCAGGCCCGAGCGGACGATGCGCAGGCCGTCGACCACCGGGCCGAGCACCACCGGCTTCGGCGCGACGGTGCCGTCCTTGCCGACAGTGAGCACGAGCTTGCGCGCCTGATCGGTCTGGATCGCGGTATCGGGCACCATCAGCGCCTGGGTGGTGCCGCCGGCCGAGAGGCGCATGTTGCCGAACATGCCGGGCGTCAGGAACATGCCCGGATTGCTCAGCACCGCGCGCCCACGGATCGTGCCCGACTTGGGGTCGAGGCCGTTATCGGTGAAGTCGAGCTTGCCCTTCCACTTATAGTCGGTCTCGTCCTGCAGGCGGATCTCCACCGGCGAGGCCTGGGCGCCGGTTTCCCGCGCGCGCTTGGTCTTGAGGAACAGCGCCTCCGAACCGTCGAACGTGAAGTAGATCGGGTCGAGCGCGTTGATCGTGGTCAGCAGCGAACCGCCCTGCCCCTCGCCGGCGGCCACCAGGTTGCCCGGATCGACGCGGCGATCCGAGATGCGGCCGGCGATCGGCGCGCGCACCTGCGTGAACTCCATGTCGAGCGCGCGGCTGCGCACCCGGGCCTGGGCCGCGGACACCGCCGCGCCGGCGGCGCGGACCCGGGCCTGGAGCCGCTCGACATCGCTCTTCGACACCGCCTCGACCGACACCAGCCGCTCGGCGCGGCCAAGGTCGGAACGAGCGAGCGCGAGATCGCTCTCGGCGCTGGCCAGCCCGGCCCGCGCCTCGGCGAGCGCGGCGGCGAAGGGGCGCTGGTCGATGGTGAAGAGCAGCTGGCCCTTCTGCACGATCGCGCCGTCGGTGAAGTGGACGCCGGTGATCGCGCCCGAGACGCGCGGACGCACCTCGACTGCGCGGCTCGGCTCGAAGCGGCCGACATAATCGTCCCACTCGTTGACGTCGCGGACCAGCGGGCTGGCGACCGTCACCACCGGGGGCGGCGGCGCGGCCATCGCCGCGGGCGCGTCCTTGCTGGCGATGCTGAGCCCGGCGGCGACGAGCACCACCGGCAGCGCGACGAGGCTGCCGCGCTGCCACAACGGCATGCGGCGGAGGCGCTCCGAGACGCCCGGCTTGTTGTCGCCCGTCTCGGATTCGATGCGCGTGATCATGTTCATTGGAATCGCTTCCCCTGATTCAGGGCTGCCCGGCCGCGGCTGATGGAGGCGAGCAGCGTTTCATATTGCTCGGGCGTGAAGCCCGCTTCGTGGAAGGCGCGGATCTCGTGGCGCGGCACGGCATAGCCCTTGTGCCAGGCGAGCACGGAGACGCGGCGGAGCGCCTCGAGTTTCTGGTCCGCGAGTTTCGGATTGGACACCTCGCCCCCGAAGATCACGCCCAGCGCCACCGCGAGGCGGCCCGGCTTCTCCAGGCTCGAGAGCCGGTCGTGCTGCGCGATCGCGACGACCTGCCATTCGAGCGCGGAAAAGCCGCTGACCGGGAGAACATCGGCGGGCACCGCGATCGGGCTGCCCTGGAGCGCGGCGAAGTTGAGATATGCCATGATCGTCTCCTCCTGCTTGTTGCCCGGCGGAAGGCAAAAGCCTCCCCGTGCCGCGCGGAACCCGTTTCCGCCGGCATTTCCGGTCATCCCCAACCGGCACGAGACGAGGCTTTCGCGCAGACGCACGTGTCTGCGGCGCACCGTCCCGGTCCTGTCTAAATTCTGCGCTGCTGGAGTAATGGCTCGGGGTATCGGCCCCGTGTCGTCGCTTCGGCAGCTTCCCTCATTCTATACTGACTGGTATAGAAATCGTGCTGCGTTGCGTCAAGAGCATTTTTATACCGGCCGGTACTTTTTGTCGAGACGGGTGAGAAAAAACTTTCCGGGGCCCTCAAATCCCTCCCCGAGCTTGCCTCGGGGAGGGGGACCGCCGCCAAAGGCGGTGGTGGAGGGGCGGCGGTGAAACCGCCGTCTTCGACGGCGGCCCCTCCACCATTGCGGCGCAATGGTCCCCCTCCCCCAGCAAGCTGGGGGAGGAATTGAACAGCCTATTTGCTCGGCCAACAGGCCAGGCTGGTGTCGATCAGCGCCTTGAGATCGGCACAGGAAGTGCCGCCACCCGCCTGGAGCGCGATGCCCTGGAGCAGCGCGGTCAGATAGGCGGTGAGCCCGATCACATCGGTATCGGGGGGCAGATCGCCCTCGTCCTTGGCGCGCTCGAACCGATCGATCAGCCCCTGCTTCACGATCGCACCGCGCTTGAGCACCTCGGCGCGGATCGACTCCGCCTCGGCCCCGCAGGCCACCGAGTTGATCACGCCCATGCAACCCTTGGGATCGCACGAACTCATCTGCATCTCGAGCGCGCCGATCAGCAGCCGCTCGGCGACGCCGCGCGCGGTCGGCGCATCCAGCGCCTTGCCCATATAGTCGAGCTTCTCGCGCTGATAGAGGTCGAGCGTCTTCCTGAAGAGCGCTTCCTTGTTGCCGAACGCCGCGTAGAGGCTTGGCCGGGTGATGCCCATCGCCTCGGTGAGGTCACTCAGCGAAGCGCCTTCATAGCCCTTGCTCCAGAAGACGCGCAGCGCCGCGGTCAACGCCGAATCGGTGTCGAATTCGCGGGGTCGCCCCTTGGCGACGGCACAGGCGGTGATTTCCATAATGACCGGTACATAATGTTGATGGACCCAAAAGTCCAATGCCTTGCGGCGCCTCTGCGTTCCACCCCCGTTAACCACTGTATTTTCACGGGTGTGAACTTGCCGGTCAGTGGGATTACGCGCTGCATATGGTTAAATCCACTCGACTCACCAGTTGGCGAGGCCATGGGGCGACTCCAGCGCAAGTTGCCGGCACGTTACACTCGCATTTCCGCAGATCTGTCGAATTGACCGGCGAGATGATCGCGGGGCTCCCGCGCAGTTCTTGGACGGTCGTGGCATCGCGCCACCCGCGACAACGATACCCCCTACGCCGCCAGTGCCATTTATACGCTCGCCCAGTTTACACCAAAATGGAGTAATTTGAATGGATGGCCAGCGCCTGGTGCACATCATCGATGATGAGGACAGCGTCCGGAACTCGATCGGGTTCATGCTGCGGACGACGGGCTATGCCGTGCGCCTGTGGCCCTCGGGTGCGGCATTCCTTCGTGAGCTGCGCGGAATCGAGCCGGGCTGTATCCTGCTCGACATCCGCATGCCCGAGATCGACGGGCTGCAGGTGCAGCAGCAGATCAACGAACGCGGCGCCGCCATGCCCGTGATCGTCCTCACCGGGCATGGCGATGTGGCGATCGCCGTGAAGGCGATGCGCGGGGGCGCGATCGACTTTCTCGAAAAGCCGTTCGAGGCCGATCGGCTGCTCGGCGCGATCGACAAGGCCTTCGAGCGCATGCGCGAGTCGAACGGCACCTCGCGCACCGACGCGGCCCGCACCCAGCTCGCCAACCTCTCCGCCCGCGAGCGCGAGGTGCTGGAGGGGCTCGCGGCGGGCTTCCCCAACAAGACCATCGCCTATGATCTCGGCATCTCGCCACGGACGGTGGAAGTGCACCGCGCCAATCTGATGCAGAAGCTCGGTGCGCGCAGCCTCTCGGAAGCGCTGCGCGTCACCTTCATCGCCGAGATGGGCGAGATCCAGCGCCCATAGCCGTCAGAACCAGCCAGAGGTCTCGCCCAGCATCAGGATGCCCGCGGCGATGAACAGCACCGCGGCGATGCCGTGCACCAGCCGCAGCGGCACGCGCCTGAGCAGGGCGTTGCCGAGGAACACCGCCGGCACGTTGGCGAGCATCATGCCCAGGGTGGTGCCCGCGGTGACCGCCCACACATTGTGGAACTTCGCGCCCAGCGCCACCGTGGCGAGCTGGGTCTTGTCCCCCATCTCGACCAGGAAGAAGGCGATGGCGGTGGTGACGAAGGCACCGAAGCGGGCCGGCTTGTCCTCCAGATCGTCGATCTTGTCGGGGATCAGCGTCCACAGCCCCATGGCGATGAACGAGGCGGCGATCAGGTAGCGGAACCAGTTGCCCTGGAGCAGCGCGGCGGCTTCCGAGCCCACCAGGGCGGCGAGGAAATGATTGGCCAAGGTCGCGACCAGGATGCCGAGGATGATCGGCACCGGCTTCTTGAAGCGGGTGGCGAGCAGGATGGCGAGCAGCTGGGTCTTGTCGCCGATCTCGGCGAGCGCGACGAGCGCGGTGGAACTGAGCAGGGCTTCCAAGGGACATACTCCGGGCCGGACGGAGACGAAATCCAACGACATCGCATCTCCCCGCCCGGCAAGAGCGGAGATGCGACGCCATTGGTCTCGCCCGAACGGTGACCCGTCCCTCCCGCGCCATGGCCTCTCGGCCAAGTATGTTGACGCGGGAGCCCGCGCATCGGCGCGGCTGGCTACTCCCCAAATAGCGAGTTGCTGCCGAGGCAGCACATGCGGGGCCCTAGGGCAGGTACCCGCGGAAATCCAGCATTTTGTGGTTCAGCGCGCCAGGCTGAGCAGGGGATTCTCCGCCGCGGGCGCCGCGTCCGGCTCGCCGCGCAGCGAAGCGAGCAGCTCGCCGATCGAGCGTATCGGCGTCGAATCGAGGAAGCGGCTGCCCCAGTCGCGCGCCAGCGCCGCGGCATCGGCGCCCGTATCCGCCAGGATCGAGGGAAAGGCGATGCGCAGGCGCGGCCCGGCGAACAACTGCTCGGGCGAGGCCGTCACCGCCGATCCCAGCGGCCGCACGAACACAGCGCCGGCCACCTTCTCGACATAGGAAGCCGGCGAGAGCCGCGCCCACCAGGTCACCGCGAAGCAGCCGATGCCGTGCGCGACCAGGATCACCGGGCGCTCCGTCAGGCGCACTGCCTCGTCGAGCCGGGCAGCCCACAGATTGCGCCCGCCCCCGCCAAGCTCGATGATCTGCCCGGCATGCGCGAGCAGGTTGCGATCGGGACGGTCGGCGCGATCATAGATGGTCAGTGTCGGAAGCGACGGATCGAAGAGGCCATTCTCGGGCATTCGCTTATCTCCCTTTCCGGGCGGTAAGGCACGCTCAACGAGTCGCCAGCCTATTCCTACTCTGCCACTATGCAATCGCCCCTGCGCCAGGATGTTTTCCCGGCGCGCCGAAACAATCGCCCCCTCTGTGACTCTCCCGTGTCCGAATATTGCAGAAAGTTCATCTTACGGAGAACTGTCGGCCACCCGGGCGGGTGCAGTCTCGCCTCTCCACAAGCAGGAGAGTGCCAATGTTCAGGAAGTTGATGATCGCCGGAGCCTCGCTCGCGATGCTCGCCGCGGCGACGCCTTCGATTGCAGCGGCGCCGTGCCGCGATGCGCATGGCAAGTTCATGAAGTGCCCCACCAAGCCCGCGGCCATGCCCGCCAAGCCCGCGACCGCGGCCAAGCCTGCAGCCATGCCCGCCAAGCACACGGCCACGCCCGTCAAGGCGACTCACTGCAAGGATGCCAAGGGCAAGTTCGTGAAGTGCGGCACGGCGGGCGCCAAGCCGGCCTGACCCGTCCCCGGGCCTGGCCGCCTCCCTCTGGCCGGGCCCGGATCCTTTCCTACCAGCAACTCCGAAGCCGGCGGCAACCCGCCGGCTTCTCGTTCGTCAGCCCCACGCGCGCGCGATCCGGCTTCGTCGCAATAGGCACCATCTCGGTCGCTTAACGGAGGAAGCTGCCCCCCGCTCCCCGCAGCGTGCCCCCTGCGCCCGTGCTTCAATCGTGAAGACGGCGCAGCGAGCGGGCGGGCTGCCGGGCGACATCCTGGACGATCGGGTCGGCGAAATTTCCCAAGCGAAATGGCCAGAGCGCGATGCAGCCCCGCCGCGCGAGCGAAAGAGGGAGTGGTCCGCAACGCGAGAAGCCTGAGCGACAGGCTCTCGCCGCGGCCCACAAGCAAAAGGGCTGACAATGATAAATCGAACGAGGACCATGACTCGCCTGTTGCGAGGCTCGACGGCGCTTTGCGGCGCCCTGCTGATCGCCGTACCGGCCTTGGCGCAGGAAGCCGCCCCGGCCGCGGCACCCGCACAGGATATGGCCGCCGCCGCGCCGACCGCGGCCGCGCAGGAAGCGCCCGGCGACTCGATCGTCGTCACCGGCTCGCTGATCCGGCGCACCGACACCGAGACGCCGTCGCCGGTCACCGTGCTCTCGGCCGAGACGCTGGAGCAGCGCGGCCTGAACACTGTCACCGAAGCGGTGCAGCGCCTGTCGGCGGGCAATGCCGGCACGATCACCCAGGGCTGGAACGCGGGCGGCAATTTCGCCGCGGGCGCCAGCGCGATCTCGCTGCGCGGCCTCACCGTGCAGGCGACGCTGACGCTCTTCGACGGCCTGCGCATGGCGCCCTATCCGCTCGCGGACGACGGCCAGCGCAACTTCGTCGACATGAACACCATCCCGAACGCGATCATCGAGCGGATCGACGTGCTGAAGGACGGCGCCTCGTCGACCTATGGCGCCGATGCCGTCGCCGGCGTGATCAACGTGATCACCAAGAAGGAGATCAAGGGGCTCCACGCCAATGTCTCGGCCGGCATCTCGCAGCGCGGCGATGCGGGCGAGCGCCGTGCGGACCTGACCTGGGGCTATGGCGACCTGAACGAGCAGGGCTTCAACGTCTATGTCAGCGGCGAGTATATGAAGCAGGACCCGCTCTGGGCGCGCGACCGCGACTATCCGTTCAACACCAAGGACTGGAGCCGGATCTGCAACGCGGGCGGCGCCTGCATGCACAATCTGACCTGGAACGGCGTCAGCCCCGACGGGACCGTCAACGGCTTATCCTCCGTTCCCGGTGTCGCGCTGGTTCGTCCGGTTACGACTCCCGGCAGCGCCGTCGGCTCGGGACGCTATTCCTACGTCGCCACGTCGAACCCCTGCGGCCGCTGGACGCCGTACCAGCTCTCGGCCGCGCAGATCGCGCAGGCGACCACCGCGCCGGCAAGCGGCCTGGTCTGCCAGGGTGACCCGGCGGAATATCTGATGCTGCTACCGGACGTGGAGCGCTTCGGCGTGTCCACTCGCTTCACCGCCAATATCGGCGAATCGCACCAGCTCTACGCGCAGGCGAACTATTACAAGTCGAGCGTCGTCGGAACCGCGGTGCCGCACAGCCTGGCCGGCACGCCGCCGGATCCCAGCTCGGTGGGCACCTACAGCGTGATCCTGCCGATCTATGTCTGCGCTTCCGGCAGAGGCACGCCCAACGGGCTGAACACCGGCTGCAACGCCACCAACGGCGTGCTCAACCCGCAAAATCCCTATGCCGCGGCCGGCCAGACCGCGCAGCTCTTCTTCCGGACCGATCGCGCGCGCAGGGACGAGGCGATCTCGCGTGCGCTGCGCGGCACGATCGGCCTGTCCGGCCAGATCGCCGGCTTCGACTATTCGGCGAGCTTCGTCGCCGCCAACTCCAAGCTCACCCGCACCCAGTACAACTATGTGAAGGCGCAGCGGGTGATGGACGTGCTTGCGCGCGGCACGTTCAACTTCACCAACCCGTCGGCGAATCCGCAAAGCGTCTGGGATTATATCATGCCGGACAACACCACGGTGTCGAACTCGGACCTGTGGCAGGCGACCGCGAACCTGTCGCGGCATGTGCTCGACCTGCCGGGCGGCGGCGTCGATGCGGCGGGCGGCCTTGCCTATCGCTATGAATCGATCATCGCGCCGAGCGCCAATCCCGGCAACGAAACCAGCCCCTGGGACCGCTACTACAACATCAACGCGGTCGGCACCTCGGGCAGCCGCAAGGTCTTCTCGGCCTTTGGCGAAATCCAGGCGTCGGCGCTCGACAAGATCGAGCTCAACCTGTCGGGCCGCTACGATTCCTATTCCAGCGGGCAGAAGAATTTCTCGCCCAAGGTCGGTGCGAAGTTCACGCCGATCCGTGCTGTCGCGCTGCGCGGCACCTGGTCGAAGGGCTTCCGTATCCCGAGTTTCAACGAGGCCTATGGCACGCCGACCACCGGCTTCGTCTCGCGCGGCGGCGGCACGTTCTGCCAGACCTATGCGGCATTCTGCGCGGCGCATGGCAACAACGTCTATGCCACGCAGCAATTCTCGCTGGGCCTCACCAATGTGGGCAACCCCGCGCTACGGCCGGAGAAATCGGAAAATCTCACCGCCGGTCTGATCTTCGAGCCGATCCGCGGGCTGAGCTTCACGCTCGATTTCTGGCGGATCAAGGTCAAGGACCAGATCGTCGGCGTGAACAACACCGCGCCGGTGGTCGATGCCTATTATCGCAACAACGGCGTCGTGAACATTCCGGGCATTACCGTCCGCCCCGGCGTCATCGATCCGGCCAATCCGAACGCGCTGCCGCATATCGGCTCCATCCAGGCCCTCTATGCCAATGCCAACCGGCAGGTCGTCCAGGGCGTCGACGCCAGCCTCAATGCCAACCTGAAGCTGACCGAGGGCGTGCGCTGGATCAGTTCGTTCGAGGCATCCTACCTCGACAAGAACCATCTCACGCTGGTCGATCCGCTCACCGGCGAAACGCAGCCGCCGCAGCGCTATGAGGACACGCTCAGCCCGTGCAACAACACTTCATGCTCGGGCTCGCCGCGCTGGCGCGCCAGCTGGCAGAACACGCTGCAGTTCGGCGGCACCAGCGTGACGGCCACTGCCTATTACACGGCCGGCTATCACGTATCGCAGGTCGATCTGGGCGCCACGCCGTTCGACTGCCAGAGCGCGATCGAGAATGGCACACAGACCTATGACGATGATTCGCCGGTACAATGCCGTTCGAAGGACATCTGGAACGTCGATCTCACCATCCAGCACCGGATCAACGACAATTTCGCCCTGTCGCTGAACGTGCTCAACCTGCTCGACACCAAGCCGCCCTTCGATGCGGACGCTGCCTATGGCGGCTTCGGCTACAACCCGGCCTGGGCCGGCCCGAACATCATGGGCCGCTATTTCCGCGTCGGCGCGAAGATCAACTTCTAGAACTGCCGAAAGAGGCCAACTCCGGGGGAGCGGCATTGCCGTTCCCCCTTTTTCACCTTCAGCGCGAAGCCATGGCCGCGCTTTCCGCTAATGCGATTGACTCGCAATATACCATTCCCTAACGAGCCCGCCACACGGGTGTTTCAAAGGGGATCCGCGATGAAATCCTTCTTCCGCAGCGCGCTGCTCGCCGGCGCCATGCCCCTGTCCGTCCGGGCCGCGGAGCCGCGCGAGGAAGCGGATGGGGATGGGCGCCGCAACGAAGCCATCGGCACCCGCACGCTCCTTTTCGCATACTGATCCGGGACGCACGCATGGCGGGGGCAGCACGACAACGCGCCGGGTGGCGCTACCGCGCCAATGTCGCGGCGCGCGCTGCGGCGGGAACGGTCGGCGCCTATGCAGTCGCCGCCCTGTTCGCCGCGGCGCTGGCGCGCATGCTGCCGATGCCGAAGGTTGAGGCGATCATGCCGGCAACGCTGCTCGCTTTCCTCGTCGGGCCGGCAGTCACCCTCTGGGCGTTCCTCGCCCGTGGCCCCTGGCGCGCCTGGGCGGGAGTGATCCTGCTTGCCGCGCTCTTCGCCGCGATCGGCTGGCTCGCGGGCGCACCGGCATGAGCGCCGTCCGCGATGGCGCACGCCAGGTCATGGCGTGGCTGCACGGCTGGACCGGGCTGCTGCTCGGCTGGGTATTGTTCGTCATGTGCCTCGCCGGCACGCTCAGCGTGTTCAAGCCGGAGATCGGCCAGTGGATGCGCCCGGAGACTCGCGCCATCGCCGACCCTGCCGACGCCGTGCAGGCGGCGACCGACTGGCTGGCGCGGAACACCAACGGCTCGACCGGCTGGTACCTCACCGCCCCGAGCGCCCGGACCAACACGGTCGAGGCCGCCTATGACAGCGACGGCAACTTCGTCTATCGCGCGCTCGATCCGGCGAGCGGCGCCCCGGCCCCGCGCGAGACGCTGGGCGGCGAGTTCTTCTATCGCCTCCATTTCGAGCTGGAGCTGCCCTATCCCTGGGGGCGGCTGCTCGCCTCGATCGCGGCGATGGCCATGCTGGTCGCGCTGATCACCGGGATCATCGCGCATCGCCGCATCTTCAAGGACTATTTCACCTTCCGCCCGGCCAAGGGGCAGCGCTCCTGGCTCGACGGGCACAATGCGCTGGGCGTGCTGGCCACGCCCTTCCATCTGATGATCACCTTCACCGGGCTGGTCACGCTCGCCTCGCTCAACATGCCCTGGGCCATGTCCGCCACCTATGGCAAGGATCTGGCGGCGGTGTACCATGATCTTGCGCCCGGCGTGGCGGAACGGCCAAGGGCGAACGCGCCCGCGCCGCTGGCCCCGATCGCCCCGATGCTGCATGAGGCGCAGCGCCGGCTCGGCGGCACGATCGGCCGCGTCTATGTGATCAACCCGGGCGACAAGGCCGCAGTGGTCACCATATTCCGCTCGGATGCCGACCAGCTCGGCTTCACGCCGGCCGAGATCAGCTTCGACGGCGCCACTGGCAGGCCGCTCCGCGCCTGGCGGGAGAATCGCGGCGCGGTCCAGACCTATAATGTCGTCTACGGCCTCCACATGGCCCGCTTCGCCTCGATCGCGACTCGCTGGCTCTATTTCCTGGGTGGCGCGATGCTCACCCTGGCGATCGCGACGGGCCTGGTCCTGTGGATCGTCAAGCGCCGCGAGCGGGCGCCGCTCTCGCTCGGCAATCGCGTGCTCGAGCGATTGAACGCCGGCGTGCTGGCCGGGGTGCCGCTGGGCTGCGCCACCTATCTCCTCGCCAATCGCCTGTTGCCGCTCGGCCTTGCCGGCCGCGCCGAGCTGGAAATCTCGGCGGCGCTGTGGACCGCCGCCGCCGCGCTGGCGATCGGCGTCGCGCTGCCGCCGCGCTGGGCCTGGCCGCTGCTCATCGGCGCGACGGCGCTCGCCTGCGCGCTCGCGGCGCTCATCGGCCTTGCGATGAGCGTCATGTCGGCAGTGCTGCTCGCCGTCGCCGCCGCGCTTGCCCTGCTCGCCGCGAAACAGCTGGGCGGCCCGAAGCAGCGCCCGGAGCGCAGGCGGCGCACGGCATGACGATGGCGGTCGCCGGCCTGCTCTATCTCGGCATGTTCGCGCTCGCCGCCGGCATGTCGCGCCACGCCGATCCCCTGCTCGGGCCGCGGGCGAAGCACGCCGCGCTCCGACATCCGGCCCGCCATGGCTGGACGCTGGTCGCGCTCTCCTTCCTGGTCGCCTGCCTCGCGGGCGATGGCGGCCGCGCGCTGGTGCTGTGGTTAGGGCTGATCCCCTTTGTCAGCGCGATCATCCTGCTGGGGCTAACCTATCGCCCGGCCGTGCCGCGCGCCATGGTGCCCGTCGCGATGCTGATGGTGCTGCTCGCGCCCTTCACCTGGGCCGTGAACCCATGAACCGGAAATGGTCGAGATGGGTGGCAAGCGGTCCCCCGCTGGCTGCAGGAATCGTTCGTGAAATGCCAGATTTCAGGAAGCCGTTTTGCGATGGAGACGCTTCAGATCCGCCAAGGTTTGCGGCCATGTCGGAGATCCTAGCATCCTCGCGACAACCGATCGCGTAAAATTAGATATTGCTCATTAGATGTATCGGAAAATGCTTCATCCCGATCGGAAGGCAGATCAGCGTAAAATACCGCCTGAGGAAATTGACTCGCGGAGAAATCGTAGCGCTCGCCATCGATGATATTGTAAAAGTGCCACGCCCCATCGACTTCAGTTTTCACAATTTCGCCACCCAGCATGCCCTGAACTACAAGTGCCGTCACACTGCACTGTCCGCGCGCCGGGTTGTCGGATAGCCATTTACTCGACGTTTCGATGGACCATGCGCGTTCCAGCGCAGATTGAAGGGCAGCAAAATCAGACATCGGTACCGAGCTTAGCCATTCGGCCTGCCGCCGCCAACTTCCTCGCCATGTTCCAGCGCACCTCACTGCGCCCGTGGCTCCGCGCTAAGAGCACCACCTAGGCGAGCACGGCCTTGCCGCGCAGCAGCGCTCCGGCGATCTCGACGATCTCGACGGGATCGAACGGCTTGCCGATCGCCGGCACCTCGGCGAACCCTTCGGGCAGATGGTCGCGGCCATAGCCGCTGACAAAGGCGAAGGGCACGCCCCCAGCATCGAGCGCGGCCGCGATCGCCTCGACGCTGGCGCCCTGCAGATTCCCGTCGAGCAGCGCCCCGTCGATCCGCCCGTCGGCGATGATCGCCCGGGCATGCTCGGCGGTCGCCGCCGGGCCGATTACCTCGACTCCGGCATCGGCGAGGATCGCGCCGAGCTCGAGCGCGACCAGCGGCTCGTCCTCGATGATCGCGAAGCGCTTGCCGACGATCGATGCCGCCGCCGCGGCCGCGCCCCTGGCCCAGCCACCTTCCTCGCGAACCGGGCGATCCGCCGGCAGCTCGGCCGCACCGCCGGCATGCGGGAGAGTCAGGATCCAGCGCAGCCCTTCCGGCGCGAAGCTGGCCACCGCCGATCCGCCCTCCGCCTTGAGGCTGCGTTCGATCAGGGCCGTGCCGAAGCCGCGCCGGCTCGGCGCCGCCACCGCCGGGCCGCCGCTCTCGGCCCATTCGAGCTCAAGCATCGTTCCCCGCAGCCGCCATTCCAGCCGCACCCGCCCGGCCTCGTTCGAGAGCCCGCCATATTTGTTGGCATTGGTGCCGAGCTCGTGGAGCACCAGGGCGAGGTGCAGCGCCGGCTCGGGCGACAGCTCGATCTCGGGCCCGGCGAAGCTCAGGCGCTGGGGGTCGATCGTGCCCAGCTGGAGCTGCCCCTCGATCAGCTCGCGCAGCCTGGCGCCTTGCCAGGTGGTGGCGCTGAGCAGCGAATGGGCGCGGGCCAGCGCATGGATGCGGCCGATGAAGGTCGGCGCGAAATCGGAAGGGCCGGCCGAATGGCGCAATGTCTGCGTCGCGATCGCCTGGACCGAGGCGAGCGTGTTCTTCACCCGGTGGTTGAGCTCGCCGATCAGCAGCCGCTGCGTCGCCTCGGCGCGCTTGCGCTCGGTCACGTCGAGGATCTGGACGCTGACCGAGACCAGCCGGTCACCTTCGAACAGCGCCGAGCAATAGCATTCGCAGTCGAGCAGGGTCCCGCCCTTGTCGTTGGCGCGCAGCGTCTCGACGCGGCGCAGCTCGTGCCCCTCGACCATTTGCCCCAGTACCAGCTCGACCGCCGCGCCATTGGCGGGATCGAGCCAGTCGAGCTTCGCGGCGCGCCGGCCCAGCACTTCGCCCGCGCTCCAGCCGAACAGCCGCTCGGCACCGTTCGACCAGCCGATCACCCGGAGATCGGCATCGAACTCGACGATGGCGAGCGGGCTGTTGTCGCTATGCGCCTGGATCCGGCCGAGCGCCGCGGCCAGCTGGTCGCGCTGGCGGGCGATCTCGAGCCGCTGGCGCGCCAGCTCGACGAAGATGTCCACCTTGTTGCGCACGATCTGCGGGTCGACCGGCTTGAACAGATAGTCGACCGCGCCCGCCTCATATCCCCGGAACCGCCGCCGCTCGTCGGTCGCCACCGCCGTCACGAAGATGATCGGGATCCGGCGCGTCCGCTCCGTCCCGCGCATCAGCTCGGCGAGCTCATAGCCGTCCATCCCCGGCATCTGCACGTCGAGCAGGGCAAGCGCGACTTCGTGCCGGAGCAGCAGCTCGAGCGCCGCCGGGCCGGAGGGCGCCTTCAGGACTTCCACCCCGTCGCCGCGGAGCAGCGCGTCCATCGCGATCAGGTTCTTCTCGACATCGTCGACGACGAGGATCTTCACGGCTTCAGGCTGCGGCATGGTCGACCTCCACAGCTATCGGCAGGATGTTGCGCCGGTATATCTTCTCCTGCGACACGAAGTCGGCAAAGGCGTCGGCATGGGTGGAGAAGCGCAGATTCTCCTTCGCGCCCAGCCCCAGGAAGCCGCCGCGCACCAGGCTCTGCCCGAACAGGCCGAGCGCACGATCCTGCAGCGCCCGATCGAAATAGATCAGCACGTTGCGGCTCGACACGAGATGCGCCTCGGCAAAGACCTGATCGGTCGCGAGATTATGCTCGGCGAACACCGCCCGGGCGCGCAGGCTCTTGTCGAACACCGCCCGGCCATAGCCCGCGGTATAATGGTCGGAGAGCGATCCCCTGCCGCCCGATGCGCGGTGGTTCTCGGTGAACAGCGCGATGCGGTCGAGCGCATAGACGCCCGCCTCCGCCCGCTCCAGCGCGGCGGGGCTGATGTCGGTGCAATAGAAGATCGTCCGCTCCTCCAGCCCCTCCTCGCGGAACAGGATGGCGAGCGAGTAGAATTCCTCGCCATTGGCGCAGCCGGCGATCCACACCTTGAGCGACGGGAAAGTGCGCAGATGCGGCACCACCTGCTCGCGGAGCGCGCGGAAATAGGCGGGGTCGCGGAACATCTCGCTCACCTGGATGGTGAGATAGCCCATCAGCTCGGCGAACAGCGCCGGCTCGCGCAGCAGCCGGCCCTGCAGCTGCGACAGGGTGTCGCAGCCGAAGCGCGACTGCGCCCGCTCCAGCCGCCGCCGCAGCGAGCCGCGCGAATAGCCGCGAAAATCATGATGGTAGCGCCGCCAGATCGCCTCGAGCAGCAGCTCGAGCTCCAGCGCGTCCACCGGATCCGCGGCGTCGCTCATCGCGGCATCCACACCCGGACGAGGCTGAGCAGCTTGTCGACGTCGAGCGGCTTGGCGAGATAGTCGTTCGCACCCGCCGCGATGCAGTCCTGCTGGTCGCGCGCCATCGCCTTGGCGGTGAGCGCGATCACCGGCAGCCCGCGCCATTCCGGCCGCCCGCGAATCTCGCGGGTGGCGGCGATCCCGTCCATCTCGGGCATCATCACGTCCATCAGCACCAGCTCGACCGGGGCGCCCCCGCCTTGCGCCGCGTCGAGCGCCGCCAGCGCCTCGATCCCGTTGCGCGCGATCTGCACCTTCGCGCCATGCGGCTCGAAGATCGAAGTGAGCGCATAGACGTTGCGGATATCGTCCTCGACGACGAGGATGTGCCGCCCGTCCAGCGCGGCGTCGCGCTTCAGCGCCTGGCTGAGGATCGCCTGCTGCTGCTCGGGCAGGTCCGACACCACCTGGTGCAGGAACAGCGTCACTTCGTCGAGCAGCCGCTCGGGCGACTTCGCGCCCTTGACGATGATCGACTTGGAATAGCGCCGCAGCCGCAGCTCCTCGTCGGCCGAAAGGTCGCGCCCGGTATAGACGATCACCGGCGGGAAGCCGACGCTCTCGTCCAGGCTGAGCTGCTCGAGCAGGTCGAGCCCCGGCATGTCGGGCAGGTTGAGGTCGAGCACCATGCAGTCGAACGTCTCGTTGCCGAGCCGCTCCAGTGCCGCCGCGGCGCTATGCGCGTCGACGGTCTCGACATCGCGCGAGGCCAGCAGCAGCCGCACGCTCTCGGCCTGCTGCGCATCGTCCTCCACCACCAGCACCCGGCGCAGGCGGCGCGTCATATGCGCTTCCAGCCCCTCGAGCACGCCGACCAGCTGATCGCGCGGCACGGGCTTGAGCATATAGCCGATCGCGCCGCCGGCGAGCGCCACCTGGCTGTTGTCGTCGGCCGAGACGATGTGCACCGGGATGTGCCGCGTGCGCGGATCGCGCTTGATCCGGTCGAGCACCGACAGGCCGGTATGGTCGGGCAGCCCGATGTCGAGGATCACCGCATTGGGCAGATATTGCCGCGCCATCAGCGCGCCCTCGTCGGCGGTGCCCGCGATCAGGCAGTCGAACCCCAGCTCGTGCGCCAGCTCGTACAGGATGCGCGCGAAGGCGGGATCGTCCTCGACGACGAGCAGCACCCGGCTGTCCCCGCTGAGCTTCTCGCGATCATCGGCCAGTTCGGCGGCGCGCGGGGCACGCCTGGGCGCGGCCGCCGGGGCGGCTGCGGCGAGCAAAGGCGCCTCGGCCGGGCGCGCCGCCTCGACCAGTCCCGGATCATAGGCCTCGGGCAGCAGCAGCGTGAAGATGCTGCCCTTGCCGGCGCCGCTCTCCAGCCGGATCTCGCCGCCCAGCAGCCGCGCCAGCTCGCGCGAGATGGAGAGGCCCAGGCCCGTGCCGCCATATTTCCGGCTGATCGTGCCGTCCGCCTGGCGGAAGGCCTCGAAGATGATCTTCTGCTGGTCGGGCGCGATCCCCACGCCGGTGTCGCGCACCGCGAAGCTCAGCCGCCCGTCCGCCGCCCGGCCGACGCTCAGCGTCACTTCGCCCTTGCCGGTGAACTTCACTGCATTGGAGAGGAAGTTGCGGAGCACCTGCTCCAGCCGCTGCGGATCGGTCTCGATATCGCCGGGCGTGTCGGGCAGCGCCTCGCAGCGCAGCGCCAGCCCCTTGGCCTCCGCCGCCGGCGCGAAGCCCTGGCGGAGCTTCTCGAGCATCGGCGAGATCCGGATGCGGCGCGGCTGCAGCTCCAGCTTGCCCGCTTCGATCTTCGAGATGTCGAGCACGTCGTTGATCAGCGCGAGCAGATCGTTGCCCGACGTCTCGATCGTCTCCGCGTGCCGGATCTGCTCGCCGGTCATGTTGCCCGCGCGGTTCTCGGCGAGCAGCCGGGCCATGATCAGCAGCGAGTTGAGCGGCGTGCGCAGCTCGTGGCTCATATTGGCGAGGAATTCGGACTTGTAGCGGCTCGCCTGCTCCAGTTCGCGCGCCTGGCCGGCGAGCGAGGATTGCGCGCGCGCCAGGTCGTCGCGCTGCGCCTCCAGCGCCTGGGTCTGCTCCTCGAGCTGAGCGTTGCTTTCCTCCAGCTCGGCCTGCTGCACTTCCAGCCGCGCCTGTGATTCCTGGAGCGCGCGGGCCTGCGCCTCCAGTTCCTCGTTGCTCGATCGCAGTTCCTCGCCCTGCGCCTGCAGCTCCTCCGCCTGCGCCTGGGTCTCCTCGAGCAGTTCCTGGAGCTGCGCGCGATATTTGGCGGAGCGCACCGCGATGCCGAGCTGCTCCGCGATCCGCGCGAGCAGGTCCTGCGCCGCCGCCGGCATCGCGCCGCCGGCGAAGCCGAGCTCCACCACCGTATTGACCTGGCCGTCGATCCGGGCGGGCGCGATCAGCAGTTGCCCCGGCTTGGCCTGGCCGAGCGCCGAGCCGAAATAGAGATAGCCATCGGGCACGGGCGCCAGCGCGAAGCCTCGCCCGTCGGCGATCGCCTGGCCGAGCAGCCCGTCGCCCGGCGTCACGCGCTCGGGCACCGCGGCGCCGGCCGGCACGCCGTAGCTCGCCCGGCGCAGGAAGCCGTCGCCGTTGCGGATGAAGATCGCCCCCGCGGTCGCGCCCAGATATTCGGCGAGGAAGCGCAGCGCGTTCGCACCGAGCTGCTCGATCGCGAGGTCGCCGGCGATCGCCTGGCCCAGGCCGACCTGCCCGGCCTGAAGCCATTCCTCGCGGCGAACGGCCAGCCGGTTGCGGACGAACAGCACGCCGACGATGCCCAATGTCCAGGCGGTGAGCACGCCCAAGGTGCGATTGACTCGCGCGATGCTGGGGTCGACGCCGCTGCGGGCCAGCATGAAGCCGGTGATCGTCAGCACCGTCGCGACCAGCGCGACCGCGGCCGGCACCATCGGGCGCGGCGCCAGATAGGCGAAGACGATCGGCAGCAGGTAGATCACCCATACCGAGGTGCCGAGCGGCAGCTGGAGATCGGCGAGGAACGGCACCACGAGGAGAGCCGCGAGCACGCCATAGAGCAGCATTTCGTATTTCGCGCCGAACCGGTGGATCATCAAACCCCGTTCTCTAAGGCAAGCCCGAGAAATTACCGCCTTATTCCAACGGTATCCGGGGATCGCAACCAAGATCGGCGCCGAACGACACCGCCCGGCGCAACGTTCTGCACGCGGATTCGGTTCCGCGAAATGCGCAATTTACGGACAACGATCCGAATCGGGACGGCGATGGGTGGGACGCACGAGGCCCGACTTGGCGGGACGCCAAGCCGGCTGCGCTCTATCATGCTGGAACCAGGGGCGGCTGGTGGAGCTGAGGGGAATCGAACCCCTGACCTCTGCAGTGCGATTGCAGCGCTCTCCCATCTGAGCTACAGCCCCGCCGCCTGTCCCCGGGTGGCCCCGGGAGGCGCTCCATTAGCGGCGCTTTTTCCCCAATGCAACCGGCTTGAAACAAGCGCGGCAAAACGCTTCGCCGGCGCGGCGAACTGCACTGAAAAGCGGGGCTTTTTCCGGAACCATTGCCGGCGCTCGCCCGCTGAATCCACGCCGGCCAAGCCCCCGAAGACCGGCAGTGGAGAAGATTCCCATGAGCGACCGTTACTCCGATCCCCGCTATTTCGGCCCCGAAGACCAATATCAGGTGAGCGGCGCCCGCCGCGCCGGCGGCGAACATTATTCGAGCGCCCGCGAATATGCCGCGGCCGGCGAGCTCGGCCGAACGCGCGGTCATCGCGGCTATGGCCCCGGCGGCCCCGGCGGATATGGCAACGAATATCGCGGCGGCTGGGATCGCGGCGCCCGCGACCAGCGCGGCTGGGACGAGCCCCGTGCCTATCGCGGCCAGGATCCGGACCGCGGCTTCTTCGATCGCGCTGGCGACGAGGTCCGCTCCTGGTTCGGCGACCAGGAGGCCGAGCGCCGCCGCGAGGCGGACCTGCGCTACGATGCCCGCCAGGCGCGCTGGTCCTACGGCCCCGACGATCACTATGGCGGCTGGCGCCGCCAGCGCATCGCCGAACTCGACAGCGACTATGACGAATATCGCCGCGAGAACGCCCAGCGCTTCGAGAACGAGTTCAACAACTGGCGCACCGATCGCCAGGGCCAGCGCGACGGCCTGCGCCGGGTCGCCGAGCATATGGAAGTGGTCGGCTCGGACGGCAGCCATGTCGGCAAGGTCGACAAGGTGCGCGGCGATCGCATCGTCCTCACCCGGAACGACAGCGAGGCCGGCGGCCATCATCATTCGATCCCGTCGCGCTGGATCCACTCGGTCGACGACAAGGTGACGCTGCGCAAGACCGCCGACGAAGCGCATGCGGCCTGGCGGGACGAGGAACGCGCGGGCGCGCTGTTCGGCGAACGCGACGACCAGGACTGGCATCGCGACCGGAACCTCAACCGGAGCTTCTCCGGCACCTATTGATCCCCAGATTGGGAAAGTGAGCAGAACTGGGCCCGGGAAAACCTCCCGGGCCCTTCTTTCTCCGGCGCCGGCTCAGCCGGCCAGGCCGCCCCCCCCCCCCGGCTCAGCCGGCCAGGCCGATCCCCGGCTCAGCCGGCCAGGAACGCCGCCAGTGCCGTGCGGAATGCCTCGGGCTGGTCGAGCATGATGAAATGCCCGCTATCGGCCACGCCCTTCACGCTCACCTTGGGCGCGCCGGCATATTCACGCTTGTAGAGATCGAGCATCGGCGCCTCGCCGCCGCGCGCCGCCAGCCAGGGCACCAGCACGGTGATCGGCGTGGCGATGTCCTTCAAGCCGGGGCGCAGATCGGTCTGGAGATCCTCGAACATGGTCTGGGCGGAAACCCGCATGTCCGCCTTGGCCACCCAGGCCGCGACCTGCGCCTGCGATTCGGGCTTGGCCGCGTTCTGCCGCGCGATCGCCTGGCCCACCGCGTCGGGCAGCGGCTTGCCATGGAGGCCGGCCATCTGGGCACGCATCGCCTCGGCCTGGGGCTTGACCGATTCGACCGTCGAGCCCGGGAAGAAGGCCGAGCCGACGAACGGCATCGCGTCGACGATCAGCGCCTTGCCGACATCGCCGGGATGCGCCTTGGCCAGCATCAGCGTCAGCAGCCCGCCCATCGAATGGCCCACCACCGCGGCCCCCGCGATCCTGCGCTCCGCGACCAACTTGTGCAGCTCGGCGACCATGGCGGGGAGCAGTCCCTCGCCCAGATTGGCGCCCGGCGCGTCGCCGCCGAAGCCGTTGACCTGGACGAGATACACGGTGTGCGTCTTCGCCAGCTCGGGCGCCACGCCGTCCCACACCGCGCGCGGGCTCGACAGGCCGGGGATCAGGATCACCGGGCTGCCCTTGCCGATCACCTGCACCGAGAGATGGTCCATCTGGATCAGCTCGGCCGCTGCCGGCGCAGTCGCGGCATGCGCCGCGGGGACATGGAGAATGGCGGGGATGCTGGCAGTGGCAAGCAGGGCGAAGGCGATGCGCTTGATCATGACGGTCAATCCTTGCGGTTGGGGTTGGTGAAGATCTCTTCGATGGTCAAGCCGAACACGTCGGCGATCTTGAAGGCGAGCGGGAGCGAGGGGTCGTAGCGGCCGGTCTCGATCGCATTGACGCTCTGGCGCGAGACCTCGAGCCGCTCGGCCAGGTCCTGCTGGCTCCAGGCGCGCTCGGCCCGCAGCACGCGGAGGCGATTGATCATTCGCCGCCTCCGCGCATCGCCGCGAGCTTGTTGAAGCAACGGCCCACGCCCAGCCCGGCGAACCACAGGATCGCCGCATAATAGGCATAGACGTGCGGCACGAGTCCGAAATTCTCGAGAAAGCCCCAGGCCGTCGCGATGCTCAACGCGAAACCGGTGGCGACCAGCGCCTGGCGCGTCACCTGCACGCGCAGATATTCGTCCTGCTCCTCGACGAGATAGCGCCCGAGGACGAAGAACACGCCGATCACCGGCAGCGCGGGCAGCACGCCGGCGACATAGCCCAGCGGCCCGTGCAGCGGGCTGTTCCGCGCATGCATGACCACGCCGATCAGGATCAGCACATAGCTCATCATCAGCAGGATCACCGATTTCGTGTAGCGCCGCTGCGCCCGATTGCCGGCCATGATTGGCTTCCTTTGCAGTTTGTAAAGGTAGCTTTACCCAGCGAGTCGCGTAATGTCAACCATGCTTTCCATATGGGAAAGCCTGCAGGACTAGATGCTAATCGTGCTTTCCAGTCGACGTTTCGACATCGAGGTGCCAGCCCTCGAACTCGCGGATCATCGGCCTGCCGCACCCCTCGCACCAGGAACGGAAGGCGGTGCCGTCATTCCATGCACGGCTACGGCTGCGGTGATGTTTGCCGACAAGGCAATAGATTGGCTGCAGCAAGCGCATGTGCCGCCTCCCCGGAATCTCACGGGAATGGTGGCATTTCTACGCAAAAAGTCCATGTTTTTGCGCAAGTCTGCGAAAATATTACCGGTTTTTAATCCCCGAGCCGCGCCAGCATCTCCGCGGCGAGATGGCTGAGCGTGTCGTCGCGCGCGCCCATCACCACGATGCGATCGCCGGCGCGCGCCGCGGCGACGAGATGCGCCGCCGCGGCCGCGCGATCGGGAATGTGGAGCGCGTGGCGCCCGGTCGCCGCGACATCGGCGACGATGTCGGCGCTGGTCACCTCGCGGCTGGTGGTGCCGCCCTGGTAGACCGGGTCGGGCAGCACCAGCAGGTCCTCGCCGCCCAGCTTCTCGGCGAACATCGCGACGAGTTCGGCGCGCATCACCTTGAGCGGGCCATAGCCGTGCGGCTGGAACAGCAGGAGCAGCCTGCCCTCAAAGGCGTGCAGCGTGTCCAGTGTCGCGGCGATCTTGTCGGGATTGTGCCCGAAATCGTCGATCACGGCGATCCCGCCCGCCTCGCCGACCAGCTCGAAGCGCCGCTTGAGGCCCTGAAAGCCCTGGATCGCCTGGGCCGCCTCCGCCACGGCGATCCCCGCCGCCGACGCCGCGCCGATCGCCGCCAGCGCGTTGGAGACATTGTGCCGGCCGGGCACCTGCAGCGTCACCGGGATCGACGCCTCGCCCTCGCGCGCCAGCTCGAAGGTGATGCCGTAGCGCTGCTCGCGCAGGTTGATCGCGACCAGATCCGCCGGCGCGCCGATCGCGAAGGTGAGCAGCCGCGCGCGCGGCATCGTCGCCGCCAGCAGCGCGCCCTCGCCATTGTCGAGGTTGATCACCGCCTTGCCCGCCCGCGCGATGAACGCGCCGAACAGCTCGATCAGCTTGTCCATCGGCAAGTGATCCAGGCTGACATTGTTGAGCACCGCCACGCCCGGCCGATAGAGCGCGATCGAACCGTCGCTCTCGTCGACCTCGCTCACATAGGCCCCGCCCCCGCCGACCAGCGCGCTGGCGAAGGGCGCGTCGGGCGTGACGAAGTTCTTCATCACCGCGCCGTTCATCACCGTGGGATCACGGCCCAGCGCATGGAGGATCCAGCCGATCATGCCGGTGACGGTGGACTTGCCGCTGGTGCCCGCCACGCCGATCGAGAGCGGCGCGGCGTTGAACAGCCGGGCGTTGAGCTCCGCCCGCGTCATCCGCGCATTGCCCAGTTCGGCGGCGCGGCGCGCATCGGGCACGGTCTCCTCGATCGCGGCGGAGGCGACGACGATCTGCTCGGCCGAGCCGATCCCGCTGCCGTCCTGCGGGAACAGGGCGATGCCGCTGCGCGCCAGGAAATCGAACTTCGCGGGCAGCCGTGCCTGGTCGAGGCTGCGGTCCGACCCCGCCACCCTGGCGCCCTGTCCGGCCAGGATCATCGCCAGGGGCATCATGCCCGACCCGCCAATGCCCACGAAGAAGTAAGGTTTGCGATGCTCCATGGCCTCGCGCTATCGGCAATTCGAAGCGAAGGGGCAAGGCATGCGCATCGGAGTCGTCGCACCAGCAAGACCGGTCAGCCGCGAGGGATCGCTGCGCATGGCCGCGTTCATGGCGCTGACCTATCCGGGGCACGAGATCGTGTTCCATCCGCAATGCTATCTGCAGGCCGGCCATTTCGCCGGCACCGACGCGCAGCGCGCCGCCGCCTTTCTCGAATTCGCCAATGATCCGGCGTTCGACGCGATCTGGTTCGCGCGCGGCGGTTATGGCTCCAACCGCATTCTCGAAGCGGTGATGCCGAAGCTCGGACCAGCGGCGCACCACAAGACCTATGTCGGCTTCTCGGACATGGGGTTCCTGCTCGGCGCGCTCTATGCCCGGCGGATCGGCCGGGTGGCGCATGGCGCAATGGCCTCCAGCCTGGGCATGAACGATACCGGCGAGGGCGCCGGCTGGGTGCTCGGCTGGCTGATCGACGGCGACCGGCGCGGCTTCGAGCCGGGCCTTGCCGACGGGCGCCCCGCCGCCGCGTTCAATCTCGCCATCCTGGCCGCGCTGATCGGCACCAAATATCTGCCCGACCTTACCGATCACGTGCTCTATATCGAGGAAGTCGACGAGCCGCTCTACCGGATCGACCGGATGCTGTTCCAGATGGCGCACGCCACCCAGCTCAAGGGCATCGCCGGCGTGCGGCTGGGCGCGGTCACCGCAGTCAAGGACAATGGCGAGGCCGACGGCAATTACAGCTTCGGCGAGACGATCGACGAGATGATCCTGCGCTGGTGCGGGGAAATGGGCGTCCCCTATCTCGGCCGCGCCGAGATCGGCCATGTCGAGCTGAACCGGGTCGTGCCGTTCGGACTGGTGTAGGGGGCTGCGGCGCAATCGGCGAGCACGGTCATCCCCCCGCTACTCACTCTGCCCTCCCCGCTTTCCCGCTCTTCCCCGCCTTCCCGTCATCCCCGCCTTGCGCCGGGATCCCGCTGCTTCTTGCGCCGTCGAGATAGCGCGCGCCCGGCTCAAGACCGGGTGACGAAGCAAGAATATGAGTCCCCCAACCTAGCCCCGCTTGCGCGCCCATAGATGGAACATGCCCGCGAAGAGATGCGGGAAATCCGCCTCCAGCCGGTCCCACAGCATCAGGTCATGCCGGTCCGCCGCCGTTCCGAAACGCGCGGCGAAGCGCGTCTGCGCCTCGGGCGGAGCGTCGAGCAGCAGCAGCTCGAAGCCCGCCGCCGCGAGCATCGCCCCGATCGCGGGCAGGCGATAGCGATGCTCGCGGACATGGAAACACAAGTCGCGGCAACCGCTCAGCGTGTAGAAATCGTCGCTCTCGCGCAGGCGCGCCAGCGGCCGCTCGTGCGGCAGGGAAAGCACATGCGCGCGAAAGGCCCGGATTCCCGCCGCGCTCGCGTCCCAGCCATGCTCGGCGATCGCGCGGCGCGCCTCGGCCACCCGGGCCCGCGCCCGCTCGCTGTAGAGCGCGACGCGCAACACGCCGCCCGGCACGAGCGCATCCGCAAGCGCGGCCAGCCCCTGCTCGGGCCGCTCCATGTGGTGGAGCACTCCGGTGCAGCTCACCATGGCGAAACGCTCGCCGAGCCCGGCCATGTCGAGGATGTCGCCCCGGACGAAGCGCACATTCTCCACGCCCAGCACGCCGGCCATGCGCTGGCCATGGGCCAGGCTCGCGGCACTCAGGTCGAGCGCGGTGATCGACAGCGACGGGTCCATCCGCGCCAGGTCGATCGGCTCGAACCCGGTGCCGCAACCCGCGACCAGCACGGCGAGCGGCTCGGCCTGCGGGGCACCCAGCGCGGCGAGATGCCCGGCCACCGCGGCATGCGGCCGCGCCGGCGGCACGCGCCAGCGGGGATAGGGATTGGCTTCATACTGGGCGCGCACCGCCCGCGAGATCGCGTCTCCGGGAACGCCGAGCGACGGCATCGCTTCGGCCAGTGTCCGCTCCTCGGCGATCTCGGCGACGGCGGCGGGAGGAACGCCCAGCGCTTCCCCGCCCCAGGCATATTCGCTCGCAAAGGCCTGTATCGCCAAGGCCGCGCGCAACCCGTCCGGCAGCACCTGCCCGGCGAGCCAGGCCAGCCGCGCCTCCATCGCCGGATCGACATTGATGCAGCGGGTCAGGAACGCGGCCCACAACGGGTCCTCCGCCACCACCGGCTCGGGATATTTGACCAGCAGCATGCGTGCCGCCGTCCGCGCCAGCATTTGCGGATCGACCGAGCCGGCGCACAGGCAGGTTGCCAGGTCCGCTTCGAGCTGCGGCGGCCAGCCGGTGAGCGACAGCCGGGCGAGGAGATCGGCATAGGCCGGCGCCACGCCTTCGATGTCCAGCGCGAGCGCACGGCTCAGCATCGGCAAGGCCTGGCCATATTGGCCCTGCCGCGCCGCCTCCGCCGCCATGCCCAGCAGTTGCGCGGCTTCAGGATGCAATGCGGCCCACCCGCACCAGCGTCCCGTCCGGGTCGCTCACTGCGAACTCATAGCAGCCCCAGGGCTTGAGGCTCGGCCCTTCCTTCTCGATGATCAGCTCGCGCACGCGCTCCGCCACCCCGTCGACATCGTCGGTGTAGAGATAGATGCCGAACGGATTGTGCCCGGGCACCAGCCAGCCGAGCACTGCCTTGTTGAGATGCAGATGCCAGCCCCTGCCGTCCTCGAGGATCTTGTAGTCACCATAGTCGCTCACGAGCCGGAAGCCGAGCCGTTCGTAAAAGGCCAGGCTCGCGCCAAGGTCGTTGCAGGGCAGAATGGTGGCGACGCGGTGGTCTTCGGACATCTGACTATTTCCCGGCAAGGGCGCGGAGCCCCATCTAGCGCGAACGCCGTCCTTGCCCTATAGCCATCCATATGCAGCGTAAGCGTGCCTTTGCCACGACTACTACCGTCCCGGTTTACCGGGAAGGGTTCGGCGCGCGCATCTTCCGCTAACGCTTGTCGAGCACCTCACCCGGACGGGTGAGGTCGCGCCTTCCTCCCTCGTTCGGCCAGTCACGGGGCGCCCGAGGGACGACGATGCGATATTATCTGGACAGCGAATTCAACGGCAATGGCGGGCAATTGCTCAGCATTGCCCTGGTGCGCGCCGACGGCGCGGAATTCTACGAAGTGCTGCACGCGCACGAATTGATCGTGCCTTGGGTGAAGGCAAATGTGATGCCCGTCCTGGAGCGGCAGCCGATCGACCGTGCCACGGTGGTGAAGAAGCTGCAGAAATTCCTGCGCAAGGATCCCGGCCCGCACAGCTTCATCGCGGACTGGCCCGAGGATATCGCGCATTTCTGCAGGCTGCTGGTGCGCAATCATGGCAAGCGCAACGATCCGCTACGCTTCCGCTGCCTGTTGCTCGACCTGCCGGGGTTCGACACCGCGCATGCCAGCGCCGCACCCCATAACGCCCTGTCGGATGCCCGGAGCCTGCGCGATCATGTAGAGGCCGGCCTTGCGCCTGGCGGCGAGGGCCTGTCGCCCGAGGACCTCGCCTTGTTGCACGGCAGCTGAGCAGCTCGATCCGACCTTGCCTATATCATGCCCGGGCGGGCATAAGCCGCCCGCCTCGATTTCAACCCTGCAAGTGAAAGCCCATCATGTCCGAGATGTTCCGCATAACGCTGCCCGACGGTTCCGTCCGCGAGGTAGCCCCGGGGACTACCCCGGCGGACATCGCCGCCGCGATCGGCCCGGGCCTGGCCAAGGCGGCGCTCGCCGCGCGCGTCGATGGCGAGCTGCGCGACATCGGCCGCCCGTTCGAGGGCGACGCCCAGCTGGCGCTCGTCACGGCGAAGGACGAGAAGGACGCGCTCGAGCTCGCCCGCCACGATTATGCGCATATCCTTGCCGAGGCGGTGCAGAACCTGTTCCCCGGCACGCAGATCACCTTCGGCCCGGCGACCGACGACGGCTTCTATTACGACTTCGCGCCCAAGGATCGCCCCTTCACCGAGGAGGACCTGCCCGCGATCGAGGCCGAGATGCGCAGGATCATCGCCGCCGACGCGCCGCTGATCCGCGAGGTCTGGTCACGCCAGCAGCTCATCGACCGCTGGACGAAGCAGGGCGAGACTTTCAAGGCCGAATGGGCACAGGAGCTGCCCGAAGGCGAGGAACTGACGGTGTACCGGGCCGGCAAGGACGAGGACGCCTGGCTCGACATGTGCCGCGGCCCGCACCTCGCCTCCACCGGCAAGGTCGATCCCAATGCGTTCAAGCTGACGCGCGTCTCGGGTGCCTATTGGCGCGGCGACCAGAAGAACGCGATGCTCTCGCGCATCTACGGCACGGGCTGGCTCAACAAGAAGCAGCTCGACGAGCACATGATGCGCCTGGAGGAAGCCGCCAAGCGCGACCATCGCAAGCTCGGCCAGGAGATGGACCTGTTCCACCTCCAGCAGGAAGCGCATGGCTCGGTATTCTGGCACCCGCACGGCTTCACCATCTGGCGGGCGCTCGAAGCCTATATGCGCCGGGCGATCGACGGTGCCGGCTATAACGAAGTGAAGACGCCGCAGGTGATGGACGCGCGCCAATGGGAGCAGTCCGGCCATTGGGGCAAGTATCGCGAGAACATGTTCGTCATCCCGGACGAGGTGCCGAACGTCGACGACGAGGGCCCGATCGTCTCCGATGCCGCCGACTGGATGGCGCTCAAGCCGATGAACTGCCCGGCGCACGTGCTGATCTTCCGCCAGGGCATCAAATCGTATCGCGAGCTGCCGATCCGGCTCTACGAAAACGGCTGCTGCCACCGCAACGAGCCGCATGGCGCGCTGCACGGGCTGATGCGCGTCCGCCAGTTCACCCAGGACGACGCGCACATCTTCTGCCGCGAGGACCAGATCGTCGAGGAGGTGCAGGCATTCTGCCGCCTCGCCGACCGCATCTATCGCGACTTCGGCTTCAAATACTCGATCAAGCTCGCGCTGCGCCCGGACAAGCGCTTCGGCACCGAGGAGATGTGGGACAAGGCCGAGGCGGAGCTGCGCGACGCCGTGGTGCGCGCTGGCCTGGCGACCGAGGAATATGGCTGGGAAGAGCTGCCCGGCGAAGGCGCCTTCTATGCGCCGAAGCTCGAATGGCACCTGACCGACGCGATCGGCCGCACCTGGCAGGTCGGCACGATCCAGTCGGACCGGGTCCTGCCCGAGCGCCTCGACGCGTCCTATGTCGGCGAGGATGGCGAGCGCCACCGCCCGGTGATGCTCCACCGCGCGATCTTCGGTTCGTACGAGCGTTTCATCGGCATCCTGATCGAGCATTTCGCCGGCAAGCTGCCGCCCTGGCTGGCCCCCACCCAGGCAGTGGTGGCGACGATCGTCTCGGACGCCGACGACTATGCACACGACGTGACCCGGAAGCTCCAGGCGGCCGGCATCCGCGTCGTGAGCGACCTGCGCAACGAGAAGATCAACTACAAGGTGCGCGAGCATTCGGTCGCCAAGGTCCCGAACCTGCTGGTGGTCGGCAAGCGCGAGGCCGAGGAAGGCACGGTGGCGCTGCGCGTGCTGGGCAGCCAGGGCCAGCAGATGCTGAGCCTGGACGAAGTGGTGGCGAAGCTGGTGGCCGAGGCGACTCCGCCCGACCTCGGATGAACCCGGCCGGCACCCGGCGAGCCAATTGGGTCCTGTTCGCCGCGGCCGTCACCGGTGCACTGGCGGCTGCGTTCATCCTGTTCGGCTTCCTGGCGCTCGGCGAATGCCTGCCGCGCGACGGCGGTGCCGCGATGCAGGCATGCGACGCCGCGAAGCAGCGCGAGTTCTGGCTCTATCCCGCGCTCGTGATCGTGTCGCTCGCGGCCACGGCGAGGCTTCATGCGGCCCGGCCGGTCCAGGGGCTGGCATTGGCAGCCGTCAGCCCGCTTCTCGGCATGATCCTGCTCGTGTCGATCGAAAGGCTGGTCGCCGGATGAACCCGGCCACGCTCGCGATCTACGCGGCCGCCGCACTGGCGGAGATAGCGGGCTGCTTCGCCTTCTGGGGCGTGCTGCGGCTGGACAAGCCGGCCTGGTGGCTCATCCCCGGCGGCGCCTCGCTCGCCCTGTTCGCCTGGCTGCTCACCCTGAGCAGCGCGGACGCGGCCGGGCGCGCCTATGCCGCCTATGGCGGGATCTACATCCTGGCCTCGCTCGGCTGGCTGGTGCTGGTCGAGCGGGTGCCGCCCACCCGCTGGGACCTGGCCGGCGCGGCGCTGGCGGTGCTCGGCTGCATGGTCATCCTGTGGGGGCGCCGCTGATGGCCCATATCCGCCTCGGCACCGCAGCGGACGTGCCGCGCGCGCTGGCGATCTGGCGCGCCGCGGTGGACGCGACGCACGGCTTCCTCTCGCCCGAGCATCGCGCCGAGATCGACACGATCGTCGCCGAGCAGTTCCTGCCCGTCGCCCCGCTCTGGCTGGTCGAGGACGATACCGGCAGGGTGCAGGGCTTCCTCGCCATGGACGGCGCGATGATCGACGCGCTGTTCGTCGATCCCGCCGCCCATGGCCGCGGTTTCGGCACCGCGCTGGTCGATCATGCGCTCGCGCTCTCGCCGGACGCGCTGGTCGATGCCAACGAGCAGGCGGACAATGCCCTGCCCTTCTATCTCGCCCGGGGTTTCGAAGTGATCGGCCGTTCGGAGAGCGATCCGCATGGCCGGCCCTATCCGATCATCCATCTGCGCCATGCCGGGGCGCCGGCCTGACCAGGCACAGGCGCACGGGGACCTGCGCCCCGAGCAGCAGGCCCCGCGCGCGCAGCCAGGCGAGCGGCGCCGGTTCGTGCCACTCGAAGTTCGCCTCACGCAGCACCTGCCCGCCCGTGCACGGCACCTTGCCGAGCGTGAGCCGATCGCGGCGCGGCGCCTCCTCCGCCAGCGGCAGGGCGCCGGCGCCGGGGACCAGCGCGAAGGTCCGCCGCGTCCATTCGTCGGTGGCGAGGCTTCCCGGCGGTGCCGCCGCGATCCAGGCCGAGGCGGCAACCCGCGCCGATGCGAGGTCGGGTTGGTCATAGGCCATCAGCAGCGCGCGGCCGGCGAGCAGGGCGAAGAGCGCCGCGACGATCAGCCGGCCGCCGTCGCGCCAGGCCCGCGCCCCGAGCACGCCCAGCGTCGCCGCCGCCGCCGCATAGGCGAAGGGAAACATGCGCGGCTTGGGATCGACCGCCAGCCCATAGGTGAGCAGCACGAAATGGAGCAGCGCCGCGGCCGCGATCAGGCGCAGCCACCGGTCGTGCCGCCAGACCCCGGCCCGCGCCACCGCGAGCGCCAGCGCGCCGCACAGCGTCAGCCCGCATAGCGGATCGGCGAGCAGGTTGAGCAGCGGGTCCACCGTCCAATGGACATGGATGCCCATGCTGCGCCGCCAGTTGCGGATGAAGTCGAGGTTGAGCAGCGGGCTGCGGCTGGTGTCCACGCCCGCCGCCAGTTCGGTGGTGGGGATGCGGCCATGGTGGAGCGACAGTTTCCAGCCATATAGCGGGTCGCCGGTCGCCATCGCATAGCCAAGTGCCTCGCTGCCGAGCAGCGCCGCGGCCGCAGCAGCGAAGGGCAACGCGAGCCGCCGCCGGTCCGGCGCCAGCATCAGCCAGCCCAGGCCGAGCAGCGGCAGCAGCGCCAGGCTGCTCATCCGCGTCATCACGGCCAGCGCCAGCATCGCGCCCGCCACCGCCGCCCAGCGCGCTTCGTTCCGCTCGAGCGCGATCTGGATCGCGAGCAGGCAGGCCATGGTCCAGGCGAACTCCGGCTGGTCGACCAGCGGCTGGAGCGCGTTGAGCGGGAACAGCGGCGTCAGTGCCAGCGCCGAGCCCGCCAGTGTCGCCGCCGCGGCGCCGAAGCGGCGCTCGACATTGCCGACGAACAACAGCAGCCCCGCCATGGTGTAGAGCAGCGGCACCAGCCCCACCGTCCAGGGCCGCTCGCCGAACAAGGCCAGCACGGCGCCCATCGGCGCCACCAGCGGAAATCGCGCCGCCCAATGCGTGTCGGGAAGACAGACGCCGTGTCGGGCCGCGCACTGCGCCGCTTCGAGATAATACCAGTCGTCGCCGCCCCCGCCGACATAGAAGCGTGGAAACAACAGCACGACCCCGAGCAGCAGCACGAGCGGCGGCGCCCAGGCGGGCATGCGCCACCCGGTTCCGCTCGAATCGATCGCGGCGATGCGCGCCATGTTCTGCCCTTTCGGCCGTCTTCATGGCCCGGCCGGTCCTAAGTCATCGCTAAAACCGGGCTTGCGGGCGGCGGCTTTACACCCGATATCTGCGGTTACCGGGCCACAGTGCGCGGAATTTCGGCGGAAATGCAGGCATCGGGCTACCGGAGCGCCGCATCCTGCGTTATTGAGCCGCCCAAACCCTGAGTCCGCAACAACAGGAGCAAGTCGTATACGTCCGCCCATGAATCGCCGCTCGATGGTGGCACCGCCGATGAACGGTCCGCGGTTTAACGAATTCATTCAATCGCCCAAGGTCCGCGTGATCGACCATGAGGGCGAGAATCTCGGCGTGATGTACACGCGCGAGGCGATGGAACAGGCCCAGGAACTCGGGCTCGACCTGGTCGAGGTGTCCCCCAATGCGGACCCGCCCGTCGCCAAGTTCCTCGATGTCGGCAAGTTCAAGTACGAGGCGCAGAAAAAGGCGAACCTCGCCCGGAAGAGCCAGAAGACGCAGGAGATCAAGGAGATCAAGATGCGTCCGAACATCGACGATCATGATTATGATACGAAGATGAAGGCGGTCCACAAGTTCATCGGCGAAGGCGACAAGGTGAAGATCACTCTGCGCTTCCGCGGCCGCGAGCTTTCGCACGGCCAGCTCGGCATGAACCTGCTCAAGCGGGTCCAGGAGGATTGCGCCGAGGATGCCAAGGTCGAATCCTATCCGCGCATGGAAGGCCGCCAGATGCTGATGGTGCTGGCGCCCAAGTGACGCGATACGGCGCTCTGGCGGCGGCACTGCTGCTGCCGGGCGCCGCTTCCGCCCAGACGATCCAGGCCCCGCTCGCCACTGCCCATGCCGACGAGCCGATGGCGGTGCCGGCGGGCTATGCGCGGGTCTGGTCCGACGAGTTCGATGGCAAGCGCCTCGACCCCCGCAAATGGGCCTATGACACCAGCCGCAACAAGGCAGGCTGGTGGAACAACGAGCTGCAATATTACGCCGCGAACCGCCGGGAGAATGTCCGCCTCGAGCACGGCAAGCTCGTCATCGAAGCGCGCAGGGAACGGCTGAGCGGCCGCACCGATTATGGCGGCCAGGACTATAGCTCGGGCAAGATCCAGACCCGCGGCCTCGCCGACTGGACCAATGGCTTCATCGAGGTCCGGGCGAAGCTCGCCTGCGGCAAGGGGCTGTGGCCGGCGATCTGGATGCTCGGCAGCGACGAGAAGGCCGGCTGGCCGGGCCTGGGCGAGATCGACATCATGGAGCATGTCGGCTGGGATCCCGGCCGCGTCCATGGCTCGATCCACACCAAGGCATACAACCACGTCGCCAAGACGCAGAAGACCGCCCAGGCGATGGTGCCGGACGCCTGCACCGCCTTCCACGATTACCAGCTCGACTGGAACCAGGACCGCATGCTGATCGGCGTCGACGGCCGCGCGTTTCTGCGCTTCGACAACGACCGCAAGGGCAATCCCGACACCTGGCCCTTTGCCGGCCCGCAATATCTGATCCTCAACGTCGCGGTCGGCGGCTGGGGCGGCGACAAGGGGATCGACGCGGATGCGTTCCCGTCGCGCATGGAAGTGGATCATGTGCGGGTGTGGCAGAAGCGGCGGGACTAGGTTGAGAACCCAAACCAGTATCTGATTTTCTACCGTCATCCCGGCCTTGCGCCGGGATCCTTCTTCTTCTTCCGTCAGCAAGGCAGCGGGACCCCGGCGCAAGGCCGGGGTGACGAAGGAGGAACATGAGTCCTCAACCTAGCGGCTGCCCGGGAGAAGGCGCTGGCGGAAGCTCCAGTCGCCGCCGCCATCGCCTGAGATCCCGCCCCCGGAATCAGGTCCGGGTCGCCGGGATGACGAATCTGGAAATCGCCAACCCGGCCGAAGCTCAGGCCACGGGCGGTTCCCACAGCTCGATCGGATTGCCCTCGGGGTCGTGGATGCGGGCGAAGCGGCCGGTTTCCGGCGTGTCCCATTCGTCCTTGGTGATGATCTCGATCCCGCGCGCGTTGAGCTGCTCGAGCAGGCTGTCGAGATCGCGCACGCGGAAGTTGAGCATGCAGCTCTTGTCCGACGCGAAATAGTCGGTCGTCGCCTTGAACGGCTCGAACACCACCGGGCCGGGCTCCGGATGCCAGAACCACGGGCTGGTCTGGCCGCTCTGGTCGCCCCCGAAGCCGCCGCCCACGTTCAGCACCTCGCCATACCAGGCCTTGAGCCCCTCGGGATCCCGCGCCCGGAAGAAGAAGCCCCCCAGTCCGATCACCGGCATCGTCGATCTCCTTCCCTCAGGCGGCCTCGGCCACCGTTCCATCGCCCGCGGCAGCCTCGAGCAGGCGGCGCTCGATCGTCTTCAACCGGCCGCCACTCTCGATCTTATCGCCGATCAGGTCGGTCAGATAGAAGGTATCGACCGCGCGCTCGCCATAAGTGGCGACATGCGCCGAATGGATCGTCACCTTCGACTGGAACAGCGCATAGGCAAGGTGAAACAACAGGGCCGGCCGGTCGCGCGCATTGATCTCGACCACGGTGAAGCGGTTCGAGGCATTGTTGTCGATCAGCACGTTCGGCTCGATCGCGAAGGCCTCCGCGCGCGGCCGGACCAGCGGCTTGGCCTTGAGCCGATCCTGGAGCTTGGCGCGGTTGGCCAGCGCGTCGGCGATCGTCGCCTTGATCCGGTTGAGCCGCGCCTCTTCGTCGAAGGGGCGCCCCAGCGGGTCCTGGATCAGGAAATTGTCGAGCGCCATGCCGTCCCGCGTGGTGTGGATGCGCGCGTCGATGATGTTGCCGCCCGCGACATGGATCGCGCCGGCGATGCGATAGAACAGGCCGGGATGGTCGGCGGCATAGACCGTCACCAGCGTCGCGCCGCGCTCGGGATAGACCTGCGCCTCGACCGAGAGCTGGGCGTCGCCCGCCGCGTCGATCTGGCGGGCGTTGCGCTCGAGCACGTCCGCCGGCTCGGCGATCCAGTAGCTCTCGGTCATCCGCTTCCGGAATGCGGCCATTCGCGGCTCGTCCCAGCGGAGCAGCTGAGCCAGCTCCTCCTGCTTGGCGGCGATCCGCTCGGTCCGCCCGCGTTGCTTGTGACCGAGACGGAGCACCTCCTCGGTGGCGTCGTAGAGATCGGCGAGCAGCTGGCGCTTCCAGCCGTTCCACACGCCGGGGCCCACCGCGCGAATGTCGACGATGGTGAGCAGCAGCAGCATGCGCAGCCGCTCGGGGCTCTGCACATGGCCGGCAAAGTCGAGGATCGTCTTGAAGTCGCTCAGGTCACGCTTGAAGGCGGTGGCGGACATGATCAGGTGCCAGCGCACCAGCCATGCCACCGTCTCGGTCTCGGCCGGGCTCATCCCCAGGCGCGGGCAGAACCGCCCGGCGACTTCGGCGCCCAGGATCGAATGGTCGCCGCCGCGCCCCTTGGCGATGTCGTGCAGCAGCACCGCGACATAGAGCGCGCGGCGCTGGGCGATCTGCTTGAAGATGCTGGTCCCGAGCGGATGGTCGTCCTTGAGCTCGCCCTTCTCGATCTGGTTGAGCAGCCCGATCGCCCGGATCGAATGCTCGTCCACCGTGTAGTGATGGTACATGTCGAACTGCATCTGCGCGACGACCCGGCCGAAATCGGGCACGAAACGGCCGAACACGCCCGCCTCGTTCATCCAGCGCAGCACCGTCTCCGGGTTGCGCGGCGAAGTCAGCACGTCGAGGAACAGGGCGTTGGCGCGGGGATCGTCGCGAACATCGTCGACCAGCTTGGCGTCGCGCGCGGCGGCGCGCATCGCCAGCGGGTGGACCTCCAGATTGTGCAGGTCGGCGAGCTGGAACAGCTCGATCAGCCGAACCGGGTCTTCGCGGAAGAAATCGTCGCGCGGCAGGGCGAGCCGGCCACGGTCGAGCGTGAAGCCCTTGAGCTTGCGGGGGCGGCGCCACAATGTCGGGAAGCCGAAACGGCTGCCGCGCGCCGCGAACTTCTCGTCCAGATGGGCCAGGAACACGCCGGTCAGGTCACCCACCACCTTCGCCTGGAGGAAGTAGAAGCGCATGAACCGCTCGACCTTCGACATGCCGGGCCGGTCCGCATAGCGCATCCGCTCGGCGATCTCGCGCTGGACGTCGAAAGTCAGCCGGTCCTCGGCGCGGCCGGTGATCAGGTGGAGGTGGCAGCGCACCGCCCATAGGAAATTCTCGGCCCGGCGGAACTGGCGGAACTCCAGCTTGGTGAGCAGCCCCTTCTCGACCAGCTCGGCCGGCTCGCGGACATTATAGGCGTATTTCCCGATCCAGAAGAGCGTGTGCAGGTCGCGCAGGCCGCCCTTGCCCTCCTTGACATTGGGCTCGACGACATAGCGGCTGTCGCCCATCCGCTTGTGCCGCGCCTCGCGCTCGGCGAGCTTCTCGGCGATGAAGGTGCGCGCGGTATCGGCCTGGACCTCCGCCTTGAAGCGCGCCGCGGCCTCGTCGTAGAGCGCGGTGTCGCCCCATATATAGCGCGCCTCGAGCAGGGCGGTGCGCACCGTCACATCGGCCTTGGACTGGCGCACCATCTCGTCGAGCGATCGCGACGAATGCCCCACCTTCAGCTGCATGTCCCACAGCGAATAGAGCATCGATTCGATCACCTGCTCGCACCAGCCGGTGACTTTCCAGGGCGCGAGGAAGCCGATGTCGATGTCCGAATGCGGCGCCATCTCGCCGCGGCCGTAGCCGCCCACCGCGATCAGCACCATGCGCTCGGCGGCGCTGGGATTGGGGTTGGGGTGCAGCCGCTCCGTGGTGAAATCCCAGAGCAGGCGCAGGAGCTGGTCGATCAGGAAGGCGCCCGCCGCCGCGATCTCGTGCCCCCGCGAGGGATGCTCGGCAAGGCGGGCGGCGATCTCGGCCCGCCCGGCATCGAGCGCCGCCTTGAGCTCCTTCGTCCCCGCCGCGCGCAGCTTCGCCCCGTCCCTGGCCTGCAGCGCGTGGAGCCGCTCGGCAACGCCGCGCCGGTCGATCAGCGCACGGCGATTGGGGACATTGTCGAAGCGGCTGGACATGTGGGGGAGATAGAGGCTCGCGGCGCGCGCGTCATCCACTCAGTTCCTCCCCGAGCTTGTCTCGGGGAGGGGGACCATGCGCAGCATGGTGGAGGGGCGGTGGACGAAGTCCGCCGGCTGCGCCGGCGCCCCCACCACCACCGCCTTCGGCGGCGGTCCCCCTCCCCCAGGCAAGCTGGGGGAGGAATTGCAGAATCAGCCGACAAAGGCGCGTTCCAGCACGAAGCTGCCGGGGTTCGCGTTCGAGCCCTCCGTGAAGCCATGGCCCTCGAGCATGTGCGCGAAATCCTTGATCATCGCGTTCGAGCCGCAGAGCATGATGCGATCAGTCTCGGGATTGAGCGCACGATCGCCCAGCACCGGTGGCTGGAACAGCCAGCCATTCTCGATCAGCTGGCCGATCCGCCCCGTGGTGCGGAACGGCTCGCGGGTGACGGTGGCGATATAGTGGAACTGGAGCAGCGCCTGGTCCGCCACCAGCGGATCGCCCGCCAGCTGCGCGGTCAGCTCGTCATGATAGGCAAGGTCGCTCACCCGGCGCGTCGAGTGGACGATCACCACCTGGCTGAACCGGTCATAGATGTCGGGATCGCGCGCCAGGCTCAGGAACGGCGCCAGGCCGGTGCCGGTGGCGAGCATGAAGAGCCGCTTGCCGGGCAGCAGCGCGTCGGCGACGAGCGTGCCGGTCGGCTTCTTGCCGAGATATACTTGGTCGCCCGGGCGGACGAGCTGCAGGCGCGACGTGAGCGGACCGTCCTCCACCTTGATCGAGAGGAACTCGATCTCGTCCGACCAGGTCGGGCTGGCGATCGAATAGGCGCGCATCAGCGGCTTGCCGTCCACTTCGAGCCCGATCATCACGAACTCGCCCGCGCGGAAGCGGAAGCTTGCCGGGCGCTCGATCGCGAAGCTGAACAAATGCTCATTCCAATGCTTCACCCAGCGGACGGCGCACGTCTGGAACGCGGCATGCTCTGGAAGGACGATCGGCGGACGGGCATGCATGTTCACGGGATAGGTCTCTCTAACTTCACTTCAGCGCCCGACTGCGACGGCAATCCGCGCCACCGCTACGGATAGCGGGAGGCGCGCCTCGGGCTTCACGATCTGCTCGATGATGGCATCGACGCGCGGCTGCGCGCCGGCGCGTGCTAGCGCATGCAGCGAAAGGAGCAAGGCCTCGTCGTCGCCTATTTCCGCCGCGAAGGGCGGTTTGAAGCGAAGTTGGGACAATGATTCGCGCTCGAGCAGCAGCATCGACATATTGAGGTCGGGGAGCATCTCCGCAAGCCCCTGCCCCAGCAGCGCCGGCCCCAGCGCCGAGCAGGGGCAACGCCCGGCACGCACGCTCGCCACCCATTGCCGCATCGAGGAGAGCAGCAATCGGTCGATCGGCGAGACCTCGGCGATGGAGCGATCCAGGAACTGGTACAAAGGCGATCCCCATGCCCCGGGGGGAATCCGGGCACGCGAATCGCCTTAGCGTTTATTGCGAATGATTAGCAATAGCGTAGTTTTTATTCGACCCGCGAAAGCCTGGCTATCTCCGCGGTCAGCGCATCGATCTTCGCGTGCAGGCTGTCGATCTGCACTTCCGTGCGCAGATTGGTCTCATAGTCGAGCCGTGCCTCGAGCCGGTCCTTCGCCGCCTGGCGGTTTTGGCTCATCATGATGATCGGGGCCTGCAGCGCGGCGAGCATCGACAGCATCAGGTTGAGGAAGATGAAGGGAAAGGGATCAAAGGCATGCGCGCCGAGCAGCGCCGTGTTCAGCAGCGCCCAGGCGCCGAGGAACAGGCCGAAGCCGATGATGAAGCTCCACGAGCCGCCCACCGCGGCGACCCGGTCGGCCAGCTTCTCGCCAAAGGTCAGCCGCGCGTCGAACAACGCGTTCGGATCGCGCCCGACGCCCAGGCGGCGGAGATCCGACAGGAAACGGATGGCTGCGTTCATATTACACCTCACTGCCGACCGGCCGCCCTTCCCGATTTCTCGGGGGCCGGTGCGCGAGGTGAGCGGATCAGCTCAGCGCGGCGGCCCTGGGCGGCACGGTCGATCGACTATGATCGTTGCTGGACATGACCCCATTCTCGGAGTTGTGGCGGTTGCGGGCGCACGACTGTGCGTCCAACGCCGAGATGGCGGTGCCATCCCGCGATTTCAAATGAAAAAAGCCGTCATGTTCGCATCGGCGAATCCGCGACCCGTTCCTTCCGGATGCTTAAGCAGTTGCTGGGCACCCCATCCGGGTGCGATGACGGATATGTCTGAGCAACACGGATTGGAAAGTCACGATGCTTCGGGGATGGGCCGATCTCTTGCCGCCGGATGGAAGGTTCCGGGCCTTCGGGCCGGGACCCCGGCGCGCGATCGCCGCCATCGCGATCGCGGCATGAACGAACTGCCGGCCGGTCTGACCGCCGAGCAGGTCGAGGTGCTGCGCCTCGTCCAGCAGAACCTGTCCTCCAAGGAAATTGCCCGCCTGCTCGGGATCTCCAAATCGGCCATCGACCAGCGGCTCGACCGCGCGCGCCAGGTGCTCGGCGCCTCCTCGCGGCGCGAGGCCGCGCGCATCTTCGCCGGGCTCGAGCCGGGATATGACCGAATCACACGTGACCCGGCGGCGCTTGTCTATCCGGCCCCGGCCACTGCATTTCCGTCGGCGGCGGACAGGAACGACATGCCCGTCCAGCGGGTCCAGGCGACGCGGAGCGCGTTCGACATGGAGCCCGGGGCCGGACATGTCAGCCTGCGCCAGCTGTTGAAGGGGGTACGGCCAAATGATCTCAGTACCGCACAGCGGTTCATCCTCACGCTGCTGGTCGCCATCGGCGTGCCGATGCTGCTCGGCGGGTTGAGCATGCTGCTCTACGGCGTCGTCGCCATAGGCCGCCTCTTCCTCCGCTAGCTCTCGCCAAAACCCAATGTCGCAACAACCTGCGCCGGCCCTGCCGCGCGGGGAAAGGAAAACGCATGTCCAATCTCCCGCATCTCGACGCCATCACCATCGTGGCCAAGGCCACCATCGCCGGCGAGCAGGCCTCGGACGCCGCATTGCGCAACCTGGCGGACCTGGTGAGCGCGACCACGACGCAGGCCGAGGCGATCCGGCTTCCGCCCCATGCCACCCAGCCCACGCTCGACCATCTCCGCACCGCGATGATCGCCGCCTTCGACAGCCGCCGCGCGGTGGTCATGGCCCATCAGGAGCTCGGCGCGCTCGCGCAGCGGCTCGGCGCGTCGCCGGAATCCTTCGGCGACCTCTGGCCGTGCCCGCGTTTCCCGACCGGCACCACCGAGCAGGCGCCCCGCCTGCGCGCGGCCGCCTAACGGCTTGACCGCGCCCCATGGGACGGGCAGCCGTCCGTCCCATGTGGCACGTCGCAGTCTTTCTGATCCTGCTCGTCGCGAGCGTCGGCTATGCTTTCTGGCGTGGCGGCTCGCCCGAGAGGATCGGGGCGGCGGTCCTGCTGGGCGGCACGCTGGCATCGTTCTTCGCCGTGTCCGGCGCGCACGCGCGCTGGCTCAATCTGGAAACGGGCCTGCTGATCGTCGATGCGGCGATGCTGGCCGCGATTCTGATCCTACTCGTCCGGGCTAACCGATTATGGCCGATTCCCATGGCCGCGTTGCTGATCGTTCAGGTCGCGGGACACTTCCTGAAGACCCTCGACCCGCACATCTATCCGTTCCTCTATTGGCTCACGAGCAGCCTGTGGAGCTATCTGGTCACGGCCATCCTGATCGTGGCGACGCACAATCATCGCCGGCGCCTGAAGAAATTCGGGCAGGACATCTCGTGGAACGCCTCATCGCGCCGTTCCTCGGCGAGCGATCGGGCAATCTCGCGCGAACCCTGATCGCCGCGCACGGCTCGCTCGCCGCGGTGCTGAGCGCGGACGAAGCGCTGCTCGGCGAGGAACTGGACGGGGACGATCGCGCCGCCGCACTGCTCGCGACCGCGCGCGAGATCCATCTGTTCCTGCTGCGCGAACGCATCCGGGACCGCGAGATCGTCGGCAACTATGCCGACCTCGTCGCCTATCTGCGCGCGGACCTGACCTACAAGCGCACCGAACAGGTTCGCGTGCTCTATCTCAGCTCGGCGAACCGCCTGCTCCGCGACGAGATGGTCAGCGAAGGCTGCCTCGACGAAGCGCCCCTCTATGTGCGGGACATCCTCCGCCGCGCCCTTCAGGTGGGCGCGGGCGCGATCATCGTGGTCCACAATCACCCGTCAGGGGACGCAACGCCCAGCAAGGCCGATATCGACATCACCCGGCAATTGATCGAGGCAGGCAAGACGCTCGGCGTCGTCGTCCACGATCACCTAGTCGTTGCTGGCAGCGGGGTCGTCAGCATGCGGAATCTGGGACTCATCTAAGCCCCAGATCCAGCGATCCTGCCGCACCCGGCGCGGCGCCTGGGCGATCAGGTCGTGCCCGTGCTGGAGGTAGGTCGCAGCGATGTCGAGCCCCGCTTCGTCGCAGATCTCGATGGCCTCGGCGGCCAGGCGCAGGGCGCGGGCGCGCGCATCTTCGTTCGGCATGCGAGGAAAGTATAGTCGTGCGGACGCAGGGTAAAGGACGCGCCCCCACAATCGCTACCGTTACGGATGCATCCCCGCGCTCAGTCCGCCTTCTTCGCGACGCCGACCAGCGCCGGGCGGAGCAGCCGGTCGCGGATCATATAGCCCGACTGGATCTCCTGCACGATCGTGCCCGGCTCCGCCTCGGCGCTCGGCACTTCCATCATCGCCTGGTGACGATTGGGATCGAGCGCCTCGCCCAGCGCGACGATCTTCGAGATGCCATGGCGCGCGAAGACCGAATCGAGCTCGCGGCCGGTCGCCTCCAGGCCGGTCACCAGCCCCTTGAACTTCTCGTCGTCCTTGAGCTCGGCGGGAATCGCGGCAAGCGCGCGCGAAAGATTGTCGGCCACCGACAGCACGTCGCGCGCGAAGCCGGTCGCGGCATAGATCTTGGCGTCCTGCGCCTCCTTCTCGGCACGGCGGCGGACATTCTGCGTCTCGGCCTGGGCATACATCACCGCCGACTTCGCCTCGGCGAGCTGCGCCTCGAGCTCCGCCACGCGGTCCTGCTCGGCCACGGGCGCAGCCTCCGCGGTTTCCGCGCGCAGCGTCGTGTCGTCCGTGTCCGTCACCTTCGATTCTTCGGTCATATTTCCCTGTTCAGGTCAGCAATCGGGCCAATGTGGCCGCCGTGAAATCCACCATGGGGACGACTCGCGCATAGTTCAACCGCGTCGGGCCGATCACCCCCACCACGCCCACCACCCGCCCGTCCAGCGCGCGCACCGGCTTGGCGATCACCGACGAGCCGGACAAGGCGAACAGCTTGTTCTCCGATCCGATGAAGATGCGCGTCGCTTCGCCCTCCCGGGCCGAATCGAGCAGGCGGGCGATTTCCTCCTGCCCTTCGAGCTCATCGAGCAGGCGGCTGACCTTGTCGAGGTCCTCCGTCGCGGCGGTATCGATCAGCCGGGCCTGGCCGCGCACGATCAGCACCGGACGGCGGCCGCCATCCTCGCTCCACACCGCCAGCCCGCGCGCCACCAGCGCCGCCGCCGCACTGTCGAGCGCCGCGCGCTGCTGGCCGAGCTCATGCTCCACCCTGGCCCGCGCCTGGCTGAGCGTGAGCCCGCCAAAGGTGCCGGTGAGATAATTCGCCGCGCGCTGCAGCGCCGCCGGGTCCATGCCGGGCAGCTCGACCACTCGATTCTCGACCGAGCCGTCCTCGCCCACCAGCACCGCCAGCGCGCGGTCATGGCTCAGGGGCACGAAGCCGAACTGGCGGAGCACCGGCTCGGCCTTGGGCACCAGCACGAGCCCCGCACAGGCCGACAGGCCGGAGAGCGCGGCGGTGGTGTTGGCCAGCGCCTCCTCCACCGGCCCGCGCTCGGCGGCGTTGCGCTCGATCGCGGCGCGCTCCTCGACCGAGGGCTCGTTCGCCTGCATCATGCCGTCGACGAACAGGCGCAGACCCGTCTCGGTGGGCATGCGGCCGGCGCTGGTATGCGGCGCCGCGAGCAGGCCCAGTTCCTCCAGGTCCTGCATCACGTTGCGAATCGAGGCGGGCGAAAGGTTGAGCCCCGAGATTTGCGCGATCGTGCGCGAGCCGACCGGCGCGCCGGTGTCGATATAGGACTCGACCACCATGCGGAACACGTCGCGGGCGCGGTCGGTCAGCTCATGGATCGGCGGGGTGATCATGTTCCCGATCTAGGGGCAGCCGCCCCCCGGCTTCAAGGCCGTTCGCCGATCAGCGCCTGGATCGGCAATGCCTCCACCGCCTCGCCCAGCGCCTGGCCGAGCGCACGGTTCCTCTCCGTCCGGCAGCCATAATAGAAATAGAGCCCCTGGCTGTCGCCGATCGCTCGGGTCCAGGTGACGTCGACGCTGGGCATGTCGGTCGCCGCCGGCTCGCAATTCTTCTCGCCCGGCGCGTAGCGCACCTGCCCGCTCTCCGGCCGATACGGCGCCAGCCTGGCGGCAAAGGCATCATATTGCGCGCGGCTGAGCCTGAACGCCCGCTCGCCGGTCACCGCGGTGAAGCGCCGGCCCTCGAACACGCCCGTGCCGTCGGGGCGCACGGTGACGACGTAGATCGGGCAGCGGCCGAAACAGGCGCCGGTCTCGTAGCGGATCGAATCGCCTTCGATCGCCACCGGCCGGCCCGGCCCGCCGCTGGGCGCTACGCAGCCCGCCAGCCCCAGCGTGCCCAGTCCCATGATCAACAGCCTGCGCATTCCCGGTTCCTCCACGGATCACCCGCCGAGACTGGCGCGTTCCCACCGTTACGTCTACGTGCCGCTGCGAACCTTGCAGGAGACTGAAGCAGATGCGCCCTTCCGGCCGCGCCCCCGACGAGATGCGTGCGATCACGATCGAGCCCCATTTCACCCGCCATGCCGAGGGTTCGGTGCTGATCAGCTTCGGCGACACGCGCGTGCTCGTCACCGCCAGCGTCGAGGAGCGGCTGCCACCCTGGCTGAAGGGCAAGGGCGAAGGCTGGGTCACCGCCGAATATGGCATGCTTCCCCGCGCCACCCATACGCGCGGCCAGCGCGAGGCGGCCAAGGGCAAGCAGTCCGGCCGCACGCAGGAGATCCAGCGCCTGATCGGCCGCAGCCTTCGCGCCGTGACGGATCTCAAGCTGCTCGGCGAGCGCCAGATCACGCTCGATTGCGACGTGATCCAGGCCGATGGCGGCACCCGCACCGCCGCGATCTCGGGCGCCTTCGTCGCGCTGCGCATCGCAGTGAACAAGCTGATGGCCCAGGGCCTGATCAAGGAAGACCCGATCACTGCCCAGGTCGCAGCGGTCTCCTGCGGCATCTACAAGGGCACCCCGGTGCTCGACCTCGATTATGACGAGGACAGCGCGGCCGATGCCGACGCCAATTTCGTCCTGCTCTCCAACGGCAACATCGCCGAGGCGCAGGCGACCGCCGAAGGCGCGACCTATGACGAGGAAGGGCTGCTCCGCCTGCTCCGCCTCGCGCGAATCGGCTGCAACCAGATCTTCGACGCGCAGCGGAAGGCAATCGGATGACCGGCGAAGGCGAGACTTCCAGGGACGTCGGCCCCCAGGCCATCCGCACGCTGAAGCCGGGCAGGCTGGTGATCGCCAGCCACAATGCCGGCAAGGTGCGCGAGATCCGCGAGCTGCTGGGCCCCTATGGGATCGAGCCGGTCTCGGCGGCCGAGCTGGACCTGCCCGAACCCGAGGAGACCGGCACCACTTTCGTCGCCAATGCCGAGCTCAAGGCGCTGCAGGCGGCAGACCTGTCGGGCCTGCCCGCGCTCGCCGATGATTCGGGGCTGTGCGTCGAGGCGTTGAACAACGAGCCCGGCATCTTCTCCGCGCGCTGGGCGGGGGAGAGCAAGGACTTCGGCTTCGCGATGCGGCGAGTGGAGGAACGGCTCGCGGCGCTGCCGCCCGAGACCAGCCGCGATGCGCATTTCGTCTGCGCCCTCGCCCTTGCCTGGCCCGACGGGCATGTCGAATGGTTCGAGGGCCGAGTCGACGGCACGCTCGTCTGGCCGCCGCGCGGCGATCAGGGCTTCGGCTATGATCCGATGTTCGTACCCGTCGGCCATGCGCAGAGCTTTGGCGAGATGGAGCCTGCGGCCAAGCACGCGATGAGCCATCGCGCCGATGCCTTCCGCCAGCTCGTTGCCGCGGTGCTCGGCCAGGAAAGGTGATTCGCGCCGCGTTAAGGATTTATTTCCCGCAACCTCGAACCCAAAGTTAAGTTATGACCCTTGCAATTAGAGCCAAGCGAGGGGTCGCAGAAATGGGTTCGTTCCGCCAGCTGGCGACGATGATACGACACGTCCACGAGACGCATGTCCACGGCATCACCGAAGAGGATGGGGAAGAAGTCGCGCTCGCGCAGGCCGAGGCCGATACCGGCCAGCCCGGATTCGTCGATGCCGGGCAGGTCACCGAAACCGAGGATCTGCAAGCCTGACCGCCCGGGGGAGCCTGCTCTCCCGGGCCATTTTCCTATTCTGCGAAAGGCCCCCGGGGCCAGGTCCCTTGGGGGCGGTGGTGGACAGGGCTGGATTCGAACCAGCGTACGCTTGCACGGGCAGATTTACAGTCTGCTGCCTTTAACCACTCGGCCACCTGTCCATGGCGCCGTTCGGCGAGAGGGGGCCCATTGCCGAAGCCCCGCGTCCCTGTCAACGCCTTGCGCGCAACCTTTGTGCGGCATAGCGTCCGCCGTTTCCATGCAGGGGCCCCCAATGCGCCGACTTTCCTTCGCCATCGCCACGCTGCTCGCCGCGACCGCCACGGCACCGCTCGCCACCGCCAAGGGCCCGGACGGCCCGAGCGCGCCGGTCGACCAGATCGTCGACCAGGGCACCCGCCATAGCGAAGTGATGCGCATCGCCCAGTATCTCACCGACGTGATCGGCGGCCGCCTCACCAATTCGCCCGGCATGCGCCAGGCCGAGGACTGGACCCAGGCCAAGTTCCGCGAATGGGGCCTGGTCAATGTCCACAAGGAAGGTTTCGAGTTCGGCCGCGGCTGGTCCGCCAGGAATGCCAGCGTGAAGATGGTCGCCCCGCGCCCGCTCTCCCTGATCGCCGCGCCGCTCGCCTGGACGCCCGGCACCGGCGGCCCGATCACCGGCCAGGTGGTGCTCGCCCCGATGGCCGACGAAGCCGCGCTCGACCAGTACAAGGGCAAGCTCAAGGGCAAGATCGTGCTGATAACGGAGCCGACGGACATCGCCGACGCGACCGTTCCGGACTTCCGCCGCTATGGAGACGCCGATCTCGACAAGGCCGACACGTTCGAGCTGCCGAGCGGCCCTTCCGCTGCCACGCGCCGGCCGCGCGGCCCCTCGCGCCAGATTTTCCTCGCCAAGCGCGACGCCTTCCTGAAGGCCGAGGGCGCGATTGCATACGCGACGATGTCGTCGCGCAACGGCAAGCTGATCCATGGCCAGAACAGCCAGTTCCGGGTCGGCGCCACGCCGCCGCTCCCCGGCTTCGAGATCGCCGCCGAGGATTATCGCCGCCTCGTCCGCCTGGCCAAGATGGGCGCGACACCCAGCCTCGAGCTGAACAGCGACGTCACTTATGACGACAGCGACACCAAGGCCTACAACATCATGGCGGACATTCCCGGCACCGATGCCAAGGCGGGCTATGTGATGGCCGGCGCACACATGGACAGCTGGGCGATGGGCGATGGCGCGGCGGACAATGCCGCGGGCGTATCGATGGTGATGGAGGCCGCGCGCATCATCAAGACCCTGGGCGTCAGGACGAAGCGCGCGATCCGCTTCGTGCTATGGTCGGGCGAGGAGCAGGGCCTGCTCGGCTCGATGGCCTATATCGAGGGCCATGTCGCCACCCGCACGATCGACCCGACGCTGACCGGCCCCGCGCGCTACGCAGCCTGGGGCAAGTCCTATCCGATCAAGCCGGGCCCGGACCATGCGAAGCTCGCCGCCTATTTCAACCTCGACAACGGCTCGGGCAAGATCCGCGGCATCTATACCCAGGGCAACACCGCGGTGGTGCCGATCTTCCGCGACTGGCTGGCGCCGTTCAGCTCGTTCGGGGCCACCAAGGTGGCGACCGCCCTCACCGACAGCACGGATCACGTGTTCTTCGACGTGGTGGGCATCCCGGCGTTCCAGTTCATCCAGGATCCGCTCGACTATGCCTCGACGGTCCACCACACCGATGTCGACACCTTCGATCACCTGAAGCCCGAGGACATGCGCCAGGGCGCGATCATCCTCGCCGCCTTCCTGATCAATGCGGCCAACACGCCCGATCCGCTGCCGCGCGTGCCGCTGGCGACCCAGCCCAAGACATTGGACGAATTCTACCCGGCACCGGGAGCGAAGTAATGGCCAAGCGTGGACACCGGCCGAGCCAGGCATCGTCGAACCGCCCCCGATTCTACGGGCGGCACGCGGTGCTGGCGGCACTCGACAATCCCGAGCGCGTGGTACGCAAGATCTGGGGCACGCACGAAGCGCTGGCCGGGCTCGACATCCCGTCGACGATTCCGATCACTTTCGCCAATGCCGCCGATCTCGGCCGGCTGGTGCCGAACGACGCGCCGCATCAGGGCCTGGTCGCCGAAGTCGATCCGTTGGAGGAGATGTGGCTGGGCGACCTGCTCGCCCAGGGCGCCGGCGACAATCGCCCGCTGCTCGTGCTCGACCAGGTGACCGATCCGCACAATGTCGGCGCGATCCTGCGCTCGGCGGCAGCGTTCGACGCGCTCGGCATCGTCACGCAGGACCGGCATGCCCCGTCGGAGACGGGCACGCTCGCCCGCGCGGCCGCCGGCACGCTGGAAGCGGTGCCCTGGTGCCGCGTGGTGAACCTGGCCCGCGCGCTCGAGGAGATCGCCGAGGCGGGCTATTGGCGGATCGGACTGACCGGCCATGCCAAGGGCACGCTGGCCGAGGTGATGGGCGATCAGCGCAAGATCGCCCTGGTGCTCGGCGCCGAGGGCGAGGGCATGCGCCAGAACACCGAGGCGCATTGCGACGAACTCGCGAAGCTGCCGATCTCGGACAAGGTCGAGAGCCTGAACGTGTCGAACGCGGCGGCGATCGCGCTCTACGCGGTGACGGTGCGCGAATAGCCGGCAAGCAACTTTCTTTCCGTCATCCCCGCGCAGCCGGGGATGACGAAGAAAGAGATGCGGGAAAGCCCCGGCCCGATCAGTCCTCTTCGGCGATCCGCACGCGCAGCCCGTCGAGCTCGGGTCCGAACGGGATCTGGCACGACAGCCGCGAAGTCGCGTCGCGGTCGCCCGCGCTGTCGAGCAGATCATCCTCGTCCATGCTCATCTTCGGCAGTTTGGCCGCAAATTCCGGATCGACATGCACATGGCAGGTCGCGCAGGAACAGCAACCGCCGCACAAAGCGAGCAGCTCGTCAAAGCCGTTCTCGCGGATCACTTCCATCACGCTCAGGCCCGCTTCCCCCATGACCTCGCGCTCTTCACCACTCCTGGTCACGACGATAAGCTTGGGCATGAGATTCTCCTGTTCCGGCCCCGTCCATGCCGCCGAAAACGGCGCTTCGCAAGGCGGGCGCGCATGGGCCTGACCGCCGACCAGCTCAAGGCATCGCTCGATGCGCTGGCGGCGCGCGAGCCGCTGATCGCCGCCGCGATCGGGCGGGTGGGCTATCCCCCGCCCCGCATCCGCGACCGCGGCTACGAGACGCTGCTGCGCACGATCGTGGGCCAGCAGGTGAGCGTTGCCGCCGCGCAATCGATCTGGAACAAGATGGCGGCGCAGCTGGGGGCGCTCACCGATCCCGGCAACATCGCGCGCGCCAGCGACGAGGACCTGCGCGCCGCCGGCCTCTCGCGCCAGAAAATCGCCTATGCGCGCAGCCTGGCCGAGGAAGTGACCAGCGGCCGGCTCGACTTCGCGCACCTGGCCGAGGACGACGAGGAAGCCATCGCCCAGCTCGTCCGGATCAAGGGTATCGGCCGCTGGTCCGCCGAGATCTACCTGCTGTTCGCCGAGGGGCGCCCCGATATCTGGCCCGCCGGAGACCTGGCGGTGCAGATCGAGGTCGGCCGGATCATGGGCCACCCCGAACGGCCGAGCGAGAAGCTGACCCGGGAAATCGCCGAAGCCTGGCGCCCCCATCGCGGTGCGGCGGCAGTGCTGGCCTGGCACCACTATAATTCGGATATGGAAGTGATCTGAGGGCTTCCCAAGCCTGGTTGGAGGAAGACTCCTAGTCGGCCCCCAGCCCCACCGCGATCGCGCCCAGCGGCCCCGCCATCGTGCCCAGCCCCGGCGTCCCCAACCGCGCCTCGATCTCCTCCGCCCATTCGGCCAGCGCGCCATAGCCGCCCAGGCTCTCGACCAGCCGCGCGCGCAGCTTCGGGAACAGATAGGGCCGTGCGGCCGTCACGCCGCCGCCGATCGCGATCCGCTCGGGCGCGGCGGTGACGACGAGATTGTGGAGCATGCCGGCCAGGTCGTGGACGAACAGATCCCATGCGGGCGCGTCGTCGGGCAACTGGTCGCCCGGCATGCCAAAGCGCTCGGCAAGCGCCGGGCCGGCGATCAGCCCTTCCAGGCAATCGCCATGGAAGCGGCACCAGCCCGGATAGGCATCGCCCGGCGCACGCGGCAACCGCATATGCCCCGCCTCGCCATGCGCCCAGCCCATCACCGGCCTGCCGCCGGTCACCAGGCCCACCCCCACGCCAGTGCCGATGGTGATATAGGCATGCGCCGCCATGCCCTGCGCCGCCCCCCAGCGCCCCTCGGCAAGCGCGGCGCCGTTGACGTCGGTCTGGAAGCCGATCGGCTTGCCATAGCGCGCCGTCAGGCGGCCGATCAGGTCGGTACCGCTCCATCCGGGCTTGGTCGTCGCAGTGATCGCGCCGTAATCGGCACGCGCCGGATCGAGCCCCACCGGCCCGAAGCTCGCCACGCCGATCGCGTCGAAGGTCCAGCGATCGAGCACTCCCTCGATCGCCGCCAGCGTCGCCTGCGGATCGGTGGTGGGCACGGTCACCCGGTCGCGCACATCGTCCGGCCCGGTCGCCAGCAACGCCACGCATTTGGTGCCGCCCAGTTCGATGCCCGCGATCAGTCTCAGCTCAGTCATGGCGCCCGTTAACCCGGTTCGGCGTGACAAAAAAGAGGCCACCCGCAGGCGGCCCGCCATCCCCTGAAGGACGGCTCGGCAGTGGCGGCCGGTGAAAGGCCGGCCGCCACTCCCCCTTTGCCGTGAGGCCCTAGAACCGGCCCCGCAGCCCGACCATGACCTGACGGCCCGGATCGTAGAGCGTGAAGGCGGCATTGCTGAACTGGAAGTAGCTGCGCTGTTTCGATTTGGTGAGGTTGATCACGTCGAGCGTCAGTTCCGGCCCCCATTTCAGGTCGAGCACCTTGGCGAAGTCGATGCTCGCCGACATGTCGTATTGCTGATAGTCGTTCGAATAGAGCCGGGCGAGCGCGATGCCGTTCTGGTTCGCGTCCGACGAGACCGAGCCGCGCTGGAAGGTGGTCGACAGGCGGATGTTGATGCCGCCCTGCTCATAATAGCCGGTGATGTTGTAGGTCACCGGCGACACACCCACCGCGACCGCCGGGGCGGCGCCCGAGCCGGTCTGGTCGATCAGCGTCAGGTTCGCGTTGAACCCGAACCCGTTCAGCCCGATCTTGCCGAGCAGGAAGTCGAGCGGCTGCACCCAGTTCACTTCGAGGCCGTTGACCTTAAGCGTGCCGGTCGCATTCACCTGCTGGTTCAGCACCACGGTCGCGCTGGTCGGGCCGCCGCGCGAATTGATCGCGGCCTGCTGGGTGGGGGTCAGCGTGTCGAAGGTGACGCCGTACGCGCCCAGCGCCGAGAAGGGCACCGTCACCGTGCCGGTGGTGGTGAAGCCGGTCACCGCCTTGCGGAAGGCAGTGAAGCCGACATAGCCTTCCTTGCCGGTATAATATTCGAAGCCCAGATCGATATTGGTCGAGAGATAGGGCTGGAGCGACGGATTGCCGACCGAGCCGACATCGGCCGAGGGGCTCGAGAAGTTGAGGCCCGGCAGCATCGTGTTCGGGTTGGGCCGGGTCATCGTCCGCGATGCCGCGGCGCGGACCACCGCCGCATCGCCGATATGGAAGGCCCCGCTGACCGAAGGCAGCCAGTTCGTGTAGCTCGTATCGGTGTAGACGAAATTGGTGATGTTCGGATAACAGCTGCCGTCGCGCGGATTGCCGGTGCCGGGGCAGGCAGCGGGCAGCGGGCCGGGGCCGTCCGGGTCCTGCGAGTTGCGCGGATCCGAGATCGAGACGCGGCCGCCGATCGTCTGATCGGTATGCACATAGCGGACGCCGGCATTGTAGTTGAGGTGATTGTCGCCCAGCTGCAGATCGCCATTCACTTCGGCATAGGCGCCGATCACCTTCTCGCGGACATAGCCGCCGCTGGCCCCGGTGTTCGACGAGCCCGCTTCGGGCGCGGCATTGTGGAAGGCGTCATAGTTGGATGCCGCCTTGAACGCGTTCCAGTCCACCGTGACGAAACCCGCCGATGTCGGGCGCAGCAGACCGGCAAGCTGCGAATTCGAGATCAGCGAGCCGCCATAGGTCACCCCGCCGCTCGCGCCGGAGGAATAGCCGGTGCCATAGGCGGGATAGGTGGGATAGCCCGCCGGTGCCGCGCCGGGCTGGACCAGCCCGTTGCACGGCGGCTGCGTGTTGGGCGAGGGCAGGAACACGCTGGGGCGATTGCCGCACACCGCGTTCTGCCAGGCCTGGCTGTTGTCATAGGCGTTGATGCGCCGCGACGTGTCGTCATAGGCGGCGCCTACCTTGAGGTTGAACGCACTGTCGCCCCAGGTCAGGTTGCCGCGAATGCCCTTGGTCTCGGTCTGGCGCTTCTCGTCCTGGATGTTCACGCGCCCGCCCGGCCAGGCGAAGTTGGCGGGATTGTTCAGGTCGATGTTCGTCGAGATCGTAGGCACGTCGCCGCTGCTATTGTCATAGTTCACGACCACGCCCGAATTGGGGGCGCTGAGCACCACCACGCTCGGCGATTCGCGGTGGAAGCTGGACCAGGTGTAGTTCGCCGCGACGTCGAACTTCAGCTTGTCGGCGATCTCCCAGTCGAAGCCGGGGTTGACGCCCCAGAACTTGGTCTTCTCGATGAAGGGGCGATATTCGAGGAACCATTGGGCGTTGGCATAGGTGCCCTTGGTGACCACGCAGCCCTGGGTGCAGTCCGAACGGTCATATTGCGTGTTGAGCGGGATCGCGGCGCCGTTGCGACCGACCCAGTTCATGTCGACGCGCTCGAGCTGGTTGTCCTTCCAGCCAAACATGCCGTCGACATAGGCATGGAAGCGCTCGCCCTTATACTCCAGGCTGGCGATCGCGTTGATCCGGTCCTTGGTGCCTTCCTCGAACATCCTGCGGCCCAGGCGCGGGATGATGCCGTTGTCGATCTGCGAGATCGTCGCCCCGGGATTGCGCGCGAGCAGGAAGGCCTGGTCGATCGTGGCACCGGTGGGCAGGCCCGCGCCCGAATTGGCGGGCACCGTCCCGGGGATCGTCCAATTGCCGCCGCCGGTGGGATTGCAGCCGCTGGTCGCGCCGCACTGGGCAGCGGACAGGTTCGGGTTGGTCCAGCCGATCGTCTCGAAGCCGGTGGTGCGCACCTTGTTGTGCACGCCGGCAACGCCGAGCAGGATGCCGAAATCGCCCATCGTGGTGCTGCCCAGCAGCGAGCCGCGATAGCCCCAATCCTTCGAGTTGGTGTTCTTGGTCAGCTGCGCGCCATAAGTGATGCGAGTGCCCGAGCGGTCGAACGGCCGCGCGCTGCGCATGTTGACCGTGCCGGCGGCACCGCCTTCCACCTGGTCGGCGATGCCGCTCTTGTTCACCGTCAGCGACGTGAACAGCTCGGTCGGAAACATGTCGAGATCGACTTCGCGGTTGGTGTTCTGCGAGTCGGTCCGGCCGGTCGAGGCGACCGCCACCGGGGCGCCGTTCAGCAGCACGCGCGTGAAATTGGTGCCGAGGCCGCGGATCGTGACGTTGAGGCCCTCGCCCGTCACTTCGCGGGCGATGGTCACGCCGGGAATGCGGTTGAAGCTCTCGGCGATGTTGGTGTCGGGGAACTTGCCGATGTCCTCGGCGAAGATCGAATCGGTGAAGCCCACCGAGTTCTTCTTCGCGTTGGTCGAGCTCTGCAGCGATGCGCGATATCCGGTGACGACGATCGACTGCTCCGTTTCCGGGACGCTCTGGTCCTGGGCGGCGGCGGGCGTGTCGCCGGGCTGGGTCTGGGCAAGCGCGGGCCAGGCCGTGCCGGCAAGCAACGCGGCGCCGATCATTCCCAGACGGCGCGCAGTGAAACGAGGCGCAACTCGAGCGTGCATATTCCCCTCCTGTGAAGGCCTCTTCCCGGGCCATTGAGCCAATCGCGCGGATCGCGATGTTAGCGGTCACATTTGGCTATGCCGCGCCTGCGATGCTGTCAACTCATACATTTGCATCGATCTAGATCGGCGCGAGAACAATCACTTATCGGATCAAGGCAAGGGAATTGCCGCATTGCACCATATTGTATGAGTTTTTTGACACCGTTGCCAGCGCCCGACTCAGGCCGATTTTCGCCGCGCCGGCATTGCGGCGACGGCTCCCGCACCACATCTGCGGAGCCTCTCCCTCTCGCTCCCAGGGGAATCCCATGCGCTACAACCGGCTCGGCCGCTCCGGCCTGATCGTCTCGGAACTCTGCCTCGGCACCATGACCTTCGGCGGCGACGAGGGCATATGGGGCCGGATCGGCCAGCTGCAGCAGGAAGAAGCCGACGGACTGGTCAAGGCCGCGCTGGATGCCGGCATCAATTTCTTCGACACGGCGAACATCTATGCCGAGGGTCGTTCGGAGCGGATCCTGGGCCAGGCGCTCCGGAACCTGGGCGTCGCGCGCGATGAAGTGGTGGTCGCCACCAAGGTGGTCGGCCGCATGCACGACGGACCCAACGGCGCCGGCGCGTCGCGCGGGCACATCCTGACCCAGGTCGAGCAGAGCCTCGAGCGGCTCGGCACCGGCCATATCGATCTCTACCAGATCCACGGCTTCGACGCGGCGACGCCGATCGAGGAGACGCTCCTGGCCCTCGACAGCCTCGTGCGGCGCGGGACGGTCCGGTACATCGGCCTCTCCAACTGGGCGGCCTGGCAAGTGATGAAGGCGGTCGGCATCGCGGCGGCCCGCGACTATGCCCCGATCGCCTCGCTCCAGGCCTATTACACGATCGCCGGGCGCGACCTGGAGCGCGAGGTGATTCCGATGCTCGAATCCGAGGGCGTGGGCCTGATGGTGTGGAGCCCGCTCGCCGGCGGCTTCCTGTCGGGGAAATATACGCGCGAGGGCGACGGCGACGGCCGCCGCGCCGGCTTCGACTTCCCGCCGGTGGACAAGGCGCGCGGCTATGACGTGGTCGACGTGCTGCGCGAACTGGCCGAAGCCAAGGGCCGCTCGGTCGCCCAGCTGGCGCTGGCCTGGCTGCTCCATCAACGCGCGGTCTCCAGCGTCATCATCGGCGCCAAGCGGCCCGAGCAACTGGCCGACAATCTCGCCGCGGTGGACGTAGAGTTCACGCCCGAGGAGCGCGCCCGGCTCGATGCGGTGAGCAAGCTGCCGGCGGAATATCCCGGCTGGATGCTCGAGCGCCAGGGCGGCTATCGCGGCGGCCCGTCGCCGCGGCGCTGAGCCTCAGTCGCCACGACGCCAGCCTTGCTATCGGCATCCCCGCGCCGGCGGGGACGCCGGCAGGGAAACTGCCGCCTCCGCCGACCTCAGTCGAACACCAGGGTCAGCGACTCCGCGAACGCCCCGTTCTTCGCCAGCCGCCCCGCCCCACCCGGCGCCCTCCGAAGATTCGGACGCTTCAACAAGGGCTTGAGCATGAGGTGCAGCGTCGCGCGGTTGATGTGGCGGCCGAAGCACTGGTGCAGATCATAGCCGAAGTGAATATAGTCGCTCGCCGGGCGGTGCGGATCGAAGCGGGCAGGATCGGTCAGCCGGCGCGGATCCATCATGGCCGAGGCAAAGGCGGCGAGCACCGTGTCGCCCGCCTTCACCACAGTCTCATGGGCCGTGCCACGCGCAATCACGCCATCGGCCAGCACGATGCGCGGCAGCCCCGGCGCGAGCGGATCGAAGCGCATCGCCTCCTGGACATAGCCCCAGAGCAAATCATCGTCCCCTGCCCGCGCCGCTGCCTGCGCCGCCGCCAATTCCCTCGGCCGGCGCAGCAGCTGCTCCATCGCCTGCGGCACGACCATCGGCGGCTGGGGCGGGCCGCCGACGATGAAGCCCATCAGATTGGTGCGAATCTCCACATCGGAAAAGCCCGGCACGCCGCGCTTCTGCTGGGCGAGACAGCGGGACAGCACATCGTCCTTGCCCGGCGCCGCCTTCCGCCGGACGATCTCCTTGTCGATATGCGCGCGCAGCGCCGGAGCGATCTGGTGGACCTCCGCGCGCAGCGCCGGATCGCCCTTGGGATCGGCGAACTGGAACTCGAACAGCCGCGTGCCCCACACCCGCAGATCGCCCCCGGCCGGATCGGGCACGCCGAAATAATCGCCGAGCACGCTGAAGGTCACGCGCCGGACCAGCGTGTCCACCACTTCGATCCGCCCCGGCGCCGCCGCGATGATCGCCTCGGCCATCGCCTCCGCCTTCTGCGCCAGCCCGGGCAGGTCGCCGGGGCGCACCACGGTGCGCATCGCATCGGTGTCGCGGTGATAAAGCGGCGTGTCGGCCATGCCGAGGAAGAAGGGCTCGCCGCCCATGATCACGTCGAGCTTGGGCGCATAGGGCACGCCGAACACGGGATCGCTGGCGAACACCTCGCGCACATCGTCATGGCGCGAGGTCAGCACCATGCCGCCGAGCTTCGCCACCGGCTTCCAGCGCCGCAGAAAAGCGAAGGCATAGGGCATGAGCGCGAACACTCGCCCCTCGATCCAGCGCGCGATCCCTTTCTTGCCGGGGCGCAGCACCGCGCGCGAAGCCAGCGCGTTCACAGCGCGCCCAGATAATCGAGCGCCGGCATGCTCGGCAGGAAGAAATATTCCCCGCCCGCCATCTGCACGAAAGTCTCGACGTCGATGATCCGCCGCAGCGGGTCCTCGGGGATCGTCATCGTGCCCTTGGGGCCGATCAGCGGATCGGTCTCGTCATAGAGCGTCGCGAAGTTCGGGTTGAGTACCCAGGTCTGCTGCACGAACTCGAACTGGCGGGTGATGTCGGTGTTGAGGCAGATGAACAACAGCCCGCGATCGACATCGTCGGGCGTCGGCGGCACGCTGATCGTCCTGCCATATTTACGGCCCCGGCGAAGGATGCGGTGATTGTTCGCCGCGTCGAGCAGGGTCTGCTTGTCCGCCTCGGTCGGCGCCAGGCCGTCACGGGGATTGGCGCGGCGGACATGGCTGCCCAGCGGGCATCCCATCCCATGGGGATCGCGGTCCCAGAAGCCGAAGTCATTGTCCGCCACCGGGATCGTCCCGCCCAGCGGACAGAGCAGATTGCCGTGCGTGTCACGCCCCACCACCCGCTCGGCGAGCCAGGTGGTGGTGACGTGCGCCGCCCCCTCGGGATCGCGCTCGCGGATGTGCCGGGCGGCGGCGCGCATCGATTCCCAAAAGGCGTAGACGTCCTGCTTGAGCTCGCGCACCACCATATAGCTGCCGTTGCGCCCCAGGTCGCGAAAGCCCACGCCCTTGGGATGCGGCGGCAGCCCGGCGGTGTCGCCGATCCCGTCCGCGACCACCGGCCCCTGCGCGATCTCGTTATGCCCGTTGCGATGGCCCATCAGCACTTCGCCCAGCGGCACGCCATTCCAGTAATCCTTCGGCACATCGCTGCCGTCCCGATAGACGACCGTGCCCGCCTCGAACGGGATCGGCTGCGAGATGCCGTCCGCGAAGCCGAAATGCTCGCGCGCGATGCCCTGGGGATCAAGCCGCAGGTCGAGCGGCAGATGATGGACCACCCGCACCTCGAAGGGCTCGAGCGTCTTGCTTACCCGTTCGCACCAGTCCTCGGCCGCCTCGTCATGCTCGCAATAGAGCAGCAGCAGCGCATGGACGGTCAGCGGCGTCTTCACCCGCTGCTCCGGATCTTCCTGCCGGTCGTCAAAGGCGCGCGCCTCGTCGTCCACCGCGGCGCCGTCGAGCGGCGTGTTGCCGCTCCACCTGGGCCCGCCCGGGATCACCGTGCCCTGCCAGGCATCGCCGCGCCGATCGCCCAGCCGCCGCAGGCGGTCCTCCTGGAACATGCCTTCCTTGAAGGGGCGATCGAACGAGGCGAGCGCATTGGCGTTCAGCCCCATCTTCTGGAGCCCCGACCAGGTGAAGCCCATCGCCGCTGCGCGCGGATCTGGCCTTTCGGCGTCGCTCACCTGCGCCACCTTGCGCAGCGCTTCCAGCCAGGCGCCGCCGCCCTTCTTCTTCATGCCCTTCCAGCCGAACTCGAGGAACAGCGCCCGGCCGGTGGGCAACGCGGCGAAGCCACTCACCACCAGCCCCTGGGTCTGCGCATTGTCCGGCGCGGCGAGATGCCAGCTCGGGGTGCGGCCGCCCTCGCTCACAGGTCGTTGATCCACGCCGCGGCCTCCTTCTCGCTGAGCTGCTTCTTCCTCAGGCCGCAGGCGATGCGGTAATTCCGCTCCACCTGCTCCGCGGTGAGATCCTTATAGGCCGAATACCAGAAGCGGCTGACCGCCATCGAATGGCGCGCCCATTCCTTGAACTGGCGGCCATGGCTGGCGCCGTCCTTCACCAGGAAGCGCGTCGGCGGGAAGCCCACCCCGCAGCTCCAGGCGAGCGTGAGCCCGGCATGCGCCTTCTCGATGAAATCGTCGAGATAGCTCTCCCAGGTCTGGTCGAAGTTCGAGAAGAACATCAGCCGGCTGTTGTTGTTCACACGCGCCCAGTGCGCGAAATGGATCGTCCGCATCGAGCCGAGATAGCCCTGGCGCGTCCTGGGCAGGACGCGCAGCAGCAGATGGAGGCCGCGATGCCCCAGGCGGATGATCACGGTGCGCAGCACGCCCGGCTTGATCAGCACCACCGAGCCCATGTGGTTCTGCGGAATCCAGTCCTCCCGCCGCGCCATCTCGCGCAGCATCCGGGGATCCACCGGCGGCGCGTCCTGCGAGGCGTCGCGCCGCTCGAGCCAGCGCAGCCAGACGAGCAGGCCCGCCACCGTCACCGCGACGCTGCCCGCGCTCCACCCGGCCCAGATCGCCATGTCCCGCCACGCCGCCCAGAAGGGCCGGTGCGCGATCGCCGACCAGAAGGGCGCCGCGAGGAAGGCGGCGACCACGACATAGGCCGCAGCGGCGAGCACCACCGGCACCAGCAGCTTCTTCAGGAAGAAGCCGAGAAAGCTGAATCGCGTCGGCGTCGCCGTGCCGGGCAGCGCCTTGCCCATCCGGTAGAGCATGCCGGTGAACAGCGCGAACAGCGCAAGGCAGAGCAGCACATAATGCGGCCAGGCGAGCTGGCTCTTGAGGATCAGCCCGGGGACCGACAGCGCGAACACCAGCGCCAATGCGAACAGCGCGAGCCGGGCATAATCGCCGATGCCCTGCGCCAGCGGGATGCGCGCCGGCGCCTTCTGGCCCAGCCAGCCGAATTGCGGGAGCAGCGCCGCGCGCAACCGGGCATGAATCTCCGCGGGCGTGAGCTTGCGATAGGGGCTGGGCCCGCCATCGTTGCTGTTCGCCAGTTCGGCGCGCGTGGCGAGGAACAGCTTGCCCTCGGCGAGGATGCGGTCACGCGTCATCCCGCGATTGCCGTGGTGGAACACGGTGGGGGTGAGCGTCCGCGCCTCGAGATAGGGAGCGATCGGTGCCCGGCTGTCCGGCACGGTCACGGCGTCGAACAACGGGCCGGTGTGATCGAGCGGGCACTTGCAGCAGCGCAGGAAGCTCCGGAGATCGGGCCCGATCGCGGCTTCCAGCTGCGCCCAGAAGGGGCCGGGGGCGCCGTCGAAATTGGCCTCGATCACGAAGAGCGGATCATAGTCGAAGCCCGGGAACACGCTGAGCGACAGGAAATGCACCGCCGGCACCGTCGTCAGGAAATCGGCATAGGGGCCCTTGCCCCCCGACGGATCCTGGCTGCGCCGGTCGCGCAACGCGTCGAGCAGGCCCGACAGATGGTCGAAGCTCTCCGGCTTCACCTCGAGTGCCACCGATAGCGTGGTCTGCCGCATCCGCGTCCGCTCCCCCCAAACGTGTGACGTTTGTAGCCACGGCATTTCCAACAAGAATAGGAAATATTCGACTTCCCGCCAAAGTGGACACAACGGACACCAAAGGCGGCGGCATCAGCGCCGATACCGCCCCTTCCTTCCGGATGACATCGGTGTCATAAGTTTCGGAAAGGAGAGGCACGGTATGGACATCAGTCGGCGCGCGGCATTTGGGGCGGCTCTGGCGGGAGGCGCGGCGGCGCTGCTGCGGCCGGGCGCGGGGGAAGCAACACCGAATCCGATGCTTCCGGATGCCACCGCCCTCGACTGGAAGCGCGGCTTCGACAACCAGCGCGTCTGCGATCTGGGCGACGGGCGCTTCCTCAACCCGCTCCTCGCCGGCGACCATCCCGATCCCGCCATCCTGAAGGACGGCGCGGACTATTACATGACCTTCTCGAGCTTCGATTCCTATCCCGGCCTGACCATCTGGCACAGCCGCGACCTGGTGAACTGGCAACCGCGCGGCGCGGCGCTCACGAAGAACATCGGCGCGGTCTGGGCAGTGAGCCTGGAAAAGCACGCGGGCCGCTACTTCCTCTACATCCCGGTAAAGGCCAGCCCCAACTCGATCTTCGTGATCTGGGCCGACCATATCGACGGGCCGTGGAGCGAGCCCATCGACCTGGGCCTGCACGACCATATCGATCCCTGCCACGCCGTGGGCGAGGACGGCTCGCGCTGGCTGTTCCTGTCGGGCGGCGACCGGGTGCGGCTTGCGGAGGACGGGCTGTCCACCGTCGACAAGGTCGAGCATGTCTACGACCCCTGGCACTATCCCGAGGAATGGGACGTCGAGAGCTTCTCGCCCGAGGGGCCGAAGATCCACCGCCACAATGGCTGGTTCTACATGATCACCGCGGTGGGCGGCACCGCCGGCCCGCCGACCGGGCACATGGTGATCGCGGCGCGCGCGCGCTCGATCCACGGGCCCTGGGAGCAATGCCCCGCCAACCCGCTCGTCCGCACCGTCCGCAACGACGAGGCCTGGTGGTCGCGCGGCCATGCCTCGCTGGTCGAGGCGCCGGACGGCAGCTGGTGGTCGGTCTATCACGGCTTCGAGAACGGCTATTGGACGCTGGGGCGCCAGGCGCTGCTCGATCCCGTGGAATGGACGGCGGACGGCTGGTTCCGGATGACCGGCGGCGACCTGTCGAAGCCGATCCGCAAGCCCGGCGGCGGTGCGCAGGTGCCGCACGGCCAGGCGCTGTCGGACGATTTCTCCGGGCCGCTGGCGCTCGGGCGCAAGTGGAACTTCTTCAAGCCGGGTCCGGGAGAAGCGGGCCGCGCACGCACCGAAGCCGGCGCGCTGGTGCTCCAGGCATCGGGCAAGGCGCCGGTGGATTCGTCGCCGCTGCTGCTGATCGCCGGCGACACCGGATACGCTTTCGAATGCGACATCGAGATCGCACCGGGCGGCACGGCGGGGCTGGTGCTCTTCTATGACGAGAAGCTCTATTGCGGACTCGGCTTCGACGAGAAGCGCTTCGTGACGCACCAGTACGGCATGGAGCGCGGGCGGCCGGCCAACCCTTATGGCCGGCGGCTGCGCATGCGGGTGACCAACCGGCAGCACATCATCTCCTTCCACCTCTCGGGCGATGGCGGCAGGACGTGGAAGCGCTTCGACCGGGGGATGGAAGTGTCCGGCTATCACCACAATGTGCGCGGCGGTTTCCTGATGCTGCGCCCGGGGCTTTACTCGGCGGGCGCGGGCGCGGCGAAGTTCCGGGATTTCCGGTTCCGGGCGCTGTAGGTCGTCCTCCCCTCTATTCCAGGGAGGGAAATTAGCGCAGATGCGGCAGCCGCCATGCGCCGAGGAGCGCGGCGGTGCGCAGCGCGAAGATGGCGAGGCCGCCGATCGCCCCCGCCAGGTCCGGGCGCACCCCGCACCGCCGGACCAGCAGGACGAGCAACGTCGCGCCGGCAATGGCGGCGGTGGCGTAGAAATCCTCGTGCAGGACCCTGGGGACCCGCGCGATCAGCACGTCGCGCAACATGCCGCCGCCGCATCCATTGACCGTGGCGATGATCACGACCGAGGCGCTGTTGAGCCCGTAGTCCAGGCATTTGCGGGCACCGGCGACCGCGGCGAGCGCGAGGCCCCCGCCTTCGAAGATGTCGACAAGGAGCGGCGGCGTGAAGTTCGCGATCCGGCCGAGGAGAAACGACGCGAGGATGACGGCGGAAGTCGCCGCCAGCGCCAGCGCCGCATAGCGCCAGTCGCGGAACGGCGCGGGAGGATGCTCGCCGAGCAGCAGGTCGCGGATGACCGCGCCGCCGACCGAACCGACAAAGGACAGCACCAGGATGCCGAACAGATCGAAATCCGCCCGGACCGCGGTCAACGCGCATTCCGTCGCCAGGACGAAGGTCGCGGCGAGATCGACGGCATCCAGCATCCGGTCGCGGATGCGGCTCGCGGCCTTGTCGTCGAGCTTCATGGAGAGATCCTCCCTGGGGCTTCGAGTCCGGAATGGGGCAGGTTGGAAGATGATATGCAGCCGGATGGCCCAGCATCCAAATCCTCCTCCTCCTCCTCCTCCTCCTCCTCCTCCTCCTCCTCCTCCTCCTCCTCCTCCTCCTCCTCCTCCTCCTCCTCCTCCTCCTCCTCCTCCTCCGGGGGAGGATTGAGGGGATTGCGGAAATGAGGCGCTGGCCCTTCCCCTACCCCAAGGCTAAGCTCCGCACCGCATGGGCAAGAGGCGTATCCTGATCGTCGGCGGGGGCACCGCGGGGTGGCTTGCGGCCGCCTATCTCGCGCGTTTCCTCGATCTCGCCGACCAGGCCCAGATCGAGATCACCCTGCTCGAATCGCCCGAGCTCGGCATCATCGGCGTGGGCGAAGGGACCTTCCCCACCATCCGGTCGACGCTGAAGTTCCTCGGCATCGACGAGACCCGCTTCATCCGCGCCACCTCGGCCACGTTCAAGCAGGGCATCCGCTTCAACGACTGGCTGCACGCGCCGCTGCCCGACGGCACCCGCCACCATTATCTCCATCCGTTCGAAGCGCCCTTCTACACCGAGGGGACCAGCCTGGTGCCCTATTGGCTGCTCCAGGACGAAGCGACGCGGCCGCCCTTCGCGCAAGCCGTAACGATCCAGAACCGAGTCGCCGAGAGCCGCCGCGCGCCCAAGAAACAGGGCGAGGGCGAGTTCTCCGGCCCGCTCAACTATGCCTATCATTTCGATGCCGTCCGGCTTGCACGCATCCTGCGGGAGCGCGCCGAGGAGCTGGGCGTGCGCCACCTCACCGGGCTGCTCACCGATGTCGAGCTGGGCGAGGACGGCGCGATCGCCCGCATCGTCACTCGCGAGCAGGGCGCGCTGGCGGCGGACCTCTATGTCGACTGCTCGGGCTTCCGCGCCGAGCTGATCGGCAAGGCGCTGGGCGCCCGCTTCAAGTCGGTGCGCGACATATTGTTCACCGACCGGGCGCTCGCCTGCAAGATCCCCTATGCCGAACCCGACGCCCCGATCGAGAGCTTCACCATCGCCGCCGCCCATGCGGCGGGCTGGACCTGGGACATCGGGCTGGAAGGCGCGCGCGGCATCGGCACCGTCTATTCCTCCGCCCACATGTCCGACGACGAAGCGGCACGCGTGCTGCGCGCCTATGTCGGGCATGGCGACTATCAGGCGCGCATCATCCCGTTCGAGCCCGGCTATCGCGAGGCGCAATGGGTGAAGAACTGCGTCGCGGTCGGGCTGTCGGGCGGCTTTCTCGAGCCGCTGGAATCGACCGGGGTGGTGCTGATCGAGGCGGCGGTGGGGATGATCGCCGAGCTGTTCCCGCACAACGGCCCCGTGGACGCGCCGGCCCGGCGCTTCAACGAGCTGATCGTCGGGCGCTACGAGCGGATCATCGCCTTCCTCAAGCTGCATTATTGCCTGAGCCGGCGCGAGGAGCCCTTCTGGCGCGACAATGCCGACTCGGCCTCGATCCCGGAAGGGCTGCAGGAGCTGCTGCGCCAGTGGCGCCACCGCCCGCCGGGGCGCTTCGACTTCCTGCTCGACCTCGAGAGCTTCGCCTTCTTCAACTATCAGTACATTCTCTACGGGATGGATTTCCGCACGGACCTGTCGGGCGGGCGCGGCGATTTCCCCAATGTCGAGGCGGCGGAGAAGCTCTTTGCGCGGATCCGGAATTTCAGCGAGCGCGCGACCGAGGACCTGCCGACGCACCGCGAGCTGATCCGCGCGATCAACGGCTGATCGGCCCCTCCCCCTCCCCGGAAGGGAATTCGAGCCCGAGAATTCCTACAGCGCCCAGTCCAGCTGGAGCCAGAACTTGTCGGTATCCGTCGCGAACCTGTCCGCCTTGTAGTGCGCATAGCGGGCCGAGAGCGCATAATGGCCGCGCTTCACCCCGGCGATCAGGTCGAGCTCGTCGCCATAATGCTGGTCGAGCCGGTCGCTCCCGAACCGGTGCCAGGTGGCGCCCAGGTTGATCGCGTCGAGCGGCCCAACCTTCTTCCAGCCATAGCTCAGCATCCCATAGAGGTCGCGCAGGCCGCCCGGCGGCGTGGTGCCGAACTTGCCGGCCCAGCCGTTGAACTTGAAGTAGGAGGCCAGCGGCGTCTGCACGCTGGTCAGCGCCACGCCCTGGTCCGCGCCCAGCACTTCCCGGCCCGCGGTCAGGCTCAGCCCCTTCGCGGTCAGGTTCAGCTCGCCCAGCCAATAGTCCGCGGCATAGCGATTGGGGTTGCGGTGCCAGTCGCTCTGCCGCGCCCAGCTGGCGACATAGCCGAGCGAGACGTCCCTGCCCAAAGCCTGCCTGCCGGCGAAGCGCACGCCATAGGTCTGGCTCGACAGGCGATAGCCCTGCAGCGCCGCCAGGTCCTGGTCGACCAGATAGGCGAAGCCGCTCAACGTGCCGGCCCCGGTGCCATAGCCGACCACCGCGAAGACATTGTCGCCGCCGACCGACACCGGCCGCGCGCCCGCACCGTTGCGGCCGTTTATCGTGCGCACGTCCCAGCTATAGGCAAGGTCGAGATTGAGCCCGAGCGGCTTGCCATATTGGACGCGCACCGCGTCGAAGGTCTGCTCGCTCTGGCGCCAGGGGGCATTGCCGACGAAGCGGTCGTCAACGAAGTTCAGCCGCTGCCGGCCGGCGGTGACGGCCAGCCCGTCCTTGCCGGCATAGCGGAGCTGCGCGCGGTTGAGCTCGATATTCTCCGGATCGACGACCAGCGGATAGCGCGTCCTGCCGTTGGTGCCGTCATTATAGCCGCCTGCGAGCGCGACCACGCCCTCGCCCTCCACCAATGCCGACCAACCCTGCCAGCCGGCGGCTAGGCCCGGGCGGACGCGCAGCGTCACTGCGTCGGCGTCCCTGGGCAGTCCGTCCTGGCCGACATGCTCGTAGCGCAGCCGCACCTCGGCGGTGGGCGTCAGCTTCACGTCCTGGGCATGCGCGGCACCGGCGGCGAGCAGCCCCGTGGCGCACAGAAGCGCTCGTTTCATCATGCTTCTTTCGGAAAGCCCCGTCCCGCAGGGGTGTTGCGGGACGGGGAGGAGGACCTCAGGCGGCAGCCGCCAGCTTCGGGTCGAGCGCTTCCAGCTCGCCGCTCTCGCGGGCCTTGCGGCCATAGACCGCTTCGAACAGGGGCGTGGCCATCACGGTGGTGACGATCGCCATCAGCACCAGCATCGAGAACAGCGTGGGGCCGATGATGCCCTTTTGCAGGCCGATGTTGATGATGATCAGCTCCATCAGCCCGCGCGAGTTCATCAGCGCGCCGATGCCGAGGGCAGTGCGGTTGTCCTCGCCGGCGAGGCGGGCGGCGGCCCAGCAGGCGCCGAACTTGGCAAGGACCGACACTGCCAGCACGCCCAGCGCGATCAGCAGCAGCTCGACCGAGTTGACCATGTCCATCCGGGTGTTGAGGCCCGAATAGGTGAAGAACATCGGCAGCAGCAGGACGACGGCGAGCGGCTCGACCTTGCGCTTCAGCTCCTCGACGAACAGGCCGCGCGGCATGCACACGCCCATCAGGAAGCCGCCGAAGATCGCATGGATGCCGATCGCGTCCATGATGAAGGCCGAAGTGCAGAACAGCATCATGGTGACGGCGAGCATCGCGGTGCTCATCTCGCCCTTCGCCTCGACGATGCGGCCGAGCGGAGCGAGCAGCTTGCGCCCGAACAGGAGCATGAACGCAGTGTAGAGCACGGCGCCCCCGATCGCGAGCACCGCCACGCCCGGCCCGGCGCCGAAGGTGGCGAGCACCAGGGCGAGGACGCACCACGATGCCGCGTCGTCGAACGCGCCGGCGGTGAGCGAGAGCGTGCCGAGCGAGGAATTGGCCAGACCGCGCTCGTTGATGATGCGCGCGAGCATCGGGAAGGCAGTGAGCGCGATGCAGGCGCCCATGAACAGCGTGGCGTTCGCCTGGCTGATGCCGGGGGTGAACAGGCCGGGCACGGTGAGCAGGAACGGAGTGATCAGCGCGGCGAGCAGGAACGGCGCGACGATGCCCGCGGCCGAGACGCCGGCGGCGCTCTTCGCCTTGGACTGGAAATGATCGAGCCGCAGCGTCAGGCCGACCATGAACATGTAGAGGCCGACGCCCAGCTGCGCGCCGGTATAGAGCACGTTGCGCGTCTCCTTGGGGAAGATCGCGAGCTGGAGATCGGGGAAGAACAGGCCGAACAGCGACGGGCCGAGCACCACGCCGGCAATCATCTCGCCCACCACCTGGGGCTGCTTGAGCAGCTTCTGGCCGAGCCAGCCGACCACGCGGCAGGCCAGGATGATGATGGCCAGCTGCAGGAAGAAATGGATGCTGTAGTCGCCGGGCGCATAGCTCTTCGCGGCGTTCACCGCGGGCCCGTGCGGGCTGAGCACATCGGTCAATGCGTGCCAGGCACTGTTCAGCAGATCGAGCATGGTAACCTCCCCCCAATTCCCGGCGCGGTGCGTTGCCCGCCCGTCGCGCGGCTTCGGGAAAGGGAGCGCACGGCAAAGCCTGCACGCAACTGCAAATCGCCGCACCCCCTTATTTTTCCGCTTCGGCCGGGCTTTGTGTTGCAAGGAGCGCACATAGTAGTAACGTACCTACATGACAACGCGGACAATATAGGTACGTAGGCACGAAATGAAGGTGATCACCAGCCGCGAATTCAACCAGGACGTCAGCGCGGCCAAGCGATTCGCCCGGGCCGAGCCGGTGTTCGTCACCGATCGCGGGCGCCCCACCCATGTGCTGATGAGCATCGACCTGTTCCGCCGGCTGAACGGCGAGCGCGAGAGCATCGTCGACTTGCTCGCCCTGCCCACCGGCACCCCCGACGCCGCGCTCGCGCCACCGGAGCGCTGGTGATGTTCCTGCTCGACACGCCGATCGTCTTCGAACTGCGCAAGGCGCGGGCGGGCGGAGCCGAGGCGGGGCTCACCGCCTGGGCCGCGGGCGTGGCGCGCGAGCGGCTGTTCCTCTCGGCGATCTCGCTGATGGAGCTGGAGGTCGCCGCCACCGAGGCGGCGCGGCGCGACAAGGCGGCGGGCGCAGTGCTGCGCGGCTGGATCGACGCGCAGCTCGTCCCCGCCTTCGAAGGGCATGTCCTGCCGCTCGACGCCGCGATCGCCCGCCGCCGCGGCCAGCTTGCGCTCGCCGAGACTCGCGATGCGCTGTTCGCCGCCACCGCGCTCGAGCACGGCCTTACCCTGGTGACGCGCAACGCCGCCGCCTATCGCGGCGCGCGAGTGAAGCTGTTCGACCCCCGGGACTACACCGCCGATACGGCCGAGGACGAAGGCGACTGGCGCGACGCCGCCCGCACCGGCCCGCTCTGGCTCAAGAACCTGTTCGTCCGCGCCTGAGCGCATGCAGCGACGGACCCGGGACGGGTCAACATGCAATTCCCGCTCCTGCAAGGGAGGGGAGCCGGAGAAGCCGGCATTTGCCTGGACAATGCCCCAACCCTAAGCGCCCGCTTCGCCCTGCAGGCTCGCGTCATCCAGCATCTCGGCCACGCGCCGCACCAGCAGCTCGGGCGCGAACGGCTTCACCAGACAGGCATTGGCCCCCGCGGCCATCGCCTCGTCCATTTCCGCCTCGCCGCCCCTGGCCGACAGCATCAGGATCGGCGTGCGGCAAAGCGCCGGCAGCCGCCGCAGTGCCCGCAATATGTCCAGGCCCCGCGCGCCCGGCAGCGACTGGTCGAGGATCACCAGGTCAGGCTTGTTGAAGGCGATCGTGTCGAAGGCGAGCATGCCATGATCGATCAGGCCCACCACATGCCCTGCCTCGCGCAGCGCCTGCTGCACTCCGGCCCCGACCTGCTCGTCGTCCTCGACATAGATGATCCGGGCCATTCCACCTCGCATTTCGGGAGCGGACCGGTGCCGCCCCATCTGGATTATCACGTGCGGATGACAGTTGGTTGCGCACCCGTTTCCATATCTGTGGCGATCATGCCTTTCCGTCGTTTTGCAGAAACGCGCCGAACCGGGCGTTAAGGCTTTTTCCGTAAAATCATCGCGATGCACGGGATAGCTATGTGCCGCGCCCACCCGGATGGCGCGATGGTCGCGCAACGGCTGCGCGACGCTCGCATATCGCGCTACCCTCGGCCGATAACGCCGATTCGGAAAAGAACGGGAGCAGGATCATGGGAGCAGCCACCGCCTATATCGTCGATTCCGTGCGGACCGCCGGGGGGCGGCGCGGCGGCAAGCTCGCCGGATGGCACCCGGTGGACATGGCGGCCGAAATGCTCGACGCCATCGTCGCGCGCAGCGGCATCGATCCCGCCGCGATCGAGGATGTCATCATGGGCTGTGTCGGCCAGGGCGGCGAGCAGGGCTTCCAGGTTGGCCGGGGCGCCGTGCTCGCCTCGCGCCTGCCCGAAAGCGTGCCCGCGGTGACGATCGACCGCCAGTGCGGCAGCTCGCAACAGGCGATCCAGTTCGCCGCCCAGGCCGTGCTTTCGGGCACGCAGGACGTGGTGATCGCGGCCGGCGTGGAGAGCATGACGCGGGTGCCGATGGGCGCCACCGTCGCGCTCTTCGCCCAGGCCGGGCTCGGCGGACCCAAATCGCCGCGCCAGGAGGCACGCTATCCGGGCGTGCAGTTCAGCCAGTTCATGGGTGCCGAGATGATGGCGCGCAAGCACGGCCTCGACCGCGCCGAGCTCGACGCCTATGCGCTGGAGAGCCATCGCCGCGCCGCCGCCGCGACCGAGCGCGGCGATTTCGAAGCCGAGATCGTGCCGCTCGCGATCGAGACGCCGGAGGGGCCGGCGATCCACGTCCGCGACGAGGGCATCCGCTTCGACGCGACGGCCGAGAGCATCGGATCGGTCATGCTGCTCGCCGAGGGCGGCGTGATCAGCGCGGCCAATGCCAGCCAGATCTGCGACGGCGCCAGCGCCGTGCTGATCGTCTCGGAAGCGGCGCTCAAGGCGCATGGCCTGACCCCGCTCGCCCGCATCCACGCCCTCACCGTCACTGCGGGCGATCCGGTGATCATGCTCGAGGAGCCCCTGTTCGCCACCGACCGGGCGCTGCGCCGCGCGGGCATGACCATCGACGAGATCGACCTGTTCGAAGTCAACGAGGCCTTTGCCTCGGTCCCGCTCGCCTGGCTGCGGCATACGGGCGTCGATCCCGAGCGGCTCAACGTCAATGGCGGCGCGATCGCGCTCGGCCATCCGCTCGGTGCGTCGGGCACCAAGCTGATGGCGACGCTGGTCCATGCGCTCCACAAAAGGGGCAAGCGCTACGGCCTGCAGACGATGTGCGAGGGTGGCGGCATCGCCAACGTCACCATCGTCGAGCGTCTGTGACAAGCGAAGGGAGAAGAGGATGAAGCTTGACGACAGCATCGCCGCGGTGGTGACCGGCGGCGCCTCCGGCCTCGGCGCCGCGACCGCGCGGGCGCTCGCGGCCCGGGGCGTGAAGGTGGCGATCTTCGACCTGCAGAAGGAAAAGGGCGAAGCAATCGCGGCCGAGATTGGCGGCCTGTTCTGCGAAGTGAACGTGACGTCGGACGATAGCGTCGACACCGGCTTCGCCCGGGCGCGCGCCGCGCATGGCCAGGAGCGGATCCTGGTCAATTGCGCCGGCACCGGCAACGCCGTGAAGACCGCCAGCCGCGCGAAGGAAGACGGCACGATCCGGCATTTCCCGCTCGAGGCGTTCAACTGGGTGATTCAGATCAACCTGGTCGGCACCTTTCGCTGCATCGCCAAATCGGCGGCGGGCATGCTGGCGCTCGATCCCCTGGAAGACGGCGAGCGCGGCGCGATCGTCAACACCGCCAGCGTCGCCGCCGAGGACGGGCAGATCGGTCAGGCGGCCTATTCGGCGTCGAAGGGCGGCGTGGTCGGCATGACGCTGCCGATCGCGCGCGACCTGATGGGCGAGGGCATCCGAGTGAACACGATCCTGCCCGGCATCTTCGACACGCCGCTGCTCGCCGCCGCGCCGCCGAACGTGAAGGAGGCGCTCGCCGCATCGGTTCCCTTCCCCAAGCGGCTCGGCCGGCCGGAGGAATATGCGAAGCTCGCGCTCTGCATGATCGAGACCGGCTATTTCAACGGCGAGCATGTCCGCCTGGACGGCGGTATCCGCATGGCGCCGCGGTGAGGCGATCATCCCGGGAGGGGTTGAGGCAAGGACCCGATCAAGCCCTTGATTTCTTCCGTCATCCCCGCGCAGGCGAGGATCCAGTGCCAAGGGCGGCGTGCACGCGGTCAAGCCCCATGCTCTCCGGAGAGCGCTCGCGTGATGGCGGCGCTGTCCTGCGCTAGCCTGGATCCCCGCCTGCGCGGGGATGACGGATATGGGTGTCCGAAGCGCCTGAATGTCGGTACCTCCCGGGAATGGGGCGCAGCCCTACGATACTGCGATCGAATGGCTGACCTCGCCTATGACGCGCACCCCCAGCCCCTCCCTTCCGGGAAAAGCAGAAGAAGGAAGAAGAATGGGCCCCCTTGCCGGCATCCGGATCGTCGAACTCGCCGCGATCGGCCCCACGCCCTTTTGCGGGATGATGCTGGCCGATCATGGCGCCGAAGTGCTGTACGTCCATCGGCCGGGCGCCTCACCCGATCCGCGCGACCCGCTGCTGCGCGGGCGCGTGCCGGTGGAAGCCGATCTCAAATCGTCCGGCGGCGTCGCCCAAGTCCGCGCCCTGGCGGCGGGCGCGGACGGGCTGATCGAAGGCTTCCGCCCCGGCGTGATGGAGCGGCTGGGCCTCGGGCCGGCCGAACTCCACATCCTCAATCCGCGCCTGGTCTATGGCCGGATGACCGGCTGGGGACAGACCGGCCCGCTCGCCCAGGCCGCCGGGCATGACATCAACTATATCGCCCTGGCCGGCGCGCTCCACGCCTTCGGCCGCGCCGGCGGCAAGCCGACTCCGCCGGTGAACGCCGTCGGCGATTTCGGCGGCGGCGGCATGCTGCTCGCCTTCGCGATGGCGGCGGGGCTGCTCCAGGCGAGGACCGGCGGGCGCGGAACGGTGATCGACTGCGCGATGAGCGAAGGCGCGGCGCTGCTGATGTCGATGGTCTGGGGCTTTCGCGAGACGCTCGGCTGGCGCGACGCGCGCGGCGTGAACATCCTCGACGGCGGCGCACATTTCTACGACAGCTACGAGACCGCCGACGGCAAATATGTCGCGATCGGAGCGATCGAGCCGCAATTCTACGCCCAGCTACGCGCCGCGACCGGCCTGGCCGACGATCCCGACTTCGACGCGCAGATGGATCCCGCCGCATGGCCGGCGCTGAAGGACCGGCTCGCCGCGATCTTCCGCACCCGGACGCGCGACGCATGGTGCGCGCTGCTGGAAGGCACCGACGCCTGCTTCGCCCCCGTGCTCGCGATGGCGGAAGCCCCCACGCATCCGCACAATGTCGCGCGCGGCGCCTTTATCGAGCGGGCGGGTGTGGTCCAGCCGGCCCCCGCCCCGCGCTTCTCCGTGCCTCAGGATTCCACCAGCGGCACCACTTCGAAGTCATAGCGTTCCCAGCCGCGCTGCTTCGCCGCCTCGGCGAGTGCGGCCTGCTTGCCCGTCGCTTCCTTGAGCGACTTGACGTGCCCCCAGAATACCTCGGTCCGGCCGCCGCCGAGATGCGCGACGATCCGCCAATAATGCGTGAAGGGCACCGCGGTCGGCCCGATCGTCTTCACATAGCCATCGGCCATGGTCGCGGTGAGAATGCGCTTCTTCTTCGCCATGCCCGGACGATAGCGCGCGCCCTTGGCGTTGGCACGCCGGCGTCCCCACATGACGGGGCGAAACGGAGATTCCGCATGACCGACTATCGCAAGACCCCCGAGGCCGTCGCCGCGCTTTCCCCCGAACAATATCGCGTGACCCAGCAGAACGGCACCGAGCGCCCCGGCACCGGCGCGCTGCTGCACAACAAGGCGCCCGGCATCTATGTCGACATCGTCTCGGGCGAGCCGCTGTTCGCCTCGACCGACAAATATGAGTCGGGCTGCGGCTGGCCGAGCTTCACCCGGCCGATCGCGAACGTCGCCGAACTGCGCGACACCAGCCACGGCATGATCCGCACCGAAGTGCGCTCCGCCCAGGGCGACAGCCATCTCGGCCATGTGTTCGACGACGGCCCGCGCGATCGCGGCGGCCTGCGCTACTGCATCAACTCGGCCGCGCTGCGCTTCGTGCCGCGCGCGGAAATGGCAGCCCAGGGCTATGGCGCCTGGCTCGACCAGGTCGAGGACCCCGCCTGAACCCGCCGGGCACGCGACCCCGACTCGTCGCACGCCCATGGCACCGATCGGGACCGAAAATCCCCGGCAGTCCGCAACTTGCCGACTGCCGGAAGGCGATATCGCGCCACATTCTGTCGCAGTAATGCAACAGTTTGCATCAATCCGTAATTGGAAGCGGTTCCAATCATTCCAGCCTGATCGAGCGGATCCGCGATTTCATCATCCTCCATTATCACCTGAACCAGCGCGGGGACGGCGGCTTCTGGGACCGGTGCCGGACGCTGGCGATCCCCGACAGCCTGGCCGAGCGGATCGCCGCCTTTCGCGATGGCGCGATCGCGTGGCAGGCTTCGGACGATCTGTTCCGGGTCGACAGCTGGGTGCAGGTGATGCTGGGCCAGCGGCTGGTGCCGGCGCGCCATCATCACATGGGCCGGATGATCGTCGACGGCGAGTTGCGGAGCGCGCTGGGCGAACTCAGATCGGGCATCGCCGGCGCGGTGGCGCGGATGCCGGCGCACCAGCACTTCCTGGAACGCTACATCGCCGCCTGACGCCGTTGGCGACCAAGGGGGCGCTGTTTCACAATCCGGTTCATCCAGACCAGATCAGCTCCCCTGCGCTCCCCTCCTACGCGCCCGAGAGTCCGCGCCGCCAGGCTTCGCCCCTCCGGCCGGACGCCGACCGCCCGGCCTGCCCGATGCGCTCAGCGCCAGCCCAGCGCCGGCGCCACATGGGTGAGGAGCGCCTCCAGAACATGGGCGTTATAGTCCACGCCCAGCTGGTTCGGCACCGTCAGCAACAGCGTGTCGGCCTCGGCGATCGCCTCGTCCGCCCGTAGCTGCTCGATCAGCTTGTCCGGCTCCGCCGCATAGGAGCGCCCGAACACGGCGCGCATATTGTCGATCTCGCCGATCTGGTCGCTGTCGTCGCCGCGGCCGAAATAGTCGCGATCCTGGTCGTTCATCAGCGCGAAGATCGAGCGCGACACCGAGGCGCGGGGCTGCCAGCCATGCCCGGCCTGTCGCCACGCCTCGCGGTACAACCGGATCTGCCGCGCCTGCTGGACATGGAAAGGCTCTCCGCTCTCGTCCGCCTTCAGGGTCGAGCTCTGCAGGTTCATGCCCTGCTGCGCGGCCCAGACCGCGGTTGCGTCGGACGCCGACCCCCACCAGATGCGTCGCCGGAGCCCCTCGGAATGCGGCTCGAGCCGGAGCAGGCCGGGCGGATTCGGGAACATCGGCCGGGGATTGGGCCGCGCAAAGCCCTCACCCCTCAGCAGATCGAGAAAGACCTGGGCATGGCGGCGGCCCATATCGGCATCGCCTTCGCCCTCGGCCGGCGCATAGCCGAAATGACGCCAGCCCTCGACGACCTGCTCGGGCGATCCCCGGCTGATGCCGAGCTGCAATCGTCCGCCGCCGATCAGGTCGGCGGCGCCGGCATCCTCGGCCATGTAGAAGGGATTCTCATAGCGCATGTCGATGACGCCGGTACCGATCTCGATCCGGCTGGTCTTCGCGCCCACCGCCGCGAGCAACGGAAAGGGCGACGCCAGTTGCCGGGCGAAATGATGCACCCGGAAATAGGCCCCATCCGCACCGAGCTGCTCGGCCGCGACTGCGAGATCGATCGACTGGAGCAGCACGTCGGAGGCCGAGCGGGTCGCCGAATAGGGCGCGTTCGACCAATGCCCGAACGAGAGAAAGCCGATCTTCTTCATGCGAAATCCCCGATCTCCAATCCGGAGCCCGTGCCCGGATCACCCGCACCGACATGGGCTTCGCACGGAACGATCGCACCCCCTGCCCCGGGCCCGGAATCGAAACACAGCGTTTCCGGCCGCGAAGCCTGGAGCCGCACGCATCGAATGGCGGGGGACCGCGGGGCACGCCTGCTTCCCATGCGGGCAGGTTTTGCCGCGGTCTCTTCCCCGCCACGGCATGCGCGACGCCCGATCCGGACAAGGCAGTCGTTCGCGGCGGAGCCCCAGCCGGTGGCGGCTATGCAATGCATCCCGGCTTGTGATCGGCCTGACTCATCTGGAAAGAGTCGGCCGCGGCGCGAAACGCCGGAACGACCCAATCGCGGAATCGGGCGACCTTGCGGCTGCGCCTCTGGTTTTCGGCATAGACGAACCAGTAGGCGGTGCCTTCATCGGCCACCTGGGCAAAGGGACGCACGAGGAGACCGCTCGCGAGCTCCGAACTCCAGAGCATCGGGGTCATCAACGCAAGACCATGCCCCGCGATCGCCGCCTGGCCTTCGCTTGCCTGCGAGTCCATGCGAATCCCGCCGCGCTTGGGCTCGTTCATGTCATCCACCCCGGCACTCCGGAACCATATCGGCCACCATCGATCCTGCGGGCTGATCCTTTGCATCTCCCGGGCTTCCCGGGCGTCCAGCGGCAGAGAGCGCCCCTCGAGTAGCGCGGGACTGCACATCGGGGTGAAGAACACCGTCGCCAGATGCTCGGCCTTCAGGGCCGGCCAGTCCCCGCGGCCGGTCCGTATGGCGACATCGATGCGGGATTCCGCGAAGTCGATCACCGCGCTGCTGACTTCAAGCTCGATCTCGATATCCGGATGGACGGCGTGAAAGGCGCCGATATTCCGCGCGAGCCAGTTGTTCGCGATGCTTGCGGTCGTGGCGATGCGCAATACCGTTTCGCTCTCGCCGGTCAGCTCGTCGAACGCCATCTCGATCTCATCGAAAGCGCTCGCCAACCGCGCGGCGACGCGAGCACCGCCGGCCGTCAGCTCGGCGCGCCTTCCCCGCCGGAAGAAAAGCGGCTCGCCGACCCGCTCCTCGAGTATCTTGATCTGATAGCTGATGGCGGCCTGGGTCATCCCCAATTCCGACGCCGCCGCCGTAAAGGTGCCGTTGCGCGCAACCGCTTCAAACGCCCGGACTGCAGGAAGCGGTGGTAGCCGTCGCATGCCGCTTGATAAAGCCTCTTGATAAGGCGAGTCGATCCTTTTGTTGGAAGCAGTCGCCAAAGATCCGCATCTCCCTCCCACTCGCTTCAAAGCCAGGAGGCAGCCATGATCGACGAGATGTATGATCGCGCTTGGGTTGGGCATCGCGAACGCTTCGGCCAGGACGTGCAGCTTCTGTTCCAAAGGGCCAGGGCAATGTTGAGGCCCCTCCTCAAGCCCGGACGGCAGTCGGCGGAGGGACGTTTCACTGCGTCTGTCGGTGGACGGGAACCGGAAGGAAGCGCGGGCCCGGATGCGTGATCCGGCCCGTCGATCCGGTATGTCCCATTCTCCGGACGGGCGGAGCCTGCAGGGTTTCGTCCCGGGCCTGGGGTTCCGGATCGAGCATGCGGTAAGGGCCATGGGCGAGCCCACCCGAACCATGTCGGACAAGATATCGGGGAAAGGCCTTTGGCACCAGCCACTTACGCGACGCTGATGGACGTCACCGGACTGGGAAAATGGTGCCAGAAGAGCATCGGCGCATTGCACTTACGTAACTAATTTCACAGTAAATTTTTCTGCGCTGAGCTTTGTCGGCCCCCGGATTGGCCCCACCTCTGTTCCAATAGCGGTTCTTGGGCCGGTCCCGGTCTGACTGCTTTCAGTGGCCGGCTCGCGAAGTCGGACATGATGAGCTCGACCAGCCGCGAAACTGTTGTCTTAAGGATGTTTCGGCGTGCCGGCCGCCAGTTCCGCGGATCTCATAGGCTTACGGGGAGGTTCACGATGGCGCCCGATCTGTTACACCAACGCAATGTCTGCTGATCTGATCAACCGGGAAAAAGCACTCATCTTCCGGATTACCCACCGGGCCAATGTTCCCTGGCTCACAGCGAACGGCATTCACTGCGCCACATCTCCGATGCAGGATCCGGCGTTCCGGCCTATCGGCAATGCGGAATTGATTGGAAAACGCCGGCACCGTGCGCTTCCGCCCGCTTATGGAGGCGTCCTCAGCGACTATGTCCCTTTCTACTTCACGCCGTACTCACCGATGATGTATAACATTCATACGGGCTATGGGGGGATCGAGAAGCAGCACAATGAGGATATCGTGATCCTCGTCTCCTCGATCTCTCGCTTGGGCGAGCTCGGCCTCCCGTTTGTATTCTCCGATCGTCATGCCTATCTCCAGGCGGCTCAGTTCAGCGCCAATCCCGACGATTTGGGTTGGATCGACTGGGGAATGCTTGCGGCACGCAACTTCAAGCGCGACCCCAATGACCCGTCGAAGTTCGAGCGCTACGAGGCGGAGGCACTCGTCCGCACGCATGTACCGGTCGAAACGTTGATCGGAATCGGCTGCTACAGCGATAAGGTCACCGCATCCGTCGCAGCCGAGTTGACGGCGGGCGGAACAGAAGTGAAGGCACGCACCCGTCCCGGATGGTATTTCCCATGATTCGTTACACCACAGGCAATCTGCTCGACGCGCCCGCTGATGCGCTAGTAAATACCGTGAACACGGTGGGCGTGATGGGCAAGGGCATCGCACTGATGTTCAAGGAGAGGTATCCGGAGAATGCGAAGCTCTACGAGCGCGCTTGCGCGGACGACGCGCTGGAGCCCGGCTCGATCTTCGTCACCCAGAACAGCGACATGTTTGGTCCGCGCTGGATCGTGAACTTCTCGACTAAAAAGCATTGGCGCCACCCGTCGCGGATCGAATGGATCCGCTCGGGGCTCTCGGAGCTGCACCGGTTCATCACCACCAACCATGTACGCTCGATCGCGATTCCGCCGCTCGGCGCGGGCAATGGCGGGCTCGAATGGGATCAGGTTAGGCCCGAGATCGAGCGTGCTTTTACAGATCTGTCGGATGTCGAGATTATCGTCTTCGAGCCAACGTCCAAATATCAGAATGTCGCCAAGCGCGCCGGGGTGGAGAAGCTCACCCCCGCGCGTGCATTGGTCGCGGAGATTGTGCGCCGCTATTGGGTGCTCGGCATCGAATGCACGCTTCTCGAGGTCCAGAAGCTCGCATGGTTCCTCGAATCCGCGACCAAGCGGCTTGCCGAGAAAGACCCGCTCGACCTGCACTTCGCGGCCAATCGCTATGGCCCCTATGCCGATGACCTGCGCCATCTTCTGAACTCGCTCGATGGCAGCTATCTGGCCTGCGACAAGCGCATCAACGATGCAGGCCCTTTCGACGTCATCCGTTTCAATGACGAGAAGAAGGACAAGCTGCAGGCCTACTTCACCACGGACGAAGCGAAGCCCTATAGGGCAGCGCTCGAGGCCACGGCGCAGCTGATCGACGGGTTCGAGTCACCGCTCGGCATGGAATTGCTGGCGACGATCGACTGGTTGATCGCGGTCGAGGGTGTCGAGGCGACGCTGCCGGCAATCCGCCAAGGCATCAAGGCCTGGCCGGGCGGCCCGGATGCCGCACGCCGTAAGGAAGCAATCTTCGAGGATCGTCTGATCGACCTGGCACTGCGGCGACTGTCGCCTCCGGCCGCAGTCGCCCACTGAACCGCCCCTTGACAAGTTTGATCCTATGGCGGCCCTAGATCAGATATTGCGCCGATACGGCGGCGAACCGGATTCGCTGATTCCGATCGATTGCGATGGCCCCGCGCTGCTGCCCTATGCGACGATAACCGCAGCGCGCTCGGCCGAGGATTCAGATCTGGCTCCGCTGATTGGTGTCTACGAGTGGCATGATCGTCCGCTATTCTTTCTCGTCGATGGCGCTTCCGTCGCGATCAATGCCGACCAGCTGGCGCGCATTCGCCGAGTGCTCGCTATGCGAGGCGACACGCCCTATCTCGTCGTTGTTGATGCCGGAAGGCTCACCGTCTACGACATCGCACTCGATGGCCCGGCCGAAAGCGCGCGACTGGCTCTCGGCGACCTCGGGATCGACGAACAGATCGTCATTCCCCATCTTGGCAACATTCGTCCGAGATTGTCAGCGAGCCGCCGCTGGATCGGCGAGGTCGTCCTGCGGCTTCTCACGGGAGCGCTGGATGATCTCGACAGGCTGGGCGTCGCGGGCGGCGACGCGATCTCACTCGTCGGGCGGGCGCTCTTTCTCCGCTTCCTCGCGGACCGGGAGATGTTGCCTCTTGCGGTCACCGCGCTGGCAAATGGCGATGCGGCAGCCCTTTTCGACGAACCGGCAAGCGCGGTGGCAGCCTCAGCCTGGCTCGACGCAACCTTCAACGGCGATTTTCTTCCCCTCGCTTCTGAGACGATCGGCTCGCTCCCATCCGACGCGTTCCGGATTCTTGGGAGCATCTTGCGACGGGCGACTGGTAATCAGCTCCATATCGGATGGCACGAGAAATGGGACCAGCTCGACTTCGCCCATATTCCAGTAGGCGTTCTCAGCCAGGCCTATGAGCGATATCTCAGCCATCGCGATCCCGAGACCCAGCGCAACGAAGGCGGCTATTACACGCCTCGCCATATAGCGGACCTCATGGTGCGTGCGGCGTTTGGCGCGCTGGCTCGCGAAGGCGAAACGCATGGCGTGAAAGTGCTCGATCCGTCGGCCGGCGCCGGGGTGTTCTTGCTGACCGCGTTCCGGCAACTCGTTGCCGAGCGTTGGCGCAGTGACGGCTCACGTCCCGACACGAAGATATTACGCGAGATCCTGTACGGTCAGATCACCGGGTTCGATATCAACGAAGCGGCGCTTCGTTTTGCTGCACTTGGCCTGTATCTGATCTCGATCGAGCTTGATCCCAATCCCGAACCGATCGAAAAATTACGGTTCGACGATCTGCGGCCAAATGTGCTTCGCAATGTCGGTTCACTGACCGCCGGCCCGGACGACGACCCGGAACAACCCAAGGGGCTCGGTAGCCTCGGCGATACCGTCGGGGCCGAACATGAAGGCCGGTACGATCTCGTCATCGGCAACCCGCCGTGGGCAACGGCGACGCGCCTCGCGAACTGGTCGAATCTTCAGGAAAGAGTTCGGCGACTCGCTCGTCAGCGCTCGGGCGAACCGGCACTCGCCGCTCCGATACCGAATGAGGTTCTGGATCTTCCCTTCGTCTGGCGCGCGATGGAATGGGCGCGCCCCGGCGGCCAGATCGCTTTCGCCCTCCACGCCCGCCTGTTATTCCAGCGCGGCGAGACCATGCCCGACGCGCGCAATGCGCTGCTCGCATCCCTTGATGTTACGGGCATCGTGAATGGCACCGAACTGAGGCGTACCCGCGTCTGGCCTGAAATCACCGCTCCATTCTGCATACTCTTCGCCCGTAATACAGCCCCTCCGCCCGGAGCGGGTTTCCGCTTCACAAGCCCCCATCTCGAGGGCCCGCTCAATGCCAGCGGAGACTGGCGCGTCGATGCAGCGAATGCCGAGGTGCTGCCCAATCGCGATGTCAGGGCCCGCCCCGAGCTTCTCAAGATTCTGTTTCGCGGATCCAGGCTCGACCTCGAGTTGTACGATCGCATCGCCAGCAAGGGCCTGCCCACGCTTCGCGATTACTGGGCAGAACTGTTTGGCGCCGAGAAGGGGCGCCCGCGCAACATGGGCAATGGCTACCAGCGCCTCAGGAAAAGTAGCCGCATCCGCAAGGGCGAGGAGGAGCCGGGAGCATCCGCCGCCTACCTCCATCACCTGCCCGAGCTTCCGAAGGGCGCCGACCTCAGCCTCCTTCTCGACGTTTCGCCTTTTGACCGGTTCTCCGCGAACCGGATTCACGACCCGCGTCCGATTTCGCTATTCACTGGACCGCTATTGCTGGTCGCAGAATCTCCTCCCGTCCGGCACGGGCGGATCAAGGCTACGATCTCACTCGGCGACGTCGTCTTCAACCAGAGCTTTCACGGCTACAGCACCCATAATCATCCAGACGATAGCGACCTAGCCAAATATCTTTCCCTGATCCTCTGCAGCCGCATTGCATTGTGGCACGCTCTGATCACGAGCGGGCGCTTCGGTTTCGAACGCGAGGTAGTGGAGAAATTCGTTCTCGACGAGATCCCTCTGCCCAGGTTCGAATGCCTCGGATCCCAGGATAGGCTCCACCTATCTCGATTGTTCGACACTCTTGCGCAACGCGAGACGGACGCAGGATGGGCGGCGGTCGATCTCTGGGTGGCCAAACTTTATGGTCTCGATGCGGATGATCTGGCTGTCATCGAGGACACGCTTCGCTTCCGGCTCCCGTTCGCCGCGAATGTGAAAGCCGCGCAGGAACCGGCGACGCACCTAGAACTTGGCGGGTTCGTCGATCGGCTGGCCCGCGACCTCGGGCCGTGGGGCATACGCTACGGCCGTGAGTTCACCGTGAAGATACTGGAAACTCCGCTCTTGTCTCCCTGGCGCTTCGTAGCATTGGAACTGGCTGGTTCGCTTCAGTCGGGGAACCTAGCCTGGACGGAGGTGATCGCGGCCGCTGATCAGCTATCGGCGACCGAGATCATTTATGCATCGCAAGACGCGAACCGACTCGTCGTCGGCCGCCTCAACCAGGCGCGCTACTGGTCGGAGAGCCAAGCGCGCCTTGTCGCGCGGCGGCTCGTCTGGGATCATATGCCCTTTCTGTCCGGAACGACGCCCCGGTGACGGGTACCGTACTCAGCCCCCGCCCGGACCTCGTGACCGAACTGACCGCGGGCCAAAAACTGCCGCTTGCCGCCGTCGGGGCAGAACAACTCGATATCATTCTCGAGACCGTGACCCGCGTCTGGCTCGACCTGATGCGAGACCAGCCGACGTCGCTGGATCTCGATGAGGCCGAAATCAACATGATGCTCGCCGCGAGACTCAACAATCTGCGATCTAGTGATCCACTCTGGACCCAGTTGGTATCAACGGTAGCGAGAGGGGTGGAAAGCATCAGCTTCGACGGCGCCCATCTCGAGCGGCGCCCTGATCTTTCCATATTTCTCACAGGCCGCCATCCTTCCTTCCCCATCGTCGTGGAATGCAAGCTCATCGACCGGTCCACCTCCAAAGGCGCCGACCTATATTGCAGGAATGGACTCGCCCGTTTCGTCGAGGGGCAGTATGCTTGGGCCAATCGCGAGGCGGTGATGATCGCCTATGTCCGTGACGATTCCACGCTAGAAGCCCACCTGACGCCGTTGCTGGAACGGTCGATGTCCGGCATCACAGATCCTTGGCACACGCGCGAGCTGCCGATTGCGAGCCCGGGAGCCTCGCTTCCAACCGCCTCCTCCAGCCATGGACGGCCTTTTTTCTACCCGAGCGAAATCGGTGGCAGCACCCCGGGCGACATCGCGATCTGGCATCTCTGGCTTCGCGGAAACTCTCCAGAAACCGGAGACATCGGCCAAGAGTGAGATCACGACTACAAGGTAGTTGAGTGCGAGGTACCTTTGGTAGTCGACCCGCAGCTCACTGGCACGTAGTTTGACGGCCATTGCCGGAGCGTCGTGAAATCGAAAGAAACGACTTAGACTGAGGCGCATCAAGGGTTTCTAGGTGAGGAGTGCCTCTTTGCGTGATCGACTGTCTAGTTCTCCAATCAGCGAATTCCTTACCCTGAGCGAGAACCTAGAAATATATGAGTGTGAAAATTTCTTACTCGATGGCGTAGTCGAAAAGCATGGCCTCGCTTATTGGGCGGCACACACGCTTCATTTCCATCTGGAGCTAGATGGAAAGAAACCTTACACGGCTGAAGAGCATTTTCCTGCTGCGAGAGACCTCATCGCGAGCGGCCTCAAGGTCGCAGACTTCGTTCGTCAAGGAGGAGATGTCAAGGCGTGTAGTGATGAATTAGCGATGAACGCTTGTCTCATTGGCCAATACACCGAGGAGTGTAGCCTTTATTATCAGGTCAACGCGCTCTTACGCAAAGGCCATCATGGCGAAGATGTGAGTGCACATCCTTTGGTTCCGTGAATTGCGCATCTCAATGCCATCATTCGAAATGAGCCAGAGCATCTCGGCGTCACCTTCCGAGGTGCAGCTTTCGTTATTGAGACGATAGAAAAATATATACCCGGGCAGCAATTCGTCTGGGCAAGCTTTACATCGGTCTCGACGCGTATCGATGCCTGCCTTGATGGAAACGTCATTTTCCGCATTCAACCAAAAAGCGGGATTTCAATGCACGGAAAACGCGCCCCACGCTTGATAGCGCGCTACTCTCAGTTTCCAGAAGAGGACGAAGCAATCTTACCGCTGGGGTGCGCATTTCGGGTCATCCGCAATGAGAAGGTCGGTCCGCACCATGAGATCGATCTCGACCTTTATGATCATTGGTAACGAGCGATTGCTAATCTCGTGATACTCGCGTTGCTGGGCAACGGCCTGAAATAACGTCGGCTTTGATGCGATGAACCGCCATCGCCGAACGACCAGAATTGGGGCGCTTTGCTGACACAGAGAGCACCGGCGCCATTCAAGCAACGCCTTCAATATTAATATTTTTATTACGGGACCGATCGAGTCCGCCCCCAAAACGGCCCCCGTGCAGGCTCCATCCGCCGCGATAGGCATCGCCGGAGGGCTGCCGGCCATCTAGCGCCCGCCCGCTCGCGCCGTAATGGATCATAAAGCAGAACTTCCGCCAACACTTATCATCGCGTCGCGCTTGACGGACTTGGGTTACAAGAACCATTCAGGAACGCGCTGAGGCGGCCGGGAGAGGGTCGGGGTGCGGGGGCGATATTCGAATGAGTGAAGCTTTTTTTCAGTCGCCAATCTTGAACTCTCCGTATGAAGAGCCGGGTCGTCATTGGGAGCTTGATGGAAATGGCCAGCCGACGAGCGTAATCGTGTCTCGTCGTAGGCCCAGTGCACTTGTGTCGCCTATTCCCAAGGCGCGAAAGGTCCGCGGTAAGGCGATGCAGGCGGACCTGTTAGCCGACGACACGGGCCAGGAGTATAATCCGACGGAAGTCGTCAATGGCATTAGGTCCGCGGTCGAGAGCTGGCGGACACTGCCCGAAAGCCAATGGCAAGTAACCGCGACTACCGCGCGATTGCTTCGTCACTGGCGCACCCACAAGTTCGCCAACCAGAAGCCGTTTTTCTGCCAGGTCGAAGCAGTTGAGACAGTGATCTGGCTGACCGAGGTAGCTCCGCGGTCTTCTTCGCAAGGCAAGCGCTTCTGGACGCATCTCGAAGCCGCCAATGCCGCGTCGAACCCAGAACTCATGCGCATGGCGCTAAAGCTGGCAACTGGCGCAGGTAAGACGACCGTCATGGCGATGTTGATCGCATGGCAAACGCTGAATGCGGTGCGACACCCTAGCGCGAAACGCTTCTCCAAGGGCTTCCTGATTGTCGCCCCTGGGATCACCATCAAGGACAGACTGCGGGTCCTCCAGCCGAACGATCCAGAGAGCTATTATAAGGGCCGTGAGATCGTACCCGAGGACATGCTGCTCGATCTTGGTCGCGCAAAAATCGTCATCACAAATTATCATGCCTTCAAGAAGAAGGACGAGGTGCCGCTGAACAAGGTGCAGCAGGCCGCGCTTCGCACCACTCCGAAGCCGGAGAGCGATGGAGCGATGATCCGTCGCGTGGCGGGCGAGCTCATGGGCCTCAAGAACATCGTCGTTCTCAATGACGAAGCCCATCATTGCTACCGGGAACGCCCGCCGCTGCCCGGCGAGGAACTGAAGGGCGACGAACTGGCCGAGGCCCGGGAGAACAATGAGGCTGCGCGGCTTTGGATTTCCGGCATCGAAGCGGTGAAGCGCGAGCTGGGCGTCTCTATGGTTTACGACCTGTCAGCGACACCCTTCTTTCTGCGAGGCTCCGGCTACCGGGAAGGCTCGCTGTTCGGATGGGTGATGAGCGACTTCAGCCTGATGGATGCGATCGAGTGCGGCATCGTGAAGCTGCCGCGCGTGCCGGTGATGGACAATGTGCCAGGCGGCGACACACCGATGTTCCGCAACCTGTGGGATCATGTCGGTAAGCATTTGCCGAAAAAGGGCCGAGGCAATGCGAAGGGGCTTGACCCCCAGAAGCTGCCCAACGAGCTGCTGACCGCGATCGACGCGCTCTATGGACACTATGAGAAGACGCACGCGCTTTGGCGCGAGGCGGGCGTTGGCGTGGATCCGGTGTTCATCGTCGTGTGTAACAACACAGCCACATCGAAACTCGTCCACGACTATATCGCCGGCTACGAAATGCAGGATGCGAACGGCAATGTGACGCCGGTGACAGGCAAATGCCTGCTGTTCCGCAATTTCGATCCCGATGGATCCGCACTCCCGCGAATGCGCACTTTGCTGATCGACAGCCATCAGCTTGAGAGCGGCGAAGCGATCAGTACCGACTTTCGCGATGCTGCGTCCGACGAGATCGCACGCTTCAAGGATGAGCTGATCCAACGCACCGGTGATCGCGCTGCGGCCGAGAAGATCGACGATGCTGCGATCCTGCGCGAGGTGATGAATACCGTTGGGCGCAAGGGGCAACTCGGCGAGGGCATTCGTTGCGTTGTATCGGTCTCGATGCTGACCGAAGGCTGGGATGCCAATACCGTTACGCACGTCCTCGGTATCCGCGCATTCGGTACCCAGCTATTGTGTGAGCAGGTGATCGGTCGTGCCTTGCGGCGCCAATCGTATCAGCTTCAGGCTGATGGTCATTTCGCTGTGGAATATGCCGACGTGCTGGGCATCCCATTCGACTTCACTGCACAGCCCGTCGTTGCGCCGCCAAAACCGCCCGAAAACATGGTCCGCGTCCATGCAATCAGCCCGGCGCGTGATACGTCCGAGATCCGCTATCCGCGCGTCGAGGGCTATCGCACCGAGCTGCCGAGCGAACGGCTCACCGCGACCTTTTCGAACGACTCGACGCTCGAGCTAACGCCCGAACTGGTTGGCGCGACTGAGACAGTGAACTCTGGCATCATTGGCGAAACGGCCGATCTGACCATCGAGCATCTCGCCGACACGCGCGCAGCTACGATCCACCTCAAACTCGCCGAATGGATCGTGAAGCGGAAAATGACGAACACGGGAGACCGACCCAATGTCGGGCTCATCATCCAGGCGAAGTCGATCGTGCGCCAATGGATGGCCGATCATCTCGTGCTGGCCGGAGGTACGCAGCCGGCGCAGCTCCTCTACTACAACATCGCCGATCGTGTGGCCGACCGGATCATGGCGGCGATCACCCGTGGGCAGGAAGGCGGTGGGCGCGTGCTCGCGATGCTGGATCCCTATAACCGCGAAGGCAGCACCCGACACGTCAGCTTCATGACGAGCAGGGACCGCTACGAAACGGGCGAGCGCTGCCACATAAACTACGCCGTGATCGATAGCGACTGGGAGGCTGAGTTCTGTCGCGTTGCGGACAAGCATCCGCGCGTCCTCGCCTGGGTTAAGAACCATAATCTTGGCTTCGAAGTGCCTTATAGTGCCGGAGGGGAAGCGAAGCGCTATCGCCCGGACTTCATCCTACGCATCGATGACGGCCATGGCCCCGACGATCCGCTCAATCTCGTGGTCGAGATTAAGGGCGCGCGTGACGAAGACGACAAAGACAAAGCTGAAACTATGCGCACCCTGTGGGTGCCGGGGGTAAACGCGCTCAGCGAGCATGGCCGTTGGGGCTTTGCCGAGTTCACCGATGTCTGGACCATCGCTACGGAGTTCGCCGCTAAGGTAGAGGCATGGCTGGACGAGGTTGCTTTGGGGGAGGCAGTCGCGTGAGTGATACACATTCTGTGTATAAATTTAATTGCAAAGTAGGATTTGCACGCCTACATAGCGCCTACATCCGCCCCTTGAGAGTAGGTTCGCTCGAACATCCAGAGCGTTACCGAAATCTTGGGGCCTTTTCGTTTCTGCGCCTCGCGGGAGCGAACGGATGAGCCGCGAAATCGCAATCCTTATCGATGGCGGCTTCCTGACGAAGCGCCTGACCCGCTTGGTAGCGAACCCCGAAAAGCTGACGCCCAAAAAGGTAGTCGCGATCGTCCGTGCGATGTGCAAGGAGCATGTGCAGCGCCTGACGGATGACGACAGCTCCAACTGGCATCAGCACGTCTATCGCATTTTCTACTATGACGCGCCCCCTTTCGAGGGACAGGCGCACCATCCGCTGAGTCGCAAGCAGATAAATTATGCCAAGAGTGACCAGGCGGCTTTTCAGCGTGAGCTATTCGATCTCATGCGCAAGCAACGCAACGTAGCGTTGCGACTAGGCACACTTAGCAAGCTAAGCGGCTGGACACTTCAAAGCGAACAACTGACCAAGCTTCTGCGCACCAAGCCGCTAATCGAGACACTCGCTGCAATACCGCCGCTTGCGGACGGATCGATCAACGTCAGCGCCGCAGACGTGGCTGAACTGGCGGCCCAGGCGAAGCACTGGAACGCGCTTCAGGATTGGATGATCCGGCTCGATCTACGCCAGAAGGGGGTGGATATGCGCATCGGCCTGGACATCGCTTCGATCACCCTCAAGCGCCTGGCTTCAACGATCATCCTGGTAGCGGGGGACGCCGATTTCGTACCCGCCGCCAAGCTCGCGCGGCGCGAAGGCTTGCAGTTCATTCTCGATCCGCTTTGGCAGTCAGTGTCGGATGATCTTTTCGAGCACATTGACGGGCTGAAAACCGCGCTGAAGCGCCCGGCCAGCCTGAAGAACAAGGACAAAGCCTGATGGCTAAGAAGCCGCTTACCGTTGAAACTCTGACGCACGACGAGGCGACGCGCCTGAACGCGCCCACGGCGGAGCTGGAAGCGTTCGTGCCGCCGGAAGTGAAGACGCCGATCCGCGCGGCGTACGAGCGTCGCAACCCCGATCTGGACCCGCAACTCGTCTGGCGCGGCAAGGATATGGCCGATTGGTCCGATCTGATCGTCGAGGCGCCGCCGCTCTACATTCAGGAGAAGATCCACCCCAAAGCGCTGGTCGAAGATCTGAAGCGCGCCAGCGCGCGACGCCAGGAGCCGGAGGCCGCGCCGGATCTGTTCGCCGATTTCAACGGGATCGAGCCAGACCAGCGCACCGAGTTCTACGAGCACGACCAGCACTGGTCGAACCGCATGATCCTGGGCGACGGCTTGAAGGTGATGGCGAGCCTGGCCGAGCGCGAGGGGCTGAAGGGTCAGGTACAGTGCATCTATATCGACCCGCCTTATGGCATCAAATTCAACTCCAACTTTCAGTGGAGCACCACCAGCCGCGACGTGAAGGACGGCAAGGCCGACCATTTCAGCCGCGAGCCCGAGCAGGTGAAGGCGTTCCGCGACACCTGGGCGGACGGCATCCACAGCTACCTCACCTATCTGCGCGATCGGCTGACCGTGGCGCGCGATCTGCTGACCGAGAGCGGGTCGGTGTTCGTGCAGATCGGTGATGAGAATGTCCATCGCGTGCGTGCGCTGATGGATGAGGTGTTTGGGGATGAGAATTGCGTCGCCACGATCACCATCACCAAGACAGCCGGTCAGACCGCAGAACTTTTGCCCGGAGTGGCCGACTTCGTTCTTTGGTTCGCCAAGGACAAGGGTAAAGCAAAATTCCGCCGGCCGTTGAGAGATAAAAATCTTAGCGATGACAACTCGGGCGTATATCGCTGCGTTTTCGGCCCGGACATGAACGTGCGGAGGCTTGGCGATCAGGAGCTGTCGGATTTCGCGGCGGCAAATGGCGATGCACAAGTTTTCTGCCTCGATAATTTCACTTCTCAACGCCCGCCCGGCAGCTTTCCAATTAGCTTCAAAGGGAAGGCGTTCACGCCGGGCAAAGGGTACTGGAAAACCGGTGAGACTGGTGCTGAGAGGCTGACGAAAGCCAACCGGGTTTTCGCGGCTTCAAATTCGCTCAGGTATATACGCTTCATCGGTGATTACCGGGCGGCGGAAATAGGCAACGTCTGGACCGATATGGGGACGGGCAGTTTCACGGATGAAAAAGTTTATGTTGTCCAAACAGGCAGCAAAACCGTCCAACGCTGCATCCTGATGACCACCGACCCCGGCGACCTCGTCCTCGATCCCACCTGCGGATCGGGCACCACCGCCTATGTCGCAGAGCAATGGGGCCGGCGATGGATCACGATGGATACCAGCCGGGTCGCGCTGGCGCTGGCCCGCGCGCGAATCATGGGCGCGCGCTATCCCTGGTATCTGCTCGCCGACAGCCGCGAGGGGCAGTTGGAGGAAGGCAAGGTCACGCGCACCGTCCCTGCCGACACGCCCACCTATGGCCGCATTCGCCAGGGCTTCGTCTACAAGCGCGTGCCGCACATCACGCTCAAGTCGATCGCCAATAATGCTGAGATCGACACGATCTGGGAGACCTATCAGGCGAAACTGGAGCCGCTGCGCCAGGCGATCAACGCCACGCTCGGCGCCGACTGGCAGGAATGGGAAATCCCGCGCGAACTCACCGCGCAGCAATCCGCCGCGGCCGAGCCCCATGCCGCCTGGTGGCAGGCGCGCATCGCACGCCAGAAGGAGATCGATGCCTCGATCGCCGCCAAGGCGGAGACGGAGTATCTCTACGACCAGCCCTATGAGGACAAGGGCCGCGTCCGCGTTGCCGGCCCGTTCACGGTCGAGAGCCTCTCGCCGCACCGCGTCCCCGCGATGGACGTGGACGACAGCCTGTTCGACGAGCTGGAGGCAGCCGAAGGCCGGCGCCAGGCCGGCGCTGCGTCCGAGAGCGCCGATTTTGCCGAGATGGTGCTGGAAAACCTGAAGCGCTCGGGCGTGCAGCAGGCCCACAAGGCCGATCGCCTGGTGTTCTCTTCGCTCAAGCCTTGGCCCGGCCGCTTCATTTGTGCCGAAGGCGCGGTGCGGCAGGCGTCCGAGGGCGAAAGCGACACGCTATCAGACAGCCCCACGCGCCGCGCCGCGATCCTGATCGGGCCAGAATATGGCACCGTTTCCCGCGCCGACCTGACCGCAGCCGCCCGCGAGGCGATGGAGGCGGGCTTCGACCTGCTGATCGCCGCCTCGTTCAACTTCGACGCCCATGCCTCCGAGTTTGATCGGATGGGTGCACTCACCGTGCTCCAGGCGCGGATCAACCCGGACCTGCATATGCCGGACCTCGCCAGCACGGGCGCCGGCAACCTGTTCACCGTCTTCGGCGAGCCGGACATTCAGGTGCACGATGAGGGTGACGGCTGCATCAGCATCGAGGTGGCAGGCATCGATATGTACAAGGGCGGCGAGATCGTCGCCAGCGACGCCGACGACATTGCCGTCTGGTTCATCGACACGGACTACAACTACGAGAGCTTCTTCGTCCGCCACGCTTACTTCCCCGGCGCGAACGATCCCTACAAGGCGCTCAAGACCACGCTGAAGGCGGAAATCGACGCCGACGCCTGGGAAAGCTTGAAACGCACCCGCTCGCGCCCCTTCCCCAAGCCGAAGGGCGGCCGGGTGGCGGTGAAGGTCATCAACCACCTTGGCGATGAGGTGATGAAGGTGGTGGGGGTGTAGATGCTGTTCCAGAATTATGGACTATTCTGGCACGCCGACAGGATCACCTGGGGAAGCCCCGGTAAAGGCAACCAGGGGAAATTGCTCGGGCGCCAAAGGGTAAAGGAAGACCCAATCGACTTCCGATACCAGCGTGGCGTCTACGCTCTGTATGACGAAAACTTCAAAATTCTCTATGTCGGTCAAGCCGGCTACGGAAATAAGCGCCTCTATGACCGACTCGACAATCACATGACCGATCACCTTGGAGAGCGCTGGCAGCGTTTTTCCTGGTTCGGAATAGATCCAGTCGTCGGCAAGGCCGGCAAACGATATGTTGAAGAGCGCGATCCCTCGGCACCACCTGTCGACGCGGTACTGAACCACCTAGAAGCTATCCTGATCGCGGCCGCCGAGCCCGCGCTCAATCGCCAAGGCGGCAAATTTGGTGAAGCAGAGCAATTCTTTCAGTCTTGGGAGGAAGATGACGAAGACGAAGTTCTCGAGGCAATCGGCACGCTGAGTAAACGGCTCGACGAAATTGAGCGACGTCTCAAGCGGCAATGACGCTCCTCTACGCCTCGACCTTCACTAAGGCGCTCGACCGCCTAACCTCTGCTGAACAGAAGCAGGTGAAGATCACTGCCTTCGACTTGGCTCAGGACGAGAGCGGCAATGGGCTGTCGCTCCACCGCGTCGAGGCGGCGCCCGGTTTCTGGACCGTGCGAGTCAACCAGGACATTCGCATCGTCCTGCATAAAGACGGGGACCACACGTTGTTGGCGTGGGTGGGGCATCATAACGAAGCATATCGGTGGGCCGAACGGCGCCGGCTTGTGCCACATGAGCGGACCGGTGCGATGCAACTCGTCGAGGTCGTTGAGCGAACCGAAGAGCGTCTCGTTTACACCGAGAGAGTTCATGGAACTGCGCCAGAACCGGTAGCGACGCACCGGCCGTTCGCGACGCTATCTGATGATGCACTGCTGGATGTCGGCGTTCCGCGTGACTGGCTCGAGGCTGTTCGCTCCGCCGACGAGGCGAGCGTCGATGGTCTTTTTGCCTCGCTTCCGGATGAAGCGGCCGAGGCGTTGCTTGATTTCGCTACCGGCGGGCGGATCGAGGATCATATCGCAACTCCGGCAGAGCCTGGCACCGATCCCTTTTCGCATCCAGATGCGCAACGTCGCTTCCGCGCGGTGGAGGGCCTGGAAGAGCTTAGGGCAGCGCTCGATGCCCCGTTTGCACAGTGGGCAGTATTCCTGCATCCTGCGCAACGCGGACCTGTCACCCGCGACTGGAAGGGCCCTGCGCGCATTTCCGGGTCAGCCGGCACAGGCAAGACGATTGTTGCGCTGCATCGCGCGGTTCACCTAGCCCGCCGCCCGGACTCACGGGTACTACTGACGACTTTCTCCAAGCCGCTCGCCGCCAGCCTCGACGGCAAGGCGATCCTGATGACCGATGCGTCTCCCGAAGTGCGCGAAAGACTGAAAGTACGCGCGATCGACCAGGCTGCTCACGAACTCTACGCGCAGGCGTTCGGCCAGCCGAACTTGGCGACGACCGCTCAGATCAGCGCGGCGATCGGGGTTGCGGTTGAAGCCGGCCTCGGCACCGGCCACAGCCCCGCCTTTCTTCTTGAGGAGTGGGAGGAGCTAGTCGATGCTTGGGGACTTCACGACGCGGAAGCCTATGCTCAGGTGCCCCGTATTGGGCGGCGCACGCGGCTGGGCCTGAAACAGCGTGAGAGCGCGTGGGCGGTGTTCGCCTTTGTTCGCCAGGAGCTCGCAGCTCGCGGTGCAGTGACGCTTGCCGATGTGTACGGACGTCTTACGCGCTGGATCGACGATGGTGGGCGGCTCCCGTTCACCCATGTGGTTGTCGACGAAGCGCAGGACCTTTCTGTAGCGCAAGTGCGGTTCCTCGCTGCAGCCGGACGCACTGGAACCAGAGATGCACTGTTCTTCACAGGTGATCTTGGGCAGCGCATCTTCCACCTGCCCTTCTCTTGGGCGAAGCTCGGGCTCAATGTGCGCGGCCGCGCTCAGGTCCTCAAGGTCTGCTATCGAACCTCGCATCAAATCCGCCATGCGGCCGATCGCCTACTGGCGCCTGAGATTTTCGACCAGGACGGGATTGAGGAAAGTCGGCGCGGAACGGTTTCTGTTTTCGATGGCCCGGAACCGATCGTGCAGCTGTTCCACGACGAAGACGCGGAGATCGCCGGGGTAGCGGCATGGCTTCACGCGCGAATGGACGAGCAGACCGCCGCATACGAGCTGGCGATCCTGATCCGGGGCGAGGCACAATTGGCACGTGCTCGTGCGGTCGTGAAGACGACGGACGACTTAATTGCAGTTGTCACCATGCATGACGCAAAAGGGTTGGAGTTCCGCGCTGTGGCCGTGATGGCGTTGGACGAAGACGTCCTTCCAGATCCTGAGCGGCTTTCAGGCATCGGCGATATGGCCGATTTGGAAGCCGTACAGAACACCGAACGCCACCTCCTCTACGTTGCTGCAACCCGCGCGAGAGACAGGTTAATGCTCTCGGGCGTCTCCCCCGGCTCGGAGTTCATCGATGATCTATTTTGAGCTGGACCATCGCAGCCCGAACCTACCATCTGTGGCGAAGTCGTGCCGCATGTCCCGATTGACGGGTCCACGAGCGTGGTGTTCGTGCTCAGCCGCGCCCAAGCCGAAGCGCGGACGCAAGGGGAAAACGGAAGCCTAGGGATGACGGGGTGGACGGTCGCCAGCCTGAACGATTTCGGCCGCACACGACTGTCGCAGCATTTCTACATGCGCGACTTCCTGTTTTCGGACATCGCGGCGGTGCATGGCCTGGTCAATGCGCCGGACGATCCGGAACTGGCTGTCGCGGCCGGAACGCAGCTGTGCGAGCAGTTGCTTGAGCCGCTGCAGCGCCTGTTCGGCCGCGTCGCGATCCGCTCCGCCTATCGCTCATGCGCCGTGAACCAGCTCGGGAACGAGAGGGGACATAACTGCGCAAGCAACGCCAAGAACTATGCCGCGCATATATGGGACCGGCGAGATGCCGCCGGCCATATGGGCGCGATGGCCTGCATCGTCCTGGCCGAATTTGTCGATGCCTTCCCCGGCGACGGCGATTGGACCCGGCTCGCCTGGTGGATCCACGATCACCTGCCTTACGCAACGCTCGAGTTCTTTCCGACGAACTGGGCCGTCAACATCGGCTGGCACGAACAGCCGGCACGCTCGATCTACAGCTACGCCAAATGGCAGGCCGACGCGGGATGGAAGCGAAACGGCTACCTGACCCGGCCCGGCATGGCGAACCACGCGACCGGGCATCGGACGGAATGGGAAGCGCTGGCGGAGCGCTTTCCTCTGGCAACTGGCGGGCAGAACTGAAGATGCCGACGTGGTTCATTGCGGACACCCATTTCGGCAAGCAGCCCGGCGGGCGCTGCAAATGGTCCGGCATGTCCGCTGGGGAGCTGGACACCCTGATCGAAGCCAATTGGCGCGATCGTGTCGCTGAAAACGATGTCATCTGGCACCTGGGCGACATCGGCCCGGACTGGCGCCGCCTCGCAACGCTACCGGGCGTCAAGCACCTGATCCTCGGCAATGACGACAAGAAGGACAAGGAAGAGAGGGCGGAAATCGAGGCCAGTCGGATCTTCGAGACGGTGCGCAATCGTCACCGGCTGGAGGTGGATGGCGGATCGCTGTTCCTGATCCACATCCCAGCCGAAGCGAAGCGCAAGCCCGCGCACGAGGTGATCCATGGCCACCTCCACCACTTGCCCTCCGTGCCCGGCCACCGTTCGGTGTCCGTGGATCGAACCGGCTGGGCGCCGCAACGCCTCGAAGAACTTCTGACACGGAGAAGCTGATGCGTGACGCTGAGTTCCGCGCTTGGCTGGGTCGGCGTACCTATCAAGGCCAAAGCCTCACCCAAAAGGGCGTGAATAATCGCGTGCGGAAGGCGCCGCGTATCGAGCGCGCGTTGGGCGAACTCGGCTTTGCCGAGCCAGACCTCGAAACACTGCATGCGAATGGCCGCTGGCCCGAACTTGTGAAAGCAGTCCGCGGGGTCGCGGCAGATTGGCGCTCGAATGAAGCCGCCGCGCGGAAGATGGCGCCACAGGCCACCGATCCCACGCGACAGCTCACCAATCTGATCAACGTCGCGCGGCAGTACGGGCACTTCGTTGAGGGTAAGGATCCGAACTACGATAGCGAGGGGGACGAACCGGAGGCCGAAGAAATCGATGAGGCGGCGCTGGAAGCGCTTAGGGAGCGCTTCCTTGCGGCGCACGACGATTTCGAAAGCGGAGGCGGTTTCACGGGACGGAGCGGCTATCACGAGCAGGAAGATGATTATAAGCGTACGCTGATCGCGGCGGTTGAGGCGCTGCTGGCCGAAAACCCGAATAGCGCTGCGCTCGGCAGATCCTTGCTGGCGGCCGTGCTGGACGACCCCAAAATGAATCTTATCGGCGATCGTCGCCGGAAGGACCATTTGCGCATCGTGCGCGATCGGTCGGATGGAGCCTTCGAGACCGCGGTAGGCACTCTTACCTTATCGAAGGACGAACCGCCGCAGGCAGCAGCGGCGTTCGTCGATACCGCTTGGCCGCTAGTGCTCGAAGGCAGTGAGCACAGCAAACCGTATGGCGACATTCGCGTGCTGGCCACGCTGTTCCAGGCACTAGCGCGCCCGACCGAGGCGATCGCAGTCAGCTACACGCGCTTCTACAATCTCGGCATGGCGCTGTGGGGTCGCTCCCTCTTCGGCAACAACCCGCTCACGGCGGCCGAATATGAGCATGTCCTCGCACTCTCCGCCGAGCTGTTCACCGCCATGCGGGATTGGGGCTGGCATCCGCGCGATTTGTGGGATGTGCAGGGTTTTATCTGGGTCACCTGCGGAGAGAAGCTGGAGATGGACGGAAGCAGCCAGACGAACGGCACGGGGCAGAGCGATCGCATCCGCCAATATGCGCTCGAACACTATGTTCAGCCCGCGCGTGCGCGAGGTGAGCGGAGTCTGTCGATCCGGGTGGGTGAGCTGCACAACGCACTCGGGCTGAAGCAGGCACATCCGAACGTCTGCTCGACACTTCGCGGGCAGAAATTCCTGGCGATGGCGAACCTTCGCGCGCCCACGCATAGTGGCCCCGACACCAGTTCCACCACGGTGCTGATCTTCAATCTTGGCGCGGAGACGCATGCCACTTCTCCCGACGCCGGACCGGTAAACCTGATCCTCTACGGCCCGCCTGGCACCGGCAAGACCTATGCCACGGCCGCCGAAGCCGTCAGGCTATGCGGTGAAGCAGTGCCGCACGAGCGGGAGGCGCTGATGGCGCTCTATCGCTCGCTGCACCAGAAAGGGCGCATCGCCTTCGTCACCTTCCACCAGAATTTCAGTTACGAGGATTTCGTCGAGGGCCTGCGCCCCGTCACTGCGACGCAGGAGGAGGGCACCGGAGCAAGCGCAGGCTTCAGCCTCCAGCCGCAGGACGGCATCTTCAAGTTGGTCGCCGATCTCGCGGCGAACAATCGCGGCAAGGCTGCCGGCGGTGGCACCCCGGTGATCGATCGCAACCGCAAGATCTTCAAGATGTCGCTCGGGCGCAGCTGGGCATCCGAAGACGACGCAATCTATCAGGACGCCATCCGCGGCGGCTATGTGGTGCTCGGCTGGGGCGGCGAGATCGATTGGTCGGGCACGCACTATGACGCATGGGACTCGATCAAGGAACGCTGGCGGCAGGATCATCCCGATGCAAGCGGCAACGATCCCAACTTGTCGCAGATGTTCGCCTTTCGCATCAACATGCAGATTGGCTCGCTGGTCGTTATCTCGGACGGGAACCGCAAATTCCGCGCGGTCGGCGAGATCACCGGTCCGTATCAATTCGTCCCGGGTCCGAACGGGGAATATAACCATCGCCGTACGGTGCGCTGGCTATGGCACAGCGACGAAAGCCTGCCGCGCGAACTCATCTACGACAAGGAACTGAGCCAAGTTTCGGTGTATCAGATGAACGGCCGCCACGTGAACTGGGACGGGCTGGAGCAAATCGTCGCGGGGGGCGACGCGACGACCACGACCGGGGCGCCGGAGCCCTTCGTGCTGATCATCGACGAGATCAACCGCGCCAACATCTCGAAGGTGTTTGGTGAGCTGATCACGCTTCTCGAACCGGACAAGCGCCTCGGCCAGGAAAATGCGCTCACCGTCCGGCTGCCCTATTCCAAGCAGGAGTTCGGCGTTCCCGCCAACCTCCATATTATTGGCACGATGAATACGGCCGACCGCTCGATCGCGCTGCTCGACACCGCGTTGCGCCGACGCTTCGTGTTCCGTGAGCTGGCACCTGATCCCTCGCTTCTGCCTGAAAGCGTCGACGCCGTGCCCCTGCGCAAGGTGCTGGGGATCGTCAACGACCGCATCGAATATCTGATCGATCGCGAGCACCGTATCGGCCACGCCTTTTTCATCGCGTGTCGGAGCCGGGCGGATGTCGATGCCGCGATGCGCAACAAGGTCATTCCCCTGCTCCAGGAGTATTTCTTCGAGGACTGGGGCCGCGTAGCCGCGGTGCTCGGCGAGCCTGTAGGCAAGGGCGGCGGCTTCCTGGATTGCCGCAAGCTCAAGGACCCGACCGGGCAAGGCGGCGAGGAGCGCCATAGCTGGAGTGTGCGGGAGACGTTCGCGGAGGATGCGTATGATCGGCTAGTGGGCAGGTTCCCTCCCGCGACGATCCTCGACGTCGCGGATGAGGCCACGGAGTGACGCATCTCACGGTCCATGAGTGGGGCCGTGTTGCAGTTGGCGACGATGGCTTCTCACGGGAGCAGGCCGATGCGTTGCTCGCCGCGGCTCGGGGACATGCACTCGGTGGTGCCGATGGCACTGACATTCTGTGCGATCATCACCGGTTCCTGCGCGCTCGCCAGGTAGTCGGGGTGGTAGCCGGACGCGGGTGCAGCCTCGAAATCCTGCCCAAGGTCGATCCCGACAGCGTTGAGGAAGGGACCGCGACGGTGCGCAGCCGGCTTGTCCATATGCTCGACGTCGCACTGGGTCTCGATCTCTCGACCGGAGAGGCGACGGCGATGGCGCATCGTGCGGACTCGCTGCTCGAGTTGTTCATTACGCTTTTTGTCGACCGTCTGTTGGCGGAGGTACGTCGAGGCCTGCCCCGCCTCTATCGGTCGCGAGAGGAAGATCTGCGCGCGCTTCGGGGTCAGTTGCATGTAGGAAGGCAGTTTACCGTCAATGCTGTGCGACCGGACCGGCTCGCTTGCCGTTTCGATGAACTTGGCGCCGATGTCCCGCTGATGCAGATCATGAAGGCATGCGTGCTGCTGCTCACGTGGCATGCGCGAGCCGCTGATACGCAGCGCAAGCTGTCAGAACTCCGCTTTCTGTTCGCTGACATAAGTGATGTCCCGTCCGGCGCCTTGCCGTGGCGGGAGGTTCGGATCGATCGGTCGAGCCGGCGCTGGCGCACGCTGCTTGAACTGGCGCGATTGCTACTCGGCACGCGGTGGCAGGAAACTCGTGCCGATGCTCGCGCGCCGGAGGGCGTAACGCTTCTCTTCCCGATGAATGAGCTGTTTGAGCATTACATCGCTGTGCAGCTACGCCACGCTCTCGCCGACACCGAACTCGACGTCGTGGCGCAAGGAGGCTTCGCTTATTGCCTCGGGCCCTGGAGAGACGGCACTACCGTGGTCGCGGACAGTCACCCCACACGCCCAGACATTCTCGTCAAGCGTGGTAACCGCGTCGTCGCCGTGCTCGATACTAAGTGGAAGCATCCCGAGAAGGGCATCTCGCACGCTGACATCTATCAAATGATGGCTTACGCGCGCCTGTACGACTGTCAGCGCCTGACACTGCTCTATCCCGCGCTCCCGGGGGAAGAGGCTCTGCGCACCCACTCTCGCGGCATCGCGCGGGGTGCGGAGCGCCTCGACGTTGCAACAATTTCACTTGAACAACTGCCTACTGATGTACGAGCCGCGCTTCGTCATCTGGTGGCGAACGCACTTACCTGAATTTCCAAAAATTTTCTGCGCGAGCAATCGACCATAGTTAGCCGAAAACGACCCCCACCCTGTCTTCATAAGGGTGGTACCCTTACGGTTAGGGTTCAAATCGACCCTAGGAAGGGCGCCTTCGGACAATTCAAATTTTGGCCGGAGCGAGCGCTGCAATATCGCACAAAGCGCACTCCTCGGTCGCTCGCGGCTCTCGCGCTTCATCGACCTTATCTGTCGGGGGACCTAGTCGAACCATCCAGCTGCGCGCTGAACGACCAAGGTCTCAGTTACCAACTCACGCGGCATTCGGAAAACACTATCGGAACTAGGCTACCATAGCGAACTCACCACACTCGTCTAACGATGATCGCTATCTGCCCGTCTAGGCAAAGACTGGAGATCGCGCGTGTATTTTCATTGTGGGCTTCTCAATCCGATGGACGCTCCGGAGAAGCTGATGGAATTCAGGCGGTCCAATTGGCACACGCTGCCCGACGATATGCGTCGCGAACTCCGCATCTGGCTCGCCATGCCTGGGTTCAGCATCCGCTATCACGTTGAGGCGCTCGGGCATGAGCCACGATTGGTGAAGCAGTTCATGGGAGCATATGAAGAGCTGAAAGACGAGGTGCTCGAAAACTGGGCTTCGGCTACCAAGGAAGACTGCATCAAGCTCGGCTATCTTCGCCCAGAAAAGGGCGATCTCCCCCTGATTACGAAACTGGAAATCCGCCGGGAGTACATGCGTGGCAGCCGCCAAAACGCAATCGCTGAGGAGTTCGGCGTCGCGCCGGCAACGGTGAACAAGCTGTGCTGGAGCCTGCCTGATGAGGTCGATCACCTGCCATCAGATCTCTATCGAGTCCTCGCCGACGATCGATACTTGAATGCGATGTCAAAGATGGATGCCGGACGGTTTCGTTTACCTCGTATCGGCGAGCATACGATCTGGCCCGAGAGCGCGGTTCCGCCTGAGATGCAGGCGCGCCTCGCGGAGATGATGGCGCGGGTGCCAGCTTACGAGGACCAGAAAGAACAGCAACCGGTCCCGTCAAATCTCGATCCGATCGATGAGGCAAAGTTGCTCGCGATGGTCGGGCGACTCCGCCCGACCATCGAGCCTTCCCGCGGCCGCACGCCAGTCCCGGAGATCGCGTCCGAGGAAATGGCGCGAATTATCGAACGGATGGTCCGGCTGCCGGTCTACGAGAGCGAGAAGACGCCGCAAACAACCCAGTCGCGCCACGACCCGGACGACCAGACAAGGGCGCTCGAGATCTTCGAGCGAGTTCGCTAACGTGCCAGCGTTCCCGAGACCGCTGACTTGCGTCAGAGCTCTCGCCCCAGGCGATAGCGATTTATTAAGGGGATGGCCGGGGGCCATACGGATGCGCGCGAAATGGAGCCGCCTCCAACTCTGCCCGCGTCAACAGTGCAAGCAGATCACTCTGCGGATCTCGCGAAAGAAGATCGCGTTGGACTATAATATAAGCCCCGCCAAATCGCCTCTATGTACAACAAAAGATTTAAATAAGACTTATATAACCTAGCCACGATCTCTTAGTAAAAATTCTTCATCTGTATAGTAGAATGAGCGAAAGAACAGCTGGGCGCTACGGCCTTCATAAAATTGACGGGCGACAACCCAATGGCAGCGGCGGCCGGTCCGAATGCATTTTTTTGGCTGATAACTAGGTTATCCGTGTTTCTTCGAAGTGGCGCGGTTGACGCTGGACTCCAGGACTCTTACGTCACCCTTACGGACCGACCCGGCGCGCCAACGCCGAGCCGGTCCTGACCACCAACCGTCTTTACAGGAGACGACCGAATGGCTGCAGCAGCCCATAGCGCGCCCGATGGCGCGTGGAATACCCAATTCCAGAACTATCTGAACCTGATCCAACAGCTGGAGCATGCCGAGCCGCGTCAGCATGAACGGCTAGAGCGCGCTCGGGCGGAGGTGCAAGACGCCCTGCTGGACATGCCGGCGCCTACACTTACCGCAGTGTTGCAGAAGCTCGCGATCCTGTTCGAGGGCGAGCTTCACGGCCTCGATCAGGCGTCCGAGGAGCGCCGCCTGATCCTCGAGGACCTTGAGGGCCTGATCCAGGCCCAGAGCGCTCTGCTGGGCGCCTGATCCCCCGAATATCGCCACCTCGGCCGCCTGCTGCTTGCCAGCGGGGCGGTCGAGGTGCGAGTCCAGAAGGAACGATAATGCTCCCCACCTACATCGCGCAGGAGCTCGTGCGGCGCCTGTCGCCGGAGCGCATGCGCTCGCTCACCCGCGCCATCGGCCTTGACCCCGAACAGCAACTACCTGACCTGCAACCTCGCTTTCATATTGAGCGGGAGCTGACTGGCACCATCGATTTCAACATGACGATCAGCATCCTCGGTGAGTGCCTGTCCGTCCCGTGTCGCTTGAGTTTCACCGCAGACCTCGCGGACGATACCGACCATCAGACCGGCGCACCAATCCGCGTGCTGGGTGCCATGCAGCAGCAGTTGCACGCACTGTGCGCAACCGGGGAAGATGAACCGGTCTTCGAATGGCGGCCGTTCGACCAGCGGCTCCTCCCTCCTTCGGCGCTCTCCACGCTCGACGAGCGGGTGGAGGACCTGGCTCGAGCCATGGAGGCCGGCCGGCCCGAATAGAAACGCGAAACCTAGCTTCGGTGCCCGCGCGCTCTGGTTGAGCCTTGGCGCGTGGGTAAATGGCGAACTTCCCTGAACAGAAGAGGAAGTAGTTTTGGAACGTAAGTCTTACCGAGTGAACGAAGTTGTGCGATCTACCGGCCTCGGTCGCTCGACCATCTACAAGCTGATGGAGGAAGGAAAGCTCAGCCGGATCAAGGTCGGCTCGGTCACGCTTATTCCCGCCGCCGACGTCGATGCGCTCCTGCAGCGCTGCGCCGCGTAACGGGGAGCGACATCATGGCGCTCTCAGTGAAGCAGATCGACGCCGCGCGCGTCGGCGACAAGGACTATAAGCTGTACGACGAGAAGGGTCTCTACCTTCTCGTCGCGAAGGCGGGCTCGAAGCGTTGGTACATGAAGTACCGCCATCTCGGGCCCGAGAAGAAGCTCAGCTTCGGTGCCTATCCCGAGGTCAGCCTGAAGGTCGCTCGCGCGAAGCGCGATGAGGCACGGGCCCTGCTGGTTGACGGCAAGGACCCGCAGCGGGAAAAGCAGGCGAGCAAGCTCGCAGCGCAGATGGAGGCAGCGAGCACCTTCAGCGCCGTCGCCAAGGAATATATCGACATGCGAGAAGCAGAGGGTCTCGCCATCACCACCGTCGAGAAGACGCGGTGGCTGCTGTCTCTTCTTCCCTCAAGCTTTCGACAGCTCCCGGTCAGTGATGTCACAGCACCGATCCTGCTAACTGCCGTGCGGGAAATCCACGGATCAGGCCGGCGGGAGACTGCGCGGCGCCTGCGCTCGTTCGTCGGGCGGGTTCTCCAGTACGCCATCTTGACCGGACGGGCCCAGATCAATCCCGCCCCGATGCTGACCCGCGTGCTGGCTGCCCCGAAGGAGAAGCACCATCCGGCAATCGTCGATGATAGAAAGCTGAGCGCCCTGTTGAGGGCAATTGACGACTACCAGGGATACCCCTCGACGAGTGCAGCATTGAAGCTGTCGCCGCACGTGTTCCAGCGCCCGGGAGAGATCCGGACAATGCGGTGGGCCGACCTCGATTTCGACCGGGCGCGCTGGAATATTCCTGCCGCCACCATGAAGATGCGAAGGGACCACAATGTCCCGCTGTCGCGCCAGGCGCTCGAGATCATCCGGTCGATGAAAGCGATCTCGGGCGGCACCGAGTTCGTGTTCCCCGCCTTCCACTCGTTCAGGCAGCCTATCTCGGAGAACACCGTGAACCAAGCGCTCCGTCGGCTCGGATATGGCGGGGTGATGACCGCCCACGGCTTCCGGTCAACGGCCAGCACCTTGCTCAATGAGAGCAGGCGCTGGCGCCCCGACGTGATCGAACGCGCCCTGGCGCATGAGGAAAGGAACGCCGTCCGGGCGGCTTACAACCGCACTGACTACTGGGACGAGCGTGTTGAGATGATGCAGTGGTGGTCGGACCGTCTGGATGCGCTTAAAGCATCAGCGAAGTGAGCCAAAACCAGTTGGGGCCAGCCGATTTCAGCGCCCCCAAATTGGCCCCCAACGCCTCGCGGTTAGAGCCAAATTCGGACGAACGGCCGCGGATGGCCATTTCGAGTTTTCTGTTGTTTTTCTAGAGCTTAACCCCATCCGCGAATATCGCAGGATGGGGTAATGGTGCGCCTTACAGGTGAGGCCGCAAACCAAATCTTTCGGGATTTGGAGGACTGGAACCGGATTTTAGCCGGGTCGTCCCTTTCGCCGCCATCGCCTTAGCGCCCAGCGATACTAGCCCGATTCTCTCATCTTCAACAATCACAACCTTGCCGCCTCGTATCCCCCCGGGATGCGGGGCGTTGCTTATTAGCGCCGTTTCAACATGCCCGACCGTCCACCATCCGCGCCCGCCAAGGCCGCGCCGTTTTCGTTGCGCCTTGCACCCGAGGACCGCGCGCGCCTTGAGCGTGACGCCGCTGGCATGTCGCTGGGTGCCTATATCCGCTGGCGGCTGTTCGATGCGAACAACCCGCCGCCGCGCAGCCGGGGCAAGTTTCCGGTGCGGGACCATCAGGCGCTTTCGGGACTGCTCGGCAAGCTCGGCAACTCCCGCATGGCCGCCAATCTCAACCAGCTGGCCAAGGCCGCAAATAGCGGCTCATTGGCTCTCGACCCCGAGATTGAGGCAGAGCTGCGCCAGGCGCTTGCCGATATCGCCGATATGCGCCGGATGCTGATTGAGGCGCTGGGCCTCTCTGCGGGTGCCGAATGATATTGAAGGCATCCCAGCGCGGCGGCGCGGCCCAGCTTGGCGCGCATCTGCTCAAGGCAGAGAACGAACATGTCGAACTGCATGAAGTCCGGGGCTTCATGGCCGGTGACGTGAAGGGCGCGATGAAAGAGGCGCAGGCCGTCGCCCAAGGGACGCGCTGCAAGCAGTTCCTGTTTTCGGTGTCACTCAACCCGCCGGAACAAGAACCGGTGTCCGTCGAAACCTTCGAACGGGCCATCGAGAAAATCGAAGAACGCACCGGCCTCAAGGGTCAGCCGCGCATCGTCATCTTCCACGAAAAGGAAGGACGGCGGCATTGCCATGCCGTGTGGTCGCGCATCGACGCGGACACCATGACCGCGCGACCGCTGCCGTTCTTTAAAACCAAGCTCCGCGAGATTTCGAAAGGCCTGTATCTCGAACACGGCTGGCAGATGCCGCGTGGGTTGATGGATTCGCAAGCCCGGAACCCGCGCAATTTCAGCCTCGCCGAATGGCAGCAGGCAAAGCGCATGGGCCAAAATCCCGCACAGCTGAAAGCGACGATACAGGACTGCTGGGCGGCATCGGACAGCGCCGCATCGTTCGCCAAGGCTCTGGAGGAGCGTGGTCTCTATCTCGCCCGTGGCGACCGGCGCGCGCATGTCGCCGTCACCTATGAGGGCGAAGCGCTGTCGATTGCCCGCGCCGTGGGCAATCGGGCCAAGGACGTGACGGCGAGACTCGGCAGTCCCGAACAGGCGCGCAGCGTCGCGGAAACGCGCGAGCATATCGCGCGCGTCATCGCGCCCAAGCTGGAAGGCTTCATCCGCGAGGCGGGCTTAGCCAGAGACAAGGCGCTGGAGCCGCTTAATGCCCAGCGCCTTGTCATGCGCGACGGCCAACGGCAGGAGCGGCAGCGCCTCGACGAGGGCCATCGCGTGCGAGCCACCGCCGAAGCGAAGGAACGGAACGCACGGCTGCGCAGCGGCGTCATGGGCCTGTGGGACCGTCTGACGGGGAAATACGGCAAAGTCCGAACGCAGAATGAAGCGGAAGCCGCCGCGTGCGTGCGGCGCGACCGCGCGGAGCGGCATGGCCTGGTTACGGGACAGCTCGCGCAGCGTCGCGACCTTCAACGCGACATCCGCGCCGTGCGTGACCACCTTGCCTCACAGGTTCAGGAACTGCACCGCGACCTGTCGCGCCAGCGCGAGGGCCCTCAGCAATCCCGCGTGTCGCTGCGCCGGACGGAACATCCGCGCGGAATGTCGCGCGGACGCGGGCCGGAACTTGGCCGGTAAAGGCGGCTTACGCCGCCTCCTTCCGATAGCGCGCTACGCCATCCAGCCGCTTGCGCGCCGTCGCGCAATATTTCTGCTCAACGTCGATGCCGATAGAGCTGCGGCCTTCCAAAGCTGCTGCAACGCATGTGCTGCCCGAACCCGCGAAGGGGTCCAGCACGATGCCCCCTATCGGCGAGTATGCCCGGACAAGCGGCGTTAGGATGCTGACGGCCTTCTCAGTCGGGTGCAGCCTGTTGCCTGTGTATTCCCACTTCATCACGTCCGGCACTGGCACTTTCGGCCATACCGGTTTGCCCTTCGCCAGCAGATAGGCGGATTCATGCCGGTACTCGGTATGCGCCGCGCGTGACGCATAATTTTTCTCCCAGACGATATGGCCCACCGTCCGGAATCCCGCTTGCGCCCATGCCTGGCTGAACTGCGCTATCTCCACCCATCCGCAGAACACGACGCAATAGGTGTTGTCCTTCAGAACGCGGAACATCTCCGGGAAAGCCGGGAGCACATTCTGCGCATCGTCGTCATTGGCGATGGTCCGGCCCATCCTGTCCCGATAGTTCACCAAATACGGCATATCGGTTAGGACCATATCCACGCTGCCGCTCGGCAGGCGCTTCAATTCCTCGGTCGCGTCTCCGCAGATGATTTGATTGGTAAGTGTCATTTTCTTCTCTCCTTTGGGTTTGGGTTGCAGCTGCTGCTGAACCCTTGCCCTTCGGCGAGAATGGGGGTGCAAGCGGAGTAAGAGCCTTCGCGGGGAACCGGCTGCACGAAAGGCACTGGAGGAAGCTGGGCGGAAGGACTCTTCGCAGCGCGCCAGGGGCAAAGCCCCAAGCCTTCATGCGTTAGCGATCGTCACCGCATGGCCGAGACTACAGGCTCGGTGAGCGGACGCGAGTAGAGCGCGGCCCGGAGGGAAACGCGGTTAGTCCTGAAATGCTATCGGCCGCCAGTCAGTCACGCTGCTTCGGATATGAGAATGGCTCACGCGGAATATGTCGCAACTCCGAAACACCGAGCATTCGTTGATGACTGGCTTCCGGGGTGCTCCCACGTATGGCGGTATATTCTCCGATATACCTACCCACCAGCTTCCCTAGAGCGGTTTCCATTCATTCTGGTTCATAGCCGCAGGATCTGAAGTAGTTTGCGCACTCGTTGGGCTTGAACAGATCGACCAGCTTGCCGATCAGGTCCCACAGTCCGCCGACGGTGCGCTCGCCTGCTTTTCGGAGCATGGCCTTGAGGCGCGAGAAGGTCTTCTCGATCGGATTGAAGTCGGGGCTGTAGGGCGGCAGGAAGCGTAGCGATGCGCCGGCCGCCTCGATGAGCATCTGCACCGATGCGCGCTTGTGGCTCGACAGGTTGTCCATGATGACGATGTCGCCGGGCCGCAGTTCCGGCACCAGCACCTGGGCGACATAGGCTTCGAACCAGTCGCCGTTGATTGGCCCGTCCAGCACCATCGGCGCGACCATGCCGGTCATGCGCAGGCCCGCAACCAGCGTGGTGGTCTTGCGATGGCCGTGGGGATATCCCATCCGCAAGCGCTCGCCCTTGGCACAACGGCCATGGCTGCGCGTCATGTTTGTCGCGGTCCAGGTCTCGTCGATGAAGACGAGGCGTTGCGGATCGAGATCGAGCTGACCGTCGAACCAGCGCTGACGCTGCCTCAGGACGTCGGGGCGACCTTGCTCGATCGCGTGCCCGGTCTTTTTTTCCGCGTGATCCCGTGACGTGTGAAGAAGCGATGCAACGTGCCGATGCCAACCGAAGCGCCGCGCTCGATCAGACGCGCCTGTATCTCAATGAGGGTCATGTCGGCCTGCTCGGTCAACAAGTCGCGGATAAATGCCCCGTGCGCCTCGATCTTGGCTGAGTGCCGGTCTCCGCCGCGGGGCTTGGCAATCGCCTGTCCATGCTCCAGCGCCAGTCGCCGCCACCGGATCGCACTCGACACACTGACACCAAAACGACCTGCCGCTACTCGGCAGCTCAGCCCGCCATCAATCGCGGCAATTACCCTGTCCCGAAGATCCTGTGAAAGCGATCGAGCCATCCATGCCGGCCTCCTTCGCCAGCAGACAGCGTGAATCACATCAGCCCCCCAATGGGAATCCCCTGCGATTCAATTCGTGTGGAAACCGCTCTAGCTTGCGATCCAGATTTTCAAATGCCTGGCGATCATTGCAGAACCAATAATGCTTACCCCATCCGTCGATCATACCGTCGACGCGCTTCAAGGTACTCGCGAACGAGTAGGGTCTCTCGAATTGTTGCCCGTGCTGAACGCCTCGCATTGCCTTCAGGCTTTCATCAAAAGCCGTCTTCACTGAATTACAGATTTTTGCTTGCGCTTTGGAGCCAGGCCGCACGGCACCGGGGCATATATTGATGCCAAGGAAATCGAAGCCCTCTTCTATTGGAGCGCCGCCTACGGAACTCTTTTCGGGAGACAACTCCATCCCCAGTGTGGCGAGTATCTCCTTCGCTTTGCGCAGCCGGGCATTCGCGGCCTTCTTTGAGGGAGCTAGGATGATAAAATCATCGATATAGCGTATACAGCGACAGTCCCCCTCATTCAGCACACGGTCAAATTCTGCAAGAATGATATTGCCGAGCAGAGGAGAGAGCGAGTTTCCTTGAGCTACACCGATATCCTCTATCGGGAAATCAGTAGCTTTGTCTCTGAGCTGCGCCATGTTCGAAAGCTCAACATCGATGGCGCTGCGGAAGAGCGATATCAGCTCGTCATCTTTGACTGCCTCTGCAATAATCTTTGTAACCGCGTCTTTGGAGATACGAGTGAAGAATGATTTGATGTCCGCGCTGGCAACGTAACGGGCACCGTCGCCAATCTCGGAGAGCACTGCCTTTATAGCGGCGGGCACAGCAGAAACCGCTTCGCTGCGTTCCCTCTTTATCCGCTCGGACGCTCGTTCACCTCTGATGCCACCGAAGCTGAAAGGGGTTTTGATGAAGGGTTGAAGACCCGAGACGTCCATCAGAACATTTAGGATTGCTCGCTGTACGATACGGCTCTCGACCGGGGCCAGGACGATTGGTCTAAACTTCCCTGTCTTTTTTCCCTGAGCGTCGGTCTTCGGGATTGGCACTCCCTTTGCCGGTTCAAATTTGAACGTGTTATGCCCGAGCCTGCTCTTGATCGAGCGCAGGTTGCTTGGTGCATCTTCAGCGAACGTCTCTAGCTCAAGCCGGACTTCTTCTGATTTCGAAGTGCGGCCATTCCTCTGAATCACGCTCCATGCGCGTTCGAGATTCCTCTGGTTCCTAACAGCTTTGATGAGTTCTGATGCCAAGCGTCTTTGGGGTCCTGTCGATTCACCTCACCCGCCTGACGGAGCGCTGACATCCGCAGCGGAACCTTTCGGCCCTTGCCGCACAATCGGGGCGACGACTTGCGCCATCGCCTCGCCGTAGCAGGTCCGCTCGCTCTCGACGGTCATCCCGCCTGCCGCGCTGCCCGCTAGAGCCAGTCCGACCAGAATTGCCGCAAAGCGCCTCCGGCCGACCCGTGCCGGGTTGGCACGTTTTTGCATGGTTCGCGCATTATGGTCTCCTCCCTGAAAGCGTAACGTTTTTAAGGCGTTAGGCAAGAGGCGAAATGCCGCGCGGCCCTCCCACCTCCCGGTGAAACTAAAGCGAGTAGCCGTCCGACAGGTACCCCTTACGGTAAAGGTTGCGGCTATCTTAGTCTCGTCAGGCAAGCGGGTGCTGACATCCGCAGCGGAACCTTTCGGCCCTTGCCGCACAATCGGGGCGACGACTTGCGCCATCGCCTCGCCGTAGCAGGTCCGCTCGCTCTCGACGGTCATCCCGCCTGCCGCGCTGCCCGCTAGAGCCAGCGCGAACATGTTAGGAACATCAACGGGACCGCGTCAAGCGCGAACCAGTACTATCCACAGCTTCCGCATCAGCGGCCGAGGCGGGAGGCTGGCTAATGTCATCGAAAGCGCCTCCCGGAGTATATTAACGGCGCAACTTTTCACCCTAACCGGCGCAGCTGCTCGAGCGCATGTGGTGTAGTGAATCGTGAAGCGAATCTATGCCCGCGACGCCTAGCAATTTGCTCCAGTTCCCGCTTTCGATGCCGCGCGAGATAAGTAAGGGCTTCACCCGAATTGATCGAATCAAATGCCCTAATCTTTGCGTCCAGAACGCTATCATATTCAGCCTTGCCGCGCGCACCATCCATGACGATGATGAACTTGGACTCGTCTGCGCAGATGGAAACTTCAATGCCCTTCTGACGGATATAGAGGTCGCCATTGGGTAGGGCCTTCCACCTTTTGGAACTGACGAAGCGTTTCCGCATATCCACGGTCTTAAGGTAACGTTCGTGATATTCACTGGCGTCGGTTGTTTCGGTCAGTCGATCGCAGCAATCGGTACCAACGGCCATCGAGCCCCAATTGGGATGCCTGATTGCATAAACATACCGAATGTCTTGGCCGCATAATTCGCAGTTTTCCATGACATCGCCGAGGTCATCGGTTGCGATCCACTCCCAGCCGCTTTGAGGCATAATCTTCCCATGCTCTTCGGCATGACAGCCCTTACAAAGCGCTTCACATTCCGTATGGCCGTACTCCCACGGCTTCCGGCCCGGTGCATAGCTCTTATGATGAACCTGAAGAACGACGCCGTCGTCACGCGACCGATTGCACCGTGCGCATCGCCCGCCATGTAGCTTGATGACTTCGTTCCTGAACTTCACCCATTCTGCGTGGCGATAGTGGTTCATACCGGCTCCACTTAGGTCAGATGCTAACGAACGGTCGCCGAGTACCTCAACGAGCGTAGGGACGCATATCCCACATACTAGTTGCCAGTTGGATTGGTCACGGCAGAAGCGCGTTTCCCACAACTTTATTCGACATGCTCATTTAGGCGCTGAGCGACAGGCACGCCCCTGGGTCATGGGTTCAAAGGGAGCGGACGGGCTCCCTTGCGGCATCCAATCCGCGCAGGGTTGGTCGATGGGGTTTGGGGAGAGCGGAAGTCTCCCCATTGGCGTTTCACCGGCTCGACGCCGGTGAAACGCCAGGCCTGGAGGGTGCACGGGAGGCGAGGCAGCGGCCTCCCTGCCAAGATAGCGTTGTAGTACAACGCACATCTTGCGCGCAGCGTTATCTATGACTTTGTCGTGGGCTTAGGGTTTCAGGATAAAGTTCGAACCTAGCCGTCCGACTCCTGCACCATCGTTGTTACGGCATCACAGTAAGTTGAAATATGCCAGTAAGCACGACCGAAATCTTCTAGTTCCACCTTCGAGTTTACGAAGGGTTCGTTGGCTTTATCGTTTGGATAGCGGAACCGCATTCCATCCGGGTCCAGGGTATGAAGCTCAGCGATGATTTTAGAACAATGCGCGGTCCACTCGTCGAGAGTTGAATATTCGGCCAGTCGTAGCTGTCTAAGCAATTCCTCCCAGCGTTCGCTAAGCGAGTGACCGAGAAATTTTACCAGCTCGCCGGTGTGCCAGGAGAGCCTATCGGCTGCATCCTTCATTGCCAGCTCCAAGGCATGACGCCCCGTGAATATGACCGGCTCGACGAGATAGTCCCGGCGAGGCCAGGCTTGCCATGCTGTTTCGAACAATTCGCGAAACGCGGCGTCATAGCCATAAGCATAGCGGGACCAGGTGCGATCTCCATCGTGGGAGCCGGGCGGAATGAGAAAAGATGCGAACGGGCCGACAGCCAAGTCTATCTCTTCTTCGTCGAGAATCTCCATAAACGTCTTGGTCATTTGGACTCCAATTCAACCACCATTCTATCCCCCCGGCGGAAGTTTGCACACGGCTAAGCGCGAGTTCGGGCAGTTCTTGCCCAGAATCCGAAAGGCCGTGCCATGCAAAACCAGCCTCAATCCTTACCCGAGTTGCCGCCGATGAAGGCGGCGGAAAATCCGCCAATCCCATCCATGCCGCCGATGAATCACGGGCCGGAACCGGGGCGCGGGTTTGCCGCGCCAAGCGGCGCGCGTGCGGTCGGGTCGCGGCGGCTGCGGCAGGCCGTGACGACGCTGGCCGGCGGCGGGTTCGCGCTGGTCCTGCTGGTCGGCGGGCTTGAACTCGTGGCGAGGCCCGGCCTGCGTCCGTCTGACCTCATGGCGACCATCGAGGCGCGGACTGAACTCGGCATCATGAACCAGAAGCTCGGCGGTGAGCCGGGCGTCATGAACATCACCGAGGCCGATTATCAGGAAGCCATCGCCAAGGCGCAGCGGGAGGGACAGGCGCAAGCGGAGCTTGCGTTTCAGCGCGAACTTGCCGGCGTTCAGGCCGACAAGGAGCGCGTCGTCGCGGCATACCAGACGCTGTACAGCCGCGCGAACATGATTGCGCAGGCGGCGCTTCAGCTCGAGACCATGGCGCAGCAGATGCGCGCGCAGCTCTTGCAAGCGTCCAATGGCGGGCGGAACATGGTCATCATGTTCAAGGATATCTTCTGCGGTCTTGGCGACCCCGACGCCTGCCAGTCCGCCCGCGCCGACCGGGGGACGATGATTGCGGAAGCCGACGAGCTGTCGCGCGGCGATGTGGGCAAGCGCGTCCGCGAACTGCTGGCCGGAACCGAAGACCCGGCCAGCCTCATCACGCGCGAAGACCGGCGGAACAATGGCACACCATCCATCGAGCGGTGATGATGGACTTTCCGTTCAACGACTTTCCCCGAGGGGTGCCGGGGCGTGACGAGCGCGCGGCACCCCTTGGCACCGCCAGATGGAGCTTCACTGGCCCGGTGTACAAGCCCGGCGACATCTTCCTCGGGCGGGACAGCGAGAACCGGGAAGTCGGCTATGGCGACGACCGGCATGCGATTACGATTGCAGGCAGCCGCGCGGGCAAGGGCCGCTCCTGCATCATTCCCAACCTGTTGCGCTGGCCGGGAAGCTGCGTCGTCATCGACCCGAAGGGCGAGAACGCGAGCGTCACCGCAGCCAAGCGCGCAGCGCTGCCCGGTCATCATGTCGCCGTGCTCGACCCGCATCATGCTGCTGACGTGCCGGAAGATTGCCGCGTCACGTTCAACCCGCTCGATTTGATTGATGCTGGCGACGACGACGCCATCGATTTGGCCGCCGCGATTTCCGACGCGATTATGATTGGCAGCGGCGACGGTAAGGACATTCACTGGAACGAGTCAGCCAGACAAATCCTGGAGGGCATATTGCTGCATGTCGCCGCGACGGAAACGGGGCCGCGCCGTTCCCTCGTGCGGGTGCGGCAACTGCTGACGCTCGGCGATACGCACGCCGCGAAGCGGTTGAACGCCGCTCTGCCCGATAGCGAACAGGAGTTCGGCCCGTTCGATGCGCTGTGGCATGAGATGGCGAACAGCGAAGCGCCGAATGAGGCGGTGCGCGATGTTATCGCGGGTGCCGCGCATTCCATCACCGAGATGGGCGACAACGAGCGCGGCAGTGTCCTTTCCACGGCGCGGCGCAATACGAAGTTCATCGAGAGTCCGTGGATGCGGAGGTGTCTGGAGGGCAACGGCGCAACGCTAAATATCGACCGGCTGAAGGACGACGCGGGCGGGCTTTCCGTCTATGTCTGCCTGCCAGCCAGATTCATTCCGACGCATGCGCGGTTCCTGCGCCTTGTGCTGAACCTGACGCTCTACCGGATGGAAGCGCAGGGGCTGGCGAGAGCATCCTGCGGGCATCCGGTATTGTTCGTGATGGATGAATTCGCCGCGCTGGGCCGTCTTGAATCTATCGAAAAGGCTGCTGGCCTGATGGCCGGGTTTGGCGTCAAGCTGTGGACCATCCTTCAGGATCTCGGCCAGCTCAAGCGGCACTATAAGGAGTCTTGGGAAACTTTCCTCGGCAATGCCGGGCTGCTCCAGTTTTTCGCCAATGCCGATATGACGACGCTCGAATGGCTGTCGAAGCGGCTGGGCGAATTGGAGCTTGTCCGCGAGACGCGCTCAAGCTCCAGCAGCACAACATCCAGCTTAAGCAAAAGCCAGGGCCGGACGGAGCAGAGTGGCTGGTCGCGCGGGTCGAGCATCAGCGAGGGCCTGTCCGACATGGCGGAGTTGCAGCGTGTCGCCGCGCGCGACGGCGGGTCGGGCCTCGTGCCGTTTCTCGCCCGCGCGGGTGCCAGCGGCACCGGCAGCAGCCAGGGACATTCCAGCCAGGACGGGGTTTCAGGCGGTGAGAGCGTCCAGCAGGGCGATAGCAGTTCGGCGGGGACAAGCGCGTCCGATGCGACCAGCGAGGGGATTCACCGCACGGCGCTCATCACGCCGGACGAACTGGCCCGGCTATTCGACCGCGCAACAATGCTGCAGGTAGTGATTATAAATGGTAGCAGTTTGGCTATGAACCGGACAAATTTTATAACCAAATAATAGCAACTGAACTGATACATTAGCTCAAAATCATCAAAGCCTAACTGTAGTACTCATGTTAAGTCTCCATGGCCCGAATGTTTGATCAGAATATGCCTCTATCATAAAAAAAGTTATATCGAGATTCAATATCTCACCCAACTGGATATCTCTATTGCATCTAAATGCAAAATCTAATGTAATAGAATCTCCCTGCGAGATAAGTGGACCGGTTTTTATGCGATATTTAGGATCTGCGTCGCTGTAAATAGGAATTGAGAATGATCTCTCGCGTAGAAATTCACAATTTAGGTTTGGTCCTGAAAGATGAGCAATATCTAGACCTGATTTATATAAAGCGACATGTACTTCCTTAGAAGTGGATAAGGAGACTTGAAAAGATACTTCATTTGCAATTTTGCCATTTACGAATATTGGCCTAGCTTTCGCATTTCGGGTAATTTCTAAAGTTGGATTGTTATTTGCCGGACTTTGGCTTGGTACCGCTGCGAGATTGTCCGGAGCTTTGTCCTCAGAAATCTTTTGTGCAGGCGTTCCCTTGGGGGCCAGGGCCTGAACAGGTTCACCCCTGACAGAGATGCGCCGCGTTTCGCCCGCAGAGGCGTCTATACTTTCCGGACGCGAGGTTGGCGGCACGTTAGGTTGCGGACTGCTAGGCGTTGAGGATTTGGCGGGAGGATTGCCTGTTTCAGAACGCCGCTCTCCAAATCCCAGAAAATTAGTAGCATAGGCGGCCAAGAGCGTTCCCAACGTACTTACAATTATTGCGCCACCCATCTTTTGGGAGTTACTAAGATTTTCTTTAATACCTCTTATAAACTTCAATATATTTGACAGAATAACTTTCATGTGATAAGTTCCTGTCATGAGTTATTCATTATTAAAAGACGCTTGGTACATTGCGAGCAGCTACGCATTCACATTTCCCGCAGCAATGGTGGGAGAGACTATATATCACTTCTCCACAGCGGGAGAAATATCTACCCCGACTCCTACTCTAAATAGCTTTGCTTGTGCTACCGCCGTAACCGCGCTTAGATTCTTAAATCGTAGGACAAGTATGCAATCACCACAACTCTAACGCATTGGGCCTGCTCAGGCACGATGTCACGAAGCATCAGAGCGCTAGAAATGGCATCCTCATCCATACTCCGACGATATCGGTTAGGGTGAACTATCCCCCCCGCTTCCAGAATATCAGGTGCTAGCGAAAACCCCTTTCCAGCATCAGGGGCTTGGCATGGGCAGCGATACAACAGGTTATGAGACAGGCGAGATTATCGCATGGAGCGCAGGCCCTGACGGAGAAGCTGAGATAACGGCCGCCGTGACGCTGCCGGTGTCACAGTGGGACCGCGTGACCGACTGGATTAACGGTAAGCGCCAAAACCTCCCCACATTCCGGAGCTGATCGGTATCGGCGATAACGCCCGCGCGGTTAGCGAGGGTAAGATAGATGCTTGATGACGAA